>CAYURD010000015.1:0-53080 GCA_964446865.1 uncultured Glaciecola sp.
TATGTACGGCTTAGCTTAATCTTGTTGTTAATTTAGAAAATTACGTGTTGTCCAATCTAAACGCATACCGAGCATATTGTTTATCTGAGGCTACCTTTGTTAATTATCAAGAAATACCCTAACCGTCGACTTTACGATACTGCTCAGAGCAAGTACGTGAACTTAGACTTTATAAAAGTGCTAATTAACGATAGGGTCGAATTTACTATCGTGGACTCGAAAACTGAAGCAGACATTACTAAATCGGTTTTGCTACAAATCATCAGCGAATCAGAAAGTAACGAAAATCAATCTTTGTTAACTGATGTATTGTTAAAACAATTAATTCGATTTTATGACAGTGACATGGAAGTGTTTGTGCGTCAGTATCTTGAACAGTCTTTAGTGCAATTTATCGCTCAGCAAGACAAGATGCAGGGCATGATGAAAAATATGGTCGACAATAGCCCTATGGGTATATTTGCGCAAATGATGGAAAAAAATATGTCGGCTTGGTCGACAAAACAACAAGAAAAAAAGTGATAATAAACAATCACATAAATTTTACCTCGTCGCATTTTCTTGCTCTAGATCAATATTTTGTTGCACTGCAGCAAAATAATCCTTGATCTTATCTCAAAAGACATTATTATCTACTCATATCAAATGTTGCAGTGCAGCAAAGTGCTGGTAAAGACTTATCCGCTACTGATGCTTGTGACTTACTAAAGACCAATAACAACTGAGCGCGTTCGCTACGCTGTAACAGCAACACACTAAGTTCATATTAGACGATTTGAGGATAACAACATGTTTAACCAATTTTCAGAGCAAGTGAAAAAATCATCACAGCCAGCTAATGACCTTTTTGCGGCGAACGTAAAAGCCATGCAAGATGTTGCGGCTCAGCACACTTTATTAGTATCGGGCGTGTTAAATGACAGTATAAAGCTAATTAAAACAGCCAGTGAACAAACTGAGTTAAAAGGCTTGTTAGCTGCACAAAGTGTTTATGCAGAGTCAATGAGAGAAAGAGTGACAAGTTCTTCAAAAAGTACCTACGGTGTTTTAAATGCAGTAGGGCAACAATTTACCAGTGCGCTTAAAGCGAATTTATCGCAAACGACCGAAGCTGCAAAAAAAGTACAAACCGATTTGACAGCGCAAGCGACTGCAAAAGCGGCGCCCGTAAAAGCGACGACAGTTAACGCTACGCCAGCTAAAGCAAAAAAGGCACCTACTAAAAAGGCTGCTCCAAAAAAGGCTACTGTGGCTAAACCAGCTCCATCAGCTAAAAAAGCAGCAGCAAAGCCTGCAGTAAAAGTAGCACCAACAGTGCCAAAAACGGCAGCTAAACCTGCTGCAAAAAAGCCAGTTACCAAAAAAGCGACTGCACAAAAAGCCGCGCCTAAAGCAGATTCAAAAGCAGCTTCAAAAGCAAAGCCTGTACCCAAGCTAAGTGCTGAAAACGTAAGAGCAGTCGCAAAAGCACCAACTAAAACAGCAGCGCCCAAAAAGTCCGCTGCTAAAAAACCTGCAACTGTAAAGTCGAGCGAAGTGACAACAACAGCAGCAAAAAAGTAATTTAATTTTTATCAACAACCTTAAAAACCTTAACGGAGATACATCATGTTAGAACAAATGAATGAGCAACTAAAAGAGTCAATGAAGCCAGTAACTGAGTTAGCTACTTTAAACTTAAATACACTTCAAGAGTTAGCTGAAAAGCAAAATGCACTTTTCACTACTTTATTAAGCGGTGGCGTTTCTTTCGCAGAATCAGCAGCTCAACAAAAAGACGTAATGAGCCTTGCTGAAACTCAAAAAGAATACCTAGAGTCACTTCAAGAGACTGTAACTTCTGCCGCTAAAGAAACATATACCTTGGTATCTGGCGCACAAGCGAAAGCTGGCGAAATGATCAAAGGTCTTAGTGAAGAAATGACCACTAAATTTACTGCAGCAGCTAAGTAAGTATTTAGTAGTAAAACCTTTTTATAAAGGTAGTGACAGTAAGGTAAGGTGTATCGCGTTTACTGTCACAATATCTTGACTAGATCATAAAGCTCCAATCACTCCGGGTATTTATTCTCAAGTTGATAGGAGCTTTTTTTTATTCTAGTATTTGCGCCTAGTAGATTTGAAGCCGGCGTATATTCGCTGCAGTGTAAGGCGTTTTTTGGGAGCGGCAATGAATTATCAAACTTATGACTATATCGCGCGAGGCGGAGAACTGATGAGTCAGGGCTTTCGTTTGGCCAATGATATTATTTCTCATCCTCACAATCCATTTTCTTATACGTGGACGGCTCGTATTGCCAGTGCAACACTTGAGACCGCCACTAGAGTGACGCAGCGTTACGACAAACTTGGTTTTCAAATTGACTCAGTCGAGGTCGATGGCCGCCAAATAAGCGTGACCGAAGACGTCGTGCTAGAAAAACCATTTTGTAATTTAATGCATTTTAGTCGTAGCGATCATGTGGTTAAAGACAAAGTGCTATTAGTTGCGCCCTTGTCTGGCCATCATGCAACTTTGCTCAAAGGTACCGTTGAAGCGCTTTTGCCCAATCACGAAGTATATATCACTGATTGGGCTGATGCTCGAGAAGTCCCTCTATCTGAAGGGCCATTTTCTTTTGATTGCTACGTGAGCTATTTAATAGACTTCTTAGACTTTTTAGGCGAAGACTCGCACATGATTGCGATTTGCCAACCAACGGTACAAGCGCTTATTGCCACTGCAGTGATGGCTGAAGCGGGTAACAAGAACGTGCCTAAATCGCTTACCTTGATGGCAGGGCCGCTTGATACTACCAAAAATCCAACGCGTGTAAATGAATTCTCGCACGAGCAACCAATGAAGTGGTTTAAGAACGTTGCCATCATGCAAGTACCTGCAGGGTATCCTGGTGCAGGTAGACAGGTTTACCCTGGATTTATGCAGCTTGGTGGTTTTATTTCGATGAATAAAGACACGCATATTAAGAAGCATCAGAAGTACTTTCAAAATTTATTGTTTGGCGAAAAAGAAGACGCCGATCGTTTTCGTGCTTTTTATGACGAATACATGGCAGTGCTAGATATGCCCGCTGAGTTTTATTTAGAAACCATTGAGCGAGTATTTAAAAATAATGAGTTAGCCAACGGCACTATCACTTACGAAGGAAAACCGGTTAACTTTGGCGCGATTACCAAAACTGCGCTATTAACGGTTGAAGGTGCAGACGATGATATTTGCGGCATAGGGCAAACTGAAGCTGCACAAGATATTTGTGAAAATATTCCTAAGAATAAACGCAAACATCATATTCAACCTGATGCGGGACATTACGGGATATTTAGTGGTTCAATGTATCGTAAAAACATTCGTCCTTTAGTCACAGAGTTTATTGATAAATACTCGTAAGTTTATCTTCGATAAATATCATCCAATAAAAAAGAGGCTTTATCGCCTCTTTTTTTATATTAAGCAAAAAGGCTTAATACATGTGTTGACCACCATTAATTGATAAAGTAGAACCTGTAATAAAGCCAGATTCATCATCGACTAAAAAGGCAACGCTGTTAGCAATATCTTCTGGTTTGCCTAAACGGCCTACCGGGATAGTTTTGATAATTTTTGCTAGTACGTCTTCAGGCACGGCGCGCACCATATCGGTATCAACATACCCTGGGGCAATTGCGTTAACAGTAATACCTTTACCTGCGCCTTCTAGCGCTAATGCTTTTGTAAATCCGTGGATCCCTGATTTAGCCGCAGCATAGTTAACTTGTCCGTATTGACCCGCTTGGCCATTGACTGAGCCTACGTTGATGATACGCCCAAATTGACGGGTACGCATGCCGTCAATAACTGCACGACACGTGTTAAAACAAGAAGCCAAGTTGGTCTGTATGACCGCATCCCATTGCTCAAAGCTCATGCGATGCATGGTGCCATCGCGTGTTATACCTGCATTGTTGACAAGTACATCTACCGAACCATACTCTTCTTCTAATTTTGCAATTGCTGCCGATGTTTGTTCAAAATTTGATACATCAAACTTAATAGAAGGGATACCTGTACGCTCAGAAAACTCGGCCGCTTTTTGATCGTTTCCGCCATAATTAGCAACAACGGTATATCCTTTATCTTTCAATTTCTGACAAATCGCTTCGCCAATGCCTCTTGTACCGCCAGTTACTAATGCTACTCTACTCATGTTAAATCCTATTTTTAAGGTGGTTAATTGTAAAAAATGAGGCTTATTAACCGCTGTCCGTATTACAACATTAGCGCACAAACGAGAACGTTTGATTAGTACTATGTAGACAAAATAAACCAGATGCCATATTTATAATACATATCAATTATGACATTTATTCGACTTTGGTCTATTTAGATAAAATTAGGAGAAAGAAATTGATATAGCGCAATTTTTTGGTGGGTAATACCATTTTACCAATTGATAGCGTCAATCAATGACTAGTGAAGTTATCTTATGAGAGATAACTTATAGGTCTACATAACAACGCGGTTGCGCCCTTGTTGTTTTGCTAAATATAATTTTTGATCTGCATCATTAATCCATTGTTGTGCGCTAAAACCTTCACTAATTTGCGCCATACCAATGCTTACTGTAACGTGAAATGTCTCAGTTCTTGGTTGATTTTTATCGAGGTTTGTATGAAATGAGGTCGTTGCGATAACGTCCCTTATTGCTTCAGCGATTAATTCACTTTCTGCTATTGGCGTGTTTGGCAAAAGTAACAAAAATTCTTCACCACCTATTCTAAAAACTTTATCTTTGTGACTAGTGAGCGATTTAAGTTGCGAAGCCAGCATAATGAGCACATTATCGCCCGCTTCATGTCCCATGTTATCGTTGATAGATTTAAAATGGTCCACATCAATAATGCATATGGTTGAGACGATACCTGAAGACGTGAATTCACGAATAGCTTTAGATGTAACTCGCGCTAGTTTTGTGCGATTGAAAAGGCCGGTCAATGGGTCGGTCTGTGCTTGAAGCTTGAGTGCTTTTTTCGTTCTGGACATTTCCCCAGAAAAAATAAAGGTAAACAAGGTAACGCTTAACAGGGCTACACAAAATCGAATGGCGATATCTTGTTCTAATATTACCCAAGCGGTGCTAAGTACACACAGCAAATACACCCAACTCGCATGCTTAGCAAATCGAAAAGGTAAAACAAAGTATATAGCAAAGACACAAACAAAAGACCAGAATGCACCTAGCACTTCTAAGTTAATCAATGCAGTTATTGAAGCTAGTGCAAGAGCAGGCACAGTTGATAGTAGGTTTAAATATAAACTGTATTTACCTTTAAGGGCTAATATGGCATTTGCGATAAACAAAAAAGCGACTAATAGCGCGGTGACACCACTGAAGAATCGGTCTTGAAAGAAGTTGTTTATGCCAAAAGGTAACATGATTGCAATTGCTACGATCGAAATGCCAAAAGTACAGCGAATAATGAATTGTGATTGTCGAAGTGTAGACGTTTTGTTTTTATAAAAACTAAGAATATTGTTAAGCATGAGCCTTTTACTAATTTACTTGGCGTGTTTATGGTAGGTAACTTCTTAAACACTTACCGTTAGTATAGTCAAATAAATAGAAAATGCTTATTAAGAGTATTACGAATGGTCTATCATTTAATCACTTTGTTTTTTCACGATAACATTACACTGCCCTTCAAAACGAAAATCCGCTTCATTGTAGCTAAGCGCTTGGGCATTAGAGTCGGAGATTGGCACGTCTTTAAGACTAATTTGTACAGCTTTCATTTTAGAAGAATTAAATGGTGTGCGTTCACGTTCACTTTTCACATACTGATATAAGCTCATATTATCCACTTGTACACTGAGCTGTTTAAAACGTGGATCGACTGACTCGTCCATTTCTTCGGCTTTTGACATTGCTATATCATACGCATCCCAATCGTTCGTTTTAAAAAGTCTTGCGGCTTCTACATGAAGCTTTAAGCTCTCACCTGCAGCTTGGAGGTGTGTATCACCGTGTTTGATAACGAGTGTGCCAACAGCCCCATATTGATTAAAGCCATTGTGCAGTCTTATTGTACTATTGGGGGTCGCTTGGTCATTTTGAGCTAATAAATTTATTGACAACAATGGCTTCTCGCCGTTTAGCTCATGTTGTAGCAGGCATCCTCTTTTCCCGATATCAAGGTTAATATCATTACCTTTTTGGAAAGTGAGTAGGGCGGTATTGCTCGCTATTACTGGTGACATCGACAACAACATACACATAAATCCACATGCGCTTATTGCAGTTTTAGCGTGTTTTTGCATTGTTCTTCGCCTTTTTTAGCTTAGCCTTACGTCATAAGGTTGATAGAGGGTTTATACTTAATGTTACCCTTATATCTAGCGTGCCGTCCAGCCGCCATCTAGAATGATATTTTGTCCGGTCATATTTTTAGCAGCATCGCTCATTAAAAATTCAGCATTGCCGGCAAGTTCTGATATGTCGATAAAAGCCTTTTTAGGCATGGGCTCTAAAAATATTTTTTCTACGACTTCTTGCTCGGTCATTTTATTTGCAATTGCTTGAGCGCTTATTTGCGCTTCTACCAACGGCGTTTTAACGTAGGCTGGGCATAAATTATTGATAGTGATGTTTGCGTCACCAGTTTCGAGTGCGACCGTCTTGGCAAAGCCAACCAAACCATGTTTTGCAGCGACGTATGCTGACTTAAACGGCGAGGCAACAACAGAGTGAATAGAGCCTACGTTAATAATCCGGCCATAGTCGTTTTTTCGCATGTTTGGCAATAATGCCTGTGTAAGCAGGGCAGGGCCAACTAACATAACATCAATTAAGAGTTGCCACTTATCGGCAGGGAAATCTTCAAGCTTGCTGACATGTTGAATGCCTGCGTTGTTAATTAGTACATCAATTTGCGTTTTGCCAAGTGTTTTCGGTAGTGCAGCAATTGCTGATTTATCTGTCACGTTAATCGCGAGTGCTTGTGCTTTGCCGCCGGCTTTGATGATACTATCGCAAGCGATTTGAGCCGCTTCTATATTCATATCGGCAACAACGATTAGATGGCCCTTTTGGGCTAAATATTCCGCTATCCCTAGGCCAATCCCGCTGGCGCCGCCTGTTATCATCACTGTTTTTGCACTTGTCATTTATTAGCCCTTGTTTACGTTTGAATATTTTACTTGTTTATAATAATGCGAGCTTTGTGTCTATTTTCGATTATTTAGGTAATCTGCAAGATTATTAACCATGCTATGCACAGCCTTAATTTGTTTGCCATTTTTATTAGCGTAGTTTTCGTCGGTATAGCCCCACCAGTCCCAACATGACTGTGGGTTCATAGGCATAAACCTCGACATTTCAACTTGGGGATATAAAACGACCAAATTATTTGTGGCCGCCCATTCGTTTAAGCCAGTCTGAGTGGCATACGCATCTTTAACATTGTCGATAGATTGGTTGCAGCCATGAAAGCTAACATGAACGCGACAAACTTCACCCTTAAGGCAAGTCTTAGGCACAAACAAATAGCCATCGTCATGCATACCAGTCCCCGATAAATCAGCAAGTTCGCTTTGATCTATACTGAAAAATTCGCCGTGATTTGTTAATTCATCGCGCAGAACTTTGTCGTTAAGTGAACCGAATATATGCGTCAGTAACTTGCCCGCAGCGTCATAGTTGCATTTTCCAATAAAAGGCGCCGCAGACGTTTCACACGTTTGATCAGAACCGATTGTCGGGAAAACATGCGCAAAGGGCTTGTTATTGATATAGACCAAGTTATCTGTTTTCACAATCGATGAATACTGCTGATGCAACGCGTTTGCAACATCGGCCCCAATGCGTGTGTCTAATGTACCATGCAATAGCCAAACTCTATCATTTTGTAGGGCCGCTTTGTTGGCCAAATATTTTGTATTATCAGCGCTATAAACATCTAATAAGCTCATTGGGTAAGCTTCTGGTGCCGTTGTGACACATTCTGATAATGCCGTAGTAATTGACCCTCTAGCACAATTGTACGGGCCAGCAGCAATAATGCCGACGCCACTCACGCTGTCGGCGTGTGATAAATGATACTGGGTTGCCATATAGCCACCAGATGATAGACCTGAAAGGCTGATATTGCGAATATCTAATTCTACTTTTTGATTAGCGCTTATGCTAAATGCAAATACAAGACAAGCAGCAGATATTAAAATTTTGAACTTTTTACGATAGTGATTCATAGGTTTTCTTATTCTTGTATTCATTGTTATCGTTTACTGGGTGTTAGGCTCGCCTAAAAATGACCTAATAACATCACCTTTTGCAGCAATGCCAGCCACACCTTCTAAATGACCCAAACTACCTTCTAAATAATGAAGCGAGACATCTGTATTCCCATTAAGGTGTTGTTGAATTTTTTGGGCGTGGTAGGGCATGAGTAATAAATCGGTACTCGCCGGCAACAAAAGAACGTCAGCGTCTATATTCGCAAGGCCATTTTCTAGAGTGTCTTGCATACCGGCTAAAAATAGTTGGTTAGCACGCACAAGGTATAGCAAATGATTTGCATCCATCAGGGCCGCTCTCTCACCCGCTCTCTCCATTAACCAAGTCACGATACTTGGTTTAGCACGAATATCTAACAGTGTATTGGGTTCAAGCGGATGGTAGCCAATTTGCTCACCCACTTGACTAAAAAACTCAGGATGCAGCGCCGATTGCGTAATCATGGCTAAAGCATGGGTTAATCCTGTCATTGGCCACTGTGATTTATCCTTAGTATAATAATCACCATCGTTATAATGTTTATCAAGCGTGATTGGCACTGTCCACTGCTCTAATAATGCGCTGGTCCATGCATCACTGCTGCCTGAGCCTATCACTGATATAAGTTTGCCGACCCAATCAGGGTAAGCGCTCGCCCATTCAATTGCTTGCATTGAGCCCATTGATGGCCCGGCAACTGCGTGCAATTTTGATATGCCTAAGCTCTCTAGCACTGATTTTTGTACGTTGACAAAATCTCGCATAGTGACCACAGGGAAACTCAACCCATAAGGCTTGCCGGTATCAGGGTTGATACTGGCTGGGCCAGTGGTGATCACGTTTTTATCAAAAGCACTTATATTAACTAAGGAATCAATGCTTATTACAAAAAAAATATCGGTATCGATAGCTTTGCCTGGGCCAATAATACTGTCCCAATATCCTGGCTCAGCATCATTTTTGTCGTATTTGCCGGCGGCGTGCGAATTACCTGTAAAATAATGAGTAATTAATATCACGTTAGATTTATTGGCATTTAGAGTACCGTAACTTTCCCATCCAACTTGCACATCCTTGATTGTTTTGCCTGAAAACGTGGTAAATAAGTCAATGACGTGACGCTGTTTTTTTACAATCATATACCTTAATTCTTCCTTATTAGGGGGCGTCTGACTTTCTGGAGATGGTGTTTTTTCAGAAGCAGAATGAGTACTGTTCGCAGTAGCCTGTTGCGTTTCGTCACCGCATGCACCAAGCATTAGTAACGAAAACACGATGCCTATAGCCTGACATAAACGTCTGTTGAAAAGCAAACGAGTATGCAAAACACGTGGTCTACATTGGCTGAGATTTTTTCTACCAGATTTCATCAATGATCCTTTGCTTTTGCTTAAAACATAATGAATAAGGCAATTGCCAAACTTAAACCAATAAGTGGGACTATTACCGTTAATGCGGCCATTGGCCCATAAGCTGCTTTGTGTGTTTCATGACAAATAGCACGAATGGTCGTAACAACATAGCCATTATGGGGCAATGAATCGAGCGCACCAGACGAAATAGAAACAATCCGATGTAGCTCGCTAGGGTCGACGCCTTTCTCTAAATAAAAAGGGGCAACTTCAGGCAGTGCGATTGCTTGGCCACCCGATGCACTGCCCGTTAAGCCAGCGATTACACTCACGGCAACCGCGGCGCCAATTAGTTCATTGCCAGGCAAGTGCGTCATCACATCTACGGTTGTTTGAAAGGCATCGGTTGTACGAGCTATTGCACCAAAGCCAACCACTGCTGCGGTGTTACCAATCGCAATAAGGGCGCCAGTTGTGCCCATGTTGATTGCCTCACCCATATTTTGAAAATATTTATAATTGACTATCATCAGGGTGACTACACCGCCGCCTAGTGCCGCAATTAATGCGTATTGAGCGTAGGCTTCATGTAAAAAGAAAGATATCAATAAAACAACAAGTAATGGGATAAAACCACTTGCAGGGTGCGGATAGTCGCGCTCTTTAATTTTAGGATCGACGTCTTTGGCTTCAAATACTTCACCATTGTTAACGGCCTTTGTTACCATCTTTTTAAGCCACCAATAGCCAAGAATAGCCATCACGACGGCGACCACCAAACTGACTTCCCATGCCGCAAACGGTGATGTGCCTAAATATTGAATGGGGATCCAGTTTTGTATTTCAGGTGAGCCTGCTGAGGTCATGGTAAAGGTAACCGACCCAAACGCCATGGTTGCTGGAATGAATCGCCTCGGTAAGTTGGCATCTTTAAATAAGCTCAAGGCCATCGGGTAGACTGAAAAAGCAACAACAAAGACCGATACGCCGCCATAGGTTAATATGGCGCAAGCAGCGACCACAGCAAATACTGCATGTTTATAGCCCAGTTTGGCGATAATAGCGCGCGCGAGTGAATCGGCAGCGCCCGTATCTTCCATGAATTTGCCAAAAATAGCACCAAGTAAGAACATAAAAAACCACGAGGCGACAAAACCAGAGAAGCCTGACATGTAGGTCAATACAAAATTACTGTCGCCAGCAAATATGCTCATATTGTTAGTTAGCGCTACTAAAAGTGCGCAAAGTGGCGCAGCAATAAATAAATTCATGCCACGAATGGTGAGGAATATCAACAAGCCAAGGCCGCCAACTAATCCTATTAAACTCAACATATGTCAATCCTAAGCAAGTAAAAACGCGATGTGGTCATTAAAGACGACCAGCACGTCGATTTTAGTGTGTACCTATTGTAGGCACTGTTATTTTCTGTGACTGGGCAGCGCTAGGATGCACAAAGTGTGACCCAATAGTGAATATAAGACCATAGTACGATAGTACTGTTCCTCTTTAGGTCTGTTTACATTAAATTTACACCCGACTGCAAGCATCGCTGTGTACAAATAAACAACGATAATAATAGGAAACCATGTCAATGAGTGCCATTAACAAACACAAAATACTAACAAACCACAGAGCTTCACTAAAAAGTAAAATATCGATAGCAGCTCAATGTGTAGCCTTAGCCTTAAGTGCGCTTGCAATGCCCACAGTTGCACAGGAAGCGAGCGAAGAAGATGAAGTAGGTAAGCTTGAAACCATTACCGTTACCGCACGTCGGGTAACAGAGTCCTTGCAAAATGTGCCTGTTGCGGTGACATCAATAGGTGAAGCCGATTTAGAAGCTAACGGTATTGCGGTGTTAACTGAAATACAACAGTTTTCGCCCAATACTACTTTGCAAACTAGCCGCGGCACTAACTCTACACTCACGGCGTTTATTCGAGGCATTGGTCAGCAAGACCCGTTATGGGGCTATGAGCCAGGTGTCGGTATTTATATCGATGATGTGTATGTTGCCCGTCCGCAGGGCGCGGTGCTAGATTTGTTAGATGTACAAGCCATTGAGGTATTACGTGGGCCTCAAGGAACTTTATACGGTAAAAATACCATTGGTGGTGCCGTTAAATATGTCACAAAAGAAATGTCGGGTGATACCTCATTTACCGCGAGAGCTACTGTAGGTAGTTATTCTCAACAAGATCTAAAGCTCACCGGTCAAATTCCTATTATTGACGAAAAGCTCTATTTAGGTGTCGGTTTTGCTAAGTTAGGCCGCGATGGTTATGGCGAATTTTTGCAATCAGCACTTTCTAATCAGGATTTGGATAATTACAACAAAGACCTATGGGCCGCCCGCGTGAAACTTGAATACCGTCCAAGCGATGATTTATTCATCCGCTTAGCTTGGGATAAAACAGAAGATGACTCTAATGCAAAAGGTGGTTTTCGCCTATTACCTAGTTTATTGACTAACGCACCGGTTCCTGACAGTCGCTACGATTCTTATACAAGCTTACCAACAACAAACAAAGTTGAAATTGAAGGGCTTAATCTGTCGGTACAATATGACGTGTCTGAGTCTTTGCAGGTAAAGTACATCGCATCAGACCGAGAAAGCTATTCACCCACTAACATTGACTTTGATAATACTGCGCTTGATATTTTTGATGTACCAGCTGAATATCGAGACGAAAATCAAACTCATGAGTTGCAAGCTAACTATGTAGGCGATGGGTTTACCATGGTAGGTGGTATTTATTATTACGACGGTGAATCGTGTGGTAACTTTAATGCCATCCTTGGTGTGTTTGGTCGTTCATTATTACTACCTGGTTTAACGCGTGAAGTAGAAGGCTGCAACAATTCAGAAAGCACGGCTATATACACGCAAGGTAGCTTTGATATTAACGATAAACTATCACTTACCGTAGGCGCTCGTTTTACTGACGAAGAAAAAACAGCCATCGTTAACAACGGGCTCGTATTTGCGAACGTGTATCCAAGTACTGGCTGGGTGCCCGGTTATGTGCGCCCAGAAGGTCAATTAGTGCCAACGGTACTTGGGACTGATACAAACGGTGATGGCCTGCTTGACGCGCCAAAATCAGACAGCTGGAGCCGCTTTACACCTCGCATTGGCGTGGAATATCAAATGGATAGCAATACCATGTTTTATGCGACTTATGGACAAGGGTTTAAATCAGGTACATTTAATCCGCGCGCCGAAACTAACGAAGATGGTGTCGCGCCAGAAATAGTCGACTCTTTCGAAGTTGGGATGAAAAAAGACTGGTCTGACAGTCTTCGCACTAACGTTACCTTGTTTTCGTACGACCACAAAGACAGACAATATATAGCCGTAGGCGAATCAAGTAATGGTACCGACCTTAATCAAACCCTTCAAAACGCAGCAGAAACTGCCGGGGACGGTGTTGAAGCTGAAATAACATATGTGGCAAACGATAATTTGAGCTTTGACATTGCGCTTGGTTATTTAGACTTTGAAATTAAGCGAAATGATGTTATTCCGCCCTTAATTGGTTTGTCTAATACACCTGAGTACACCGCTAACTTTGCTGCTAACTACATATTAGATACAAGTGTAGGCACCTTTATTTTTAATGCTAACTACTACTATCGTGATGATTATTTGTTGTTTGAAACCTCTGACTTAATCGCACAAGACGGCTACGGCATGTTAAACGCTAGCATAATGTGGGAAAGCCAAGAAGGTGATTGGTATGCGAGCTTGCATGGCAAAAACTTAAGTGATGAAGAATATTTAGTAGGCGGTTACGACTTTGTTGGTGCGCCTGACGCCGATGGAAACTTCGCGCCAGGTTTGGGTGGTGATACGACCTTGATTGGGTATTATGGCGACCCAAGAACCGTGCATTTGACAGTGGGTTATCGTTTTTAGAACTATCGTTTTTAAAGCTATCGTTTTTAAAGCTATCGACTGATTTGTTGTTATAATCAAAGGTAAGGCAGCGCATTGAAGCTGCCTTTTTTGCCCCCTAGTCTGTAATATAATTAAAGAAGGTGCCATGTACAAAGTCCTTATTGCTGATGATCATCCTTTGTTTCGAAACGCACTTAAACAAGTGCTAATGAGTCAAAGCATGAGCGTGCAAGAAGGGCACGCTTTGCATTCAGAGCAAATTCAAGAAGCACAAGACTTATCCTCAACGATTGGTGCATTGAGCGCCGACATTGATATCGACTTACTTTTTTTAGATTTAAATATGCCCGGTAATGATGGCCTAAGTAGTATCTCTACAATACGAGCGCAGTTCCCTAATTTACTGATTATTATTGTTTCTGCAGACGAACAAGAGCATACCATTAGCAAGTGTATTCAACTGGGCGCTAGTGCTTACATTCCAAAATCTGTCGATTTAAGTGAAATTGCACAAGCCGTTGAACAGGTATTGCAAGGTGAACAGTGGTTGCCTAAAGATATCCAGTTGACTGAACATGCGCCTCAAGAAACAGCATTTTTTGAACAGCTTGCACAATTGACACCTCATCAATTAAAAGTCTTAGGTTTAATTGCCAAGGGCTTGCTAAATAAACAAATTGCGTATGAATTAAATATTTCTGAATCGACGGTCAAGCAACATGCGTCGGCGGTTCTCAAAAAACTTGGGGTATACAATCGGACTCAAGCTGGCGTGATTTTTAATCAAGTGATGCGCGGTGAATAGATGCATGTCTTAACTCAGATTAAAAATATACCTCAACATAAATACTGCCGCTAGCATGTAGGTTATGATTGAAATTTCACTAAATTTCTTTGTGCCTAACTTTGTGCCCACATAAACGATAAAGCCAAGCGCAATGCCTTCACTAATGCTGAACGTTAATGGCATCGCCAGCATCGCAACGGTAGCGGTAGCAAGGGCTGGGGTGTCGTCAAAGTCGAGTTGTCTGAACGATTCCATCATATAAATGCCTACCATGACCAAAGCTGGTGTGGTTGCCATCAGTGGTATGACTTTCATCACAGGTGTTAAAAATAAGGCCAGTAAAAAGCAAATTGCTACCACGACCGACGTAAGTCCTGTGCGACCGCCGCTTGAGACACCTGCCGCAGATTCAACATATGATGTCACAGGAGAAGTACCAAGCAAAGAACCAACAACGCTGGCGCTGGCATCAGCTGTCATTGCAGGCCCAATTTTAGGTAAGTTATTGTGTTTATCGAGAAGCTTTGCCTTTCGGGATACGCCAATGAGCGTACCGATGGTGTCAAACATATTCACAAACAATAAAGCAAAGATTAGATCCCATGTTTGCGCAAAATTTACCAGTGGATACATAAAGTCCATGGCAAAAAATGTGTTACCAATCCCTTCAGGCATACCGACAATTGCATTGGGCATAGGCGTTAAATAGCCATCTTGCACTGGCACAAATAAACCGGCAATACTTAGCAATACTACCGATAACAAAATAGCGCCAGCGACATTATTTACCACTAATACGATGGTTAGTACGATACCAACGAGAGCAAGCAGAACGGCGGGTTCAGATAAATCGCCTATGCTGACAAAGGTGGCTGGACTGTCTACAATTAAGCCGGCATTTTTTAAGCCTATAAAAGCGATAAATAAGCCAATACCACACTGAACACCGACTTTTAAAGCTTGTGGAATGGCACTGGCGATGTGTTTTCGAATACCGGTCACCGAGAGCAATACAAACAAGACACCGTTGTAAAACACAATGCCCAATGCAGCATCCCATGGAATATCTCTGCCCAAACATATGGTAAAAGCAAAAAAAGCGTTGAGGCCCATGCCGGGCGCCATAGCAATGGGATAGTTTGTCATGGCCGCCATTAGCAAACACCCAATGCAAGCTGCTAGCGCGGTGACGGTAATTAAACCATAAATAGGCATGCCGCCCGCGGCAAGAATATTAGGATTGACCACCAAGATATACGACATGGCTGCAAAGGTGGTAAAACCTGCAACAATTTCTCGTTTAAAATTAGTATGGTGTGCTTGGAGTTTAAATAGCGCTGATAAGAATGACATATTTGTGCTTTACGGCTTGTTTTTATTGTTATTGTTGAAGTATAACGATATCGCCCGAACAAATAAAATAGGGATGTTATCCTTGCGTTAGCATTTTTTGAATCATACGCTTTAAGGCTGCTTGCTTGATTGGTTTTGGTAAGTACTGCATGTTGTGTTCGTAAGCCATCGCTTGAATCTCTTCACTACGATCCGCGCTGCTTAATATGGTTTTAAATGTTTGTTTTGTGGTGTGTTGAAGCGCGTTTACCACGTCAACACCTGTATCTCCATCGTCTAGATGAAAATCAGCAATGATAAGATCAGGGGCTTGGGCGTGTTTTTGAATAATATTAAGAGCTTCTTTTTCTGTTTTTGCATGAATGACAGTTGCCCCCCAATTGCTAAGCAGTGTCTTAAGCGCGGTACTTACCGCGTCATCGTTTTCAAGCAATAATATGCAATAGCGGCTTAAAAACAATGCCGCTACCTCGCTCTTATTTGCCAAGTTAGTGTTTGAGGACTTTTTGATAGGGTCAGTTCTTTTTAATTGCAAGCTAAACAAAGAGCCTTCGCCCAAGTGTGAACGTAATTGGATTTTATAATCTAGTAATTGGCTAATCTTATCGACAATCGTTAAACCCAAGCCTAAACCTTGGTGCTTATCGTTAGGGTCTACGCGTTTAAATTCAGTAAACACTTTTGCTTGATCTTCAAGTGCTATACCGCTGCCAGTATCGGCAATAATAAGATTGCAATGTTTTTGACTGTGTCGCCTAACACCCACTAAAATTTTACCTGACTCAGTATATCGGATGGCGTTTGACAATAAGTTCTGTACGATACGCGACAACAAGCGACGGTCGCTATATATCCAAATAGAACTGCGTACAAAGTGCAGTTTAATATTCTTTTGCTTGGCTAAGATGGCAAATTCTGACACTTGCTGAGATAACACATCATCAAGCGCAAAACTTTGCATATTCGGCTTAATAAGCTTGTTTTCTAGTTTAGTGATTTCAACAAGCATACCCAGCAAAGCCTCTGCGTTATCTAGGCTGTTAACTAAGTTAGCGGTGAGTTCAGAAGCATTGCTGTGGCGAAGCTTTTCGTCAAGCATTGAGGCAAACAAACTCGCCGCACTTAAAGGCTGCATTAGGTCATGACTGGTGGCTGCCAAAAATTTTGTTTTGCCAAGGTTAGCTTCTTCGGCCTCTGTTTTGGCAAGTTGCAATTGGTGTGTACGCCTTTTTACCCGTTTTTCTAAGTCTATTTTAGCGCTCTCTAGCTCATTTTGAATATGGATGTATTCTGTTATATCGCTATAACACGTGATATACCCGCCGGCAGGAAGCGGGTTACCCGAAATCTCGATGACTTTATTTTGAATTTGCGGACGCACGGCTTTATATGATTTGCCGTTTAACATGTTTTGCATGCGCTTTTGAATTTCTTGTTGCTGTGAGTCACTTGTTGTGGATGTTGTTGGCATCGCAGTCGGTGGCGACTGTGTCATTTCGCTATGACCAATAAGACCACGTTTGGCATTAAATTCAAGAATTTCTATAATGGGTTTGCCCACATGTAAAAAATTAGTCGGGTAATCAAACATGAGTTCATATAGCTTATTCCATGCAACCAATCGTAAATTGGCATCAACCACGCTAACGCCTAAGGGTAAATTGGTGATAGAAGCTTGCAGTACTTCGTTATTAAACTGGAAGCTTTTGCCGGCCTGTTCAACAAGTTCGTTTAAATCTTGATGACGAGTACGCTGGTTATCTTCACGAGTAGCAATAGCGCTTAACAATATTCGAGTGGATGCACTGCCCATATGAGAAGATAGCAATTTTTCACCTTGCTTGAGTAACTGAATAGGCGCTATGGCGTCTGGTTCATCGACAAACTTTGCGCTACTGCGAAATTCTTTCGCTTTAGCCGGAGGTAGTATTTGCTCACTTAATTTTAATAAATCTTGTAATCGAATGTTTGACTGAAAAACCTGCAAAGCAGATGATGCGTATGGGTTTAGCGCAACCACACCTAAAGAGGTATTGCGGATGTGCAAAACAAGGGAGATTAGAATAATGGCTAACGCGTTTACCAATAAAGAGATAAAAAGAACAAAAGCGATCTGCTCTGCTGAGCTGTAGTTACTATTTTCTACAATGCTGCTTTGCGTTTGCAAAGCGGGGTAGAGCATGCCGAACGCCACTGTCAACATACCCAAAACAATGCCGCTAATTGCGCCGGCGCGACTTGCTTTTCGCCAATATATGCCAAGTAAAATAGCAGGAAAGGTTTGAGACAACAAAGACAACGCGATTGTGCCTGTTTCAGCTAAAGGCGTTAATTGGCTAACATTAATATGATACGCGTAGGCAATGCATAACATGATCAAAATGGTAGCTTGTCTAATTCGCAGCAAAGCGTTACCCGAAATACCACCGGCGATTGTTTTACTTGATTTTACTTTAAAAAATAGCGGTGTAATCACACTATTGGCAACCATATTACCTAGTGCTAATGTCGCCACAATCACCATACTGCTTGACGCAGCAAGGCCGCCAATAAAAGCGACAACAGCAATAGCCGCATTATTAAATGCGATAGGTATTGCCAGTACATAGCTATCGGTAGAGTAGCTTACTTGTTCAGGATTAATAGTGCTGGGATCAAGGCCAATTGGCGTCGATATCACTGAAGGTAAGCCAAATAAGAGCATACCGGCCATGGCGATGGGTAAAATAAAGACGCTCATTCCCAGCAAATAACTCACAAAAAGCCAACGAGCTTGTCTAAGTTCCTCTTCACCGCGGTTTTCAACAAAATTTATGTGGAATTGACGTGGCAAACAAAACATTGAGCAAATGCCCAATAAGACATGGCTAATATATACCCAAATCGCAAAAGGTTTATCGATTACCTCGCGGGTGTGTGAAAAGTTAAGACTCTGTTCAAATAGGTCAATTGCGCCATCAAAGACCCAATACACGACAAAAAAACCAACCACGCATAAGGCGAGTAGCTTCACTAAAGATTGAAATGCAATGGTTAGCATTAAGCCACTGTTTCTTTCGGTTAGGCTCATATTTCGTGCACCAAACCAAATGGCGAATATCGCCATGCCTACGGTAACGTAAAAGCTGATAGAGCCTGACCATGTGTCTGCATCGATTAATAACAAATTAAGCGCTAAAGTAATCGCGTCAAGTTGCAGTGCGATATAAGGAATAACCCCAATAAAGCAAATAAGCGTAACGATAACGGCAATCGCATTGGAGTGTTCAAAACGTATGCTAACAAACTCTGCAATCGACGAAATGTTGTATTGCTTGCAAATAGTGTTAACTCGCAGCAATAAGCGAAAGCCCACTAGCATGACGACAATAACGCCTAAATATGTGGGGATCAGAGGCCAGCCAAAGTTGGCTGCTTGTGTGGTTGTCCCAAAAAATGCCCACGATGTGCAGTGTATACCGAGGGCGAGTGAATAAACTGATTTAGGCAGACGCTTTGCGCGATTGCCTAAGGTGGCAATCGCAAACAAAAAGAACATGTAGCCAAGGGTGATGGCAACGAGCGTCCAAATACTAAACATAGAAAAAGCTTAACTAACGCTTTTGTTAGCCAATTTTCTTATATTTAAGACGATGAGGCTCAACCACATCTTGACCATAGGTTTCTTTAAGCCAAGCCTCATAATCATTGTAGTTACCTTCAAAGAAGTTAACTTTACCCTCATCACGATAGTCTAAAATGTGCGTGGCGACTCTGTCTAAAAACCACCTGTCATGCGAAATTACCATTACGCAGCCAGGAAACTCTAAAATTGCGTTTTCAAGCGCACGTAAGGTTTCAACATCCAGGTCGTTGGTTGGTTCATCGAGTAATAGCGTGTTGCCACCCGATTTTAATAATTTTGCTAGGTGAACACGATTACGCTCACCACCCGACAAATCTTTAATAAATTTAGATTGGTCAGTGCCTTTGAAGTTAAAACGACTACAGTAGGCGCGGCTGTTTATCTCGAAATTACCTATTTTTAAGATGTCTTGACCGTCTGATATTTCGTTAAATACTGTTTTTGACTCATCCATGTGATCTCTAAACTGATCAACACTTGCCAATTGCACACTTTCACCAATATCAATGCTACCTGCATCCGGTTTTTCACTATCTAATATCATTCTAAATAAGGTAGATTTACCTGCACCATTGGGCCCGATAATACCAACAATGGCGCCTTTAGGTACGGTAAAGCTCATGTCATCTATGAGCAATCGCTCACCATATGACTTGCGTAAACCTTCAATTTCAATGACTTTGTCGCCCAAGCGTTCGCCAGGTGGAATAAACAGCTCGTTAGTTTCGTTACGTTTTTGATAGTCACCTGTGCTGAGCTCTTCAAATCGCGCCATACGAGCTTTGCTTTTTGCATGGCGTCCTTTAGGATTAGTGCGCACCCATTCAAGTTCTTGTTTAATAGAACGCTGACGTGCATTTTCAGAGCGCTCCTCTTGCGCAAGGCGCGCTTCTTTTTGTTCTAACCATGACGAATAGTTACCTTCCCACGGAATACCTTCACCGCGGTCAAGTTCTAGTATCCAGCCCGCGACGTTGTCTAAAAAGTACCTGTCGTGGGTAATGGCGACAACGGTACCTTCATAATCGTGTAGGAAACGTTCTAACCATGCTACCGATTCAGCATCCAAGTGGTTAGTTGGTTCGTCGAGTAGCAGCATTTCTGGTTTTTCTAACAATAATTTGCACAATGCGACACGGCGCTTTTCACCACCTGATAGCTTAGTTACATCAGCGTCCCAAGGCGGCAAACGCAGTGCGTCGGCAGCACGCTCTAGCGCGTTATCTAGGTTATGACCATCTTTTGCTTGTATGATGGCTTCAAGTTCGCCTTGTTCTTTCGCTAGGGCATCAAAATCTGCATCAGGTTCTGCATAGGCGGCATACACTTGGTCAATACGAGCAAGTGCATCTACGACATCAGCAACGGCTAACTCAATGTTGCCGCGTACTGTTTTAGTTTCATCGAGTGTTGGCTCTTGCGGCAAATAACCAATTTTTAAGCCCGGCTGTGGGCGCGCTTCACCTTCAATATCGGTATCGACACCTGCCATTATGCGCAGCAAAGTAGATTTACCCGCACCGTTTAAACCTAATACGCCAATTTTAGCACCTGGGAAAAAGCTTAAGCTGATGTTTTTAAGAATGTGACGATTTGGAGGCACGATTTTGCCAACTCTATGCATACTGTAAACGTATTGCGCCATGCGACTATAACCCTATGTTAATGAAAACGAATTATTGATTTTAATTTTCTGCCTATTGTAGATGATAGGTATCAGTAAGGGAAAAAATTTGTGCTACCATTTGCGATAAGTTTCAGAAAAAGGAAATACTATGACCCAAATGACTCTGCTTAGCATCGCATCAGCAATTGGCGGCGAATACAAAGGAGATGAATCTGCTGTGGTAAGCGAAATGGCGAATTTATCGACCGCCCAAGCGCACCAGCTCTCTTTCTTATCAAACAGTAAATACGCAAAAGACCTGCATACTAGTCAAGCAGGGGGCGTTATTTTAAAAGAACAAGATGCACACGGGTATTCGGGCAATGTCATTATAATGAAAGACCCTTATGTTGGTTTTGCTAAAGCGGCGCAGTTGCTCGATACAACGCCTAAACAAGCTATTGGCGTAGCGCCGTCTGCAAGCGTACATAAAACAGCAATCTTAGGCGACAACGTCAGCATAGGAGAAGGCGCAGTTGTGTCGGCTAATGCAGTAATTGGTGATAACACAACAATAGGCGGCAACTGCTTTGTTGGTGAAGGCGCAATATTGGGTAAGGCGGTTAATTTGCGAGCCAATGTGACGATTTATCATCGTGTTGAGTTAGGTGACAGAGTGTCTATTCATAGCGGCACTGTGGTAGGTTGCGACGGATTTGGCTACGCAAATGAAATGGGCAATTGGGTAAAAATCCCGCAGACAGGCACGGTGGTTGTCGGCGAAGACACAGAAATTGGTTCAAACACCAGTATTGACCGTGGCGCGCTCGATAACACAATTATTGGTAAAAATTGCATTATTGATAACCTTGTTCACATCGCGCACAACGTCGAAATTGGCGATCATGCATGTATTTGCGGAGCCACCGGCATTGCTGGCAGCGCTATAATTGGAAAATATGTCGTCATTGCTGGTCAATGCGCTATTAACGGCCATGTAACGATTGCTGATAAAGTCCAAATTACTGGCCAGAGTATGGTGACAAAAAGCATTAAAGAGCCAGGTGTTTATTCATCGGGTATGCCTGTTGCACCAAATAGAGATTGGCAACGAAATACGGTCCAGCTTCGACAAATTGGCAAGTTGGTTGATAGAGTCAAGGCCTTGGAAAAAAGCATAGGCGAAAAATAAGTTTGTCGAATGAATCTACATAAATAACTCAGCACATCGATACATCCTATGTCATCCCCGCGAAAGCGGGGACCTCGCAAACCCAAGCTCCATGTTTAAAAAACAACCGCTTAGTAAAGTTCGTTTAGTGCCAAGGAGGTTCCCGCCTTCGCGGGAATGACATAGGATGTTTCGCGGGAATGACATAGGATGTATTGTGTGAGTATTATGTTTAAATGCGTAAAAGTCCGCATTTTAAAAGCGTTTACACAAAGCTATTAGATATTCATTTTAAACCCTATACAAACTAATCAAAAACGCTACAATAAGCGCGTTTTTTGTTAGTGTTTTGTGCGTCGCAGGCGTTTCTTATTCCAAACACGAGCAACATTCTACTTTTTAAGCGCCAGTTAACCATACGCGCAATCAACGCCAGCAAAGGAGCTACTATGTTATCACGCAATATGAATATCGCCGATTTTGACCCTGAATTGTCTGCGGCAATGGAAGCAGAAAAACAACGTCAAGAGCATCATATTGAACTGATTGCTTCAGAAAATTACTGTAGCCCACGTGTACTTGAAGCCCAAGGCTCTCAGCTAACAAATAAATATGCAGAAGGCTACCCAGGCAAACGTTATTACGGCGGCTGTGAACACGTAGATGTTGCTGAAGAACTGGCCATTGAACGAGCTAAAGAACTGTTTGGCTGTGATTACGCTAATGTGCAACCACATTCTGGTTCACAAGCGAATACCGCTGTATTTATGGCGCTAATTAACGCAAATGATACTGTACTGGGCATGAGCTTAGCCGACGGTGGTCACTTAACGCACGGTTCGCATGTTAACTTTTCGGGTAAAACCTACAATGCGGTTCAATATGGTTTGCACCCTGAAACCGGCGTTATTGATTACGATAAAGTAGAAGAGCTGGCACTAGAACATAAACCTAAGCTTATTATTGGTGGGTTTTCTGCTTATTCTGGCATTGTTGACTGGGCGCGCTTTAGAGAGATTGCTGACAAAGTTGGCGCTTATTTATTGGTCGATATGGCTCATGTTGCTGGTATGGTTGCAGCAGGTCTATATCCTAGCCCAGTGCCACATGCTCATGTGGTAACTACGACAACACATAAAACATTAGCTGGCCCGCGCGGCGGCTTAATTATTTCAAATTGTGGCGACGAAACTTTATATAAAAAATTCAATAGCGCCGTATTCCCTGGTAACCAAGGGGGACCTTTGTGCCACGTTATTGCAGCAAAAGCAGTGGCATTTAAAGAAGCGCTCGCGCCAGAGTTTAAAACTTATCAAGCGCAAGTGCTCAAAAATGCGAAAGCCATGTGCGCAGTATTGCAAGAACGTGCGTATAAAGTTGTTTCAAATGGCACAGATAACCACTTGTTTTTGTTAGATTTGATTGATAAAGACATTACTGGTAAAGACGCCGATGCAGCCTTAGGTAGAGCTTTCATTACCGTCAATAAAAACTCAGTCCCTAATGATCCACGTTCACCCTTTGTGACCAGTGGTCTTCGCATAGGAACACCAGCTATTACGCGCAGAGGCTTTGAAGAGGCTGAAGCTAAGCAAGTCGCAAACTGGATTTGTGACGTGTTAGATAACATAAACGATGAAAGTGTTATTAACTCGGTACGTGAGCAAGTGGTTAGTTTATGCGAACGTTTCCCAGTTTACAGTTAATCGCCTAGTAGATAAGGGCATATTAATTAAGGAAATATTGACCCACCAAAAATGGTGAAAAGCGAGTATACTCAAAGAGTTCGGCAAATGTTTGTGCGAACTCTTTATGTTTTTTGTAATAGCATTTTTGATCTCATACGGTTTTTTTAAAGGAGCCAATAGATGTTTTGCCCATTTTGTAGCGCACAAGAAACCAAAGTCATTGACTCTCGACTTGTTGCGGGCGGCGAACAAATCCGTCGTCGTCGTCAGTGTTTAGAGTGCACAGAGAGGTTTACCACCTTCGAAATCGCTGAGCTAGTGATGCCCAAAGTGATTAAACGGGACCAAACTCGTGAACCCTTTAACGAAGACAAATTAAATGCAGGCCTTACGCGGGCACTTGAAAAACGCCCTGTGAGCACAGAAGCAATCGAACAAACGATGAATCGGATTAAGTCAGAATTGCGAGCCACTGGTGAACGCGAGGTAAGCAGTGAATTTATTGGCGAAATCATAATGAACGCCCTGCGCAAGCTAGATAAAGTCGCTTATGTCAGATTTGCTTCTGTTTATAGGTCTTTTGAAGATGTGAAAGAGTTTGGGGAAGAAATTGCCCGACTGTCTGACGAGTAATTTATGTCTCGCATAAGCAACGACAACTAATATGCTGATTACCGACCATAAGTTTACAAACAACGATGCCAAACATATGGCCAGAGCCCTATACTTGGCAAAACAAGGTATTTACTCGACTACGCCAAACCCTCACGTTGGCTGCGTTATCGTTAATGAGAAAAACGAGGTTATCGGGGAAGGTTTTCATAAAAAAGCTGGTTTAGCTCACGCTGAAATAGTCGCACTTGATGATGCTGCCAGTAATTTTAGCGCCAATGCCAGCACCGAAAAGGGCATAAGCACAACAAGCAACCACAATAATGTCAAGACACTCAAGGGCGCGACCGCTTACGTCACTTTAGAACCATGTTCACATTATGGCAGAACAGGCCCATGCGCGCAGGCCTTGATAAATGCGGGTATTGCTAAGGTGATTATTGCATGTGGCGATAGCAACCCTGACGTTGCAGGAAAGGGTGTTCAAATGCTTGTTAATGCCGGTGTTGATGTTGCTATGGGATTGATGGAAGATGTTGCCTTTTCATTAAATCGATATTTCTTTTTTCGTCTATCGCACAAGCGTCCATTCGTGACCGTTAAACTGGCCGCAAGTCTTGATGGAAAAACCGCGCTAGCCAATGGCGAGAGTAAATGGATTACATCAAGCACTGCGCGTAAAGATGTGCAAAAGTTCAGGGCTGGCGCATGCGCAATATTAAGCGGCGCAGATACCGTATTAGCAGATAACCCACAATTAAATGTACGTCCGGCAGAGTTAAGCGCAGATATCGCTCAAAAATTTGCATGGCGCAAACAACAGCCGCTGCGCGTCATCATTGATTCACAAAATAGACTGAACGATGCTTATCAAATCTTCAAAGATGGCCAAGCAACATTGGTCTATAATCTTGAGAATAACGTTAATATAGACGCTAACAGCATAGTGTATGGTCAAAAACAGATCCCGAGTTGTAAAAGTGCACAGCGAGAATATGTAGATTTACAAGCACTGTTGTTCGATTTAGGCGCGAAAGGGATTTACCATCTCTGGGTAGAAGCCGGTGCGACATTAACTGGCGCCTTGTTTGATGCATCACTAGTCGATGAACTTGTGTTGTATCAAGCACCTAAGTTATTAGGTACAGCCAGCAGGTCGCTTAGTAATACAACTGCCCCAACACAACTATCGAAAGCGGTACATGGTCATGTGAAAGATACGAGGATGGTTGGCAGCGATATTCGAAGTCGTATAGTGTTTGGTGATAAATAGCAGTAATTTACAGCAGTGGCTAACACTGCACATGACAAAATTAAAAGGCAAATCAAGCTAAAAGGTACAGCAAAGATGTTCACAGGCATTATAGAAGCGGTTGGCACCATCACCAGTCTACAAGATTTGGGCGATAACTATCGCTTGGTCGTACATGTAGGTAAAATGGATACTAGCGATGTTAAGCTTGGCGATAGTATTGCCACCAGCGGCGTTTGTCTAACTGTCGTTGAGTCAGGTGCAGACTATTATGCCGCTGATGTTTCAGCCGAAACTATCAAATATACTGGCTTTGCTAGCTATAACATTGGTGACAAAGTTAATTTAGAAAAAGCCATGCGAGCTGATAGTCGTTTTGGCGGGCATATTGTCAGCGGTCATGTGGATGGCGTTGGGCATGTCGAAGCGATTAATGAACATAGCAATTACGTTGAAGTGTGGGTAAAAGCACCCGAAGACCTAGCTAAATATATTGCCCACAAGGGCTCTATTACTGTCGACGGTGTTAGCTTAACCGTAAACGAAGTAAAAGGTGCCTCTTTCATGTTGTGGTTAATTCCACACACGCTTCAAGAGACAGTCATTGGCGGCTATAAAAAAGGCACAGCTGTCAATTTAGAAGTCGATGTCATTGCTCGTTATTTGGAACGACTCTTGCTTGGTAATAAAGCAGCTGACGAAAGCGAGAAATCAGATATTAGCATGAGCTTTTTGGCAGAACATGGCTATCTTAAATAAGTGACTTTGGGTTGAATACTCGACGGTCGTGACGATATAAAATAATAAAAATAAATACACACATAACACAATACACAGGATACATACTTGGCATGGCATTAAATACCACAGCAGAAATCATTGAAGACATCAAACAAGGCAAAATGGTGATCTTAATGGATGATGAAGATCGCGAAAATGAAGGTGACCTCATCATGGCAGCAGAGCATGTGACCCCCGAAGCGATTAATTTTATGGTGACGCATGCACGCGGCTTGGTTTGCTTACCAATGACACAAGAACGTTGCAAAACGTTAAAGCTGCCATTAATGGTCGATAAAAACAGCGCGCAGTTTTCGACTAATTTTACGGTCTCAATTGAGGCAGCAACAGGCGTAACAACTGGAATTTCGGCCGCTGACAGGGCAAGAACTATTTTAGCAGCTGTAGCAAAAGACGCGACTAGCGACGATATTGTGCAACCAGGCCATATATTTCCGTTAATTGCAAAAGAGGGGGGTGTGTTAAATAGAGCTGGGCACACCGAAGCTGGTGTTGATCTTGCGCGTTTAGGTGGTTGTGAACCTGCCAGCGTTATTGTTGAAATACTCAATCCTGATGGCAGTATGGCAAGACGACCTGAACTCGAAGTTTTTGCATCGCAACATGATTTAAAAATAGGCACTATTGCTGATTTAATTGAATATCGAAATTTAAACGAAACCACGATAGAAAAAGTAGGTTCTTGTGTATTACCTACTGAGCATGGTGAATTTAATCTAACCATGTTTAAAGATGTTATTGATGAACAGTTACACTTGGTTTTACAAAAGGGCGATATAGTGCCTGACGAGCCTACGCTAGTGCGCGTACATTTGCATAATACCTTTAGTGATTTGCTCCACTCAACCCGAGCCATAAATCGGTCTATGTCATTAGAGAGTGCCATGCAGCGGATAGCCAAAGATGGCGGAGTGATTGTCGTTTTGGGTAAAGATGAAGATCTCGAAGGGCAAATAAAACAATTTCAAGCGGAAGATAACGATGAAGCGGCTAAAGGTAAAGCTTGGCAAGGCTCGTCCCGAACTGTTGGTGTAGGTAGTCAAATACTCGCGAGCATGGGCGTTAAAAAGATGCGTTTATTGAGCAAGCCAATAAAATATTCGGCCCTTTCAGGCTTTGGTTTAGAAGTGGTCGAATACATTCACGATTAAATCAAAGGTAAAGCAAGTAAAAAAGACAACTAATGCGAAAGCCCTTGTGCTATAATTCGCGCCGATTTTTATAGGAGCAGATACAAATGAAAGTAATTGAAGGTAATATCCGCGCGACAGGCAAAAAATTTGCTGTGTTAGTTTCTCGTTTCAATAGTTTTGTTGTGGAAAGTCTGCTCGATGGGGCACTTGATGCACTAGAGCGCCATGGTGAAGTTAACCCTGACGACATTACAGTAATACGTGTACCGGGCGCTTACGAGCTGCCAATCGTCGCTAAAAAAGCCGCTGCATCTGGAAAATTTGATGCGATTATTGCTGTTGGTGCGGTAATCAGAGGCGGTACGCCTCATTTTGATTTTGTGGCGGGTGAGTGTAACAAGGGTCTTGCCCAAGTATCTTTAGACGCAACTATCCCTGTTTCGTTTGGTGTTATTACTACCGATTCGATTGAACAAGCGATAGAGCGTTCTGGCACAAAAGCAGGAAACAAAGGCGCTGAAGCTGCACTTTCTGCACTTGAAATGGTGAATGTATTAGCGGCAATTGACGAGGCGCTATAGTGAAACCTGCGCAAAGAAAACGTGCCCGTAACTTAGCGTTACAGGCATTATACGCTTGGCAAATGAGCGGCAACGACATAGAGCAAGTCGAATTAACGATTGCAACAACCAACGACATGAAAAAGGTCGATATGGAGTACTTTCAAGCAATATTGAAAGGAGTCTCAAATGATGTTGATGCGCTTGATAAAGTCTACAAACCCTACTTGGGAAGATTGCCTGAAGAGCTTGACCCAATCGAAAAAGCCATTATGCGCCTAGCGACTTTTGAATTGACTGAACGATTAGATACCCCGTTTAAGGTGGTCATAAACGAGTCCATTGAGCTGGCAAAAAGCTATGGCGCAGAAGAAAGTCACAAATTCATCAACGGTGCGTTAGATAAAGCCGTTAAAACACTCCGTAAAAACGAAAGAACTTAAGCTTTGAACGAATTTGGTCTAATACAACGCTACTTTGCGGATGCAAGCTTTGTCCGCAAAGACGTCATTGTAGGCATTGGCGATGACGCCGCGCTTACCCAAGTACCCACTAATCAGCATCTAGCTACGACAACCGACACACTCGTCGAAAACGTCCACTTTTTACCAAACACAAATGCGAAACATATCGCACACAAAGCAATTGCCGCAAATTTAAGCGACTTAGCCGCGATTGGTGCTGAGCCAAGCTGGATAAGTTTGTCGCTTAGCATGCCACAAGCTGATGAGCAATGGCTAGAGAGCTTCAGTGAAAAAATCAGAGAATTAAGTGAATATTTTTCGATTCAGTTAATTGGCGGCGATACCGTTAAAGGGCCTTTGGCAATCACCATTACTGCGCAAGGGTTTGTCCCAACTGATAGCGCGCTTACACGGGATGGCGCGCAAAATGGTGATTGGATATTTGTAACCGGCTGTTTGGGCGACGCGGGCGCAGGCTTAGATGTTTTGCAGAAAAAGCTAAGTATAGACGACGTTGAAGCGCGCGATTATTTAGTGTCTCGTTATCATATGCCTACGCCAAGAGTACTCGCAGGGACAGTATTGCGCCGCTTAGCCAGTGCATGTATCGATATCTCAGATGGTTTATTGCAAGATGTAATGCATATTGCGAATGCCTCTGCGACGGGGGTATTGCTTCACTTAGACAAACTACCAATTTCGCCGGCCCTTGGTAACAGCGTTGAAAAATTAGACAATGCACTACGTTACGCAACGATGGCGGGCGATGATTATGAACTCTTGTTTACGGTCGCTGAAGAGCAGCGCACAAGTGTACAGACGGCGCTTGAAAGTTACGGTATTCAGTACACTTGTATTGGACAAATGACAGGTGCAAACGGTAAGCTTGATTTACGATTAAACGATGAACCCTATGCTTTTTCTAAAGACGAAGCTCATGGTTATTCGCACTTCTAATGATAGGTAATCTCAACCTAAATGGATAAGCTCCTCGCTCAAAAAGTAAAACTAACACACCCTGCTCATTTTTTAGGGTTTGGCTTTGGCTCAGGCTTGATCCCATTTATGCCAGGTACCATGGGCTCTGCAGCGGCTATTCCACTCATACTGGCCATGAGCTATTTACCCATTGGCTTGTACATTGCCGTCACACTTGTTGCGTGCGTAATTGGTGTGAAAATTTGCGATAAAGTGAGTGACGACTTAGGTGTTCACGACCATGGTTCTATTGTGTGGGACGAAATTGCCGGCATGATGATTGTGTTTATCGCCATCCCAATAAGCTGGCATAGCGTGTTAATTGGTTTTGTGTTGTTCAGGATCTTTGATATCTTAAAGCCTTGGCCTATCAGCTTTTTAGATAAAAACGTTCATGGCGGACTCGGCATCATGGTTGACGATCTTGTCGCTGGCGCCATTAGTTTAGTGCTGCTGCATGGCATTTATTATATTTACTAAGGTTATTTTTACTTAGGCGCGTATCATTAAATTTAAAAAGCTAGTTTTTATGACTAGCTTTTTGTGACTGCTTTTTGTGTTAGCTTGGTCTAATTAACCTTACTTAAAAAAACGCACTTACCGACGCAACAATACCTTTACTATCCATACCGAGTTCGCTGTACATCTCCTGCTGCGTACCCTGCATAATAAACTCATCGGGTAGGCCCAGTCTGAGCACATGAACAAGTGTTTTATTGGCTTGTAAGCATTCCATTACGGCACTACCGGCACCACCATCAATTGCGCCGTCTTCTAATGTCACTAACAGATCGTGATGTTTAGCTGCGGCTAGCACCGCTTTTGAATCAAGTGGTTTGACAAAGCGCATATCAATCAATGTTGCGTCAAGTTCATCTGCTGCGGCAATTGCTTCAGGCAATAATGCTCCAAAATTCAGAATGGCGACTTTTTTCGAATCAGTGTTTTTACTTGAAACTTCGCGAAGGGTTCGACTTTCTCCCAAAGCAATCGTTTCCATATTGTCTTGTGTAGCTATGCCCATGCCAGCACCACGTGGATAACGCACCGCCGCGGGTTGATTAGCTAGATGACCGGTATAGAGCATGTTACGACATTCGACTTCATCGCCAGGCGTCATAATAATCATGTTTGGAATAGCGCGTAAGTAACAAATATCAAATGCACCTTGGTGAGTAGGGCCGTCGGCACCTACCAAACCCGCTCTGTCGATTGCAAATAGCACGGGCAAGTTTTGAATAGCGACATCATGTATTAACTGATCATAAGCGCGTTGTAAAAACGTAGAATATATCGCGACAACCGCATTTTTCTTTTCTCGCGCCATACCCGCTGCTAGCGTCACTGCATGCTGCTCTGCTATGGCAACGTCATAATATTGTTTGGGATATAGCTGGGAGAATTTAACCATTCCCGACCCTTCTCGCATGGCGGGTGTAATCGCCATTAAGTCTTTGTCTTGACTCGCCATGTCACATAACCACTCGCCAAATACGGCAGAATAGGTGGGCTTTGAAGGTTTACTGGCCGGAAACCTCTCTGTGGTATGGTCAAATTTAGGCACGGCGTGCCATTTGATAGGATCTTGCTCTGCTTGTTCGTAACCTTTTCCTTTTTTAGTCACGACATGCAGCAGTTTGGGGCCTGGCATATTGCGCATATTCGTTAGCGTATCAACCACCGCATCAACATCATGTCCATCAATTGGGCCGATATAGGTAAAGCCTAACTCTTCAAAAATAGTCCCAGGGGTGACAATACCTTTGAGGTGGTCTTCAGCTTTGCTCGCTAGTTCTTTAATGGGGGGCACATTTGACAAGATTTTTTTGCCGCCATCGCGAATCGAATTGAAGAAATTCCCGGTTAACAGGCGTGCTAAGTGACTATTAAGTGCGCCTACATTTTCAGATATAGACATCTCATTGTCGTTTAACACAACTAACATATCTTTATTGATGTCACCGGCGTGATTAAGCGCTTCAAATGCTAAACCTGCGGTTAATGCGCCATCGCCAATAACCGCAACGACTTTGCGGCCCTTTTGCTCTTCTTCAGCGGCTATCGCCATGCCTAAAGCGGCACTGATAGACGTTGATGAGTGGCCAACGGCAAAGGTGTCATATTCGCTCTCAGGTGGCCAAGGAAAAGGATGTAAGCCGCCTTTTTGCCTAATAGTGGTCATGCGTTCACGGCGACCTGTCAGTATTTTATGAGGATAGGCTTGATGCCCAACATCCCAAATAAGCCGGTCAAAAGGCGTGTTGTACACATAATGAAGCGCTACCGTTAACTCAACAGTGCCCAAGCCCGACGCAAAGTGACCGCTACTTTGACTAACGCAGTTCAGTAAAAACTGCCGTAACTCACGAGCAATATTGTTAAGGTTGCTTTTAGGTTGTTGCCTTAATTCGCTAGGTAGGTTTACTTTCGCTAAATTAGGGTAGTGATGTAAATCAAGACTCATCTAGTTACCATTTGTGTAATTCTGTCATGTGATTTAGCGTTGTACTAGTAACTCACTAGTACTTTCGAGTAATCATAAAGTCGCTAAATACTTTTAATTTTTCTGTGTCGTAAGACAACGATTCAAGGGTGTCAAGTGCATCAATTGCTTGTTGATGATGCTTGTTTAGCGCTTCTTTTGCGCCATCAAGACCTAATAACGATACAAATGTTGATTTATTGGCATCTTCATCGGAACCTTGGGGCTTGCCTAAGGTTTCTGTACTAGACACTACGTCTAAAATATCGTCTTGGATTTGAAAAGCTAAACCGATATGCTCGGCAAAGCGCAAGAAAATGCTGTGTTCATCCGCACTTAGTTTTTCACTTATTATACACGGTAAGTCTACACAAGATTTCAATATTGCGCCTGTTTTTAATTGATGTAATTGTGTTAAGTGTTCCAGACTTATTTCCTGATTTGTCGCGGCTAAGTCTAGACTCTGTCCACCTACCATACCATTTGCACCGGCAGCGCGACTCAATGCTAAAATTAACGCTGCTTTTTGCTTATCGGCATATTCACTCAAGTCTGCACCGGCGAGTATTTCAAAAGCCATACTCTGCAGCGCATCACCAGCCAAAATAGCGGTCGCTTCGTCAAATTTGACATGACAGGTTGGTTTACCTCGACGCAGGGCATCATCGTCCATAGCGGGTAAATCGTCATGTACAAGCGAGTATGCATGTATGCACTCGATAGCTAGCGCAATAGGCGTTAGCTCGTCTGCCTTAATAGAAAGGGCATCGCCGACCAAATTAACGAGCAGTGGTCGCATTCTTTTCCCGCCATTTAATAAGGCATACTGGATGGCATCAAACAAGCGCGGCTCAGTATTGATATGTTTACTCAAAAAGCCTTGATAATAAGTCGCGATGGAGTCGCTTGCGTGCTTTAGTTCAGATTCTAAAAGTGGTGGAATACTCATTTAGTGACTTATTTCGCTTCTGTAAACTCTTCAAGCTCGTCTTGACCTTTTTGTTGGGTCAATATTTGCACTTTTTGTTCAGCATCTTGTAACAATTTTTGTGTATGTCTTGCCAAAGCCACCCCTTTTTCAAACTGTTGCAATGACTTTTCTAGCGGTATCTCACCCCGTTCCATTTCAAGCACGATGGCGTCTAATTCTGTCATGGCTTGTTCAAACGACATATCTTGGGTTTTCATGCGTATATTCCTTAAATTGCTAGGCTGTGAACCTTAACCGAGACGCTCTATAAATTCAATTGATAGCTTAATAAAAGCGCCAATATTGCATAAAGAAAATTAATATATTGCCGTTAAGCAATCATAAGTTTAAGACTCACTAAACCATTACCGAATCATCTTTAGCGAACAAGCTTAATATTCAGCCAGTGTTAGTGAGTGTTTTTTTGTTTCGAGCAACAATCGTCGCGACTTAATAGGAGTCATTGTGGATTTAGCAACCATCATTGGATTTATTGGTGCCCTTGGTTTTGTCATAATGGCCATGGTACTTGGTGGTGATTTGGGAATATTTTTTAATGTCCCATCTGTGTTGATCGTATTTGGCGGCACCATATTTGTGGTACTCATGCAATACCCATTGTCGCAGTTTTTAGGTGCAGGCAAAGTGGTTGCAAAAGCCTTTGCCTTTAAGATTCAAAGTCCAGAAGAACTCATCGAGAAAATCGTCGAAATGGCAGATGCTGCTCGTAAAGGCGGTTTCTTAGCATTAGAAGAAGCAGAAATAGATAACTCATTTATGCAAAAAGGTGTCGACATGTTAGTTGACGGACATGATGTTGACGTAGTGCGCACAACCATGGCGAAAGATATTTCAAACACAACAGAACGTCACGATTCTGGTTCAGTTATCTTTAAATCAATGGGCGACGTGGCACCTGCCATGGGAATGATTGGTACCTTGATTGGCTTGGTTGCCATGTTATCAAACATGGATGACCCTAAAGCAATCGGTCCTGCAATGGCGGTAGCACTATTAACGACCTTGTACGGCGCAATATTAGCAAACTTATTTTGTTTGCCTATTGCCTTTAAACTTACGGTTCGAAGCGCAGAAGAAAAGCTTAATCAAAGCCTGATATTAGACGGTATCTTAGGCATTGCTGATGGTCAAAACCCTCGTGTTATTGAAGGCGTTTTAAAAGGCTATTTAGCAGAAGGTCGTCGCGGAACCACCGAGGAAGCTGAGTAGTGGAAGACGAAGAATGCCCAAAATGCCCCCCCGAAGGTCTGCCTGCGTGGATGGGAACCTTCGCTGACTTAATGTCTTTATTAATGTGCTTTTTTGTACTTTTGTTGTCATTTTCAGAAATGGACGTGAAGAAATTTAAACAAATTGCGGGCTCTATGAAGTTTGCATTTGGGGTACAAAACAAGATTGAATTAAAAGACATACCAAAAGGCACAAGCGTGGTCGCACTTGAGTTTAGACCCGGAAAGCCAGACCCTACCCCTATTGAAACCGTACAACAAGTAACACAAGATATTACAAAACCAATGCTGAACTTCCAAGAGGGTGAAGAAGATTCTGCCGGTGGTAAAGTGAAAAAGAAAGGTGAAGAGCGCGGTGGTCAAACATCTAAAACAGCTAACGAAACCGCTTCTTCTTCAAGCGCTGCTGCGAAAAAAGAACAACAAGACGAGAACAAAAAGAAGGTAGAAGAGCTTTTACAAAAAGAAATAAAAGACGGCGCCGTTGATGTAGAAAACTTAGGGCAACAGATTGTTATTCGAATTCGTGAAAATGGCTCATTTTCTGAAGGCTCAGCTTTTTTACAGCCGCAGTTTGTGCCAGTTATCCGAAAGTTAGGAGAATTGTTGAATGATATGCCAGGAAAAGTAGAAATTACCGGGCATAGCGACAATGCGGTAGTCGCGAATGAGCTTTATCGGTCTAATTGGGATTTATCAGCGCAGCGAGCGGTGGCTGTAGCGGAAGAGCTTCGTTTATCACGTGGATTTGATGAAACCCGGATGAGAGTCATTGGTAAAGCTGCAACACAACCCTTAACAAATAACGAGACGGAAGCGGCAAGAGCACAAAATAGAAGGGTAGAAATTGCTATCATTCAAGGACAGCCTAAATTCTCAGACCCTATCACTATATTAGACCCTAGCACTAACTAGGGTCTACGTTCGTGTTATACCAAAAAAGCCACTAACCTCTAGATAGGTCAACTCGATGCTGTGGTTTACGCATCACCAGTTGAACGGTGCTAATTGCACGCTCTAAAAAACCACCTTCACAATAATTCAGATAATACTGCCACATTCTCATAAAGCGCTCGTCATAGCCGTCGTCACCAAGCGCTTGCTTTTGTGTCATAAAGGCTTCAAACCAGTCTTTTAGTGTTTGTGCGTAATCCAGCCCAATATCTTGAACATCTGCAATTGACATGTCAGTGCTTTTCTTCAAGTGCTCGTTAATCACTAATTGGGAAGGCAAAAATCCACCGGGAAAAATATATTTTTGAATAAAATCAACACTGTTTGAATAACTCTCGTAACGCCTGTCGTCAATAGTAATAGACTGTAGCAACATTAAACCATCGGGTTTTAACAATGAAGAACATTTATTAAAAAACGTCGGTAAATAACGTTTTCCAACCGCTTCAATCATTTCAATAGACACAAGTTTGTCGTATTGTCCGTCAAGTAAGCGATAGTCTTTTTTAAGTAGAGTAACTTTGTCTGTTAAACCTTCTTTATCAATCCAATTTTGAGCATAAGCGTGTTGTTCTTCAGATATGGTGGTTGTGGTGACTTTGCAACCATAAAACTTTGCAGCATGCACAGCCAAACCGCCCCAGCCAGTACCAATTTCAACAAGGTGGTCACTTTCTTTAAGCTGAAGTTTTTCGCAAATTGTATGAAGTTTATGTTGCTGCGCTTCCGCTAGGCTGGCATTAGAATCGGGGTAAATCGCGGCTGAATACATCATAGAACGGTCTAAAAATTTGGTGTATAGCTTATTACCTAAATCGTAATGTGCAGAAATATTTCGTTTTGCTTGGTCAGCAGAATTTCTATTAGCAAAATGACTCAGCTTAAGCGCAGGCATTGTTATCCAACTAAAGCGCTTTTCCCACGTATCCAACATTGGAAGATTGCGAGCAAAAATACGAATAACATTGGTTAAGTTGGGCGAATCCCATAAATTGTCTGTAAACGTTTCGCCTGACGCAATACTGCCACCAAATAATAGGCGAGGGTAGGCGGCGGCGTCTAGAATATTCACTTGTGCATGCAAGTCGTGATCTTTATTACCAAAATCACCAACAACATGACCATTTTCAGATATCGTCATGTGGCCATGAGGAAGCCTCGCCAGCACGCCTAAAAATATAGAACGACACGTTTTTTCCCAAAAACTGGGTGAAAACGTAGTTTGCAGAGTTTGATCAACATGTGACATTTATTTGTTCCTTGATATTAAGGGTGCGTATAAATGGGTACGCGTTTGAAAAAAAGTTTAATCGCTTGCCAATAAATACCGCCAACGGTCTTAATTGTCATGCTTGGAATCGATAATATTGAACTGCGTAAACTGGCTGAGCTCATCGGTTTACGCTGCATATCAATGGCTGCTTCAAAATGTTTGGTTTGCTGATAGCAACTTAAGTGTAGACGAAGATTTTCATCTGGTTGCTGTATTTTCCATTTATATGTCATTTGCATAGGGTTAAAAGGTGAAACATGAAAGGCTTTATCACAGTCTTCTTGTGTCGCTAAATCCACCAAGTAATAATGTCGCTTGTTCCATGGCGTATTGCTAACTTCAGCAAGCAAATGAGTGAATAAGCCGCGCTCATCTCGTAAATAATAAAAATTAACAGGACTGAAATACAAGCCAAATGTACGCACTTGTCCCAACATAAATACATCACCGCTTAAATGGGTATTAGCGAGCTCATTCATTTTTTCTAAAACGGCGTTCTCTAAATTTTGTTTGGCGTTACCTAAATAATCACTGCGCTTAAAATTGACCACCGACAAGCCAGTTTTTTCGCAAGAAAAGCCCTTAACGCTTTGCTTTATTTGCTCTATTTCAGATAGCTTCAACCAAAAGAGATAAATCTGATAGTCAAATTTATGTACTTTAGGCACGCTACGCTGATGGAACACAGTGCCTTGATAAATAGCACTTTCTAAGTCCAATGTGCTCGTTTCGCTCACAGGCTAACTCCAAAACGATTTGCGACATCTAACGCGCTTCTCACGCCATCCTCGTGGAAACCGTTATACCAATATGCACCACAAAAATGCAGACCGTGTTTTCCGCATATTTCATCGCGTTGTTGTTGGGCATCCACCATACTCGGACTAAATTGAGGGTGTGCGTATGAGTAACGTCCAAGTATTTTGCTAGGGTCTATATCATCAGTATTATTTAAGGTGACGCAAAAAGTAGTATCGCTTTGTATGCGCTGCAAAATATTCATATTGTAGCTTAAGGTCGCGGGCGCAAACTCTTCTTTGCTTTCCCCTTTGATCAAGTAATTCCAACTTGCCCAAGCCAATTTTCGTTTTGGTAACTGAGAGGTGTCTGTATGCAAAACAACGTCATTATCGGCGTAAGGTATAGCGCCTAATATTCGCTCTAGGGCTTGTTGATGCTCGCTTTGTAAACTTGATAAGTCGAGCATGGCCAGCGCTTGGTCGCTATGACAAGCGAACACAACTTCATCATACATAGTGACTTCGTCGTTAGCGGTCACGGCATAGCCTGAGTCGGTTTTTTTGACCGACTGAACGGGGCTATTTAGTTTGATTTTGTCTTTGTAAGATGCAGTAAGTGGCTCTACATATTGATTAGAACCACCTATTAAGGTGAACCACTGCGGTCGGTTAGTAATATTTAATAAACCATGGTTATTGAAAAATTTTAAGAAAAAGGCTAGAGGAAAATTGGCTGATTGTTCAAGACTGGTAGACCAAATAGCGGCGCACATTGGTAATATATAATTTTGAGTAAACCCGTCAGACAGTTTATTCGTTTTTATAAAATCAATGAGGGTGATGTTGTCGGTATTTTTCGCTTCTTCGATATGTTTTTTACACAGTTTGTTAAACTTAACAATATCAAGCACAAGACGATAAAATTTGGGTGAAAATAAGTTTCTTCTTTGGGCAAATAAGCTATTGATGGTATTCCCGTTATATTCCAAGCCTGAACCTTTGTTATGTACACTAAAGCTCATTTCGGTTGCCTGAGTCGCGACACCTAATGTTTCCATTAACTTAATAAAATGGGGATATGTCCATTCGTTGTACACAATAAAACCGGTATCAATTGCGTACTCTTTGTCGTTAACCACTACGTTTTTAGTGGCAGTATGTCCGCCTATATAATCATTCGCTTCGTACACGCTAATATCTGCTACTTTATTGAGCAAATATGCAGTTGTCATGCCTGCAATGCCTGTTCCTACTATCGCGATCTTTTTGGTCATCAATTGGCCTTATTGTTATTTTTATTCGATTAATTTGTATCGGATGTTCGATTATTTTTTTGTGTGCTGTTACGCATGTTGATGCAAATTTTTCGTTGCATAAACTCTGGCAAAAAGTTGAGCAGGCGAATAAAGAACGAAAAGCGTCTCGGGAAATAAACGCTTGAGCGCTTTGATAAGATCCCGTCTAGCATATAGTTAGCGGCTTGTTCGGAAGTTATTGCCATAGGCATCGGAAAATCATTTTTACTCGTTAACGGGGTTTTCACAAAGCCAGGTGACATGCTTTGCACATCTATACCTCTGCTTTTTAAGTCAACCTCAAAGCTTTTTGTCGCGTAATGAAGTGCCGCTTTGCTTGCGCCGTATGCTTGACTGCGAGTAAACGGTAAAAGGCGCGCCAGACTATCAACAAAAACGACCTTGTTACCTTTAGTTAGGTTTGGAAAAAGACCAGCAAGGACGTTAACTGCGCCAAAAAAGTTGATGTCAAAAACACGTTTAAACATGGCGGGTTCAATATCTCGGATGTCAACATACTCGCAGGTGCCTGCGTTAAGTACCGCGATATCACACTTTTGATCTTGTAAGGCCTGTTTTGTTGCTATTTCGTCGGTAGCATCAAACTGCAAGGTACTGATGTTGGTCATTTGAGACAATTCATCAAGTTTGTTCTGATTGCGGCCACAAGCAATGACATTATGCCCGCTGTTTGCAGCGTGTTTGGCTAAAGCTTCGCCTAAACCAGAGCTTGCGCCTGTTATTAATATTGTTGCCACTATGCTACGCTCCGTTTTATAGACTTTATTACCCTGCCGAGCAGAGGCACATGTTCATAAACCATTTGCCCTAAATCGTAATAGTCGCGGTGGTACACTATTTTTTGGTTTTCAATCTTAAGCGTAGTAATGCCATCCACACTAATCAAGTTACCAGAATTTAATTTGTTAGATCTGAACTTCATAGTCCAAGTAATTGTGCACATTTCACCTTTGATCGTGTCTTTAACAGGCATCATTTCATGAATAACAAAATGGCAGTGTTTTGCTTCACGTAACAAATTAGCAAAGTAGTTTTCTACCTCATTTAGGCCACGATGCGTCTTTATCGGGTCAACGAATGATACATCTTCGCTGTATAGGCTTGCGAGATTAGATACTTGCATAGACGACAAGTCTGTGTAAAACGATGCAAATCTTTGTAAAAGTGATGTCATAACAAAATAATATGAGAGATGAAAGATACAAAAATTTACGCGGACTGCTGCGCTAAGATCAGAAGATTAACTATTTTTAATTGTTTTAACACAATAGCTTAGAGCATTTAAATAAAGATAGTTTACAGGTGTCGTGGATAAATAAATCGCAATTCGGATCTATTTACAAGGCTGGTTAGTACAAACGAGTACACAATGAAATTTAAACCAAGTTATACAGTGTAGACAAGCTAAATGAAATTGCCACTTTTTCCATTATCATCGCATATATTACCTCAAGGACGAATGTCATTGCGAATATTCGAACCTCGATACGTGCGCATGATTAAACAAGCGTGCGCAAGCGATACTGGCTTTGTCATATGTATGCTAAATTCTACCGGTGACAATAGCAACAATACGCACATTTTCCCATTAGGCACGGTGTGTAAAGTCATTGACTTTGATATTTTAGATGATGGCCTGCTGGGCGTAACGGTAGAAGGTATGCAAAGCGTCACTATTACCGATATTCAAACTGAATCAGATGACTTACGCACCGGTGAATGTGCAGAAACAAGCCCATGGACGTGTGAGCTTAATATGGATGAATTGCATCCAATAGACGAACGCTTACAAGAAATTTTTGAACGATATCCTGAAATAAGCTCACTATATACTGAGATGTATTTTGATGATCCTATTTGGGTAATTAATCGCTGGATTGAGCTATTGCCGCTTGGGGCAGAACAAAAACAGCACTTTTTATCGCAACAGGATTGCACTGTAGTGTTAAATTATTTGACGCAGTTAATCGAATAAATACTGCGCAAAAATTGGTCTTATAAGGAAAAACCTGACAATACATTAACTTTATTTAACTATTTTGTTAATAAACTTTCGCTATACTCTTTCACATACTATATTCACTGTACGACAAGGTAGCGTTTAATGTTAATCGGAATTCCTTTGAACCAGCAAAAGAACGAAACTAGAAAGCCAAAAGAGTGCTCTGCAGAGATGTCTGCTCATTTGGACACAGTTGCGAAAATGAGATGTAAAGTATCATTTTCGAAAGTATTTAGTTACTTCGCGCCGCGACTACGCTCTTACGCGCTAAAGCAAATGGGTAACGAGGCCTTAGCAATGGAACTCGTACAAGATACAATGTCAAATGTCTGGCAAAAGGCGCATTTGTTTAATGCCGAGAAAGGTTCGCCTTCTACGTGGATTTTCACGATTGCTAGAAATATACGCTTCGACATGCTTCGTAAGTTACAAAACCGAAAAGAAGACGTGTGTTCAGATGATTTATGGCCGGTTTTGTGTGAGCAAACGGCTGATACAAAGATTGCACCGCTTGACGAACAAATAACTTTGGAGCAGGTTGGGCATTATTTTGAACAGTTACCAGCCAAACAAAAATGTGTTATTGAAGCAATATACATTGATGGCAAATCTCAACAGGAAGTTGCTGACGAACTTCAAATACCATTAGGTACTGTAAAATCCCGAACTCGTTTAGCGCTTCAGCGCCTAAAGGATATGTTAAAGGAACATGATTAAGCTGCACCCAACTGACACGAAATTAGTGAGCTTTGCTGAAGGCGATTTGTCTTCTGCCGGCTCACTTTTGGTTTCTGCACATTGTGATATGTGCAAAGACTGTCGGCACAAGGTAATGCTGTTTACCGATAATCTCGCCTCTCAAGTATTCTGCGACGAAGACGACCACAAATCCATATCTCGTGAGTTTGTTAGCATGTTCGAAAGCATCACTCACAACAGTGACCTCATCGATGTGCCAGATACCCAAGATGCCCACCAAACGATAGAGCTAGAGGGAAGGAAGTTTATTATTCCGGCGACCCTTGGGCGGTTTAGCAACCGAATGGGTGAATGGTCACACTTGGTAGGAAAAATTTGGCAGTCTTCTGTTGATATTGGCGGCGGATATTTAGCTCAGTTTATCTACATGGAAAAAGGTGGAAGCGTGCCAGAGCACACGCACAAAGGCAATGAATATACGATTGTACTTGACGGGCAATTTAAAGATGGTAACGCTGTATATGAGAGTGGCGATTATATTGCACTTAACAATAGCGATGTCCATGCGCCTGTTTCTGAAGCAGATGAAGGGTGTCTAGTGTTTAGCGTTATCGATAGTCCGCTCTATTTTACCTCTGGTTGGGCAAAACTAATTAATCCGCTTAGCCATATATACTTTAAGGTCAAGTGTGAGAGTTAAGCTCTAGGTAGGCATAAAATAAACAAAAAAGGCGTTATGTAAACGCCTTTTTTTGTGCTCCAAACTTTTGTTTTACACCTTAATTTCTATTGAAGAAATTCGCTTTCAGGGTAATTTAGACGTAGTGTTTTTATTGCATTATTTTTAAGACTATCAAGCCCTAATTGGTCATAACTCGCCACCATAATTTCAAGGGCAGGCTGAACTTGTTCGGTATCACTGAAATACTCTAATACGTAGCGACCACGGTTAGCCGCTGCCACCCAAGCTTCTCTTCGCATATAAAACCTAGCAACATGAATTTCATACTTAGCAAGTCTATCTTTTATTGCCAGCATTCTTTGTTTTGCATCAGTTGCATATTTAGAATCAGGATGTTTTTCAATAAGACGCCTAAAATCTTCAAAGGCTTCTCGCGATTTTGAAGGGTCGCGATCAGAACGGTCAACACCAAATAAATTCTGGAACAGGTTATTATCTTGTTCCATGTTGGTAACACCACGCATGTAAATTGCATATTCGACATCAGAATGATTTGGGTTAAGCCTAACAAATCTATCAATCGTGGCGAGGGTTTTATCGACATCACCTGATTTATAATATGCATAAATTAGGTCAAGTTGAACCTGATGAGATAATGGACCAAAGGGAAATTTAGAGTCGATTTCACTGAGTATTTGCGAAGCAACAGAGAAGTTTCCATTTTCCATATTCCGTTTTGCTTCTTGGTAAAGACCATTGGCGCCTTGGCTTTCTATTAGGGCTCTTTGATCTTCTTCTACGCTGGAGCATGCGCCTAGCGAGAAAACGGCAACAAGTAATACCATTGCCGACATCATATTTTTACGCTTTATCATTTTATCCATTTACTCGTTTCAACTATTGTAATTACAGGCGTCAAAGTCTTTTTCTTGACCCTTTGCTGACTCTCTGATGACCCTTTGCAGACTCTCGGCTTATTGGTGAAGTCGCAAATTTTACTAAAAAGGTTTGTTTCGCCCTAAATTTGCACTTTCACTTAAGCAATTATTTCATAGGCTTGTTATACTTCGCCGCAATTATTCCTAATGATCACGTTTATGAGTCAACAAGTCAATTCAATATCGCTAAATGCCATTGTGCCAGACGAGCACTATGATACCAGACTAGACCAATCGATTGCGCGTTTGTTCCCAGATTATTCTCGTTCTAAGCTAAAAGAATGGATATTGGCGGGAAATGTAAGCGTAAACCAAGAAGTTGTCTGCACGCCACGCGAAAAATTAAAGGGCGGTGAGTCAATCGTTATTGAAGCAACACATGAAACACAAGTGTTTAATCAGCCGCAAGATATTAAATTGAACATCGTGTATGAAGATGACGATATTATTATTATCAATAAGCCCGCAGATTTAGTTGTGCATCCTGGCGCTGGCAATCAAAGTGGCACCATGCTTAACGCCTTGTTGAATCATTTTCCGGCAATAGAGCAAGTGCCAAGAGCAGGTATTGTGCATCGTTTAGATAAAGATACGACTGGACTAATGGTTGTTGCAAAGAATGTAAATGCGCAAACAAGCCTGGTAAAACAGCTACAAGCTAGAGAGATGGGAAGAGAATACGAAGCAGTTATCATTGGCAATATGATTGCAGGCGGAAGCGTTGATGCTGAAATTGGTCGCCATCCAACCAAGCGCACTTTAATGGCTGTAAGAACGACCGGAAAACCTGCTGTTACACACTTCCGTGTTAAGCAAAAGTTTAGGGCGCATACGCATTTGCGGCTTAAATTAGAAACTGGCCGAACGCATCAAATTCGTGTGCATATGACGCACATTAAGCACCCGTTAGTCGGCGATTTGCAATATGGTGGCAGGCCTCGTTTACCCAAAAATGCGAGTGAGTCGTTTGTAAATATGCTTCGAGGCTTTAAACGACAAGCACTGCACGCTATTCAATTGAGTTTGACTCACCCTACAAGCCAAGAACTGATGTCATGGCAAGCACCATTGCCTGATGATTTTGAAGCCTTGTTAGCAGAGTTACAAAAAGATGTAGATATCAACAATATGCCTGAGAATTGGTAGCTTATGCTGTTCTTGCCGATCTCTTCTTTAGGTGAGAATCTTATTGTGTTTACCACCAGTGTGCATGGCGGTGTTAGCACCGGAGCCTTTAAATCATTTAATATTGGCGCACATGTTGGCGATAACTTACATCGAGTGAATATCAATCGAGCACTTCTAGACGCTATCATAAGGCATCAAAAAAATAACAGGGATAAGCTTGATGAAGATGCCAAGGATAATATTACTGAGGTATTGGAAAGAAGCGATCTAAAAAATATCAAATGGTTAAATCAACAGCACACGTCGACATTTGTTGACTATCAACATGCAGATGAAAAGCCTTGCGATGCTATTTTTACTTCACAAACCTTAACGCCACTTGCCGTTATGACGGCAGATTGTTTGCCTATTGTGGTTTACTGTCCCGTATCTAACAAAATTGCGGCAATTCATGCAGGCTGGCGAGGATTGATTGACGGTGCTATTGAGAACATAATGCAGGTTTTCCCTAACCCCGAGAAATTAAGAATATGGATTGGCCCTTCAATTTCACAAGACAACTTTGAAGTATCTGACGATGTTATTGCTTTGTTTGAACATTACCCTAACTCAATTCTTAAATCGCCAAATAGTCATAAATTTAATGTCGATTTGCGCAGCATTGCTCGGCAAAAATTACGTCAATTAGGGATTGATGCTGTTGAAATTTCTGAAGTGTGTACTTATGCGAATGTTTCATGTTTTTCTCATCGGCGCAGCCAACACTTAGGACTGAGCCAAACAGGTCGAATGGCGACTGTTATTTTACGCTTAGATTCTTAATACATTGCCAATATATAGTGAATATTTAACGCAAACATAATAGAGAGGATTCTCGGGAGAAGACCTTAGTTCACCGTATGTTGTTTACTCTTTTTTTCATAAGGAAGCCTTTTGAATAAGTTTGTCATTTTTTTATCACTTTGCTTTTTTGCTTTTATTTTATGGATTATTTTTCTTGCGAACACTGGGCAAGATAGTATTTTCTTTGAACTGGTAGCTGCTATTCCCTATGGCGATAAACTCGGGCATTTTTGTTTGTTTGGTGTGCTTACTTTTGGAGCCAATTTTGCTTTTAGATTAAAGACCTTAAACGCCTATGGTGTGCGTCTTTATATCGGTGCGATTGTTGTATTTACTTTTGCTTTGCTTGAAGAACTAAGTCAATTTTTTATGGCCGAACGGACTTTAGATGTGCTTGATTTAAGCGCAGACCTTGTCGGCATCGTTGCGTTTAGTTTATTCACATCATTCATAGTAAAACGCTTTAAATTGTCGCAATAATAACATGCGTCAAATTGCTGTGGTTTTGACTATATTTTAACTATTCACTTGAATTGTATATTTCTAATACCCATAAAACGAGTATGGAAATTTTGGAGATGACACAATGCGTTTAGATAAATTTACTAGCAAATTTCAGGTGGCAATTTCAGACGCGCAGTCCTTAGCGCTTGGCCGAGATAACCAATACATAGAACCTGTTCATTTAATGTCAGCCATGCTTAATCAGCAAGGTACAAGCATTCGTCCTTTGCTTGATCATACTGGTATTAATGTAAATAGCTTACGCTCTCAACTAAACGAAAGCATTGATAAGCAACCTAAAATTCAAGGCGCAGGCGCAGATGTTCAGTTAGGTAGAGATACTGTCAGACTACTCAACATGTGCGACAAAATAGCGCAACAGCGTAAAGATGATTTCATTACTTCTGAAATTTATGTCTTAGCTGCGGTAGAAGATTCGGGCCATTTAGGTCAACTTCTAATAAAACTTGGGCTCACCAAAGAAAAAGTCGAAAGCGCTATTGATCATGTTCGTAAAGGTCAGAAAGTGACCGATCAAAATGCTGAAGATGTTAGGCAAGCTCTCGAAAAATACACCATGGACTTAACCGAACGAGCTGAGCAGGGAAAATTAGATCCTGTGATTGGGCGTGATGACGAAATACGTCGAACGGTTCAGGTACTTCAGCGACGAACTAAAAACAACCCTGTACTAATAGGTGAGCCTGGTGTGGGGAAAACAGCCATTGCCGAAGGACTAGCGCAGCGTATTATCAATGGTGAAGTGCCGGAAGGCTTAAAAGATAAAAGGGTTTTATCGTTAGACATGGGCTCTTTGTTAGCTGGCGCGAAGTATCGAGGTGAGTTTGAAGAGCGCTTAAAGGCGGTTCTAAATGAACTTGCCAAAGAAGAAGGGCGCATCATTCTATTTATAGACGAGCTACACACTATGGTCGGCGCAGGCAAAGGTGAAGGAGCTATGGATGCTGGTAATATGCTAAAGCCGGCATTGGCAAGAGGTGAGCTTCATTGTGTAGGCGCGACTACCTTAGACGAGTATCGCCAATATATAGAAAAAGATGCTGCATTAGAGAGACGCTTTCAAAAAGTGTTGGTAGATCAACCATCGGTTGAAGACACTATTGCGATATTACGGGGCTTGAAAGAACGATATGAATTGCATCATTCAGTAGATATTACTGATCCGGCGATTGTTGCGGCAGCGAGTCTATCAAATCGATACATAAGCGACCGTCAATTGCCAGATAAAGCAATAGATTTAATCGATGAGGCTGCATCAAGTATACGCCTGCAGATTGATTCAAAGCCCGAAGAAATGGATAAACTCGAACGTAGAATTATTCAGCTGAAGCTAGAAGAACAAGCGCTCGCAAAAGAAACGGATACTGCCAGTCACAAACGCCTAGAAATAATTGAACTTGAGCGAGAGCAAGCAGAAATAAAATATGCTGAATTAGAAAAAGTATGGAACGCTGAAAAAGACGCAATGCAAGGCACGCAGGGCATCAAAGCAGAATTAGAACAAGCTAAACTAGATTTAGATATTGCGCGCCGAGCTTCTGATTTGAGCCGAATGTCTGAGCTTCAATATGGTAAAATTCCAGAGCTAGAAGCACGCTTAGAAAAAGTATCAGAAGTCGATACAAATACAAATACGCTGTTAAAGAATAAAGTGACAGAAATAGAAATAGCAGACGTGCTCTCTCGTTGGACGGGGATCCCTGTCAGTAAAATGCTTGAGGGAGAAAAAGATAAGCTTGTTAATATGGAAAATGTACTCGGCAAGCGCGTGATAGGTCAAACAGAAGCTGTCGCAGCGGTATCTAATGCGATTAGGCGCTCAAGAGCCGGACTTGCTGATCCTGATAAACCAATGGGGTCGTTTTTGTTTTTAGGACCAACGGGTGTAGGCAAAACAGAACTGTGCAAATCATTAGCGCACTTTATGTTTGATACAAGCGATGCAATGGTGCGCATCGATATGTCTGAGTTTATGGAGAAACACTCCGTAGCTCGACTTGTAGGTGCGCCCCCGGGCTATGTTGGTTATGAAGAAGGCGGCTATTTGACCGAAGCAGTAAGGCGTAAACCGTACTGTGTTATTTTATTGGACGAGGTCGAAAAAGCGCATCCTGATGTGTTTAATATATTGTTGCAAGTGTTGGATGATGGTCGGTTAACCGATGGTCAGGGCAGAACGGTTAATTTTAAAAATACAGTCATTATCATGACCTCAAACCTTGGCTCGGATGTTATTCAAGCACAATCGCAAGATGCAAACTATCAGCAAATGAAAGACGATGTTATGCAAATTGTTGGATCACACTTTAGGCCTGAATTTATTAATCGAGTAGACGATATTGTGGTATTCCATTCGCTTAACTTAGAAGAAATTAAACACATTGCTAAAATTCAGTTGGCAGGGCTGAGAGAGCGTTTACACGAACTTGGGTTTAAACTCGAAGTGTCTAATAAAGCGCTGGAAACCTTGGCTCAAGCTGGGTTTGATCCTGTTTATGGTGCTCGACCGCTCAAAAGAGCTATTCAAACGCAGATAGAGAATCCTTTGGCTAATGCGCTGCTCGGTGATGGTCTTAAAAATACAGAACTCGTGCGGATTGATATTGATGAAAATGGCAGTATTATTTTTTAGGCCTTGTTTTTTTACCTTTGCAATATAGGTACAGCCGTTTAGCATTAGCTCACTATGCTTTAGCGAGCTAATGCACTACTTTTCTAGTCTACGTTAAATTGATTGTGCAGAAGCTTGTTCAATTTGTGCTTTTAGCTCTCTCGCTTTTTGCATGTCAAAACTATTATCATTGGCGGAAAGTACATAATTTAACTCACGATTTGCTTCAGATAACCTATCGAGTTTAAAGAGTGTGTATGCAAGGTGGTAGCGAATATAAAGGTCACTCGACCTTTTCGCAAAGGCTTGACGTAGCAAAGTCAGCGCTTCTTGGTAGTCACCATTTTTTGACTTTATCCAGCCGAGAGTATCCAATATTTCTGGTGAATCATTATTAATCGAAAAGGCTTGCTCCGCATATTTTTCAGCATTTACTTTGTCGTTCAAATTAGTCAAATAAATGTTAGCCACATTATTTAGAACCATGGCCATATTGGGGTAATTATTTTGTTCGACTATTTGCTCATATAGTGAAAGTGCTGTTTTAAAATCGCCCGTGCCTAATTTAAAATCTGCCATTAAGTTTTTATAAAACATATTGCTTGGCACTTGGTTAATAAGGGAATCTAGTTTACTTTTAAATACTGCTACCTGAGTTCCGTTCAGGGCTAACTGGTACATTTTTGCGACCGCAACTTGATAAGAAGCATCTAAATCACTCGCACGACTAAAATACGTAAAAGCTTGCTCATTTTTACCATTGGCAAGTGCTAATTCGCCACTGACCAACCAAACTGATGGGTTCTTGGGGTGTTCTTGTTGAAGCTTATTGATAGTTTTTGTTGCCTGTTCTAGTTCTCCTTGTTGCAAATATACAAGGGCAAGCTCCCGGTTAATAACCGCGCTTTCAGGCCGTAATTTTTGAGCTGTTTCAAGTGAAAGCAATGCGCCTTTTATATCGTTTGCTCTACGCTGAATTTGCGAGAGGGACACTAACTGAATAGGGTCGTCGCTCCAAATACCAAACAGGCTATTTAGCACTCTAATTGCTTCTTTTTCTTTGCGGCTAATAATTAACAAATTAGCCTTTTCTAATAAGTACTTGGGCTCAAGGAAAAATTGACGAAGCAAACTGTCTAACTCAGATATTGCGGTGTCTAACTCGCCTTTTTGTTTATACAGCTGAACAAGAAATTCTGAGGGATATGGAGAAGATGAGTCAATATCTTTTGCTCTACTAAACGCGTTCAGAGCATCTTCATATTCATTCTGTGCAAAGCGAAGACGGCCTTCAAGTATGACTAATGCAAATTCATCTTTTCTTTCTTCAAGTAGTTTGTCTACCAAGGCTTGTGAAGCTTCATATTGTTGAAGATTGAAATAAACAACACTCAGGTTTTTTCTTGCCTCAAAGGATGTTGGATCTAGACTTAATATTTGCTCGCTAAGCGATTTAGCGCCTTCAAAATCTCGAGTTCCTAATAACAAGTCTGATTTAACTTGTAGTGCTTTAATTAATCCAGGTTGCTCATTGATTAAGCCATCGATGCGCTGTAATGCTTCTGCATATTGTTGATTTGCTTTGTATAAGTCCACTGCCGTATAAACAAACAATGGATCATTTTGCTTACTAAAAGACTTCTCAAAAATAGCTAATGCGTCAGCATGCCTATTACGAGCTGACAGCGACTGTACCCTCATAAATATGACATTTGGATTATCATCCCCAAATTCTTCACTCAGCGTATTAATTAGTGATTCACACTTAAACGCTTTGTTTGAATTAAGATATAATTTACATAGCAGTAGACTAAGGCGAAGATTAGATTTGATGGTAGATAGGTTCTTGTCTAGTAAGTTAAACGCTTTAGTTTCGTTTCCAAGTTGAATGTATGTATCAGCAAGGACGCTAATAGCGTTTATGTCTGTTTTGTTTCGAAGAATATAACTTTCGAGTTGTGCAGTTGATTGTTCGTAATTGCCACTCAAATAAAGCGCTAAACCTTGAACAAAAGCGAGTTCGCTTCTTTCAGTCTTTATTTGACTAGGAATAGTACTCAATTTTTGGTTGAGTCCTTCAAAGATAGATAGCGCAGAATCATCATTTAAGGTTTGTTTTAATTTACCTGAAAGAATCAATGCGAAGGGATCTTCAGGTGTTTGCTCAATTATTTCATCAATCAAGGTTGCAGCTTCTTTAAGCTCTCCGGTATTGATTAGCATGTTTGCTAATGTTCTTTTAATTAAAGGGTCTTGTGGAGCAAGTCTATAAGCGTCTCTGAATAACACCAAAGCGAGCTGCGGATCCTCGTTTACGGCTGCCAATTGACCTTTAAGATGAATAGTTTTGTAAGAGTTTGAACCTAATTCATCTAATTTATTGATGTATGGCAATACAAGTTCGTTACGCTCAGTGTACAAATAAAAATAAGCAATAGATTGTAAAGCTCTTTCATTGTTGGGATTTAGAGCGAGTGCTTTTTTATAAAAGGTCTCAGCTTCAGTATCATCGTTTACATTAAACGCCGTGCTTGCTTTGACAAGCGTTAGCTCGAATAAGTTTGTGTTATCTAAACCTTGCTCACTTACCTTAAGCACTTCGTCATAGTCTTCTAAATATAGATGTATCTTAGCAATATCGGTGGCCACTAAATTTGGATCGGCACCTTTTACGAGAGACTCTTCAAATTCGACTAAGGCGTCTCTGGCAAGTCCTTGCGCAAAAAGCGTTTTACCCATTAGTATTTTAGTTGGCAAATGGTTAGGATCTTCTGCGATCGCATTTTTAAGGTATATATACGCTTCTTGAATCTCATTTTCATTATACTTTTGGAGAGCCTTTTCGTAAGTCTCTGCAACTTGAGCAAAAACCATTGAATGATAGATGCTTGTGCCAAGCAGTAAAATAAAGATAAGGATATACTTATGCATAATCTCTCGCAATGGGTTAATTCGTGCGTTTGCGCGCAATATGGTAACGATGTTTACTTTTTTATTAAAGTTAAAAAAAAACGCTGCGATTAAGCAGCGTTTTCATAATGTATGGAATATAACGTTTACTTGAACCGACGGTAACCGATAAACGCAAGACCTAAACTTATGAACGCCAGTGTTGCTGGAGCAGAAACTTCAACACTTTGAGTATTACGCAATACTAAATTGTTAATCGCACCTGAACCTGGCATGTTAACAACAAGTTTAGAGACACTAAATAAGTTGTCATAAACTTCGCGCGTGTAGTTACCGTTACCGATACCAGGAACCGAGCTCTCTACAATAGAATTATCGGCTAGGTGAAAGAATAACTTAGCGGCGGGTTGTGAAAGCTGAGATTCGCTTACTTCAACATCAAAGAAATCGAGGCTTAAAATGTCTACTGGCTCTGCAAAGTCAAATACAAAGAATCCAGCAGGTCTGTCAGCTTCATCATCAGGAACTCCACATGAGTTACCTATACACTCATTTGGACGCTCATGAATAATCATAACGTTACCTGGGCTTTCCCAAGCGTCTGCAGCAGCGCTTGCACCGTATAAATCTGAATAATAATCTTCGTAATCAGTTAATGGATCGTATACCGCAGAAGCACCTGTGCCTTGAAGGCTTTTGTAAGAACCATCGCCTTGCAATATAAATTCTAAATCTGGGTCAAGGGTGTTGGTGTCAAGCGTGTTAAAAGCAGCTTGAGATTGAACAGCATCTCCAGCGCCACATGTGCCCGTTGTTTGGTTTGTACCCGCTGCAAGCGAACCATTAATGTTACAACCACTGACCGTTACGCCCCATGCGGCATATTCGTCATCGATAATTGCACCACTGGCAATTGCTGCACCGTTTGCATCATAGTCAAAGTCTAAGATTCGAACACCAGCGTTTGCTGCCAGAGGGGCTAACAAAGCGCTTGCTAGAATTAACATCTTATATTTTTTTACTGCTTTAAACATCTACGTACTACTCCATAGGAACGAATGTTATGATTTTAATCTTTACTAACGGCTCTTAAGCAAATATCAGGCCAAAAACAAAAAGTCCAGTTTCAACAATGTTTTATTTGTTTCATCTATAGCTTAATTTTCAATGGTGTAAAATAACCTGACAGCCTCAGTACAAAAATTGCGCTCGGATTATTTACATAAAAACTTATAGCATGACCCATTTAAAGCGCTATAGTATACTACGATCTCTTAATTAATTACACAGTGAATACGCAATGCAAGAAAAGCCCAAACCAAAGGGAATTTATTTATTACCAAATTTACTCACAACTGCTGGGCTGTTTTCTGGCTTTTATGCGGTGGTGATGTCAATGAATGGTCAGTTTGAAAATGCCGCTATTGCTATTTTTGTTGCCATGATCTTTGACGGTTTAGACGGACGAGTTGCACGAATTACTAATACGCAGTCTGCTTTTGGTGCTGAATATGATTCAATGGCTGACATGGTTTCGTTTGGTGTCGCTCCAGCATTGGTTGCTTATAACTTTGGATTAACTGAGCTAGGTAAAATAGGCTGGCTTGCCGCATTTATCTACGTCGCCTGCGCTGCGTTAAGATTAGCGAGGTTCAATACGCAAGTTGGTGTTGCTGATAATCGATTTTTTCAAGGCTTAGCGAGTCCTGCATCGGCAGCCGTAGTGGCTGGTATGGTATGGGTTTGTGTCGATTACGATATAAACGGCGATGAGTTTGGGATAATAGTCGCTATTATTACGGGCTTAGCTGGTTTGTTAATGGTGAGTAATTTTAAATACAACAGTTTCAAAGAAGTCGATTGGCACGGAAAAGTACCGTTTGTGTTTCTTTTAGTCATAATGCTTATTTTTATTGTTGTAGCAACAGCGCCTTCTTTAGTTTTATTTATAGTATTTGTTTTATATACGATTGCTGGGCCAATAAATACATTTAGAACCGTTAACAAAATTACCCTAGAAGATGTCGTTGGCGAAACTGAAGAAGATGCTGATTTTCAAGCTGAAGAAGTGAGTGAGAATAAACCCTCCGAGGTTTCACAAAAAAGCAAAGGCGATAAAGCCTAAAATATTTCAATATTTTGTTGACCTATATTAAATTCTCTGTAAAATGCGCGCTCGCTTCAGGGGATACTCGCAAAGCTTGATAGAATAAAGCATTGAC
>CAYURD010000016.1:0-5229 GCA_964446865.1 uncultured Glaciecola sp.
ACCAACTGAGCTAAGGGGGACCAGTCTTTTAACGGATGCGCATATTAATGAGCATAGTCTTTGCTGTCAACAAAGTTTTGTGTTTTTTTGCATATTTGTCATGATAAAAGCTTATCTGATTAAAATATAATCGCTAATTAAAGGATAAATAATGGAGTGCATCATACAAACAAAAAAATCATAAAAATGTGGAAACAACTGAATTATATCAGTATTTCTTTTTTGATTAAAAAAGCAGTTCAATATATCAAAAAAGAATAGAAAAGTGCTTGATACATGTATGTAAAAACAGTAGTTCATTAAAGTGTCACAATTCAAAATGGTATATCAGGTTAGTGACAACTTACATAAATTTTATCGAATATGCGTGTACGATGCGTCATTATTAAGGCGGGGCACTTTATCCACGCTTTCTGTGGATAAGTCTGTGGAAAGAAAACTTTCAGTTTGGGTAATAAATTATGATTATTGTCAATGACATTTTCTAAAATGAGTGATTAAATTTATAAAGTTCATTAAATACATGGGCTTACCGTATTTTTTTATACGCTTGTATAGGCTGTTAGTAAGTTGCATAAAAATAATAAGTAAGCTGTGCGTTAAAATTGTTGACATACACCCAAAAATCCGATTGTCAAATTCTTGGCGCGCAAATTGAAACCTTGTTGGGGCATTATATTGACACAACAAACTGAGCAATATTTATCTAAAAAAATCGCTTGAGCAGCTTTTTTCTCTAAAAACACTAAATTAATAAAAAAAACCTATGGATAAGGCAGATTATGCGGCAAACTGTGTAATAGAAATTTCTTAATTTATTTGCGTTGTGACTAAAAAAAGCTCGGCAAACATATCTTCAGAAGCCGAAGATCAAAATAAACGCGTTCAAAAACGCAACTTACTCAACGATGACATACGGCCGACTCTGGTGGGTATGACAGTGCCTATGATTTTAGGGATGATAATGCTAATGACGTTTAGCATTGTTGATACGTTTTTTGTCAGTCAAATTGGTACAAACGAGTTAGCCGCGATCAGTTTTACCTTTCCAGTAACATTCACTGTAATAAGTTTAAATATTGGACTAGGTATTGGCACGTCAGCCGTTATTGGCCGATATTTGGGCTCTGGCGATGATTCTCAAGCTAAACTAATAGCGACGGGCTCTTTGATGCTTGTCACCGTCTTAGTTGGGATCTTGAGTGTATTAGGATATTACACCATAGATCTGATTTTTACTTGGATGGGAGCGAGCCCAGTTTTACTGCCCCTTATTCATGACTATATGGCAATTTGGTACATCGCCGGTGTGTTATTAGCCATTCCCATGGTCGGCAATGCTGTTTTAAGAGCCGCTGGCGATACAAAAACACCTAGCTACATTATGGCGGTAGGCGGCGCGATAAACGCAGCGCTTGATCCAATCTTGATATTTGGTCTGCTCGGTTTCCCGGCGATGGGGATTAAGGGTGCAGCAATAGCGACTTGTATCGCCTGGGGTGTTTGCGTTATCTGGATCATTTATTTACTTGCTGTAAAACGCGGTCTAATGGTGCCCCGCTTACTAAGGTGGTCTGAGTTTAAACCCGCTGCAAAGGGCGTGTTGACGATAGGCCTACCGGCAGCAGGCTCTAATATGCTAACGCCTATCTCTGCTGCAATCGTCACGGCCATTGTGGCAAGTTATGGGGCGCAAGCGGTTGCTGCTTGGGGGGTAGGGAATCGATTAGAATCTATTGCTAGTATTGTGGTACTTGCGTTATCGATGTCGCTGCCACCTTTCATTAGCCAGAATTTTGGGGCCCAACAACACCAACGAATTTATGATGCCTACATAATGTGCGCTAAGTTTGTGGTGGTTTGGCAGCTTATTGTTTTTGTCATACTCGCACTATTAGCGCCTTACATCGCTATGGTGTTTGCTGACGAAGAATCGGTCATAGAACAGATTGTTTTATTTCTACTAATTGTGCCACTTGGCTATGGTCTACAGGGTATTATTATACTCACTAATAGCTCGTTTAATGCGATTCACAAACCAATGGCGGCGATGTGGTTGAGCATTATCCGCTTATTTGTGTGTTACGTCCCCATTACCGCACTGGGCAGCTATTTATATGGTTTGCAGGGCTTGTTTTGGGCCTGTGTCATTGCGAATACTATTGCTGCTGCTGTGTCTTTTTTCTGGTTTCGAACATCTTTCAAACATTGCCATTAAAACTCAATTAAAAAAAGAGTAATCTTTACTGATTAATTCACGTTTAAATAACGTGTTGTAGACTCACCAGTGTTATCGTTATTTTTAATTTATCAAAGAATTCAAGAAAGGGTAGTTGATGTCAAAAGGCTTTAAGCTTGTCTCAAAATATTCTCCAGCGGGCGATCAGCCAAAAGCTATCGAGTCTTTAGTTGAAGGCCTAGAAGACGGACTTGCGCGCCAAACGCTGCTAGGTGTGACAGGGTCTGGTAAAACCTTCACGATGGCAAATGTTATCAACAAAGTACAGCGCCCAACCTTAATAATGGCGCATAACAAAACACTCGCCGCTCAACTCTACGGCGAAATGAAGGAATTCTTTCCCGAAAACGCAGTCGAATATTTTGTATCTTATTACGACTACTATCAGCCAGAAGCATACGTGCCAAGCACCGACACCTTTATTGAAAAAGATGCGTCTATTAACGATCACATTGAGCAAATGCGTTTGTCGGCGACTAAGGCGCTTATGGAACGACGTGACGTGGTTATTATTGCGTCTGTTTCGGCCATTTATGGCTTGGGTGATCCAAAAAGTTATATGAAAATGCTTTTGCATTTGCGCGTTGGTGATTTGATGGACCAACGAGACATATTGCGCCGATTGGCTGAACTGCAATACAAGCGCAACGATATTGCCTTTGAACGCGGTTCATTTAGGGTGCGTGGGGATGTGATTGATATTTTTCCTGCAGACTCCGAAAAACAAGCTGTACGTGTGCAATTGTTTGATGAAGAGATTGAAAAAATAAGTCTGTTTGACCCATTAACTGGCGCCGTCGATAAAAACGTTATACGCACAACGGTTTTTCCAAAAACTCACTATGTCACGCCACGCGAAAAAATAATCGATGCAATTGATAAAATTAAAGTTGAATTAAAAGAACGCCAAGCGACCTTAAAAGACAATCATAAACTGCTTGAAGAGCAACGAATATCACAGCGTACACAATTTGATATAGAGATGATGCTAGAGCTTGGATATTGCTCTGGGATTGAAAATTATTCTCGCTACTTATCTGGTAGAGCCAACGGCGAGCCGCCGCCGACCTTACTCGATTATTTTCCTGCTGATGGTTTGTTATTTATTGATGAATCCCATGTGACTGTTTCTCAGATTGGGGCGATGTACAAAGGCGACCGCTCTCGAAAAGAAACCTTGGTCGAATTTGGCTTTCGTTTACCTTCAGCGTTGGATAATCGCCCCCTGCGTTTTGAAGAGTTTGAACAGATATGTCCACAAACGATTTACGTGTCGGCAACGCCCGGTCAGTTTGAACTTGAAAAGTGTGAAGGTGATATTGTTGAGCAAGTTGTTAGACCAACAGGCTTAACCGACCCGCATATTGAAGTACGACCCGTTGCCACACAAGTAGACGATGTGTTAAGCGAAATCACTAAACGTGTTGCTATTAACGAGCGTGTGCTTATTACTACCTTGACCAAACGTATGGCAGAGGACTTGTCGGAATACTTAGCCGAACATGGCGTAAAAGTGCGTTATTTGCATTCTGATATCGACACCGTCGAACGGATAGAAATCATACGTGATTTGCGCATTGGTAAGTTTGACGTTTTAGTGGGTATTAACCTGCTAAGAGAAGGTTTAGATATGCCTGAAGTATCCTTAGTCGCGATACTTGATGCAGATAAAGAAGGCTTTTTACGCGCCGAAAAATCATTGATACAAACAATTGGTAGGGCAGCTCGCCATCTAAACGGGCATTCAATTTTGTATGCAGATACCATTACAAAGTCAATGCGCAAAGCGATAGATGAAACTGACAGAAGGCGCGCGAAACAAGAAGCCTATAATAAGAAGCATGGCATCACGCCACAGCAACTGAATAAACCTATCACTGATATTATGGATCTAGGCGATACCGCTCATCCTGCATCAGGTAAGGTGAGGTTGCGTAAGGTCTCTGATGAGAAAACAGCGAGTAAAGCTCTCTCATTAAGTCAAATGATGAGCAAGGTCGCTGAGCTAGAAAAACAAATGTTTGCGCATGCCCGTGACTTAGAATTTGAAAAAGCGGCAGCCATGCGAGATGAAGTCGAACAACTCAGAAAAGACATCGTCGCGTTGTCTTAAGCTGCACGAAGGTGATTGATTACCAACATAATTATTAACTCAATAAATCAGTAAAGTTTTAGTTATATGATCCGATAACTATGTAAAGAATTGGAATACAGCTAAGGTATTTTTCATGATACTTATAAGGCTATGCCAATTGTGACTTGCCATTGTGGCAACGCTGTAAGAAACAATGCGGCAAAGATTTTATTGAGGATTAGTCATGTTAAACCGTTTACAAGAATCAGATATCAAGTTACTTCGCGTATTTTATGCCGTCGCGTCGTGCAATGGCTTTACCGCCGCAGAGCCTGTTTTGCGTATGCAGCGTCCCAATATTAGCGCGGCCATTAAAAAGCTTGAAGAAAGACTAGACCTAGTGCTTTGTCATCGAGGTCGTGGTGGCTTTCAAATGACCAAAGAAGGCGAGGTGGTTTTCCAAGAAACCAAGCGGATATTCAACGCCTTTGATAACTTCGTTTTCAACTTGAAATCATTGCATGACGACTATTCGGGTCATATCACTATTGTGCTTATGTCTGGTTTGGCTACGTCAATCCAGCTTGCCGTGAGTAAAGCCGTTAAAAGCACCATGAAAAAATTTGACGATATTCACGTTAATATCCAAACCCGACTTTATAATGAAGTAGAGCATGTAGCCTTATCTGGTGAGTGTCATTTAGTATTGTCTACCTATGATATGGTCAAGCCAGAATCAGTTACCTTCCACCCAGTGGGCGTGGCGTGTACGGGACGTCTTTATTGTTCTCCTACACATGCTTTAGCAAAGTTTAGAGATGTGGACGCGTTGCCTGACTCAGTTAACATAGAAGATTATCCCGCGATTGGTATTTCTGGTTTGTCTTCGTCAAATTACATCGATAAAGATAAGCGT
>CAYURD010000016.1:5239-52387 GCA_964446865.1 uncultured Glaciecola sp.
GCGCTTATCCATTCAAACGTTCTCTGACTCATATGAAATGTGTATGGCTGCTATAATGACTGGCGAGTATGTGGGCTTGCTTCCCGATTTTATCGCCAAAGAGCAAGGAGCGGCAACTGGCTTAGTGCCTTTAGCTCGTGGAAGCATGTTCCAATTTGAACATGATTTATTTGTGATGAATGGCAAAAACACTCGTTTAAATCCAGTACTTCGCCATTGCATCAAAGAAATCGAATACTTTGTTTCCGAAAGCCAAAAATAAGCGATTTAAAAAAGCAAATTCAACCAGCGAATATTTTGTTAACGCATCAATTTTTATTAATGCGTTTTAACATTCGTTAGGTCTCGTACTCGAGCGGATCTGTCGCGTTGTTTTGTTCAAATGCTTCAAGTCGTTCTTGGCATGAGCCGCATTTGCCACAGGCTTTTTCTCGACCGTTATAACAAGTCCATGTTTCAGCGTAATCCAAGCCCATATCTAAACCTTGACGCAAAATTTCAATTTTATCTTGGTGTAAAAAAGGCGCACGCACATCGACGGGCGAATAATTGGCAATTTGACAGGCTGCGTTCATAGCGTCAACAAATTCGGTACGACAATCTGGATAAATCGCATGATCCCCAGAGTGGGCGCCAAAATATACGGCCTCGGCTTCGATTGATACTGCGTAGGCAACGGCCATCGACAGTAAAATCATATTACGATTTGGCACTACAGTAAGCTTCATTGACTCTTCTTCGTAGTGGCCTTCGGGTACGGCAATATCATCGGTTAACGACGAGCCGCCAATGAGTTGATTAATGCTCGAAATATCCACAATTTTATGTTCAATATTATATTTTTGAGTTACTGATTTTGCATATGCCAACTCTTTATCGTGGCGTTGACCGTAATTAAATGACAGTGCATGTACATCAAATCCTTGTGTCTTGGCCAAGTGCAATGAGGTATACGAGTCCATACCACCAGAATAAATAATAACGACTTTCTTACTGGCTGAAGCGTTATTTTTATTGCTGTTGATGTCAGTCTTTTCGTCGTTGCTTTTATTCGTCATGGAAGGATGTTCATCTTATTACTTAATTATGATATTAAGTGCCGATTTTAGTGCATTGGTGTTAAAATCCCAATCTTTAATTCACAGCAAGCGAATTTTTATACACGCATGTAGATGATAGGAAATTTAATATGACTACACTTCTAGTCAATGAAGCATTTGAAACTATCCAAGGAGAGGGCTCGTTCACGGGCACTCCAGCTATCTTTGTGCGTTTACAAGGTTGCCCTGTAGGATGCTCATGGTGCGACACAAAGCATACTTGGGATGTCTTACCTAGCGAAAAACGCGATGCCAATGTCATCTTACAAAAAACGCTTGAAGCACCTACCTATTTTGAAACCACCAGCGCCGCCCTGTTAGATTTGTTTAAGCAACAAGCTTATCGAGCAAAACACATTGTGATTACCGGCGGCGAGCCATGCATGTTTGATTTACGCGAGTTAACAACAATGGCAATTGATAAGAGCTACAGCGTACAAATAGAGACAAGTGGTACTTTTGAGGTTAAATGCCACCCTAAGACGTGGGTAACAGTGTCGCCTAAAATTAATATGAAAGCTAACATGCCCGTGTTATCACAAGCAATGAAGCGCGCCAACGAGATTAAGCACCCTGTTGCTATGCAAAAGCATGTTGAAGAGCTTGAGGCGCTTTTAGCGCGCGAGGGCATGTTATCTAATGGCTGTAGTACAACAGACGCAAATACACTTATATACCTACAGCCTATCAGTCAACAAGATAGGGCGACAGAACTGGCAGTCAAAACATGTATCGAGAAAAATTGGCGCTTGTCGATTCAGGTTCATAAATATATTGGTGTAGAGTAGGGGTGTTGTATACACTTAAGGTAAATAGATACTTCAATGAGTAAAAGCGTGTTAACTAGACAGGTAGATTCTACAAGTATAATCCCTTGTGCATTGAGAGGCGCATCCTTGCACTTCTTAATGCGCTTATTAACATGCTTAACGATTAGCATGACAACGCTTTCAAGTGCAACTTACGCCGCGGTTTGGTCTATTACGTATCCTCGCTCAGAGGTGGAAAACGACGCCCGTTATGACTACCCCCTAGCATTATTAGAACTGGCCTTGGATAAAACCGGGGTACGTTACGAATTAAAACCATCAGAAAACGTGATCAGACAGGCAAGGGCGGTCAAACGTTTAGAAGAAAATCTAGAGATTAACGTATTGTGGTCCATGACCGACTCACAACGAGAAGAGCAGCTGTTGCCTATACGTATACCTATTACACGGGGCTTAATTGGCTGGCGCATGTTTATTACACATAAAAACAGCCCTTTCTTAAAAGCCAAAATTAACGACAAAACGAGCCTGTTGCAATATGCGCCTGTACAAGGTGTGTCATGGCCAGATACAAAAATACTACAAGCTAATGGCTTTAATGTGGTGACAGCCCGCGATTATATTCAAGCCGCTGAGCTTTTAAATAACCAACTTGCTGATTTTTTTCCTCGTTCGGTGATTGAAGGTTATCAAGAATTAGACAATCAATATTCTAAAAACTTTGCGCCTCGCGAGCGCATATTGCTGCATTATCCTGCTGCGCAGTATTTTTTTACTAATAAACAGAACTTAACCTTATCCAATTTAATAGAAACAGGCTTAAAAAGAGCGATTGAAGACGGTAGTTACCAAGCGTTGTTTAACGAGCACTATGGCGAGCTGCTTGATAAAATAGATATTGAAAACGCGACCTTCTTTGAATTAAGCAATCCGCTTTTGCCTGTGTTAACGCCATTAGACACACCAGAGTATTGGTATCAGCCGCATCGAGTAAGCGGAGTATTGCAAACCAACAAATAGTCTCAACTTGTGTTTATTATATTGTTTATGAAAATTAAAAAGCCAGTCAATACGACTGGCTTTTTGGCTTAAGTGACTACGCTATTATCTGAGCTTATTCTTTAAATTCACCACTATGAACAGATTTCATCGAGCGCCCAGATGGGTCTGCCATCGCTTTAAAGCTCTCATCCCATTCAAGCGCTTCAACCGTGCTACAAGCTATAGATTTACCGCCGGGTACGCATTTGGCTGCGCTTTCTTGCGGGAAAAACTGCTCAAATACGGTGCGGTAGTAATAACCTTCTTTTGTATCTGGGGTGTTGATTGGGAATCTAAATTCAGCCGTGTTTAGCTGCTGCTCGCTCACTTGAGTATCGACATAGTCCCTAATAGAGTCTATCCAAGAATACCCAACACCATCGCCGAATTGCTCTTTTTGACGCCATAAGACTTCGGCAGGCAAATAGGTTTCGTCATCAAACGCTTTACGCAATATCCACTTTTCCATACGGCCATCTATGCACATTTTATCTTGTGGATTTAAGCGCATGGCGACGTCAGTAAAGTTCTTATCTAAAAACGGTACACGGGCTTCGACACCCCAAGCTGATGTCGCTTTGTTTGCGCGAGCACAATCAAACATATGTAAACGGTCTAATTTACGCACGGTTTCTTCGTGTAACTCTTTTGCATTTGGCGCTTTGTGGAAATATAAATAACCACCAAATATTTCATCTGAACCTTCACCCGACAGCACCATTTTGATGCCCATGGCTTTAATTTTCCGGGTCATCAAATACATCGGAGTGGCGGCTCTAATGGTCGTTGTATCAAAGGTTTCAAGATGATAAATCACGTCTCGAATAGCATCAAAGCCATATTTAATGGTGAAGTGAATTTCATGATGGACTGTACCTATCATGTCGGCAACTTTTTTAGCCGCAATTAAATCAGGCGCGCCTTCAAGTCCTACGGCAAAGCTATGTAAACGAGGCCACCATGCATCACTTTGGTCGCCATCTTCAACGCGTTTTGCTACATAACGTGCAGCAACAGCCGAAACCAGTGAAGAATCAAGACCACCTGATAGTAAAACGGCATAAGGCACGTCAGACATTAAATGCGATTTAACGGCTTTTTCGAAAGCTTCTTTTAAATCAGCTAAGTTAGTCGTGTTATCTTTAACGTTTTCGTAGTCCATCCAATCTCGTTGATAGTACTTAACAAGATTGCCATTAAGCATATAGTGGCCAGGAGGAAACTCTTGAACGGTTTTACACACTGGCACAAGAGACTTCATTTCAGAAGCGACGTAAAAATTACCAAACTCATCAAAGCCTGTGTATAGAGGAATAATGCCAACGTGATCACGAGCAACAAGGTAGTCGCCCGTATTTTTGTCGTACAAAATAAATGCAAACATGCCTTCTAGCTTATCGACAAAGGTAGCGCCATATTTTTGAAATAGCGGCAAAATAACTTCGCAATCAGAGCGAGTGGCAAACTCATAATCAGGCGTTTCTGAGGCGGCTAATTCTTTGTGATTATAAATTTCGCCATTGACTGCGAGGATTTGCTCACCATTATTGCTAATAAGAGGTTGTGCGCCAGTATCTACATCGACAATCGCTAAGCGCTCATGACATAAAATAGCACGCTCGTCATGCCATATGCCCGACCAATCAGGTCCACGGTGACGTAATAATTTTGAAAGTTCTAGCGCCTGAGTTCTTAACTCGCTTGCATCTGATTTGATATCCAAGATACCGAAAATACCACACATAAAAAGGCTTGCCTCTGTTATTCGTTCAAAGAGAATGTTTATGATTTCTGTCGTAGATGTAAAAAAAGCAAGGTTTTAGCGTAAGCGTGCATTTTTAATCACGCTTAACGATTTGCAATTAGGCATAAGCCATAGGGCACTGTTTGTTGTTATTATCAGTGGCGTTTTTAATCATCATCTCACCAATGGGTGAATTTGCCATGATACCAGAAAAATGCAAGACTTTATTTGTTTAATGCAGTAAAAAAACCGCCAGCTTATCACTTGGCGGTTTTATTCGTTTAACGCGACTGCGTCGCAATTATTGTTGTTAACGCTTAAGGACGCTGAAATTCGCTCGTTGCACTCCACTGCGGCCAAGTATCAGTGTTGCTTAATTGATAACCGACATCAAACAGCAGTTGCGTGTCTTCAACGATGCCCATGACGTTCCAATTTTCGCGATATTGGTCACATGGTTGGTGATAACACCCTCGGGCAATCAAATTCATTCGCTGGCGATAGCTAGCTGTTCTTTCATCAATTGGCTGAGTGCCTCCCTTTGCATACAATGCCGGTACACCTAATTTGGCAAAGCTGAAATGGTCTGAGCGATAATACAATCCAGCAGCTGGGCGGTCTTCTTCAACTAACACTCTGCCTTGTTTTTCGGCTGCGACAGTTAAGTACTTTTCTAATTCTGATTTTCCTTTGCCTACCACGGCAACATCTTTTGTTTGACCCAAAATGTTCATTGCATCGAGGTTGATGTTCGCAACCGTCTTATCAAGTGCAATTACAGGGTTTTCAGCATAATATTTTGAACCTAGTAGGCCTTGTTCTTCTGCGGTTACAATTAACATGCTCACCGAACGTTTTGGCGCAACATCAAGTGAAGCAAATGCTTTTGCCATCGATAACACGGCAGCTGTGCCCGTTGCATTATCGTGTGCGCCATTATAAATCTGGTCGCCTTCTCTGCTAGTGTCGGTGCCTAAGTGATCCCAATGAGCGGTATAAATGATATGTTCATCGGGCGTTTGCGAACCAGGTAGGGTAGCAAACACATTGTAACTTTTAGACTTCTTGATCGTGTTTTTAACTGTGATAGAGGCTTTCACGTTCTCAAGCGACTGCTGATACGGCCCTTCTTGTGCTTTTAACTTTTCTTGCTCAAAATCAAGACCTGCATCGGCAAATACTTTTTTAGCGGCATCAAGTGATAACCATCCCTCAACGGCAACCCTACCAGCACCGCCATCAGGGCTCACTAACCCATACTGTGGACCACTCCAGCTATTAGCAACAACCGACCAACCATACGAGGCCGGCGCTGACTCGTGAACTATAAAGATAGCCTCAGCACCTTGTCTGCTTGCTTCTTCATACTTGTAACTCCAACGGCCATAATAAGTCATGGTTTTGCCCTGAAATGCGTCTCCTTCAGGCTTAGAAAAACCAGGGTCATTTACCAAGACAATGACCGTTTTGCCGCTTACGTCAACATCAGCATAGTCATTCCAGTCATATTCTGGGGCATTTACACCGTAACCTAAAAAAACGACGTCTGAATCTTCTAGATTTATTTCAGCTACTTCGCGCTTTGATCCTGCAACCATGCCTTCTTTGTACACTAGGCTTTGTTCACCCATGCTCAGCGTCATGTCTGGTTCAGCTGTTATTTGTATCAGATCTACTTGTTGTAAAAAGCTATCGCCATTACCAGGTGTAAATCCCACGGCCGAAAGCTCTTTTGTTAAATATTCAAGAGTAAGTTCTTCGCCAACAGTCGTAGGTTCGCGACCTGCGAATTCATCTGAGGCTAAGGTTTTAATGTGTTGCTTTAGCTCGTCGCTGCTTACACTTGCATAAACTTGATCAAAGTTAGTAGCAGTAGGTGGCGGCGGTGGTGGCGCTTCGCTACATGCCGAAACGCCTAGTATTGCAGACGCGATTATTAGTGCTTTTTTATTCATTGTTATATCCTAATAAAAGTTATGGAAGATGCTATTTGGTGTGTATAAGGGCTTTCTGCAATGCAGTTTTTCTTATACGCTTGTAAGTTAGCATCAAGACCTTAAGTATAAGCGATTTACATAATATGACACAAGCTCAGGCATTCGTTAACAATGTAGACTTTCCTTCAGCAATTTCTTCGCAAGCCCCATTTAAAGAACTATGTCACGAGCTTGCTGTTCGCTTAGACTTGACAAGTTTTTCTGAAGTACAAAATTTAGGTTTGTGTTTAGGTGCGCATTTATTAAACAGTTTATCTTTTTCTGCTCGCTCAACTCAATCAGTGGCAAAATCGTTTACATTTACAAATCAATCACATTATCAAGACGATAGCCGATATTACGAGCAAATAATATTTGAAGATAAGAAAATACCCACAAGAGCTAACTATCACGACTTTTTTAACGGTGTAATTTGGCAACAATTCCCGCAAACTAAATCTCTACTTAATCAATTGCATCAACATGAAATAGCGCAACATGGTGTAAAAAAAAGAAGCAAACTACGAGACAAAATCACACACTTTGACGAATGTGGTTTGCTTATTCTGACCGACCAAAACGATTTTTCTACTTCGCTTCGTCAGCATCAATGGCAAGAGGTTTTTGTTAAACAACGTGGCAGCTGGCACCATGACATTCAAGCCGTTATATTTGGCCACGCAATGTGGGAAATGTTAATGCAACCCTTTATTGGCTTAACGGCAAAAGCCCTCGTCATAAACGTTGAAAGTCAATTATTACAAGACATTCAACTTAAGCAAAAAACCAAAACTGCTTACGAGAAGCGCTACAGCGCAATTGATAGCATACTTCACGCAGCGCTCACAACAGGCAATGTCCTAGAGGAACAAAAACCTTTTTCGCCTATTCCGATTCTTGGTATTCCAAATTGGTCTGTATTTGAACAAAACACAGCATTTTACAGCAACGCTCAATATTTTATGCCACTGACAATAAAAAAGCGCCAGTCTTAACTAAGATTGGCGCTTTGTGTTGCTTGTGGTTTTAGTGATGGCATTACCATCAGCTTTCACATTAAGCGTATTTTAAATTTGTTAGAAAGCCGCTACCGCAAACATTATTAAAAGAATGACTATGGTTGGAATGCTGGCAATTAAAATTGCTTTGTTGCGACTAAAGTTAGTCCACGATTGTAAGCAAACGACACCGATATAAATCATCCATATAGTGTCAAGCCTTAAAGTCGTCAATAATCCAAACCAATCTGAACTCATTTCGACGCCTAAAATATAGGCTAAAGAAAGTGGGTTGGTAATAGCAATATTAATCTCAGCGCCTGAACTTTGAAAGGTCAGTAAAACCAAGGCAATCAATGCGTTTATTATGCCAGGCATAGTCATCCACCACATCGCGCCATACCAATCAGTAAAGCCTTGCACACTTTTCGGGTCATTTTTGGTCGTCATTGCGTAATAAAAAGCGACAATTGCACTCATAATAATGCCAGACACAATAATTGAAATGCCGACCGTTAACTGCATTTGGTTAGGTGTGTAAAAAGAAAGCATACTTTCTTGTTGTGCAGGGGCCATGTCCTCTAAAGTCGGAGCAATAGCAGTATTGATATACCAGTCAAAATCGACCACGCCAAAATACAAATAAGGTGGTATAAACAAAATAACCATGAGTAGAATAAATGGTATCCACGACCAATTATCTCTTACCGCTAGTGCATCAAACACATCCTTAGGCTTATAAAATATTTCACTCGCCGCTTGAATGGGGTTTGTAACACGTAATTCTGGTTGGCGGTTATTGTTTGGTGGCTCGTATATATTATCTTGGTTTTCGTCTGACATGAATGCCCCTTAAGTACAAGTATGGCTAGCTGTGATTAACTATTATTATTTAACTGGTTATCAAGTGTTGTGTTAACTGTCAGAGATATTATGTTCTCTTCTTTTGACGCAAACAAGCAAAAAACAGCAATTTGACACACTTAGAAACAGTTTCTTAGGATAGTTTTATTGTTAACTTCTCGCAATATTTATTGGCATCACTTACTATTGGAGCATACAATAACAAAATATCAATAAAAACCGTTATTTAGGTGCGCTCGTTAATGCAGATTTTTGGCAGATTTTTGAAATGTTGCTTAAGCTCATAACAAGCACAACTATACGGCTCTCAGCGCGACAAAAATGCGCCAAATGACTGGAATTAATCAATGATTGAGATTAAGCAACTTGCAAAAAAGTTTAAAGTAGAAAATCCTAAAAAACTGAGCGAGCAGGATAAAAAAGATCCTCGCCTTGAGGGGCGTTTTTTTCATTCAGTGAAACAAGTTGACTTACGCTGCGAGCAAGGACAAGTTTTGGGCTTGTTGGGTCCAAATGGGGCGGGTAAAACGACGACATTACGATTATTGTCTACCGCGCTTCAACCCGACAGTGGCAGCATTACCATTGGTGATGTTGATGTGATTAAATCGCCGGTAAAAGCCCGTCAAAAAATTGGTTTTTTATCGGGCTCAACAGGCTTGTATGGTCGTTTAACTGGTAGAGAAAATATTGTGTATTTTGGCCGTTTAAACGGTATGTCTGAGAGCGCTATTCAAACAAGTCTTGAACAAATCGCTGAACAACTCGATATGCACTCGTTTTTAGATAGAAGAAGCGAAACTTTTTCTACTGGTATGAAGCAAAAAACATCAATTGCAAGAGCCGTTATTCACAATCCTGAAGTCGTTGTGTTGGATGAACCGACAACGGGGCTCGACATCATGTCTGCCAAAACGGTTATTGATTTTATACGTAGCCTAAAGGCAAAAGGCGTCCCTGTCATTTTTTCAACGCATCATTTAGATGAAGTAACCGAACTGTGCGACCATATCAGCGTAATTGACCATGGCTTAACCAGCTTTGATGGCAGTTTAGACGAGTTTGTTGCCTTATCACCCAACAACTTGCATGAAGCGTTTATGAAAACATTGCATAGGAGCCAAGCGTAATGTTCTTAATATTTAAAAAAGAGATTTTAGAATTATTACGCGATCGAAAAACGATGTTTTTCATGATCGCATTGCCACTGCTAATATTTCCACTCATTTTTGGCGGTGTGTTTTACTTCACGCTTCAAGCGGTCGAAGAATCACAAACAAAAACACTGCACTTTGCTGTTATTGGCGACCAATATGCACCTGATTTAGTAAATTTGCTGGTGGCCGAAGATGGGCTCTCGCTGAAAGAACTAGATACGCCAGTAAATGACAGAGACACTGCCGAAGCCGCAATTGACAGCGGTGAGTTAGACTTTGTATTAGAAATCCCGAGTAATTTTAGCGCAAAAGTATTACAAGCAGGGCAAATTACCCTAAATGTGATCTTAAACGATGCGCAATTAAATAGCGTAACGGGACGAATACGAGATGTGACTGACGATATAGAAGACGCTAATCAGCGTGCGGCTTTTGCCAGTCTTGGTGTTGATGAAGACATCCAAAAGGCGATGCTCAATCCTATTGTCATCGAAAAGGTTAATTTAGCGGACGATCGCGAACAAGCCGGTGCAAATTTCGGCGGCTTAATTCCTTATTTTATGTTTATTTTGTGTCTACAAGGTGCCATGTTGCCTGCAGCAGATATTGGCGCAGGTGAAAAAGAAAGAGGGACGCTTGAAACTCTGCTCCTAACCCCTGTTGAACGTCATAATATTGTTTTGGCTAAGTTTTTAACTATTTCTGCTGCTGGGGTGACCACTGCGCTTGTTACCGTGCTGAGTATGGCGGTTTGGGCCTTGGTGATCAGTTTAAACTTTCCCATGGGTAACATTGTTGAATTTATACAAGCCATTGATGCTTTTGACTTCTTATTGGTATTTTTGATGCTGGTGCCCGTTGTTGCCACATTCGCTTCACTTTTGTTAGCGCTGTCGATTTATGCTCGTTCTTTTAAAGAAGCCCAGGGATATATGAGTCCACTGATGATTGTTATGTTTTTGCCCGTTATCGTGACGCTTATTCCTGGCGTAGAGCTCAAGGGTATGTGGGCATGGATACCATTAGCAAACGTTGCTTTGGCGATTAAGGAACTTGTTAAGGGCACAATGGATTACATGCAGCTTATTGGTATATTTGGCTCATCGGTAATACTAGCGGGTGGTTTACTTGCCTTTTGTGTTTATTGGTTTAAACAAGAAAAAGTTCTCTTTAGGTAATATGTTCAGCGTTGTAAAATATTGATGAACAAAGTTACCGCGTTTTTTGCTGACGATGGCCCTTTGGCCGGCGTTTTACAAGGGTATAAAATTCGTCAGCAGCAGCTTGACTTGTCAGTTGCTATTGAAAAAACACTCCACAATAAAAACGCCTTAGTAGCCGAAGCCGGCACAGGTACGGGTAAAACCTTCGCTTATTTGGTTCCTGCGATGCAGTCAGATCAAAAAGTAATTGTATCGACCGGTACTAAAAACCTACAAGAACAGCTCTACAGCCGTGATTTACCGCTCGTTAAAAAGCTCATCAATAAACAAAAGTCGACAGCGCTTTTAAAAGGGCGCAGTAATTATTTGTGCTTACACCGTAGCAAAATCAACGAAGTGTCTGAGCGAGGACTTGAAAAAGACACCTTACAAGAATTTAAAATGGTGCAAAAATGGTCGGTAGGTACTCAAAGTGGTGACATGAGTGAGCTAAAGACCCTTAAGGAAGATGCACGTGTATTGCCTTTAGTTACCTCAACAATAGATAATTGTTTAGGCAAAGATTGCTCCTATTACGAAGACTGTTTTTTGGTAAAAGCACGGCAAAAAGCAATGCTTGCCGATGTGGTTATTGTTAATCATCATCTATTTTTTGCCGACTTAGCGCTCAAAGAGCAGGGCTTTGGAGAGCTTATTCCTGCGGCGGATAGCATTATTTTTGATGAAGCCCATTTAGTACCAGACATTGCCAGTGAGTATTTTGGCGAGAACTTTTCTACTCGGCAAGTAAATGATCTCTTAAAAGACTTGATTAATTTGCAAAAAGTCACATTAAAAGATGCAAAACAGTTGTCTGAATTTGCCGAAAAATGTCGTTATACCATCAGTGATTTACGCATGCAGTTTGGTAGCGATAATGAACGTGGGAATTGGCTGCATGCACTTAAAAGAGTACCTGTAGCTGATAATATTCAGCGCTTGTTATCCCAAATTAGTCAGGTAGTAGAGGCGGGTAAACTGCATGAGGGGCGAGATACTGATGTGGATAAACTGCTTGAAAAAATAGAAGAGTGCGGCGATCGCCTTATCAATTTTACTAAAACCGATCATAAAGATGTGAGCCTTTGGTTTGAAACGTCTCGGTATCACGTAAATTTGCATCTCACGCCATTAAGTATTGCCGATCACTTTTCTAGAGTAATGAATTCTCGAGACGCTAGCTGGGTGTTTACATCGGCAACTCTGGCAATTGACGGGGAATTTGCACACTTTCAACGATTAATGGGTCTGCATGATGCCGATACCCTATGCTTAGATAGCCCTTTTGATTATCAAAAACAAGCCATGCTGTGCGTGCCGCGTTACTTACCTGAGCCCAGCAGTCCAAAAATGAAACAAGCCCTCGTGGATACGTCTCTTGCGCTTATTTCTGCAGCAAAAGGACGCAGTTTTATCTTGTTTACTAGTCACTATATGATGCGAGAAGTTGCGTCAATGGTAAGAGAAGAAATCAATCAAACCATTTTTGTTCAGGGCGAAAGTTCAAAGAATGCCATTTTAGAAGGTTATTTGGCAGACCCTACCAGTATATTGTTCGCAACCGGCGCGTTTTGGGAAGGTGTCGATGTAAAAGGGGATGACTTACTTTGTGTCATGATTGATAAGTTGCCCTTTGCTTCTCCTGATGACCCTTTATTAAAAGCCCGCTTAGATGATTGTCAAAAGCAGGGCGGCTCAGCTTTTTTTGATATTCAAATTCCACAAGCCGTTATTGCATTAAAGCAAGGGGCGGGTAGGCTAATACGAGACTTTGAAGATAGGGGTGTATTGGTCATATGTGATAATCGTTTAGTCACAAAAGCCTATGCAAGTACGTTTTTATCCAGTTTGCCCGATATGCGAAAAACCAGAGATTTAAAACAGGTAACACAGTTTCTGACATCCATTCATGACGAGATTACGTAGAGCTACGTGGTGCAAGATAGCGTTTAGACGTACTTTACTCGCTTTAAAAGTTGTGTGCTTTGGATGCAAACGCGTCTGAAATCACGAATGGCATGTTTACTAAAACAAACACTAACGAGATGCAAGAATGAAAATATTGGCGATTGATACCGCAACAGAAGCATGTTCTGTGGCTTTATATAACGCACAAGGCGCTTTTCAAGATAATGCCAATAGTGAAGCCGATAGCGATAGTTGCATAGACAGCATTTTTGAAATATGTCCACAAGCGCATAGTCAGCAGCTTTTACCTATGATAGATAAAATCATGTCACGTAATAATCTTGATATTGATGACTTAGATGCCCTTGCATACGGTCGAGGCCCCGGCAGTTTTACCGGTGTACGCATTGCCGCAAGTACAGTTCAAGGGCTTGCATTAGGTGCAGACTTACCCGTGCTGCAAATATCCACCTTAGCCGCAATGGCGCAACAAAACTTTGCGGTAAACGGTCTTCAAAGTACCGCTGTTTTAATCGATGCAAGAATGCAGGAAGTCTATTGTAGTGTATATAAAATCATCGAAGGTATCGCTAAAGAGCAGATTGAAGAGTCTGTTTTGCTTCCTGAAAAAGCAAAAGCACTCATTGATAATGTTCAGAACACGCATCAATCGTTCGGATATGCGGGTACAGGGTTTGTCACTTACGCTGACGTTTTTACTGAAATAATGAGTGTGCCTGGTGAAAGCGACCACGACGCACCCGAGCATAAATTGCAAAATAAGCAAAATTACGTAAACTATCCGAATGCAAAATATATGATTCCGCTCGCGTTAGCAGAGTTAGCCAATAATAAAAGCGTAAAAGCGCAAGATATTAAACCAGTATATGTCCGCGATACCGTGACGTGGCAAAAACTACCGCATAAACAATAAAACGAGCGAAGAATAAGAGCTAGGCGCCAACAACATGCAATCAAGCACTTCAATTACTCAGTCGATTTTTGTCAACAAGCAAAGCGATAAGGTAAACAACACAGCCCTTGGCCAGCCAATGAACGGCGAAAAAACGGCTGCGCCCATCGAAGGTGATTTTGTTAGACGGGGTAACCAAGAAACGCATGACAAAGCGCAAGATGTATTTGTGCGTAACAACGAGTTTGCAAAGATGGACAACGTTTCTTTTTCAGTCAAAAACGGACTGCAAGCTTACACCAGTCTAGATATAAGCAACAAAAAAGAAGAGATAAGTCGTTTAATGGGCGTTGACTTATTTGCTTAGTCGTCGCTTTTTACAATTAAAGTAACATCAACTTATGCTACAGAATATCGACATTAGCCTACCTCACATTCAACTAGCTGCTCTTAGCAATGTCGAAACAATCAGACCAGAAGAGCCCGTGCTTATCTTTTTACACGGTTATTTAGATAATGCTAATAGCTTCGCGGGTCTTATTCCCAAACTTGAAAAATACCAGTGCCTGGCCATCGATATGGCGGGTCACGGTCGCTCGCAACATCGCAGTGAAGATGCGCATTATCATCTTGTGGATTATGCTTATGATTTAAGCCAAGTCGTTAAGCACTTAAACTTAACAAAAGTCTTTATAGTTGGTCATTCTTTGGGGGGGATCGTTTGCAGCATTTATGCCGCAACAGCACCGTCAGCATTATGCGGTTTTGTTGCCATCGAATCATGTGGGCCTTTGAGTGAACTTGAAACAAGTACTGCCACGCAAATTCAAGCCTGCTTTGAGAGCAGAGAAAAAGCAACAAAAGCGATTAAACATCCTAAAAGTATGCAGCAGCTTATAGCCGCTAGGTGTGCAGTTAGCGATTTAAATGAGCAAGAGGCGCAGCAGATTTTATCTAGAAATGTTGTTTCTACCAGCAGGTTAATGTGGCGAACTGATAAACGTTTGCGAACTAAGTCGTCTTTCAGATTTACCGAAAATCAAGCGCTTAATATTCTTGAGAGTATTAAATGTAGACGTATCGTTATTTTAGGCTCGCGAGGTTTTTCGAAAGTTAAAGACGCAATAAGCCTAAGACAAAGCGGCTTTAACAAGGTTGACATTGTGACCTTTGATGGCGGCCACCACGTTCATATGTCGGCAGTTGAAGATGTGGCATCTTGTATCAATCGATTTATTAGCGATATTCTCGACAATTAAGGTCGATATCAACAAGAAAAACAATGTTTCAATTTTATGACAGGTCATTTACTATTACTACTTTAGAATAATAAGCTGTTTTAGGAATACTGCGTGGAAAAAATTTGGTTATCTCAATACGACGAAGCTGTTGCCAGCGAAATCAACCCAGATGCATTGCCTTCACTTATTGAAGTGTATGAAGCTGCGGTAGAGAAATATCGCGATAATGTCGCATTTATTAATATGGGGCACCAACTCAGCTTTGATGATTTAGATACACTTAGTGAACAATTTGCATCGTACTTGCAGCAGTCTGGCTTAAATAAAGGTGACAGCGTTGCCATTATGATGCCAAATTTATTACAGTATCCAATTGCGTTATTTGGCGTGTTAAGAGCCGGATTAACGGTGGTGAATGTCAATCCTCTTTACACGCCACGCGAACTCAAGCATCAGCTAAACGATGCAAGTGTTAAAACGATAGTTATTTTAGAGAACTTTGCAGAAACGCTTGATAAAGTAATTGCTGAAACCCCCGTGAAGAACGTGGTGTTAACGCGTATCGCAGATATGTTACCTGCGCCTAAAAAATGGCTCGTTAACTTTGCCGTGAAACATGTGAAGAAAATGGTGCCTGCTCACACTTTAAAAGACACAGTTGGTTTTTTAGATGTGCTTAAAGAAGGCGCGAAGCACGCTTATAATCGGCCGCAGTTGAACGGTAGCGATTTAGCGTTTTTACAATACACCGGTGGTACGACAGGTGTGTCAAAAGGTGCCATGCTAAGTCATCGAAATATGGTTGCCAACCTTGAGCAAGTGTCAGGAAATTTAGAGGCGGCTTTGCAGTCTAAAGACATGGTGGTTACTGCTTTACCGCTTTATCATATATTTGCCTTGACGGCTAATTGCCTTACTTTCTTTAAATTTGGTAGCCCTAATTTATTAATTACAAATCCACGCGATATGCCAGCGTTTGTCGCAGAGCTAAAAAAGTATCCAATAAATGTGATCACGGGTGTGAATACCCTTTTTAATGGTTTATTAAATACCCCAGGCTTTGACGAGCTTGATTTTAGTGATTTTCGATTTGGCCTAGGCGGCGGTATGGCAGTGCAACAACCTGTCGCTGAAAAATGGCAAAAAGTCACTGGAAAGCTTTTAGTAGAGGGTTACGGCTTAACTGAATGCTCACCTATTGTGACCGTTAATCCACTTAGTATGACCGAATATAAAGGGTCTATTGGTGTGCCCGTTCCGTCGACGGATGTCAGACTTCTCGACGATAATGGTGATGAAGTACCCGCGGGCGAAGCTGGAGAACTCTACGTAAAAGGCCCACAAGTGATGGTTGGGTATCTAAACCGCGAAGATGCAACTGCCGAAGTGTTAAAGGACGGTTGGTTAGCAACTGGCGATATAGCCAAAATTGATGAAAAAGGCTTTTTGTATATTGTCGATCGTAAAAAAGACATGATATTGGTATCTGGCTTTAATGTATTTCCGAATGAAATAGAAGAGGTCGCGGCAATGCACGAAGGCGTGCTTGAGGCGGCAGCGGTGGGCGTTGAGCATGAAGTCTCTGGCGAGGTCGTTAAATTATTCGTGGTGAAAAAAGACCCTAACTTAAGCGAAGAAGACGTGATAAAGCATTGCAAATCATTGTTAACGGGATATAAAGTCCCTAAAATAATTAAGTTTACAGACGACTTACCTAAGACAAACGTGGGTAAAATTTTGCGTCGTGAATTACGTGACAAATAATCGCTCATTTCCTATTTAGAAATACAAAAAATTAGAAACTCTTGCATCCATATAATAAAGTTTACGACTATCAATATATCGACTCACAACAGGCGCTAGGCAGGTTGTGCGAGCATTATTAAACACTTAGTGTCATTGCCATTGACACTGAATTTGTGCGAACTCAAACACTCACGCCCAATTTAGGGCTAATACAAGTTTTTGATTGTGAACAGGTGGCCTTAATTGATCCAGTCGCGATTAAAGATTTATCTGCATTTTCGGACATTTTGACCGATACCAGCATTATTAAAGTCGCACATTCGTGCTCTGAAGATTTAGAAGCGTTGTGGCATCATTTGGGCCTTATCCCAGCGCCGATATTTGACACTCAGTTTGCTGCCGGCTTACTGGATTTAGGCGTGTCGATCGGTTATGCAAATCTAGTCGAACAGCTTTTTAGTGTACAAGTCGATAAGGGCGAGTCGCGAACTGATTGGATGCAACGCCCCCTAAGTCAGGCGCAGTGTGAATACGCTAGTGCTGATGTTACGCATTTAATGGCTTTATATGAAAACATACACGAGCAAATTGTAAACGCGGATAAACTGTCATGGGTATACGACGAAATTGCTCAGTTAGGCCTCAAAAAGTCGACGCTGTTTCCAGCACATTTGGCGTATCACAATATTAAAAACAATTGGAAGCTTCGAGGTAAAAACCTTGCGGCCTTGCAACTTATTTCAAGATGGCGATTAGAGCTAGCTAGAACACAAAATAAATCAGTTAATTTTGTCATTAAAGAAGCCGCTATTTTTGAAATAGCCTTAAAATTACCCACTAATAAGCAAGCATTGTTTGACTGTCACAATTTGTATTCACGACAAGCAAAGTTATATGGCGATGCTCTGTTAGCGATGTGTGAACAGGCAAATGCTATGAGTGATGCTGACTATCCGCCTAGAGTCCAGAGACTTGTTGAGTTTTCTGGCTACAAAGCCTGCTTAGCGGCAATTAAAGCTGAAATTGAATCTAAAGCGCTTAAATATGAGCTGCCAGAAGCGGTACTCGCTAGTAAAAAACAAATGAACATGCTTTTGAAATGGTGTTGGTTTGATTTTGATGAGCTTGAGGTGCAGGGTTTAAGGCCTGATTTAATTAATGGTTGGCGCGCTACCATAATAGCTGAAAGTTTACAGCGCGATAGCCGTCTTTTCACATTAATAGCGGAACATCATGAAATTAAGCGCAGTTTATAAGTCACCTAAACGTGCAGACACCTATTTGTACGTAGAAAAGCGTGATGACTTTTCAAAAGTGCCTCAAGCGCTTTTAACTCAGTTTGGTTCGCCTCAGTTTGTCATGTTACTTGCTATTGAAAAACACGATACGATAGCGACAATCGACAAAGTCAACTTTGTTGAAAAGATGCAAAAAGACGGATTTTATCTACAAATGCCTCCGCACCAGGGAAATTTGCTTAAAGAGCACATAGAGCAGCAAGGAAAGCAGCAAAGAAAGCAACAAACAAAAGCGCAAAAGGGATAAAGAGTGAGTAAACCAAAGTCATCAAGTCCTTACACGAGAGCGCTAATTGCTAGTGAATATTGGCGTCATAAAACCCTAGAACAAATGGACCGCACAGAGTGGGAAGCGATTTGTGATGGTTGTGCTAGATGCTGTTTACATAAGTTTATTGAAGATGACGATGCGCCCGACTCATTCTCGCCAACCGACCACATTAATGACGACGAAGAAATCTTATACACCAATATAGGGTGTTATTTATTAAATGATAAAACATGTGCTTGCACGCAATATACTAAGCGCGGCGAGTTAGTGCCCGATTGCGTTACATTAACAAAAGACAATATTGCAGATGTGTTTTTTATGCCCCCCTCATGTAGCTATCGTCGTTTGCAAGAAGGCAAAGGTTTAGCGCATTGGCACCCTTTATTAAATAAAGGGAAAAAGACTAAAATGCATCAACTTGGCGTATCGGTAAGAAACCAAGTTGTTAATGAGGCAAACGTTGATTTAAGTGACTTTGAAGACTACATCGTCACTTGGCCCTTAGATGAAATCGATTAGGGTACCAGGACTTAGCTCACTTGTTTCGCTGCTGTAATTTAGCATACAAGCTAGATGCGATGACAAGTATAAGCGCCACCAAATAAGCAATAAACAGTATTTGCATCCAACTTGCCATTCCCATATTTAAAAATTGCCACGAATTATCATTACATTCACCTCGTGCCCCAAAAATAGCGGGTATCCATTCGTGTAGTGGCAGAAAACTCGGAAAGTTTGGAACAATATCGCAAACGTTCAAAAATGGGTTGCTAGCAAAAATAACCTCAAGATGCTCGCGCGATGACATTAATCCTTGAAATGCGCTATATGCCCAAATGGCGTATGCGGCTAATCTTGTGTAACGATGCATGTAAATGATGGGTAATAAGGCTGCAAAAAGTACGCCGATAACTGCCGTGCGCTGAATAATACACTTTACGCAAGGCTGTAAATCCATAATGTGCTGAAAATATAGGGCGGCAGCCAACAAGCCAAACGCTGACAATGCTAATAATAACCACGATTTACGTTGAAGACTAAATTGATAAAGAAATTGCATGCTTTGGGCACTTCCGAATAGTTATTGAACGAGTTTTTCGAATCGATTTTCGTATTGTACCGTTTAAGACTGATGAAACAAACATAAAGCTTTTTTTGTTGTTAGCATCTGGTACAATCAGTTAATAAATAATTAACAATGTTAGTAAGCAGATGATTTATAAGTCTCAAAGTCCAGCAGGTTTTGCTGAAGAGTATATTGTGGAGTCCATTTGGAGCGGTCGCTTTGAACCTGGTACGATTCTTCCCGCTGAGCGAGAGTTATCAGAACTTATTGGTGTAACCCGAACCACTTTACGCGAAGTATTACAACGTCTAGCGCGTGATGGCTGGTTAACTATTCAACATGGCAAACCAACCAAGGTAAACAACTATTGGGAAACATGCGGTCTCAATATTCTTGAGACCCTGGCGCGTTTAGATCAAGACGGACAACCTCAACTAATCGATAACCTTTTATCTGCGCGAACTAATTTAAGCGCGGTATTTATCAGAGCCGCGTTTCGTCAAAACCCTGAAAAAAGTCGTGAAATTATTGAACGGTATAAAAACGTAAAGCAAGAGAGTCAAGCCTTTGCTCATCATGATTATCAGATGCATCATGATCTTGCTTTTGCCTCAAATAACCCTGTCTATGTGCTTATGATGAACGGTTTTAAAACCATGTATGCACGGATTGGTGGTTTCTTCTTTGATCACGAAAGTGCCCGCGAAGTTGCCAATAACTACTACAAAGAGCTTTTAGAAGTACTTGATTCGGGTCAACCAGACCGAGTAGTTGGCGTCGTTCGCAAATATGGTGTAGACAGTGGTAAAATTTGGCTAGATTTACGTCAAAATGTCCCGCAAAACATAGTCGACTAAAACTGCTAGACATATCCCACGATTACTTTTTCCTAGAAGGATGTAAACATGCTTGATAGTTCTGTAGCACATGAGCAAACATCAGATAATTCACCGTACCCTCATATTTTTCGCCCTCTCGATTTAGGATTTACCCAGCTTAAAAACCGTATCATAATGGGGTCGATGCACACTGGCCTTGAAGAGCTACCCAATGGTCATGAGCGTATGGCCGCTTTTTTTGCTGAGCGCGCTCGCGGTGGCGTTGGGCTTATTGTTACCGGCGGTATTGGCCCAAATGATGAAGGGGCTACCCACGCGGTAACCAAGCGTCTTGATAGTGACGAAGCGGTTATAAACCACCAGCAAGTTACTCAAGCTGTTCATAATGAAGGCGGTAAAATCTGTATGCAGATTTTGCATACCGGTCGTTATGCGTATTCTAAAGATTTAGTCGCCCCGTCTGCTGTGCAAGCGCCAATTAATCCCTTTAAGCCTAAAGCACTTGATGAAGCTGGTATTCAAAAGCAAATTGAAGATTTTGTCTTTACAGCATTGCAGGCGCAAAGAGCGGGTTATGATGGCGTTGAAATAATGGGCTCAGAGGGCTACTTTCTGAATCAATTTATTGCGACGCGAACCAATAAACGAACAGACGAGTGGGGCGGTGAATACAAAAACCGTATCAAACTGCCAATTGAAGTTGTGCGCAAAGTACGTGAAGCGGTAGGTGATGAGTTTATTATTATTTATCGCTTATCGATGCTCGATTTGGTTGAAGGTGGTTCTAGTTTTGAAGAGGTAGTTGAACTTGGTTTAGCGATTGAAAGTGCCGGCGCAAGTATTATCAATACCGGCATAGGTTGGCACGAAGCACGAATTCCTACCATTGCAACAAAAGTACCTCGCGCTGCTTTTACGTGGGTAACCGCTAAATTTAAAGAAGCGTTGAACATTCCTCTTATTACGTCTAATCGTATCAATACGCCTGAAGTTGCTGAAGAAGTTTTGGCGCGCGGCGATGCTGATATGGTCTCTATGGCGCGCCCATTTTTGGCCGATGCTGATTTTGTGCGCAAAGCAAAGATGAATAAAGCCAGTCAAATTAATACATGTATTGGCTGTAATCAGGCCTGTTTAGACCATGTGTTTGATGGAAAAATGACGAGTTGCTTGGTTAATCCTCGCGCATGTCACGAAACTGAACTGAATATAGAGCCTGCTGCTATTATCAAAAACGTTGCGGTAGTGGGCGCTGGTCCTGCTGGTTTAGCATCAGCCAAAACACTTGCCGAACGTGGTCACAAAGTCACTTTATTTGATGCCGACAGTGAAATTGGCGGACAATTTAATATTGCTAAACAGGTACCCGGTAAAGAAGAGTTTTATGAAACTATTCGTTACTTTGGGGTACAGCTTGCTTTATTGGGCGTCGATGTACAATTAAATACTCGAGTCAGCGCAGATGATTTACACAAAGCTGGCTTTGATGAAGTGATTTTAGCGACAGGTATCAAGCCTAGAGTGCCCGATATTGAAGGCATTGAGCATTCGAAGGTGCTTAGTTACATTGATGTGCTTAAACACAAAAAGCCCGTAGGCAACAAAGTAGCCGTAATGGGCGCTGGCGGTATCGGCTTTGACGTGAGTGAGTTTTTATCACACGGTAAACAATCTACGTCTACCAACATTCCTGCGTTTATGAAGGAGTGGGGGATTGATATGAGTATGCAATCTCGTGGTGGCGTGGAAGGTGTTCAAGCCCTACCTGAGCCTTCTCCAAGACAAATCTATTTATTGCAACGTAAAACGAGCAAAGTCGGTGCAGGCTTGGGCAAAACCACTGGCTGGGCACACCGCGCAGGCTTAATGATGAAAGGCGTTAAACTAGTTGCTGGCGTGAGCTATCACAAAATTGACGACGATGGTCTCCACATTGAAGTTAACGGCGAAGCACAAATACTCGACGTCGATAACGTCATCATTTGTGCTGGCCAATTGCCACTTCGCGATTTAGCTGACGAACTTAAGGTCCCAGTGCATTTAATTGGTGGTGCAGATGTGGCAGCTGAGTTAGATGCTAAACGAGCGATTGACCAAGGTACGCGCGTTTGTGCGGGTATTTAAGATTGGTCTGCTTTTTGTAAATGCCTTCGTACTAACTCTTTTGTAGTCAGTTAGAGGCTTGCGACTACCCTTGACCTAGAGAGCCGGCTTGCCTTTAAAAGGACGCTCAAGCCATCCATGGGCGCTTTACATTCGGCGTCCTGCCGAATGAAACCTTTTATTGGGACAGCAGCATCGCAGAGCAGGAACAGCCACAAGCCTCTGGCTACGCCAAGAGATAGCACTCAGGCATTTAGGCCATCTGACTTTTTTAATTCGTTTCTGATGTATTAAGCAAAATGTTTGTGGTTTCGAGTATTACTGCTTTTTGTATAAACCCATCGTTCTGCTTGTTGCATCAAATATCATGTCAAACTGATTCAACACATTCATCCCCAGCAAACCATCAAACCTGCTAAGGTTATCGCTAGGCAATACCAACACACTAATATTTTCGAGTGTCTGTTTACCCACGCTAAACTCTTTAACCTTATAAATGGGGGCTTGAATGGTGCCACCCGCTGTATTGACATTAAACAAGCCTAAAAATTCTGCTTTTTCTGCGGGGATATCACCAAATTTCACGTCGCTGATAGCAGTCGTTGTTGCGCCTGTATCCACTAGCATGCGAGCGGCTGTATTGTGAATTTGTACACTCGCAATAAAGTGTCCCCGCGAGGAGCTTTGCAGCAATACATCAGCGGCGCGTCTTTGGGCAATGAGATCAGGGTCTGAGACCTTATCTTCAAGCTTTTCTTCTTGTGGTGCGCCATTTTCGAGTCGCGCCATAATGGTATCTCTTAAACGATTTGCTCGAGCGTCGGTCGGTACAAAATTAGCCAGAGTATCTTCCATTAAGGTAAATTGGCGCTGCATGCCATAGGCTCTAGCTAGAGCCATTAAGTAACTGCGGTTAAGTGGGTCTATTTGAACCAATGGTTCGATAAAAGCGGCAAGTAGATCCCACGCTCCGTCTCCGCTAAATTGTTGAATAACGCGGGTTGTGTTGACTGCAATTATTTTTTCCACTTCATTTCGTTGCGCATTATTGAGTGGTTGAGAGAGAAGTTCTTGGTAGTGTACAAGGGCAATGCTTAGTGGTTTAGTGTGGTAATAGGCCTTCGCTTCAAGCAGCATTGCTTCTATGTCTTGAGGATACATTCGCAAATAAAGACCGACTTCATATTCAAGCGTATCAAAGTCTTGTTCCTCGACTAATTGTTTTAAAAAGCGTTTGTAACTGACTTGATCACTTTTATCAATATTGTCAATGTCGATTCGATCATTTACACCTTTTGTATCACTTTCTCCAGCACTGTCGCCAATACCGCCTTGTGACCAAGCGTGCGCGTTATTGCCACCTGAATTCTTTTGATTGCTAGCTCGATGAGTTTGTTCTTGTCTTTCAACGCTTGGCTCTGTTTGGTACCAGCGCCATACAAACCACATGTTTGCGCCTAATGAAATAGATAGTAAAATGCTGAGGTACTTAATTGTTTTCATTTTACATTTTTCCCCCAATTAGTGTGTCACTTACTTATTTGTCTTTAGCGCGCAGTGTATTACACTTTTTATTGCGCTTTTTATTTCGCTTTTTCTTACACTGTCGACAATCTAACTGCTTTTCCATATATTTCAATAAAATCTTGTGGCATTTTTTTAGGGGTTCCTGTTTGTAGACTTACACATACAAATTCGGTTCTTGCGGTAAAGATAGTTTTTTTCTTTTTCAAATTAATAAATTGAAAGCGACGGCCAAGCCTAAGCTTGTTATCACAGTGCACAAGCCATGTTGCGCAGGCGAGTTCGTCACCCAGATGGCTTGCCAAGTGATAGTTTAATTCATGCTGCGTGATAACCATGGCTCTGTCGAGCGCTTTATAATCTTCAAAACATAGACCTAATGAGCTTGAATGTTCCCATGCTAATGATTCAAGTCGCGATAAATAGGCGACGTTATTTGTATGACCATAGTGGTCAATATGCTCGGGCCTTATTGACCATTGACTTATAAATGGATTGGGCAGTTGCCAAGCTAAATCAGTCGCCCATTGATGGCGCAACTCTGCTTTATCAGGTCTCATTTATGCTTCGCTTTTACGTGATGAAAATTTAGATGAGCTTGATGATAGCATCGGCTATAATGCGCTGGCTATGTCAATGCGAAAATTAGTCGATGAACATAAAACAAGCTTTTGCTTTTGCTAAGACCACAAATAACACCACAAATAACACCACAAATAACACCACAAATAAGGCCTTAACTAAAATTGATTAACAGCCAGCTCAATAATAATGCGCATATGCACGACAACACATTCGTACACAATGCTGTTGACCTAGAGCACTTATTTAAAACCTGCTTTTTTGCACGCTACCAAACTGTATTAAAAGGTGGCTTTGACGAACCTTTATATCAGCCTGCGGGCTCTAAAAGTGATCTTCGAACACCACAATTGAATATTATTTGTTATCGGCATGACTATTACTCTAGTGCGCTACATGAAATCTCACACTGGTGTATTGCTGGCAAAGAACGCAGAACACAAGTTGATTATGGATACTGGTATGCCCCAGACGGTAGGACCTCAGAACAACAAGCTAAGTTTGAAAAAGCTGAAATTAAGCCTCAGGCAATAGAGTGGGGCTTTTCAGCTGCCGCTAATCTACCGTTTAGGGTAAGTATAGATAATCTAGTGGCAGCAAATGATGGTCAAGCTGCGTTTGGCGAACAAGTATTCACACAAAAGGTTAGATCGCAATTGATGACTTACATTCAACATGGCTTTCCAGCACGTGCTCAACAATATATCCAAGCCTTGCATCAATTCTATAATACGCCAAGCCTGCGGTCGCAATTCAAATGACATTACCATTGGGGCGGAAGTTTAAGTTAGGACTTATTGTTAATCCTTATGCAGGTATTGGCGGGGCCATGGCGCTTAAAGGCAGTGATGGTGACGAAGTTCGTGCTACCGCTTTAGCACAAGGAGCAAAGCAGTTAGCGATGCAAAAGGCGAGTGTGGCTTTGCAGCAATGTTTGGCGCTAAAAGAGCAAATTCAAATTTTTACTGGCAGTGGTGATATGGGCGAAAATATTTGCCGTACTCTTGGCTTTGACTATGAGTGTTTGCATCACGTTGACACTGAGTTTAGTGAAAGTGATGATACTATCGATTTAGCCAACGCACTTAAAGCGCAAGATATTGACCTTTTGTTATTTGCAGGTGGTGATGGTACTGCGCGTAATGTCTGCTCAGTACTGGGAAACAGTGTGCCAACACTCGGTGTGCCGGCGGGGTGTAAAATTCATAGTGGTGTTTATGCGATTACGCCAAAAGCGGCGGGTATTGTGCTAGAAAAAGTCATTAAAGGTGAGCTTTTATCGTTACAACTGGCAGAAGTGCGCGACATTGACGAGGCGTTATTTAGAGAAGGTAAGGTTGTCTCAAAATACTTTGGTGAAATGCAGGTACCAGATGAATTAGCGTATATTCAAGCGGTAAAAATGGGCGGTAAAGAGTCAGACGAATTGCTGCTAGATGATATCAGCGATTATGTGATTGATATTATGCAAGAGCATCCTGAAACCCTTTTTGTGATGGGCTCGGGAAGCACTGTCGAGGCTATTATGCAGCGTATAGGCCTTGAAAACACCCTGCTTGGCGTGGATGTTATTTGTAACGAAGCGCTTGTTGCATCTGATGTGAACGCTGTTCAATTGCTTGACTTGTGCCAAGGCAAAAACACAAAACTAGTCGCCACGGTGATTGGCGGTCAGGGTCATATTCTAGGGCGAGGGAATCAACAACTAAGCCCTGCGTTCATCAAGCAATTAGGAAAAGAAAATATATTGTTAGTTGCCACCAAAGCTAAGTTAAAAACACTCGGTAACAGAGGGCTTATTTCGGATTCAGGTGACGAGCAACTTGATGCTGCATTGGCCGGTCCAATTTCTGTTATTACTGGTTATAAAGACCAGGTGCTGTATTTTGTACAAGGCGCGCAGCCGACACAAGCAGACGTAATAGGAAAACAATGAGTCAGTTATCTTTGGTTCAACGCTTGAATGATTTTTTTGATAAAAAAGAACACTTTCTTGATAGTTTTATAGACTCTGGCTCTGAACAAGACTTGTTTGTTACGAGCTATATACATGGCCATTTTTCGGTTGAAGCCGCCAAAGTGATGGCGTCTGCCTCGCAATGTAAAGCCATTGATATGTCAGTAGAAAATACAGCCAAGCAATTTGAGCAAACCTTTACATCATTGCTTAATGCGTCTATCAGCAATGCAATCAGCAACAACGAGCTTGAGGCTCAAGATGCAAAAGAAGTGCAAAACATGCTAGAAAGGATGTTTGAGCAGAAATAAAATAAGTTGGAATCAAACTTGCTAAGACTTAAAGACTATCAATATTCTAATCTACGATTATTAGTCAAGGCAGGTCAAGATGAAAAATTCGCTTCATAACATCGCGACGTTAATACTTTGCATCATCTGTATTCTCATTATTGCGTCTATCAGTGGCTGTGCCAATTTGTTGTCACAAAGCAACCGCTCTGAGCAACAAGCTACGCCTGTATCGCTTGGTAATGCCGAACTATACACCTTCAGACTCGCCCAAGAATTATTTTCTAATATGCAAGCTGATCGCCAATATCGCTATGCGGTAGCGGGTTTTGTGCCTGTGACCAGCATGCAAAATGATATGTCTCAACAAGGGCCACTTATGTTATTGGGGCATCAATTAGAGCAAGGTTTAATTACCGAAACGGTTCGTCGTGGTTTTGTTGCTCAAGACTATAAAGCGACTAATGCCATTATCATGAATGAAAACTCAGATCGCGCCTTGTCGCGCGACTTGGCACATCTTTCGCAACAGCAGAATGTGGACTATTACATTACCGGTACTATCACGCCTCAGCAAAACGGCGCTATGGTAAACGCCAGAATTATTAACGTGCGCAATAAAGATGTAGTGGCAGCAGCCACGAGCTTCTTTCCTGCCAACCTGTTCTGGGAAGACGAGCAAGTCACATTGCGTAATGGCCAGTTATATCGCACAAATAAACAAGCTCAAAGCAGCGCCAACGCTTCTATTACTTTGGAGTAAACAATGAAACTAGTAAAAATAACTCAAACAAGTGCAGTTTTGTGCTTGTTAATGGCACTTGCAGGGTGCAGTTCTTTGCCGTCTGTGACGCAATTATTTGCCGAAAGCGATGCCGCGAACGACAAAATGAACGCCAGCGGCGAAACGCCAAGTAACGCAAATGGCATTGTCGATATCGATGCAAACTCTATTGACACAAATAATAAAAGTGTTGATACCGCTAGCAATTTACAATTTGGCTCTACTGATGCCTTTGGGTCAATAGTTAAACCCAGAATAATGTCATCAAGCTCGGGCGCATACAAAGGCATGCCCTTAACTAAGCATGTGGGAGACTATGTTAAGTTTATGGCACAAGACTTGGTGTCGAACATGGAATATGTAACAGAGCGCACGCCAGTCGCAGTAACGCACTTTTCACTCATTGACAGCGATTTAAAAGAAACAAATTTGTTAGGTCAGCAAATGGCTGAGTCTTTTATGCATGAGTTTCATAAATTCAGAATGCCCGTGGTTGAATTTAAAGCCACGCAATTTATTAATGTGTCGCCAAGCGGCGATTATGTGCTGTCTCGTGACTTTCTAGATTTGCGCACCACAACGCCCATCCAGTATGTATTAACGGGCACCATGACGAAGCATCAGGGCGGCTATATTGTTAATGCACGTATGCTTGGTATGAAATCAAATGTAGTGGTCGCCAGTGCACAGTCTTTTATTCCTTTTTATGTTGTTGATGCCTTGCTGCCAAGCGGCTCGTCACGCCAAAATGAAATTGTAGACGGTGTGCAAATTATCCGCGGAGAATAATATGATTATTAGAGATTTTTGTACGCATAACTGGCAAATAAAATTTCGATTATTGGTACTGGTTGCCATCGTTAGTCTATTGAGCGCCTGTGCTGCTGGCAAAATGTTTATGGCAGGTTACACGCCGCCGCAAACAATCGCTGATTTATTAGCTGAGCAATATGACATGGCGGGTGAGTCACTGCCTCCTGAGCTTGATGCAGATAAAAGAGGAGGCGAAGAAATTTCAATTGGGCTCTATGGCAAAAACGACAACAAAAATGATAATGCAAATATAGATGGGCTAAATAGGCCTCAAAACATACAAAATCAAGCTGCTTATATTGATACGATGCCACCAGTACAACGCTTTCGACCACGCTTCACATACAAGAGCGTGCAAGACTATGCCAGTCAGCTTGCGATGGAATTGATCAAAAATGCAAACGGTTTACGACCACAAGCGGCCATAGCCGTGACCTCGTTTGTTAAGCTTGACTACAGTTTGCAAAACACCACTATACTGGGTAATCAGATGGCCGAGTACGCCATTACAGAAATCCAACAATATGGACTAAATGTTATTGATTTTAAGCTTATGCCAGCAATCAGCGTTGGTAGAAATGGCGACTTATCGTTTTCTAGAGATCTGACTGAACTTGCCAGTCAAAACACCATGGATCATGTGCTCTCTGCGACTATGATAGAAAAAGCTGATGGTGTATTTATTAATGCACGAATAATTGCGATGAATACAAACCGCGTCGTTTCTAGCGCAAGTGTGATGGTGCCTAATTTTGTTGCTAAGCATAGCCAGGCGCGCTATGTACTGAATTAATGGTACTGAATTAATGGTACTGAATTAATGCGTTTTGCGCTACGGCGCTGATTAAGCGTTATAGCAACACTCTATTACGCTCTCACTAAAAGTTGATCGCCTGACGTCTTATTAACGATTTAACGATAAAACGATTAGGACTTAAGGCATCTAAAAGCGGTGCAGGCAAGGGCAAGGGTTTCTCAAGAAGCTGACTAAGCAGCAATTCTGCTAGCAAAGGCGCGGTGGTTAATCCTCTTGATCCTAAGCCTGAAAGTATAAACACATTTTCGTCAACACTCCCCTGAGGATAATGATGAAGCGGTTTAGCTTTATAAAGGTCTTTCAATTCTTCAAATTGTTTAAAGCTGGGCATATTGCCTACTAAGGGAATATGGTCAGGCGTTGAGCAACGAACCGCGGCTCTTGATTGATTTGTCTTGTTCTGTGATGCTTCAAAAAGGGCGTCTCGCCATGATGCGTCTTTAATACTCTTGCAATGCATGTCAACGTTCATGGTTGTTTCCGCGTTTCTGACATCAGTATTGATATCATTTTTTACATAGGTCGAACCCATTGCATGAAATCCGTTTACCGCGGGGGTAAAATAACCTTTGTGGCAAAGCAAGGTGTCAAGGTGCTTAAACTCAGTATTCGGCTTGATGAGTTCAACTTGTCCACGTGTCAGTCTCAAAGGGATAAGTGACTCAACAAAAGAAGCTGTTTCGTGTCCAGTGGCCAATACTAGTGCACTAGCAATATATTGGCGCTTTGTTTTTGGAAGCGTCGGTTCTTGTTTGTCTATACATGACGCTTCTGTTTTGCTGGTCGAAGGGTGACTAATTTCAAGCACAATATCTTGGTGTGAGTGATGATAAGCATCAAGCTTTGTGTTTGTGTGCAAACTTAATAGACCAGTTTGCATCGCTAACCTAATGCAAGCATTCACAAGACTTGGCGGTGATATCCAGCCTGCAAGTGGCATATAGAGGCAGTCATAGGGAATATCAATGTTTGCAATCTTGCTTGCCTCTTTTGCATTTATGGTGCGCGCGAGTTGTGAAGGCCACAATGCGCTATTGGCGAGTTTATTTAGCCGCGCTTTGGTGTTGTCGTTAAACCCAAGTTGTAAGGCGCCACACCACTTAAATGCGAAGTCACTTTGCTTGGCTAATTCATCATAAAAGTGTCGGGCATATAAAAAACTCTGCACTTGTAGCTGACTAGCATAGTTATTTTGTGCATTTAACTGCGGATAAAAACCGCCAATAGGATTACCTGAGGCGCCATCGGCAAGTGAGTCATTTTGCCAAAATAAGGAACAAGCCAAGCCATTTTGCACACATTTTAAGGCCATAATTGCGCCGGCTAAGCCACCACCAACGATGGCTATAGGCGCCTTGTTTGGTGCTTTCGCAGCTTCTTGGTTTAATCCTTTCCTGAAATAATAAGGTGCTTGATTTTTATCAAGCTTATGTTGAATTGCCGAATCATCCTTTCGAGATAAGCTTGGCGCTATAGTGCCAACAAGCATGTCTCTTTTACGTCCAAACCCTTTTCGTTTTCTAATATCAAAGCCCGCGGATAACAAGCCGCGTTTAACATCGCCAGCAGCCGTAAACGTGGCTAGACTGGCTGTGGATTTTGATAATTGAGCCATTATTTCAAATAGCGGTGGCTGCCACATGCTGGCGTTTTTACTTGGGGCAAAACCGTCTAAAAACCAAGCATCTACAAGCCTTTCACCTTGTTGTTTAATATTCTCAAAGGCGTCTAGTGCTTCGTCGTAGTGTAAGTCTAAGATAATGGTTGCTTCGTCAATCAAGAAGTGGCGTCGATGCTGTCCTTGTATACTTAATGGATAGCTAGCGCACCACTGTGATATGAGGCGCTGCGAAACGCTCTTTTTATGTTCATTCTGTTCTTTGTCATCTATTTGATCCTTGCCATCTATTTGATTGGGGAGATTATAAATTGAAAAAAAATCGCTTGTTTGCCAGTGAGACCAAATATTGGCTGCATCTTCAAGGTCAATAGGGTGTTTTTCGCAAGAAATAAACACCAGTTCTTTTAATGGGTGATTTGGATGGCTTTGCCTAAATCTATAAAACTCATGAGCAACACAAAAGAAATTAGCGCCGGTTCCAAAGCCCGTTTCGCCTATGCAAAAATGGCGGTTTTTGTGCGCTACGAAACGTTCCCATAAGCCGTTGCCTTCTATGAATACGTATTGTGTTTCTTGAGCACCACAATTGTTTGAAAAGTAGACATCTTGATACTCGCTCGAGCAGGGTGTTTGATGTTCATTAAATGAAATTTTGGCTGGACTAATTTTCATCGATATACACTGCTTTTTACCTGTGGAAGAGGAGACCTCGATCTCAATTGTGAAATTGCAAATAAAAGCACTGTTAAATGCTAGTCGTTTATGCCACATTATACCCCTACGAAAGAGTCGCAAGAGCAGACCAGTTTGCCAAATAAAGCAGGTAAACTATTGGTCTATGAATAATAAAGCGAACACAACAAAAATAACGCAAAAAGGTGAAAAATGAAACGAGCGGTGATCACTGGCTTAGGCATTGTATCAAGCATTGGTAATAATGTAGACGAAGTAAGAGAATCATTACGGCATGGAAAATCGGGTATTACATTTTCTGAGCAATTTGCTGAAGCAGGTTTACGAAGCCAAGTTTGGGGCGAAGTTAAGCTAGACCTCAAAGAACATATAGATCGCAAAGCCTTAAGGTTTATGGGGGATGCCGCAAGTTACGCGTACCTTTCTATGCAGCAAGCCATTGCAGATGCGGGCTTAACTGAAGAGCAATATTCTAGCGAAGACGTAGGTATCATTGCGGGTTCGGGCGGTGCGAGCTCTGAGAATCAAGTCAACTCTGCTGACATAATGCGAAACAAAGGTGTTAAACGCGTGGGTCCTTACATGGTGACGCGCTGCATGGGTAGTACAGTCTCGGCGTGTTCAGCCACGCCGTTTAAAATAAAAGGTGTAAATTACTCAATTTCATCAGCATGTGCCACCAGCGCGCACTGTATTGGTAACGCACTTGAGATGATCCAACTCGGTAAACAAAAAATGGTGTTTGCTGGAGGTGGTGAAGAATTGCATTGGTCGTTGTCGGGTCAGTTTGATGCTATGGGGGCACTGTCGACTAAATATAACGATAACCCTGCAGTAGCCTCACGAACTTATGATGCTAATCGAGATGGCTTTGTGAGTGCTGGCGGTGGTGGAATGGTGGTGGTTGAAGAACTTGAACATGCCTTAGCTCGCGGCGCTAAAATTTATGGCGAAATAGTAGGCTACGGTGCAACATCTGATGGGCATGACATGGTTGCTCCAAGTGGAGAAGGCGCCATACGCTGCATGAAAATGGCGCTAAAAGATACGTCTGAACCGCTGGACTATTTAAACACGCATGGTACGTCAACGCCTGTTGGTGATGTAAAAGAATTGGAAGCGATTCGCACCTTATTTGGCGATTCTAGCCCAGCTATAAGTGCAACTAAATCACTTACTGGTCACTCTCTTGGTGCTGCCGGTGTGCACGAGGCTATCTTTTCATTGTTAATGCTTGAAGGTGGCTTTATTTGTCCATCCATTAACATCGATGAGTTAGACGAAGCAGCACAAGGCTTGAATATCATCACCAAACCAACTGAAGCGACCTTAAATGTTGTCATGTCTAATAGTTTTGGTTTTGGTGGTACTAACGCTAGTTTAGTTTTTAAGCGTTACACCGATTAGTCAAATTGATAGTTTGGCATTCAGATAAAGGGCTGGTTTTTACCAGCCCTTTATGGTTTTATCTGACCAATCTCATGATTTTGTAATTTAGAATAAACCGTATTTTTTTGGAGCCGATATTATGGACGTAAAATCACAAGTTTCTGAAGCTGAATGGCAAGCAAGGGTCGACCTTGCGGCTTGTTATCGAATGATTGCCCACTATGGGTGGGACGACCTGGTGTTCACGCATATTTCTGCTCGTGTGCCAGGACCAGAGCACCACTTTTTAATTAACCCTTACGGTATGATGTTTGAAGAAGTGACCGCCTCAAGTCTGGTGAAAGTAGATTTGCAAGGTAACAAAGTAATGGAGTCTGATTATGATATCAACCCAGCAGGCTTTACCATTCATAGCGCTGTTCACGAAGCGAGAGACGATGCAAAGTGCGTTATGCATCTGCACACAACCGCAGGTGTTGCTATCTCGGTCCTCGAAAATGGCTTAGAAGCATACTCTCAACAATCATTATTTGCACTGAGCTCACTGAGTTATCATGCCTATGAGGGCGTTGCACTAAACCCTGATGAAAAAGTTCGTTTGGTGGCTGACTTGGGCGAAACAAATTTTATGATATTACGAAATCATGGTTTATTAACCTGCGCTGACACAATCGCTGATACCTTTTTAGCGATGTTTATTTTACAAAGAAGCTGCGAAATACAAATGATGGCGCAATCTACTGGACAAGCTCTAATACCTATAGATAAGAGAATTTTGGCTGGTATTCAAGCACAAGGAAAAGAAGTCACTCGCTCTGCAGGTGGACAACTAGCGTGGCCAGGTATACTGCGTAAACTTGACAGAATGTGCCCTGATTACAAACTGTAGGGCGACTGCATGGATACGTTATGGCAGCATTTAGCAGCTTATAAGAAGAGTGCTTGTTTTTTCGATTATCAGGCTAGCAGTTCAGCCATAAACAACGATAACCCTCACGTTGGGGGCGCGAAACAAAGCAATAAATGCAAAATTGCGTATTGGTACCAGGCCTGTAAAAACGAAGATGCCAGCGTCGTATTGCTTATCCATGGCTTTCCAAGTGCTTCATGGGATTGGCATCAACAATGGTCGTTTTTAGCAGAGCGCTATCATGTGCTCGCTATTGATTTGCTTGGTTTCGGAATTTCTGATAAGCCTTTAGCACATGACTATACTATTGCTGAGCAAGCCGAGATAGTAAACGCGCTGTTAACACATCTTGATATAAGCAGCTTGCATATAATCGCCCATGATTATGGCGTATCTGTGGCGCAGATGCTGATGTTGCTATTTCCAAGCGAAATCAATAGTACTCAAGTGAATCGACGACAAATTGCGTCGATTTGCTTTTTAAACGGTGGCTTGTTCGCTGAGAGTCATCGGCCAATTTTTACTCAAAAGTTACTCAAATCTCTTGTTGGGCCCCTAGTCGTCAAATTTTTAACAAAATCCTCACTCAGGAAGGGTTTTATTAAGGTTTTTGCAGAGCACACACCGCCGTCAAATGAGGCTATTGATATGCTTTGGGATTTGCTGTGCGAAAATAATGGACGTTTGGCATTGCCACGTTTATTGCGTTATATCGACGAACGGCATATCTACCGGGATCGATGGGTTGAAGCGATGCAAAAAGCGAGTTTTCCTATTGGGTTTATTAATGGCATTCATGATCCTGTTTCGGGCGAGCATATGTTGGTGAAATTCAAACAACTTATCCCTAATCAGCCAAGTATAGGGATAGACTGCGGGCATTATCCACAGCTTGAAAAGAGTGCGCTTGTTAACACCTTACTCCTTGAATTTTTAACAAAAGGTACGCTTGGCGAATGAACATACTTGTCGATAATGCAATGCCATATTGGCAAGAATATTTTTCGCCAAAGACTTTTGATTCATGTAGCGAACTAATCAGTTTTCGTGCTGGTGATTTGGCGGTTAATGATAAAAAGCAAATTGCCAACGCTGACTTGCAAGCAAAACTTGCCTCAATTGATGCTTTGCTAATTAGATCTACGACCAAAGTAAATGAGCATTTGTTATCGCTTATGCCGCGCCTAAAATTTGTAGCAACGGCGACCGCAGGCTATGACCACCTTGATATTTCGGCGATAGAATCCCGTAATATATGTTGGCATGCAGCTGGTGGTTGTAATGCACAAGCAGTCGCTCAGTATGTGACTTGCGCAATATTACACCTGGCCTCAGCGGATAATTTTATTATTGCTGATAAAACAATTGCGATAGTGGGTCATGGTAACGTTGGCAAAACAGTGGCCTTAGTATTGAGAGCTTTTGGTGCGAAGCTGGTAATCTATGACCCGCCTCAGGCAGCTCTATTAAAGGCTTTTGAACAAGTAGCATCGCTACGCCATGCTAGAGGCGATAGCGATGAGCTTAAGAATAGTCACGCTGAGCCTCTTAGAGCAAATTCCGACGTGCATTATGCTAGTTTTGATGAGGTCGTAAAAGCCGATATTATTTGTATGCATGCGCCGTATAACAGTCATGCCCAGTACCCATCTTTTCATCTATTCAATAAAGAGGTGTTAGCAAAGCTTACACCAAACCAATATCTTATTAATGCGGGTAGAGGAGAGTTAATTGATAATCATGCTTTATTGTCTTTGTTTGAACAAAACGAATCGAAGGGGCTAAAAAGTGTGCAAGTTGTGCTAGATGTTTGGGAAAACGAGCCTGATATTTTGCAAGCTCTTGTGAAACATCTCAGATTTGCTACTGCTCATATTGCAGGGCATACCTTAGAAGGTAAAGCTAGAGGTACGCACATAGTGTATGAGCACCTTTGTCGTTTTAAGCAACTAGAAAGCGCCGTCACACTTGAAGACTTGCTGCCAAAATATGAGCAACAAATAGATATCACACTCATGCAAGAATTGTCTATGCTTGACGAAGATGACCATATCAAATTACAAGCTTGGCTGAAGAAATTATGCGATTGTGTATATCTAATACAAAATGATGATAGTGTTTTTCGAGCTAGCGTGGCACAATCCAATGGTTTCGCCACAATAAGGCGAGAATATCCTATCCGTAGAGAATTTAGCGTTTTAGACATTAAAACGCCTAATAAAAATATAAGTAAATTAATGCGTGATCTTGGGTTTATCATTTCAAACGGCAGCTAAATAAACGACCACTTTTGAATAAATAGGATGATGATACATGTCTCAAGCTTTTAATGTTGCTGTTTTAGGTGCAACAGGCCTTGTTGGCCAAACAATGATGGAAATACTTGCCGAGCGAGATTTCCCAATCGAGAATTTATATCCACTTGCAAGCGAGCGTTCTGCGGGCGGCGAAGTTGATTTTAAAGGAAAGAAACTAACGGTTTTGAATGCAGACGAATTTGATTGGTCTAGCGCTCATATTGGCTTTTTCTCTGCAGGGGGCAGCGTGAGCGAAAAATTTGCGCCTATCGCTGCGGATGCTGGATGTGTCGTGATAGACAACACATCTCATTATCGTTATGAGCCAGATATTCCTTTGGTTGTCCCCGAAGTTAACGCGCACGCCTTAGCTGATTTTAGAAATCGTAACATTATTGCTAACCCAAACTGTTCGACTATTCAAATGGTGGTAGCACTTAAACCTATTTATGATGCGGTCGGTATTGACCGAGTTAACGTATGCACTTATCAAAGTGTGTCGGGTGCGGGCAAAAGCGCGATGGAAGGTTTGGCAAGGCAAACGGCTGAATTGCTCAATGCAAAAGACGTAACCGGAGATGAGTTCTCTCGCCAAATAGCCTTTAATGCTATTCCACAAATTGACGTATTTATGGACAACGACTACACCAAAGAAGAAATGAAGATGGTGTGGGAGACGCGTAAAATACTTGGCAACGATAATATATTGGTTAACCCAACGGCGGTGCGTGTTCCTGTATTTTACGGTCACGGCGAAGCCATTCACATTGAAACAAGCCAAGCCATTGATGCCCAGCAAGTTAACGAGTTATTAAGAGATGCGCCGGGGATCACTTTGCACGAGCAAAGAGAAGATTTCCCAACGCAAGTGAGTTCAGCGAGTGGTAACGATGCGGTACATGTTGGTAGGGTAAGAAACGACATTTCACATACAAATGGCATTAATCTATGGGTCGTGTCAGACAACATCCGAAAAGGGGCTGCTACTAACAGTGTGCAAATAGCCGAAGTGCTGATAAAAGAATATTTGTAATAAATCCAATGATTTGGTCGATACATTATCAGTAGAATGTAGATACAAACTCATTTTTTGAAGGTGATATTGATTTGAGCAGCTTTGGCAGCACGTTTTTAAATGCGTCAAAAACATTAAAAGTGGCGGTTTTACAATTACTTAGTGTTAAGCAATTGTTTGCCGCTGTTTTGTTGTGCTTTGCTATTGTTGCTCAAGTAAATGCTCAGTCCAATCAGATACAAGGTCCTCGCGACAATAGCCAAGTGTATTCAGGTGTTGTTTATGGGCCAATTGACCAAAGTGATACTTTGTGGCGTATCGCCAGTCGATATAAGCAAGATAATCGATTTACTGTTTATCAGACCATGCTTGCTATTTATGAGCTTAATCCTCAAGCTTTTGAAAACGGTAACTTTAATACCATGGTCAATGGGGCAACGTTGCGCTTACCCAGTGATCGCTACATAGCGAGGGTTAACCCCCAACAAGCAAGAGCCAAAGCTGAGCAAGATGACCGTGTGTTTGGCCGTCAAAACTCGATACGGGACCCTCAAACGACCACAAACCAAGGGGCTCAAAGCAATGAGCAAGTCGCTTCTGAAAATTTAAAGCCTGATATTCCGTTAGTCAATCAGGAAGACTTATCCAAAACACAAAGCCAACTGCAGAATCAACTAAACGCGCTCAGGCGTCAGCAGCAGGTACAATTCGAGCAACTAAAAAACCAAGTCGCAGCGTCGATCGAATCAACCCAGATATTACTTGATGAAAATAAACGTCTGAATGATCAACTTAGCCAAATAGACGAAAATAACCGTAGCTTAACTCAAACCGTTGAAACAGAATTGCAAACGCAAATAGACCAGCAAGTCGACCAACTTGCACAGTTGATTGCTATGGTACAAGCTGCAGAAGACCGCAGAATAGAAAAAGAATCACAGTCCTTTTTGCAATTATTGAGCTCACCTATCGCGCTCATCATTATTATGTCTGTGGTCACATTACTGCTAATTGTCGGCTTAGCCATATTCTTATTAAGACGCAGTCCTCAGGCCCCTGTACAAGCAAAAACAGAAGAGAAATCCGATGATATTATTGATGATGATTTAGTGATTGGAGAGCTTGACGATATTGATGAAGATTCTGAAGACCTTCTTGCAGCATTATCCGAAGAAGATGAGTTAGAAGATGATGACATATTATCTGTTGAGCTAGAAGAAGACGCTGATGATGACTTAGCTGATCTTGATTTGGGTGATGATTTTGATAATAGCCCAGATGATGGCCTTGGTGATGCGATTGATGATGATTTAGGTGACGATATGCTCGTGCCTGATTCTGAAAAAGATGACACTGGATTAGGCGGCGATACAGAATTTCCAGATGATGAGATAGACATGATGTCTATTGATCTGGATGGCGACGATGACGAAGACGATACCTCTGCCGAGCTTTCTTCAAACGATGGTACTGAATCTGCTGAGCAAGCCATTGAGGATACCAACAGTGAAATCGACGATGTAATCCTTGAGGAAGAACCGGCTGAAGACGGCGGGCTAAACGAAGATGGCTCTCCAAAAGGTATCGATTTAGACGAACACGGCGAAATCGACGAAAACACGATTGAGCAAATCGGTGAAGAAATCGAACAGAAAGACCAGACAATCAATTCGATGGCCGATGAAATCTTGCAAGAATTAGATTCGCCATCAGACGACAGCAGCGCTGCGGATACCTCGGATATCGATACTAGTGAAGACGAAATTGATTCGCAGGTAGACTTAGATGCATTATTAGACAGTGCGGCCGATCTTGAGGAGCCAGAGCAAGAAAGTGTTGAAGAATTAGTTGCCGTTCAAGATGACATTGATAGTGAAGCAAAAGCAGAAGAAATACCAGGAGCAAATGATGATGAAACATCATCCGAAGAACTTGCTGACGATGTTACGGCGCTCTCAAACGATATTTTAAACGACTTAGAAGCTGAAGTTGAGGAAGAAGAGCAAGCGACAGAAGAGTTAGATGCACTTCTTGATAGCATTGGTGACAGTGATAAAGACGAAGCAGAGCCTGAAGACGTTCTTGAACCGGTAAGCGACAATGATGAAGATGCTGAGGTGTTTGATTTAGACGACGACATTGACGACGATCTGGATAACGATCAGCTTAATTCACTCGCAGACGAGTTGCTCAACGAATTAACTGAAGAAGAGCAAGAAGTTGATGAATTAGACGCTTTGCTCGATGATTTGGACACTGACACTGACACTGACACTGACACTGACTCTGACATTGATATAGAAACAGACATAGAAACAGACAGTGTTCTTGAGAGAGAAATAGAAGAAAGTTCTAAGACAGAAATAGGCCTCGAAACGGCCACACAAGAAGCAGATAATGCTCAGCCTGAAAAGCTTGATAGTCACTCAGAAGAGACTACTGATGCTCCACAAAGTTTATCAGAAGTGAATGATAAATTAGGTGACATCCCAAGTTTCATGAATGATATTGAAGAGCCAGAGCCAGAGCCAGAGCCAGAGCCAGAGCCAGAGCCAGAGCCAGAGCCAGAGCTAACGCCAATTGAAGATAATGATACGCCCTCTGTTAATGAGTCATCAAATGTACTCGCAGATGAAGAAATAAATAAAGCAAGTGAAGATCCGCAATTTGAAGAGGAAGGCACGGAAGACCCCTTATCATCGCTGCCCGATTTAGACAATTGGTTAGATGAAGAAGACGATGAAAGCCTTCAAGGCGAAATTGACGAAATTAAAGTAGATGATGATGACTTAGATTTATCGGCACTCGATTTAGACTTGGACGACCTTGATTCGTTAAATTCTGATTTATCTAGTGAAAATGAGCTTATGAAGGAGCTCGACGAGTCAGATTTTGATAATATGCTGCAAGACTTGGCAACAGACGAAACAGAGACAACGCCGGCTCAAACGACTGGACCTATAGAAGAAGCAGGTCTCGATCTTGAAGCCTTAATGGACGATGCTGAAGTAGGTGATGACGCTAGCACCACAGCAGAACCAGTACCAGAACAAACTAACGATGAGCCATTTGTAGACGTTGATGAACTTATTGCACAAAGCGATGCGCTTTCACAAAACAACGATGAAGCAGAATTAAGTTTGGATAACACGCTTGATAGAGCGACTAGCTCTAAGTTCGCGTCAGGAGAAGTTAATGCAGGTGCAGACAGCGATGCAATAGCGACGTCTAGTAAGCAAGCAGAAGCGCAAATTGAGCCTTCAACGGAACAAGCATCAGAAACACCACTAGAAACAGACGACATATCTGATCATTTGGATGACCAATCTAGTAACTTAGATCTTGCACAAGTCTATATCGATATGGAAGACAAGGAAGCTGCACAAGAGCTTTTAGAGGAAGTGTTACGACGCGGTAATGCAGAACAACAAGATGAAGCTAAAGACCTGTTAGATAAGCTTTAACGGATTCTGCGTCGTTTAATATGTGACGCTTACATATGCTATCAGTCTAACGGCGTTAAAAACTCTTCAGGCTGTTCGAAATCACCTGACATAGTGACTAGTTTTCCATTTTCGAAGCTTAGAATTAATTCTCGATGAACATCTTTGCCACGTTTGCTCATTCCACGTTTCATGTCATAAACATAATACCAAGTATCATTATCAAAACTGTCTTCAACAACCGGGTTGCCTAGCACAAATTGGACTTGCTCTTTACTCATCTCTACGCGAAGTTTATTGACGTCTTTTTGGTCAAGAAAATTTCCCTGCGGCACATCAATACGGAAAATCCAATCTGTACAAGCACTTGTGAATGTTACTGCGACTACGACGAATAATATGTGAACTAATTTCATGTCTTACCTTTGTGACAACTGATACCTTTGCTAAAACGCGACTGCATCCTACCTTACCTGCATACGACCATTCAAGTATTAAATAGTTCTATCATTGTGTGAACAAAAGTAGGTAACAAAAACCAGCAAAAGTGGCGTGACAAATTTTAATTGAAAATGTCTATTAAATGCTATCGCGGCGTTGTATTACAAACGCAACAGATCTTTTGCATTAGCAATAGCCGTTTCAGTGAGTTCGTCACCAGCAAGTAAACGTGCTATCTCATTAACACGCTCTTGCTTGGTTAATTTAAGCAGGTTAGTTTCGGTTGTTTTTCCATCGGTGACTTTACTCACAAATAGTTGGTGATGGGCTTGGGCAGCTACCTGCGGTAAATGAGTGACGCACATCACCTGCGCTTTATCGCCTAATCGACGTAGTAATTTGCCTACAAGTGCAGCGGTAGGGCCGCTGATGCCTGAATCAACTTCATCGAATACCATTGTTGGGATAAGCGTGTCTTTTGCAGAAATGACCTGCAGTGCTAATCCTATTCTAGATAATTCACCGCCTGATACGACTTTTTCCATTACTTCTACGCTTTGGCCTGGGTTTACCGATAAGTGGATCTGAGCATGATCTAACCCAATTTCTTTTGGCTCAGCCGTTTCGTCATATTCAACATTAAGCTGGACTATTGCATGAGGTAGATTCATCTCTCTTACCGATGTTTGAATTTCTAATGCCAAGCGTTTTGCCGCTTTTTTACGAGAAGCACTTAGCTTTTGAGACTGTGTCATGTAATGAGTGAGTAACTCACCCACCTTACTTTTCAAAGAGCTGAGATTATCTTCTTGTGCTTGCAAGGATTTATATTCTTGCGCTAATAAGCGATGTGTTTCATATAAATCTTCGGCTTTAACTTGATGCTTACGCGCTAAATCGATGCACTGTGCGTAGCGACTTTCAGTTTCAACCAAGAGCTTAGGGTCTGACTCAATATTAGATTGGTAACGTTGTAAATCGCTGCACGCCTCTTGTGCCTGAACAAGGGAGTCTTGCAAAGTATTAACGATGTCGGTCACACTATCATCAATACTCATTACATCGTTTAGGGCGTTAATTGATTGCTGAAGCAAAGACAATGCATTGCCTTGTTCGTTATCTTTTAAACTACTTAGCGCATACTCGCTATTTTCAAGCAACTCTTGAGTACCACTCATTTTTTTAAAGCGTTGCTCTAATTCGCTAAACTCATGTTCGCCAATACTAAAATCATCCAACTCTTGGACTTGATAAGCTAGCAATTGACTACGATCTAAACGCTGTTGTTGCTGGTCATGCAATGTGGTAAGACTTTGCTTGGCTTCACGATATTGTCGGTAACAATCTGCCACTGTTTGCAACAAAGGACTGTGTTGCGCATATTGGTCAAGGATATTACGTTGATAATCAGGTTTTAAAAATTGATAATGTGCATGCTGTGAGTGGATAAGCGCTAATTTACTGCCTAAATGTTTAAGTTGACCCAAGTTTACCGGTACGCCGTTAACAAATGCTTTTGAGCGTCCTTCAGGATTAACGACTCGTCTAATGAAACACTCGTTAGGGTTGTCGTCTTGTAGGAGTTCATTTTCGGCTAAAAATTGTTGTGCATTAGCAAGCTCTGAAATATCGAAATGTGCGACAACTTCAGCTTTATCAGCACCTTTACGCACAGTATTAGACTCAGCTCGCTGACCTAAGCATAAACCAAGCGCATCCAATGCAATAGACTTACCTGCGCCTGTTTCACCCGTTATGGCCGTTAAACCGTGCCCTAAGGTTAAATCCACTTTTTTAACAATCGCTAAGTTTTTTATTGCTATATGCACTAACATCAATTCACCCGTACAATCTTAATTTGATATATACTGATAATATATACAGTAGTTGTGGTGGTGTAAAGTACAGTTTATAAAAAAGCTGGTTTGGGTGTTATCTGAGGTAGGTTTTACTACAGATTTAAATGGCTAGCTCCTAAAAAAGTTTGCTTCCCCAATTTAGTTTTGTTCTAAGTACATTAAAGTACGAATATTCGGGAGGGTGCACAAGACTGAGTAGGTTAGGGCATTTTTTAATGCGGATCTCATCACCTGGTGAGATTGATATCACGACATGACTGTCGCAGCTTATTTGAACATTATCTGCGTTTTTGTCTGAAATTTTTAGGGTGAGTGCAGAGTTAGCGTCTACTACTATAGGCCTGCTGCTGAGCGAATGAGGAAACATAGGCACCAAGGTAATTGCATCTAAACTGGGCACCAAGATTGGGCCTCCGCCAGACAATGAATAGGCTGTTGAGCCAGTTGGTGTCGCTATAATTAAGCCATCCGAACGCTGACTAAACACAAAGTCATCACAGACATAAAGCTCAAATTCCATCATATGAGCGACTTTGCTATGGTGAAGCACTATTTCGTTAATAGCCACATGCGTGCTTTTTACCATATTGTTACTTAACACTTCCGCCTCAAGTAAGAAGCGCTCTTCGCGTCGAAAGTTGCCAGCAAATATCCGCTCCAATTGACGCGTAATATCCTCTGGGTTGATGTCGGTTAAGAAGCCTAAATTACCGCGGTTTATGCCGATAACATCGATAGGAAAGCCTGCAAGGACTCTTGCTGCGCCAAGCATATAACCATCGCCGCCAACGACAATAGCTAAATCGGCTCGTTCGCCAATTTCTTTCATGCTGCAAAGCTCTAGTGACTTATCGTCAATCGAATCTTTGATGCGTTCTTCAACTAAGATTTTGCAATTGCGTTGGCTAAGCTCTTCTAATAAGACACTCAAACTTGCATGAGTGGCTGAATGGCTTGGTTTGCCTATAAGTCCAACGGTTTTGTACGGCATAAAAATAACTGGATTAACAAATCATTTATGTAAGGTATACGCAAGTCACACGTTGTGGCAAGTATATTTTGATATAAAGGAAGAAATCATAGCGTTGCGTGTGCAGTTAAGGTCACTAAAGTAGTTCAAATAGCCCTCGCAGCCCACATATTTTACCTTGCAAACTAACGCTAATTGCCCAGCTTGTGTACCTTCAAATAAAAGCACTCTCTTGATTATGATTTTTGGCTTCATAAAGTTTTAAGTCAGCTCTTTGTACGATTTTTTCAAAACTTTCGTTATTTTGAGCGATTGCCCCGCCTAGGCTGTACGATATTTCTATCATGTTAGTTTCTGTCATTATTGTTTTTCTGACTAAGCCTGAGTGCAATTTATCCATGATGGACTTTGCTTCCTGAATATCGATTTTATTCATGATGATGAGGAATTCACCGGCTCCCCAACGCGCAACTACGTCTGTTGTCCGCAGCGTAGATTTTAAGATGTCGGCAACATTAGTTAGGAGCATATCGCCCACATCAGTGCCAAACTTGTCGTTGATTTTTTTTAAGTCATCAATGTCGACTAAAATGACAGCGTATTCTTTATAGTCTTTGTTGCGACGTTCTAAATCATTCTTAGGGTTCATTAAGGCGAAAATAAAGCGCCGATTAAATAAACCCGTTAACTCATCTTTATTCGCAAGCTGAAATAATTGTTTTTCACCTTCTTCCCTATTTTTTTGGAAAAATCGAATGGTGAGGATAAATGGAAATGCAGAGGCGATCACATTTGCTGCAAAGATAAAATCAATTATATCCGTATTTTCTATGTTTTGCGCTTGTCGCAAGGGTTCCAGCATATTACCAAGCGATAGTTCAAGAGATAAAACGACAAATAAACTCACAATAATACTGAAGTAAATCATCGACAAACTGCTCTTGCTCATTGGAGAAGCAAGAATTAAACCCATGGCAGGCCAAAGATAAAAGTGAAAACCGAGTTCGGGACCTAGCAAATACGTGACGATGCTGGCATGAAAAATCATTTCCAACACCATTATGTTTATCGTAAGTGCAAATTTATTTTTAGCGCCTGTGTAAAGCGTCAATACCCAAATTAGCGCACAAACAATATTCAGCATGCTCAGCTCGATACTGCCAAGTGCCATGAAAAGAAAGATAAACAGAATATGCGAAAAAGTGCCGAAAAATGAAAATATTCGCAAAGTTGCGCGCATTAACCTAACTTCGTAGTTTTCGTTAGAGCCTTCAAAGCTTTGTTCCATAAAATTAGAACTGTCTATTGCTTCCGATTTATCAAGTTCGTTATGCATACTAAAAAATTACCAATGACTTTAGGGCCTGTTTAAAACAAAGAAAACATTTCGATAGGTCGAGATTATACCTTAATCAATAAGCGTAAAACGATAGAAATTAAGAACAAGGTCTAAAAAAATACAACTAATCACTTGAAGGTAAGAAATCTGCCCCCACTTAACCCCCGTAAACGCAGATGTGCTTAAGGTATAGCATGTCTGCACTTATTGACAAAACACATAGACATAAGTGGAGCACCCAATGAGTCAAAGTAATGCTTCGAATGACGCTTCGACCAATAGCACACAGCAGCATGGCGCAGAACATAGCAAGGAATCTAGTGAAGCGGCATCAGCGCAATCACAAACGAACAACGAAACCTTAGAAGGTGAATTGTTAGAGCCACAAGCTCAAGAAACTGAGGTAAGTGATGAGCAAGCGCAAAGCGATGAATTAGATTACAAAGCGTATGCACAAGAACTTGAGAAAAAACTAAATGAGTCTCAAGCAAAGCTCGACGGTCAGAAAGACTCTGTTTTAAGGGCGATTGCCGATGCAGAAAATGCAAAACGACGTGCTGAAACAGAAATAGACAAGGCACGTAAATTTGCATTAGAAAAATTTGCGGGTGAGCTGTTAAGTGTTGTTGATAACTTAGAAAGAGCAACGCAAAGCGCAGACGCAGAAAATGAAGCGATTAAACCTCTCCTTGAAGGAATTGAGTTGACGCAAAAATCATTTTTGACGACATTTGAGAAATTTGGCTTAGAAACGCTTGACCCACAAGGTGATGCCTTTAACCCAGAGCATCATCAAGCCATGTCTATGCAAGAAAGTGATGAGGTTGCGCCAAACACCGTACTTGCTGTGATGCAAAAGGGCTACTTGCTCAACGGTCGTTTACTAAGACCTGCCATGGTGATGGTGTCTCGCGGCAGCAGCAGCGGTGTTGATACAAAAGCGTGATCCTTCAACGTAAGCCATAAGCACAGACCTTGTGATAGGCGCGTATAGACCGTTTATCATTTTAGTTAAAAAATTATTTAATCACCTATTGAAAATAGGGTTACTAGCCCCACTTAGTAAGCATACAAATGGTGGCAACAACAGTTTTTTTTGGAGATATCAAATGGGTAAAATTATTGGTATAGATTTAGGTACAACTAACTCATGTTTAGCAGTACTAGATGGTAAAAGTGCAAAAGTAATTGAAAATGCAGAGGGTGAACGCACCACGCCTTCAATTATTGCGTACACACAAGATGGCGAAATCCTTGTCGGACAGCCTGCAAAACGCCAAGCGGTAACCAATCCTGCAAACACGCTTTTTGCAATAAAGCGCTTAATTGGTCGTCGTTTTGAAGATAAAGAAGTTCAGCGTGATATCGACATCATGCCGTTTAAAATATCAAAAGCTGACAACGGCGACGCATGGGTTGAAGCGAACGGTCAAAAAATGGCACCACCGCAAATATCTGCTGAAGTACTTAAAAAGTTAAAGAAAACAGCTGAAGACTATTTAGGTGAAGAAGAGACAGGCGCACTAATTACTGTACCAGCTTATTTTAACGATTCTCAGCGTCAAGCAACCAAAGATGCTGGCCGCATCGCTGGTTTAGAAGTTAAACGTATTATTAACGAACCAACAGCCGCAGCGCTAGCATACGGTATGGATAAAAACAAAGGTAACAACACCATTGCCGTTTACGATTTAGGTGGTGGTACCTTTGATATTTCAATCATCGAAATCGACGTGGTTGATGGCGAACATACCTTTGAAGTGTTATCAACAAATGGTGATACGCATCTGGGTGGTGAAGATTTTGATAACCGTATGATCAACTATTTAGTTGAAGAGTTTAAAAAAGAGCAAGGCTTTGATTTGCGCAAAGACCCGCTAGCGATGCAGCGTTTAAAAGAAGCTGGCGAAAAAGCGAAGATCGAATTGTCTTCAGCACAACAAACTGAAGTCAACCTACCTTATATTACGGCAGACGCTTCTGGTCCTAAGCATTTAGCCATTAAAGTGACTCGCGCTAAATTAGAATCGCTTGTTGAAGATTTGGTTAAAGCGTCTTTAGAGCCGCTTAAAAAGGCCTTGGCTGACGCAGACTTAGGTGTTGGTGAAATTAACGACATCATTTTGGTTAGTGGTCAAACACGTATGCCAATGGTGCAAAAGTACGT
>CAYURD010000016.1:52397-52660 GCA_964446865.1 uncultured Glaciecola sp.
GCAGTAGGTGCTGCAATTCAAGGTGGTGTACTAGCGGGTGATGTTAAAGACGTACTTTTATTAGACGTGACGCCACTTTCACTTGGTATTGAAACGATGGGTGGCGTGATGACGGCACTTATCGAGAAAAATACGACAGTACCGACTAAAAAGTCACAAACATTCTCAACTGCCGAAGACAACCAATCAGCAGTAACTGTGCATGTATTGCAAGGTGAGCGTAAGCAGGCTCAAGGCAACAAGTCGTTAGGACAGTTTAACCT
>CAYURD010000017.1:0-40867 GCA_964446865.1 uncultured Glaciecola sp.
CAAGCTAGCGTTAACTAGGGGGTCAATTCCGAATCTATAATAAAGTCAACCAAGTAGTGACGAGGTCATATCTCTCGACACGAAATGGCAACATGCAACGAAATGCATTGGTGAGAGAAGTTATCGATGCAGTAATCGCAGAGGGTGGAGCGACATCAATTCGCGAGCTAGATATGGGTGTTCAATCGTCTAGTGTTTAGCAAAATATATCAATGAATAAGCACTCTCTTATTTTGACTTGTATAGGCCTGTTCGATTAAACTCTGCTTAGGATTTTCAATATTAAGGATGATAGGTCATGAGACGTACCCGTCTTCAATTCCAGCCGCTGTTTTTTATTTTCTCAATCTTTGTTTTAGCAGCCTGCGGTGGCGGTGGCACTGATGCGCCCTCTGCTAGCGATGTGCCCAATAACCTTCAGCCACCGCCACCTCCAGTCGTTGATAATAATCCGCCTCTTACGGGTAATGCCGGTACACTCAGCCGTATTCAGACTGAAAACAAAGCATCATTAAATCAAGCGGCGATTGCTCTGGCTAACCAACGATACACAGGTGGACAAGCCGACGCTGTATTAGACATAGAGAAAACCCAGCGCGTTTACGCCGATTTCTATGTCGACAAAAATCTTCAAGCGCCATTGGTTGTCACCTCACATATGTTCGTCAGCTTAAGGTTCCCGGGCGAGTATAACAGTTCGCATCAATGCTCATCTAACAGAGCGACTACTAATAGAGTCACGTATATTGGCGAATTAGATCGTGACGCAAATGGCCGGATGCGCATAGATTTTGAGGACTGTACGACATCATTTAATGGCCCGCAACTAGATGGTACTGCCTATGCAATAATCGAAGGCAAAGACTTTTATTCAATAAGAGAAAGAGAACTTTTAACTTACTACGACAATCTGCGTTGGACACTAGGAGATAAGAGCTATTTCATTTCTGGGTATTCTCATCAGCGCAGAGTGGGCTCCGATACTGAATTAGATTCTACTCATCGCTATGAAGTCGATTATTACCTCACTTTTTCAAACGATCAGCATTCAATCTTAGTCGACACAACCTTGATGACTGACCCAATTACTGAAAACGCGTTAACAAGTTTTACTATGTCGGGAGAAACGAACGGCGTAGCTCTTTATAGTGATATAGGGCAAGTAACAATCACTCAGTCAGAATCGTCGGCATATGATAATTTTACTTTTTTAGGCGCTAACCGAACAAAAATCAGCCAAGGTCCAGGCAACATTAAATACGAAGAAAGTGACAATAACGGGACGATTTTTGTACGAGGGGCTTACTTTGAAAACGACCAAACATTCGTTATGGCGCAAACACCACAAGCGCAAGTGTATCCGATAGATATATTATCGTTCCCGCCAAGAGCGAGCACTCCACAAATAGTACAGACCGCTACTCGATATTCTAATCAAGCTATTGAAGCGAGTCCAGGTAGCTATTCTGATATAGACACCCCCAGAGAGTCGTTATCAATTAGTTATCGCTGGTACGTTAATGGTGATTTAATTAACGATATTGTTGGGGCGGTTTTTCCCCCAAATACAGCGACAGTAGGGGATACAGTTTCAGTGGCTATGGTTGTTATGGACAATATCAACACCGTAGAAAGCCAAACTCAAGAAGTCATAATTGAGCCCCAACCACTAGCATTAAGCGATGCTAGCATTCCATCTAGTGCGTCGCTTGGTGATGAAATTTCGTTTGTACCATTATTGTTTGACCCTGACGGTGTCGCGCCACAAGAAAACCTAACTCATCTCATCAGCGGGCCAATAGGCGCTAGCATAGACAGTGATGGCGTTGTGACTTGGCAAGTCCCCACAAAACAGTTTTTTGGGGAACAGACTTATCGGTTTACCTTTGCCGAAAATAATGCTGATGCCTCTGTTAATTCTAGTGAAAACCCGCAAAACCTATACACCGCTGACATTACTGTGCATACAAATACCATTAATACAATCGTCACTTCATCGGTAACTATTGATAGCATTGATACCAACGTGGCTCGAGGTGACTTTATCGGTGACGGAACTGACCAATTTGCTGCGCAGCAATTTAATGGTTTGACCGTAAACACAAAGCAAAATGATGAATTTGTTGAGGATTGGGTTTATCCATATACCTTATTTGCAACAGGTAACCCCTTGAGCATCTTTGCTGTTGATGTCGATGATGATGAAGCGCACGAAATACTATCTGTGAGTTCAAGAGGTGCTTCTATTTTGCATGATTTGACAGGTCAGTTGAGGTCTATTACCGACACAGGCATTGGCAGAATTCAAGCGGCTATAGTCCTTAATGCTGACGCCAAAAAGCAAGCCGAATTGGTCTTGTTAACGCAAGAAAGTCATAACGAATTTTCGCTTAACGTCATCGCTTTAGATGGGACTTATGACATTTTGCATACTATCGCGCTAGGAGATATTGATACCAGAAGTGGGATTGAATTGGCGAACGTAGATAGTGATGATGAGCTAGAAATTATTTTGCGCCAACATACCTACGTCAACATAAGTGACTGGTCTGTGCACAGTTTGGGTGAGGAGGTTGTTGGTGACAATTTATATTCCGTCGCATCAGGTGATTTTTTTGGAAGCAACACACAATTATTTGCCGTGTTACATTCAACCGATACCGGTGATTACCTTTCGCTTTTTGAAAGTGAAACGCATCAACTTATTCACCAAGCAAATCTTAGTAATTATGCTGTCGGTCAGGGATGTGAATTAAAAGCAATTAATATAGATAACGACGACCAAATGGAACTTTTTATTCGAGGGTGCCAAAATGGTTTAGTTAGCATTTTAAAATATATCAACGGCGCATTTACATCAGTTTTAGATTCGCAATTATTTCTTAAATCAATCGACGATATTTACTTTGATAAGGATGGCACTGAAAACCCAGTTCAGGTAACTTATTTACGTAATTTTCTCTCTTCAGGTTTAGCGTCGGGTGTGATTGAAGGGGCGCAAGTTGTTGAAGAAAGTATTACGTTTTCTAGTGAATTAGAAAACATGGAAACTTTAGGATGGTTAACGGATAGTGCTGGTCTTCGACAAGTAGGTTTTATGACGGAATTAAACCACTTTTACATGCAATTGGGTGTTATTAATGAAGACCGAAGTGTGATAGTTGAAGAAACTAACAATTTGAGATTTAGAAGTGTTCAAGACATTTCGATAGGTGACTTTAACAACGATAATTTATTGGATATATTTACTCAACTGTCTGACCCACCAAATCAATTTTCGGCTGTATTAGACTTTCCTGGCAGCGACACTCAATGGCAAAGACAACACGAACAGGGAACATTTGAAGGTTCATTAGGGCTAGTGCTTGACGCTAATACAGATGGATACGATGACTATTTAACAGGCACTAACAGACCTAGCGATAACTTTTTAGACTATTGGAGTATATTAACGCTTTATGATGTGCAACATGATGAGTTGATTGGCAGCTTAACAATGGCTGAGCGCGGCTTTATTAAGGGCCTTAATTATCTAGAGAGAAACAACAATCTAAACGTTGTAGTACATCAACAGTCTGGCATCTTGCTTATAGAAATCATTGATGGCCAGTTAATTGAATTGTTTTCAGTTGATGTTCGCTGTGATCTGCTTGCGCAAGTATATAGCGAGCAACACTCACTTGTATGCGTCAGAAACAGTTTATCAGAAGCAACAGTTGTAGAGTATTTTGATATTTCACCCACAGGTTTTGTACATCGACCAGGCTTTTCATTAGCGCACGAAATTAAAGCAATTGCTGCTGATCCCTCGCGCGACGAGCTGCAGGACCTTTTTATTCTCAGAAAAGATCAAGAAAGTGTATTTGATAGTGTCTACAAGTCTGAGAGTCTTTTAGAAAAAGTTGATAGTAGCGGAAACGTAATATGGCGAAGTCCGCTAATTAAAGGCGTGATACAACCCACGGAGTTAATGACCGAAAACACAGCTAATGGACTAGAGATATTATTTAACGCATACGATTATATTTATTGGCTAAAATAGGCGCTGGATAATGATGCCCCCGTGTAAGCAAACAACAGTGTTGATAGCGCTCAATAGCAGTTGGAAGCTTAATTCTTGTTATGCTGCTAGCCTTTGTTAGCGGCATATTCACACCACTTTAAGAAGAGTAATGCTTAGTCATTCACTAAACCCTTTCTCAATAATAATTCATACGCAGCGTATATAAAAAATACTGTACATTTTTTGCACATCTGCATTACAATAAATTGCAGGATTGATCATAAGGAAACGATAAAAAATGCATCCAATTTACTCTTCTATAACAAAAAGAACTCGAAGAAGCCTAACACTAATTTGCTGTTTTTCCGTCATATCTGCATGTGGCGGTGGCGGAGGCGGAGGCAGTAATGGCGGAGGGACATCAACGCCAACACCTGATACCACAGCCCCCACAATTACCCTAACAGGTGATAATACTGTAGAGCATGAAGCCGCGACTACCTTTAGCGATCCAGGTGCAAGCGCTAACGATAATGTAGATGGAAACATTACAACAAATATTTCTGTCACCGGTAGTGTCGATGCATCGACTATAGGAAGCTATACACTCACATATAGTGTAAGTGATGCTGCTGGTAATGCCGCAAGCCAAGTAACTCGCACAGTGAATGTGGTTGATACAACGCCACCCACTATTAGCGTGACAGGTGCGGTAGCGATGACCATTGAAGTGGGTGACGATTACATGGATGCAGGCGCGAGCGCGACCGATACCCTAGATGGAGATCTTAGCGGAAATATTGTGGCTAGCGGAAGTGTCGACAACACAATACCTGGTGTTTACACAATTACATATAACGTAAGCGATGCTACTGGTAATGCTGCAAGCGCAGCCATGCGCATGGTGACCGTTGAAGACACTACTTTGCCAGTAATAAGCTTGATAGGGGATGAAATTGTCAACTTGGAGCGCGGCGCTGATTATGATGACGCGGGCGCAACAGCTAGCGACAACCTAGATGGCGACATAAGCCAAAACATCATCGTTACCGGTACTATCGATACTAATATAGAAGGTAGGCAAGATTTAGATTTTGATGTTGCAGACTCAAGTGGCAACAATGCAACGACTGTCACCCGAATAATAATTGTTGATGATACTACGCCACCTACCATAGTGGGTATTAGCCCAATGGAAAATATTGATGATGCCCCTTTAGACGCCACCATCGAGGTCACATTTTCGGAAGAGATTAATAGTGGCTCAGTAAATGGTCAAAATATGACAGTAACAGACCAAAATGGGGACAACATAGTTGGTCGCCTCGATTTGGATGCTTCGTTGCGAACTGTTATTTATACGCCAAACGAGCCGTTGATGGCAAATACCGACTATACAGTTGTTGTTGCGTCGGCCTTTGCTGACCAAGCAGGTAATGCACTAAGTGAAGGCAGAACTTGGACCTTTACAACAAGGGTTCTTCCCGACTTACCTGAACAATTAAGTATTACTGGTTCGGCTACTAAAGACCCAAGTGTTGCCGTCAATCCCGCAGGCGATGCAGTGGCGGCTTGGTTACAAGGTGACAATGTTTGGGTAAATCGATTTGTAAGTGGTGATAGATGGCAAGGTGCAGAGATCGTTTCCGAAAACGGCGATTTCCCCATTGGCGAAAATCCTCTGGTTGCCATAAGCGACAATGGTGATTTTATTGTGGCTTGGGAAAATAGCACGATAATGAGCTTTAACACAGTGTTAAGAGCACGCACTTATATTGCGGGCAGTGGGTTTCAAAATGTTGTCACAATTGACGATCGTGATGGTTTGAGCCCATTAGGTGGATTAGACATGGATAGTGCAGGCAATGCCATACTTGTATGGGAATTTGCAGGTAATGCAGAAGTCGATCACGGTATTTATTCGCGATACTACGATATTGATAATCAGACTTGGAATGGCATAGAACCAGTGCACTCAGTCACTACCGGTTTTGTGACCCAACCAGAAGTCGCTTTAAATTCTGCGGGGAAAGGGATGGTAGTATGGAGCAGAAACGATAGTGGTTTGCAAGCTTCATTGTTTGATTCTACCCTAGATCCTGGTGTTGGCCGGTGGGGCCAAACTGCTGATATTGGCGTGATTAACCCAACCCATCCAAATGGATATCCTGAAATCGATATGAATGAAGCTGGTAAGGTTGTCGTAGCATGGAATCAACAAACAATGTCAAACACTCAAGGTGACATTTTTGCAAACTGGTACATTCCTGCCACAGGTTGGGCAACTGCCACACAGGTTGAAAACTTAGCTGAACGAGAGGCTCGTTTTGCTAGCGTTGCAATGAACGAAACAGACGCGGTGATAGCATGGACCGACTATGATGGAAGCCAGCATAGTGTTTATCACAGCGTTTTAAACGAACAAAACCAGTTAAGTACACCTACCTTAGTTGAAGACTTAACAGATATCGGTGCAGTAGACGTTACAGCTGCTATTGACTCTAATGGCCTAGTGTCTATTGTATGGACATCTAATCTTCTGATTGAGTCATTAGGTACTCGTAACTTTAGAATATTAATTAATAGCTTCGCCGCCGGCACAACGCCAGATACAAGCGCAGTCGAAGTGTTAAGACAAGCCAGCGACGCTGATGAAGCTTTTGAACCCGAATTTGCTATTGATGAACAAGGAAATGCAATTATCGTCTCTCAATTTCAAGTAGGTCGTACTAAGAATATCCAAGGGCATATCTTTGTGAGATAAATAAGCAAATATTTTGACGCATTAAACGAAAGGGTAAAATAACCTAGATCATTCCCACAAAAGTGGGAACCTCGTCCATTACATGACCAAATGGATTCAGCGTAAATGGTACGAGGTTCCCAATCGAGTTGGGAATGACGTTTCTTCGCTGATAAATGACGTTTCTTCAAATGACCATCTAAGAAGATAGGGTGAACTTTTCACCTTTAAACGTTCTTACTGGGTTACCGCGCTGAACTCTCCAGTGCTGTTGCCAGCGCGCTTTTTCTTGCTGCGTCATTTTTTCAAGCTTGCTAGCTTCCAATTTTTGAAACAACAATGCTCTGGCTAAACGTTTGTTAGCGTGCTGGCTGCGTTCACTTTCAACCCTTACCGAAATACCCGTTTCGATATGCGTTGCCCTAACCGCGGAGTCAGTTTTGTTAACGTGTTGTCCGCCAGCACCAGAAGCGCGGCATGCTTGAAAGCTAACTGCCTTGTCTAACTGCGTATCGTTAAGCTCGTAAACTTGAGCACTAAAAAACCAGTTTTTTCGCTTTCGTTTAGGATCTTTTTTGTCAGTTGCAAAAGGGCTCTGACATATCCATAACATTGCTCCTTGCCATGACTCAGCTATTTGTTTTGCTGCATTTGCAGTCGCATGGCCTGCTTTACTTGCATGAGTAGCATCATCAAATTGCAGTAAAACCGACTTGAAGCAGTCACGCTCTTTTGCGGCAATAGCGTCGACAACATCAAGCGCTATGCCTTTTTCTTGACATTGTTTCTTGATGGTTTTAAGCGCCAAGCCAACGGCTCTGCAACATTCCATAGGACCTTGGCCCGCCGATAGTTGTAGTAATATCATGATGAACAATCTCCATTTGTTTTAAAGGTCAAAACTGGACGCAGCTTTGCAATAAGCTCTATTAAGCCAGCATCAAGCATATCGCTTATCACCGTTTCACACTTTTTATAGGCTTGCGGTGCTTCATCATATAAAAGCTCTTTATTGCCACACACCACTCTACTGCCAAGCGCAGTGCGATATAGGTCTTTTTGCTTATATTTGTGACCCAAACGGCCATGACATTCGCCACGTTTCCACTTTCGACCAGCGCCATGTGCTAATGAAAATAAGCTCTTACTTAGATTGCAAGTATTGGCTTTGTTTCCAACAAGTGGCTTGACTAAGTAACTATAATCACCGCGCGAACCAGGTATAACGACATAGCCTTTATCACTGGGTGTTGCTCCTTTTCTGTGAAGCCATCCTTGTTTCCCATGAATGCTTTTTGCTGTCACTAAATTGTGATTAATGTCTAGTGCACATTCACCTTTTGCTCGAATGGCGTCTAAAAACCGCTTAGCAATCAGTTCACGATTTAACTCAGCCCAACGAACGGCTTCATCGTGTTTAGCTATATAGTCTTTAAAATCTTCATCATCAATATTTAAGCCCTCATGATGATGCTTAGTAACATGCTCAAGCAGTATCGATTGGCCTAAACCTCTCGAGCCTGAGTGAACAAGAAGCTGCAAATGCTTTTTGCTTAAGCCCAGCTCATCTATCGCTTTTTGGTTAAACACTTCTTCGATTGCCTGAAACTCTGCAAAATGGTTGCCACCGCCAATAGTGCCTAAAGCGCGGTCAAAGCCATCTGTCGTAATCCCTTTATCAAGCTTTCGACCTTCAATAGTGTCACGCCAGCTTTCATCTAGCGGCTTTTCTACATGTGTAAACTTTTTCGCGAGTTGATCTAGATTCACCTTTGATACTTTTGCAGAGCTTTGCCAAAAAGACATGCCGCAGCCAATATCATTCCCCACAAGTGCTGGGTATATTTTATTTGTTGTAAAAAATGCTGCACCAATAGGATAACCTCTCCCAGGGTGCAAATCGGGCATGCCAGCAACGCTGTGCATACCTTTTAATTCTGATGTTTTAATTAGTTGCTGTATGGCCAGCCCTTCTATCCACGTATCGGCAGATGCAATTAGGCTAACGTTTTCAGCTATTTTTTGGACGGATTTGCCCATAATACCAATTCCTTTTTCATAAATTGAAAATTAGGATGTAAAACGAAATACGTATTGGCAGGTCGGGTTTTTTATCGAGTTTATTCGAGTAAAGCTAATTCAAACGTTTTTGAAAAGAGTGACTATGCTAAAAATGGCAGAGCCGAGCTTTATCGGATAAGACCTGCAAAGGATATTGATGTATATGTCATAATTTTTTTCCTTCACAGTTAGTTGATGGATGCGCATCTGTATTAATGCGATTGTTTCTTGAACGGGCGCATAGTAATCAAACAAAATGATTAAGGCAATAAATTTTTGATAATTTTTTATACAACCATAGTTTATGTCTTTGGGATGTGCGCTTTATGCTTGCAAGAAGCCTGCTAGCGAGTTTTTAGGTTTCGTAATAGATATAGATATCATCATAGTATTATTAAACATATGTATTTGAGGGGGAAGAGACACTTTTTTGTTACTTAACAGATGAATTTTGCACAAAATTTATTGGGATTTTTAACGCACTGATTATTGAAGGTTATTTCGGCATAAATTTAAGCTTTGTGTAAGTAGTAAGTACAAAACTCTATATTTCTACTGAGGTAAACCAATCCCCCTTCGTTATAATAAATACAACAAAAAAAGGGAAAACACCATGGCTTCACAAAAAACACGCTTTTTTCATTCTATTTACACAAAATCGCGGCTAGTTAACACCAAGGTATTTAGTGCAGGGGCTTTTAACAAAAGTGCAATAACTACTGCAATAGCATTATCGTTTGCATTCCCTGCTGCGGCTCAATCGGCAACTGCTAATGCGCAAGATTTAGGGTCGGTGCTTAATCAGTTTGCAACGCAAGCGAATGTCGAAATCATGTTTTCGCCAGAATTAGTCAGTAACCGCAGTACTGTTGCAAATGAGTTCTCTGGCTCACCTCGCAATGACTTAAACAAGATACTGGTTGGTACAGGGCTAACTTATGAAGAGCCCAGTGAAGATGTGTTTGTTATTCGTAAAGCAACGAGTGACGCAACGCCAAATGCTTCTAATAACTTACTTGATGTTGAGCAACGTTCAATAAACGCGACTAACAATAGTGAAGCGCAAAGTGCTTCCTCTACTAGCGCAAACAATCAGATTAATGAAGACGCACCCACTGGTCAAATTAATGGTCAAGTACTTGATGCTCTGTCAGGCCAGCCTCTAGCGGGGGCCATCATTAGAATAGATGGCACCGACAATGTTGCCTCTACAGATGTGCGCGGCTTTTACCGCTTTGGTGCGGCACCTGCTGGCGAATATAATATTACAGTAAGCTACTTAGGAAACGATTCGCAAACTCAGCGAGTAAAAGTGACTTCTGGCGAAGGAATAACGCAAGACTTCAGCCTGTCAAACCCAGTTGAAACGGTCACTGTTTATGGAAACCGTTCATCATTACAACAAGCCTTAAATCAACAAAGAGCAGCATCGAACAGCGCTGCAGTTGTCGCATCTGATTTATTAGGTACTTTTCCGGCAGAAACGATTTCAGAAGCCTTGCGCCGAGTGTCGGGAGTGACTTTTGCACGTGACGATAATACAGGTGAAGGTGATCGCGTATCTGTTCGTGGATTTAACTCTTCTGCGATTAACGTCCAGCTTAACGGGATTGACTTGCAAGGCACAGGTACCGACCGTTCAATCGATTTAAGTGGCTTTTTAACCGACAACATCAAACAAGTTGTTATCCAAAAGTCATTGCTGCCAAGCCAAGAGGCAAATGGCTCTGGCGGTTTAGTTGAAATTGAAACGCGTTCTGGCCTCGATTATGGTGAAAAATATTTTAGCGTTGCAGCTGAGCTTGAAAACCCTGTAGATAGCGCTTATGGCGACGAATTTGAATTTAGCACAACAGGCGCCATCAAACTGACTGATGATTTTGGTATGTCAGCCACCGTGCAAATTCGTGAAACCGACGCACAAAATTACAACGTTAATCAGCTACAAACCGTCACGCCAGTTTTACCAGAAGGATTTACATCACTATTTAGAGTACCTGAGAGTTTCAACTATCCATTTGATGCTGCTTTTGACGAGCCTTTGTATACTGGGGCGAATTATATTTCACGCCAACGCGAAGAAAGTAACTTAACCATGTCGCTTAATTTTGCATATGATTGGGGCGACCACTCTCGTTTAAGATTAGATTTACAAGCTATAGAGAATGACACCGACTTTTCTGATGCGCGCACCACTGCCGGCTTTTTGACCAGTAACTTAGATATGCCAGTACCCGAACTTAATAATGAAGTTAGGCGCAGAACGTCAATTAGGTCATTTCGGCCTACCATGGGCATATCTGACCGAACAGAAAAACTGAGCACGCGCTCAATCAGTTTTAGGGGCGAAACTAACCTCGAAAGCTGGACATTCAATTACACATTAGGCTTGTCAAAAGTAGAAAAAGAACGCTTAGCTAACAGTGTTTCGTTATTGTCTGACCAAAACGCGGCCTTGGGTGATTTGCTAGACCCATCAGGCTTAGTATTTAATCCTGACGATGATGCGGCTATGACGCCAAGACTGGTTGATGGCGCAGTGCGATTTGAAGGTGATAACATTCCTGTTCTTGCACTATCTGAAGCCGGTCAAGCCGAGTTTATGAATCCTGAAAACTACTATGCGACCTTTGCGACTTATGCTGATGCTATCGACACTACCGACGCGTACGTATTTGAATTAAGCGCTCGTCATCATTTTGATAAAGGCCCTTTTGAGTACATTGAGATTGGTGGTAAGTTTGATGACCGAGAGCGTAATAACTCTGATGATGTATTATCAACTACCAATATTTCTAGTACTCGCACATACAGCCGAGTCGCCGGCACCACGGCTAATATTAATACGCTCAATCCCAACGGTTTTGTGAGTTTAAATTTAGGCGACATAGGCCTTGATCAAACCAACATCGCCAGTATTTCACCTGGCTCAGCCGCTGCGTTTGTTAACGCGATTGATGATCTTACGTTTGATGATCCTAACACCGATGCTAATGAAGCATTTTTTAGATTAACCGATCGCACAAACCTTGACCCAATTGAAGAGGCTGGCGCAGCGTCACCGGCATTGATTCAAGAAGAAATTTTAGCGGCATACATCGAAAGTAAGCTTATTTTAGGTGATGTGGAAGTGATTGGCGGTGTGCGTTATCAGGAAGAGACTCGTGTTGGTCGAGCCATTTCAACACCATCAATACGACTTGATTTGCCTGGGTTTAGAAACGAGCCAAGAGCTACTTTTATAGAAGCGGGGCTTATCGACTTTGTGGATACTTCAAGCGTGCAAGAAACGTGGACGCCGAGTCTTATTGCCAACTATCGTCCAAATGAAAAAGTGGTCATTAGAGGGGCTTATTTCCGCTCTACTGTTCACCCTAGTATTGATAAAATAGCACGTCCACAGCAAATATTGCTCGATTTACGCCCAGCATTTGCCAGAGCAACTATTCGAGAGCCTAATCCAGATTTACAGCCCTCTAAAACTGATAACTACGATTTAGATTTTTCATATTATTTTGATGAAAATCCGGGATTAGTGCGCTTAGGACTCTTTTATAAAGAGATTTCGAACAACTTTTCAAATACGCTTGTAGGCGATGAAGAAACATCAGCACAGGTGCGCGATCGTGTGTTAGCAACGCTAGCACCATTAAGCGCGATTAACCCAGATTTGCTGGCATTGCCTGATGACGCTGAGTTTTTCATTAATCAACCTCGAAATGGTGAAGGTGGTGAGATATACGGCGCTGAGTTTGAAATTATTCGCCAGCTCGACTTTTTCCCTGATGATTGGCCCGAATTTATAGAGAATTTTAGTATTTTGGCCAATGCCACTTATACAAAAAGTGACTTTGAAGACTTAGAGCAAGCAAGAGACGATGAAGGTGAGTCAATTACCATTGCGCTGGACCGTCCTCTACTGCGTCAATCAGAATGGGCACGAAATGCATCTATTAGATATGAAGATGGGCCATTTTCGGGCAGCCTGATTTATACCTATCAATCAGAATCTGCATTAGGTTATGACGAGTTTAATCTAAACAGCATTATACCTGAGTTTGACACGCTTGATTTACGTATGTCCTACACCTTTGATGCTACGGCAAGCCGACCACAAATTATCGTGTTTTTTGAAGGTGATGACATTCTCACCAGCTCAGAAGATGCAGACGAACGTCGCGGGATAGGGTCTGAATTTGGTGATGGTAACGTAGATTACTTCTTCCCAACAATTAGGCAATTTAACGGTGGCCGTCGATTTACACTTGGCGCTAGTGTTAGGTTTTAGGCAAAAAGTTAATATGCTTGAGGGTTTTACACAATGAGTAACAAGCTGACAAAACACTCAACGCGCGAGCAAACAAGCGAGGTCGATATAAAAGACCTGTCGAGCGTTTATCAGCGCCCTTTGCTGAGGTACTTTCAAAGGCAAGGCTTTAACAATGCCGATGCTCATGATTGCGTGCAAGAAGTGTTTGCGCGCATGATCAGTAAAGGTGGTGTGCAAAAATTAGAAAACCCACAAGGCTATATTTTTAAAATTGCCAACAACTTATTGACCGACAAATTGCGCAAACAGCGCAGTCAATTTGCAGATAAACATGAGCCTGTTGCAGATGCATCACTCTTTTGTGAGCGTCCTTTGCAAGAAAGAGTCTTAGCAGGAGAAGAAGAGCTGGCACTGGTAAAACGCGCAATATTGAAGATGCCAAAACAAACACAACGGGTATTCGTGTTAAATCGTTTTGAGAACTTGAAGTATAAAGAAGTCGCAAAAGTACTAGGTATGTCGGTAAGCGGTGTCGAAAAGCACATGATGCTTGCCTTAAAACAATTACATAAATTACGAGATTTGTTATGAGTTTCCAAATGTTTCGCTCAAGCGATATGCCATATCCAAAAAGCGATCCTAATGAACAGGCGGCCTATTGGTTTGCTATTGTGCAAAATGAAAGTTGCTCAACCGCGCAGCTAAAAGCGTTTTCTCACTGGTTAGCCGCAAGTCAAGATCATCAAAATGCATATGATGATGTGGCGGCGATGTATGAGCAAAGTCAGATTTGTGAAGATGATGATGAGATTATGGCATTGCGTCGTGAAGCACTTGGTTTGGGTAAGCCTAAAATAGGTTCTATACAACGCCATGCAAAAAAATATCTGGCTGCGGCGGCGGTATTTTTTGTTGCCTTGCTAGTCATTCCACAATGGCATCAATATGGTCAAAGTGATCCGCTAGCCAACGAAGTTATCACAAATGACGCAAACGATACTAACAGACTAAGGCTTGTGACCGCGGTGGGTGAGCAATTAACGCGCACCCTAAACGAAGGGTCAATGATTGAGCTAAATACCGACAGTGAAATCAAAGTACATTTAACTGATGCGCAGCGTTCAATTTACCTACTAAAAGGTCAAGCTGTTTTTAGTGTGGCTCACGATGAAAATAGGCCCTTTGTGGTATTTGCAGGTGACCGTCGTGTCACCGCGTTAGGCACAACGTTTGAAGTGCGTTTAGGCGAGGAGCTAGCACAAGTAACTTTGCTTGAAGGAAAAGTCAAAGTAGATGAGCTACATATAAGCGACAAACCCATTGAGACCTCACAAACGAAGGCCAGTGTTGAGCTATTGCCTGGGCAGCGTTATGTGTCTAATAGCGCTGAAAAAATAAAGGTCGAAGCGAAGAGTATTGAAAGTGAACTAAGCTGGCGCCAAGGGCGTCATATATTCGTCGATGAAAAAATTAGCACAATTGTTGAAGAGTTAAACAGATATACCGAGCGCAAAATCATTATAAGCGATCCGCAAATTGGTGAATTGCGCACAAGTGCTAATTTTAAAATGGGGTCAACGCAGTCATTATCAGCAGCCTTAGGCGTTGCCTTTGGATTGTCTGTCACCAGTGATACTAGCAACAATACAATTACGATAGATTGGGAATAGAATGCTAAACAAATCTTTTAGAGCGGGTGCCTTGTCATCTCGCTTACTTACCGTGTCTTTAATTTGTTCGATGGGTTTATTTGCGTTAGGGGGCTGTACTAACAATCAAAGCGAAAAAATACAAAGCGAAAAAGTGGCTGTGGCGAGTGAACTTGAACAAATCGTCAAGCCAACATCACCTTTAGAAGCTCTAATACCCGATCCTGCGCTCATTACCGGCACTTTAGATAATGGCGTGCGCTATGCCATTTTGCGCAATCAAACGCCACCAAATACAGGCGCCTTGCGCGTGCAATTTAACACGGGTTCGCTTAACGAATTACCCGGCACCGAGGGTCTAGCGCATTATTTAGAACACATGGCGTTTAATGGCTCTAAAAACGTGCCTGAAGGTGAAATGATCAAAATTCTTGAGCGTTTAGGCTTAAGCTTTGGTGCCGACACCAACGCAAGCACGGGCTTTGACCGTACCATTTACAAACTCAATTTACCTACCTTAGATAAAGAAGTCTTAGACGCAGCGTTTATGTTAATGCAAGAAACCGCACAAAATTTAACGCTAGATCAAGATGCAATTGAACGCGAACTTGGCATTATTTTGTCGGAAAAACGTACGCGAGATGTTGCCAATTATCGTGCATGGGAAGCGCGAATGCGTTTTATGACGCAGGGAAGCGACCTGATGGAAAGACTACCAATTGGCACACAAGAAAGCCTAAATGCAATAAAAGCAGAAGATTTTAGAGCGTATTATGACGCGCATTATCACCCCGATAAAACCATTGTTGCCTTTGTTGGCGATGCCGAGCCTGACTTAATTTTGCAATATATCAAAGACACCTTTGGTGATTGGCAACCAGATACACCCGCAAGCCCAGATTTACCCGTTATACCCGCCAATACGCCTACTAATCAAGTGGCTTTTTATGCAGAAGAAGGCATTTCAACAACGGTTAGTTTGTTAGCCGTTAGAAGTTATGTAAAACGCGAGGACAGCGTTGAATACCGTAAAAATAGACTATTAAGAAGTATTGCGACCGGCATGATATCTTATCGTATGAGAGAGTTGAGCGAGCAAGCCGATAGACCATTTATTAATGCATCTATGAGTCCTTTTTCTTTATTTGAACTAACAGAAGGGGCGTCGTTTCAAGCCTATACGCAGCACGAAAATTGGGACAAAGCCCTTGTAGGTATTGAAACAGAGCTGAGAAAAGCCCTTGATTATGGTTTTACCGAGGCTGAATTAAGTGCACAGCTTGCACGTTTGGAAAGTACCTTTAAAGCAGTTGCTGAGGGCGCTGAGACGCGACCAACTACTGCCCGACGAGGTGGACTGATTGACCAAGTGATGGCGTCGTACGACAACGAACGTGTGTTTACGCATCCCAAACAAGATCTTGAACAGTTTATGGCCTTTAAAGATCAGATAACGGTTGATAAGGTAAACAAAGCGCTTAAAGAAATGTGGGGCAATACCAACGAATTAAACGTGTTTGTGACATCAAGTGAAAACATTGAAAACGCTGAAAGTGATATTGCTAGTGTGTTAGCCAATAGCCGCAAAATACTCATTGCAAAGCCGGCACAAAAAGAACTCGCCAGCGAATTTGCATATACCCAATTTGGCAAAGCAGGTGATGTTGTTAAAGATGAGTATATTGACGATATAGACGCCCATTTAATTAAGTTTGGCAATAACGTGCGCCTTAATTATAAATATACTGATTTTGAAGAAGACAGAGTACTGGTGCGCGTTACATTTGGTGCAGGCATGTTGTCGGCGCCGCGCAAAGACGAGGGCTTGCGCCGAATGATGTTAGCGGTGGTGAATGACAGTGGTTTTGAAGCACATAGTCTTGCCGATACTAGGCGTTTAATGGCGGGCAAACTTGTTAATACGCGCTCATTTTCAGCCCAGCCTACTAACGACAGCTTTTCGATGACGACGTTGACGGTGCCAGATAATTTACGTGACCAATTAAATATTTATACTGCTAACTTAACAGCTGCGGCCTTTGATGAAAAAGCGCGATTAAATTACATCAATAAATTGCAAGCTTGGTACCCTCGTCATGATGCCACGATAGAAGGTGTTGTTAGCAAATACGTACCGCGTATTATCCGCTCTGGCGATAAAAGGTTTGGTTTTGATGATGAGCAGAGTTTTTATAGCTCAAGTGTTGCTGAAATCAAGGCGTGGTTATTGCCTGAGATGAACAATAGTCTGCTTGAAATAACAGTGGTTGGTGACATCGACAAAGAAACAGTCGTCAAGCATGTGAGTGAAACGCTTGGTGCCTTGCCTGAGCGTTTAGATACAAAAGGTGACTATTCAGAAAGGCTAAAATTAACATTTCCGTCGGGTCAATCTGAGGCGCATCAGATTTTTCATAAAGGCGATGACAGTCAAGCTCAGTTAAGAATGTATTGGCCTGCGAGTGATGGCCTTGATTCACGCTATTCGAGAGAGCTTTCGGTATTGCGTTCAATTATGCGAAACCGACTAGTAGCAGAAATACGCGAAGGTGAAGCAACGACTTATTCGCCAAGAGCCGGTTTTTATGCCAGCCAAGTGTTCCCTGACTACGGTTATGTGTCGGCAATTTTAACCTTAAAACCTGAAGATATTGCTCCGATGGCTGAAAAGGTTTTTGATATAACCAATGATATGGCAGAGCAAACGATCACTGAAGATGAGTTTTCGCGTGCTATTACACCTATTATTGACCGTGCGAAAAGCTCAGAAACCCGAAGTGCATATTGGATGTCGGTATTAGGCGGCGCGCAGGACGAAGCTAGAGGGATTACCCGTCATTTGAATAAAGACGACGATTTACAAGGTATGACGGTTCAAGACATGAATAAATTAGCCAGTGAGGTTTTTCAGCAAGAAAAATCGCTAGTGATACATGTGTTGCCTGAGTCTAATTAAGTCCTCTGTGATTACTTGATTGAAGTCTGTAGGCTAGCTCAGAAAACACTGTGCTAGCCTAAAAATTTGTATGCAATGCCTATTTAAATTCAACATCATTTTTGATGCACCGTAACTTGCGAAAAGTTCGTTTACCTAATGCGTTGCGCTTAATCCAAATTAGTATTTACAATCCCGCCTCGACTTATACCAAACTTTCTACAATCTAACTCCCCTTATTTCTTAACAACTAATTGCAGATGAATGCAATGACCAAATAAAGCATAATAAGAAAAAAGAACAAAGCCCATCTAAGTAAACATTAAGTACAGGCTAGACAAAAACTACGCAAAACCAAACAAAAACGAAACGATGACCAAACCATGACAATTCAAAATGAAAGACTTGCTAGGATGCAAAAAAACACAAAAGGAAATGAAAAATGAATAAGTATTTTTGCTTAGTCGCTAGCACATTATTTGTATTGGTACTCGGGGGCTGTGCAAGCGGCCCTTCTGAACAAGAGAACGCTGCAGCACAATCGCAAGCCAGGCAAGCTGAAGAGGCAGCAAGGCAAGCTAAGCGAGAACAAATTACTTTAGTGCAACCCAAGGTAAAAAAAGCAAGAGCAGAGTCGATTCAAGTTACCGGTTCTAGGATAACAAACGTTGAAGAAGTTGAAATAATCAGCTTAAGCGCTATTCCTGACGAAGATTACCCAGACCAAATTATCGAGACTTCACCGCGCTTATATTCCCCCGGTTTTGCCACCCAAATATTTAAGCAATACCAAGTTAATCCCACCATTAGCACCTTGTCTGACCCCGTGTCGACTTTTGCTATGGATATTGACTCTGGCGCTTACACCTTAGCGAAAACTATGTTAGAACAAAACGCATTGCCTAGCAGTGCTGGCATTCGTATAGAAGAGTTTATCAATGCCTTTAATTATCAAAAACAACAAAGCGACGAGCTGTTTAACATTGGTGCTCAATTATTCCCATCGCCTCATCGTAAAGGTTTTGAAGTGCTGCACTTGAGTGTACAAACCAAACAATTAAGTGACGCTGAGCGCTTAAACAATAATTTAGTGCTAGTGGCAGACACTTCAGGCTCTATGGCCAGCGACAATAAAATGGATTTGCTGAAACAAGCGTTTATTACTTTGGTGTCGCAAATGGATAATCAGGACCAAATTGCTATCGTGACATATAGCGACCACGCAAAGGTATTGCTAAAACCCACCTTGGTTAAGAACAAACGAGCGATATTTAAGAAAATAAATAAGCTTGAGGCCGACGGCAGCACTAATGCAGAGGCAGGCATAAAGTTGGCTTACAACGTTGCTGAACAAATGTTTGCACCAGGCTATAACAATCGCGTAATTTTAAGCTCTGACGGCATGGCAAACTCAGGCAGTACCGATCCTGAAGAAATAGTGAATCAGATAAAAGAGAGTAAAGAGCGCGGTATCTTTTTAACCACAGTAGGCGTTGGTGCAAGCATGTACAACGATTACTTGTTAGAGCAGCTAGCAAATTTAGGCAATGGTCACTATCTATATTTTGGCGATGAAAATGATATTCAAAATGCCTTTGTAGATAAGCTTTATGAGCAGCTAGATACCGTGGCCAAAGACGCAAAAGTGCAAGTGCATTTTAATCCTGACACGGTGAGTGAATATCGCTTGCTGGGTTATGAAAATCGAGACGTAGCGGACCATGAGTTTTTATCTGAAACTACCGATGGTGGCGAGCTTGGGGCGGGGCATCAGGTGAATGTGATATACGAGGTTAAACTCAAAGAGAATTACGCCCAGCAAAGCGATTTTGGAAAAGTATCTGTTGCTTATAAAAAACCACTAGGTAAGCAAGTACGCTTTATCGAAAAGAACATGCCCATGGCAATAAAAAGTAATGATTTAAGAAACGCCGCAACAGACTCGCAGTTAGCCTTTGCCGCCGCTGCGTTTGCAGAAAAGTTAAGACAATCATACTGGGCACAAAGTTATACCTATATGGATGTGCTGAGTATATTGAATGATTTACCTGCTCATTATAAACAACAAGGACAAATAAAGGAGTTAGAAGCTCTGGTTTTTAAGGCGTCGCAGCTTGATAATCGGCAGCTTCCTGATCATTACAGTGCGGTTGATTTCAATTTTGACCGTGTACCCACACTTCAATAATGACCTGGCTTATAGCATAAATGCAAAACGTTCATAAACAAGAAGCCTTGCGGTCACAAAGCAAACGAACAACAGACAAAAATAAGCTCTTATTATTCGTTTTTTCGCTTATATTGATACTAGTTCTAGTGACCTCTGTGGTGTTCGAATACAATATGAGTCGAGCATTAATAAATGAAAACACAAGGCTCTCTAATGCTCGCTTAAGTAGCTTATTTATTGAAAGACTCGAACAAAAAGTTGCGCTTTATCCAACTAGTAGAGCCGGCTTGTTAAACCAATGGCGAAGCATGCCTAAAGACTTTGTTTTGCTTGAAAATGGTAAGCAAGTCTATCCATTTTTCTCATATCAAGAACGTTCACATGTTTCTTCACTTTGGGCTGACTATTTTAGTCAGCCATTTGATAGCGATTTACTTTCAACGCAAAATTCAATCGAAAATACTGAGTTAGATACGACGCGTGTCGATATTATCCTGCAACTACGAGAAGCACTTGCAAAGTCTCAGCAGTCAAAACTTGAGGACTTAAGTCGAGCATTTATTGAACATTTACGCTTTTACAAATTATCACCCGCTGAAGAGTTAATTAGCCGTTTGGCTTTTGTCACTATTGATCAAAACTCACGGTGGAATGATGACTTAATAGATTCATTATTGTTGCAAGGTCATAGTAGCTTTTTGCCTGCAATTTATTATTTATATGTAGATAATCAGCAGCTCAGTGCTGCAGATTTTGAAAAAGCTCAAACGATGCTGGCGCAAACAATAGAGCAGTCTGCATTGAAGAAAGGCCTATTGGAAGGCTTTAATAAAGCCTATCTCAAAACTATTGACAATGAAACGAGTCAATTTAATAGAGAAAAAGCTAATCTACGGACTAATCCACAAACCAATCTAAGAACCAATCCACAGACCAATCCACAAGCCAATCCACAAGCCAATCCACAAGCCAATCCACAAGCCAATCCACAAGATCACATCGTTATTTTTGCGGACAACATCACAAGTGAATTCACAGAACCGAAGGTGTCTTATTCACAACAAACTATTCCTTTTGATATTAATAAAGAATTGTCAGTGTTTATGGCTGAGCTAATTGATTTAGGCATTATTAATAACGAGGATAAAATTGAGCTTGAGTCAGCATTCCCAATTGCGCTAACTTCGCTTAAGTTGATGACGCTCAAGCAAAGTGTCGTGAGCGAACAAAACCGCCTGAAATTACTACTGACCGCCAAATTGATATTTATTGGCTTATTTAGTTTGGCGGTGTTTTATTTGTTGAAGATGTATCAGAAACAAGCGGATATAAAACGCCAAGAAATTGAAAGTAAAGAACAGTTTATTCATTTTGTGAGTCACGAACTCAAAACGCCGCTTGCTTCAATAAGCTTGATGTCAGAAACTCTTTTGAAACGCCAACAGGCTGATTTACCAATTAAAGACTACCCTCATCGTATAGTGAATGAATCGGATAGACTGAATTTAATGGTTGATAACTTGCTAACACTGCAAGGACTATCCCAGCGTGGCAGTCGCAAACAAAGCCCTCATTCTCAGTCGTTTTCATTGCAATCATTAGTTTTTCAAGTTGCATCCTCTACTCACGTAAAAGAGGGGATTGATTTATGTGTCAAAAATGAGCTTGATGTAAGCGTCAATATAGTCAGCGAACCTCAGCTCATTAACTTGGTCATCAAAAATTTGATAGACAACGCGATTAAATATTGTGAGCATCAGCAGGTCAAAATTTGCTTTCGATTTGATGAAAAAAGCCAACAATTGGTGGTTAGCGACAATGGTAAAGGCATTGCGCTCAATAATCCTCAGCGAGTTTTTGAGTCTTTTGTACAAGGCGAAAATGCAAAGCAAGGTTTTGGTTTAGGCTTAACGCTTTGCAAAACCATTATGCAGCATTTAGGTGGTGATATTTATGTGGCAAAAACCGGCATAGAAGGCACTACGTGGCATATTGATTTTACCCGTTTAAATTAGTCTGCTGTTGAAGGCGCTGTAAAACAAAAGGAGTCTATGTGAGTCATATTTTGGTTGTAGAAGATGATGTTAACTTAAGTTATGCACTCGTGGATACCTTAGAAATTGAGGGTTATCAAGTAAGTGCCGTCGATACGGTGGCCAAAGCACAAACCGTTGTTAACGAAAACAGCGATTCTATTACCCTCATACTGCTTGACGTGATGTTGCCCGATGGCAATGGTTACCAATTTTGTCAGTGGCTAAAATCACAAAATTATCAGGCTTTTGTGCTTATGTTAACCGCCAGAAACTTAGATCAAGACATTGTTGATGGTTTTGTTAGCGGTGCCGACGATTATGTGACTAAGCCTTACAAAAGCCAAGAGTTGCTGTTGCGAATAAAAGCGCTTCTTAGGCGTGGACGTCAGCCCATGAGTGATTTAAGCGAGGTTAGTCTTAATGAATATAAAGTGAATTGGTCTTCGCGTCAGGTGGTGCATCAAGGCAATGTTATTCACCTCACTAAAACAGCCTTCGATTTACTGCAATTTTTACATGGGCATGCCAATACAGTGGTAAGCCGAGAGCAAATTTTAAATAAGGTGTGGGGCGAAAACGTGTTTGTTGATAATCGCACGGTTGACAACTTTGTATATCAACTCAAAAAAAGCATGCAGCTAGTTGAGGATATGCCGTGTTATATAAAATCGGTCAGGGGCGTTGGTTATTCGCTGATTGTTCCTTGATCGTTTTTGGATCGTTTTTGGATTGTCTTTTGGTGCACAGCATGAAGTCTTTATGTCACTTTTTTACGTATGTCTCTTGCTAATTTAATTTACCAATAAAGGAAACGCGATGCTAAAACTCTACGGATTTGATGTCAGCAATTATTACAACATGATTAAAATGGCGATGATGCTAAAAGGAGTTGAATTTGAAGCGATTACAACTTATCCCAATCAAACACCGGAATATTTGGCGATTAGCCCAACGGGTAAAGTACCTGCCTTGCAAACCGATGAAGGCGTGTTAGTTGAAACAAATGTTATCTTAGAATACTTAGAGCAGCAGTATCCCCAATATCCTTTATATCCTAGCGACGCGTTTGCAAAAGCCCGCGTACAAGAATTGGTGAAAATGATTGAGTTATACATTGAGCTTCCCGCTAGGCGTTGCCATACCGAAGCTTTTTGGGGAGTGTCTGTTGCCGATACGACCAAAAAAGAAGTCAAAAGAGCGTTGTTTAATGGCATGCAATCATTGGCGAGAGAGGCAGACTTTGCGCCCTATATTGCAGGTGATAAGCTAACAGCGGCAGATATTATGTTCTTGTATTCAATCACCTTGGCAGCGCCGGTTGCCAAGAAGCTATTTGATGTGAATTTATTTGAGCATGCGCCAGGTAGCCAAGCCTTGTTAGAGACCTTACAAGCGATGCCAGAGGCGGTGCAAATAGAAAGCGACAAGCGCGCCGCCAATCCGGCCTTTAAAGCATATCTGGCAAAAGCGTTTTCAAAGAAATAATCTGAAACGAGCGCTTTTGTTGAAAGCCATTATTAAGAGCTCTTATTAAGAACGTAGCGGGATCCTAATACTATCGGCGACTATCTCGTAAGTCGCGCCCGCTTTTATCGCATTTTTTGGCTGACCATCTGAGTCCTTCAAGTCATCATTAAAATGCGCAGCTTGAGCATCTGTGACTTCTTTTTTGATGAGTGTGCCAGTTAGCATCACTATTTTGTTTCCGCTGTCGCTGGGGATAAAAAAGCCATAGTCTTTAAAGGACACTCTCACCACGGTGTCGTTTTGCTGGGCGATGAAAAAACATCCTTTCTTTTGACATACTTTAGCTATTTTGGTTTCGAGTCTAAAGGGTTTTTCTTGATACTCTTGTGCCTGGTTAATCAGCTCGGTTAACTGGAGTAGATCAAGTGACATATCAAGTTTAGCACCAAACGTTTCGCTGTTCTCATCTTTAACGACGGGCTCTGACAGACGAACAGCTTCTTGATTTACGGGTGCTAATGATGCATTGGCGATAGGAAGCACTATCAACAACATTGCCATCGAAAGAACTTTTATTGTAGTGATGCTTGATCTTATGTATGTTGCTTGTTTTGACGAAAAAATGTTCATGTCATTGCCTGCCTTAGGTAAATGGTCAAATCATTGCGTGTCTAGAATATGGCTATTGTGTATCGTTTTCTTAATCAAGACAACAGCTTGTCATTGTAATATAAAAACGAGGGTGCATAATATCAAACGATATTCTTATCATTTTATCTTTAATTTAAGCAGGTATTAAATTGCTTACAAAACAGCAACTTCATCATTTTACACAGCATGGTTATCTTGTTTTCGATAGCTTGTTTTCTTCACAACAAATGTCGGCATTAAAGTCAGAGGCTTTACGCATTGTTGATGCGTTTGATCCGGAGTCAACGCGCAGTGTTTTCTCTACCAAAAATCAAGATACCGCAAGAGATGACTATTTTTTGCAGTCGGGTGATAAAGTAAGGTGTTTTTTTGAAGAAGATGCTTTTGATGAAAACGGAGAGTTACAACAAGCGAAAGCCTTAAGCATTAATAAAATCGGTCATGCATTGCATCAACTTAGCCCTACCTTCAACGCGTTTAGTCATTTACCTGAAATTGCTAACATCGCTTCATCTCTAGGGTGCCTGCAACCAGAAATTAGACAGTCAATGTATATATTTAAACAGCCTAAAATAGGCGGCGAAATACGATGGCATCAAGATGCGACATACTTTTATACGCAGCCTCAGTCGGTCTTAACCTTTTGGCTGGCTATAGAAGACGCCAATATACAAAATGGATGCCTTCAAGTCGCACAAGACAATGCTAACTTTCCTTTAAAAGAGCAATTTGTACGAGATCAAGATGATAAGACTGAATTGTTAAGCTTACACAACAAATCATGGCCACTAGAGTCAACCGCATTGGAAGTAAACAAAGGCACATTGGTTGTTTTTAGCGGTTTGTTGCCGCATTTTAGTGACGCTAATACCTCAACAAAGTCGCGGCATGCTTTTACCTTGCATATTACCTCAGGAAATAGCCAATATGACGCTCAAAATTGGCTGCAAAACTCGCCTAGCAAACTGAATCCAGACTAGCTTTAGTAAAATATTTTATTATTTTCGATAACGCACTTTAATTTATATCAATGCTGCCGATAAAAACGAACATTTACGTTTTTGTCATTGTGCAAGCAGTCTTAAATTGGGTATGGATCAAAACTATGTTTTCAGTCTTTAGCAAAATTGATATCAAAGAAATATTAGGTGAAGAGAATTCACTGAAAAAAACGCTTATGTTGAATTTCTTAACCGTTGGCTTGGTGCCACTGTTGATTATTAGTGCTTTGGCCGCCGTATTATCTTCAAACATGTCAACTAATGCAATTAACCAAAATCTAGAAGCGCTGAAAGCAAACAAAGTCGTTGCGATTGAAAATTACGGCAATACTATTGTTAATCAGGTTATTACTGCGTCAGAAGATCCCAATCTAGCGCAAAATCTTGTTGATATCACTCGCGCATTTGACCAAGTCACTGCTGAGTATGAAGCTGCATCGGCAACTAGTGATGCAAACTATGTAGAAACGCTCCGCAGTGAATTGGGCAACTATTATCGAAATGAATTTTTACCGCAGTATCAGTCAGTCAACCAAGGGCAAAGTGCTGATGTTGGCGCATTATTAAGAGCCTTACCAGATGACGCGGTTGTTTTACAGCATGCCTACATATACAAAAACCCGGCACCAATTGGCAATAAACACGAAATGTTTAGCTCGGCACTTGGCAGCTCTTACGACCGTTATCACGACCTAATTCATCAGTCACTCAAGATATATCTTGAAAAATTTGGTTATTACGACATATTCTTGGTTGATACCAATGGCCGCGTTGTTTATTCAGTTTATAAAGAATTAGATTATGCCACCAATTTGTTAAATGGAGCTTATGCTAATTCTGGTTTGGGACAAGCGTTTCAAGCCTCATTGAGCTTGGCTGCATCCACTGACTTTGCGCTTATAGATTACGCGCAATACAAACCATCTTATGAAGCACCTGCCAGTTTTATTGCTTCGCCGATATTTAATAATGGGCAACGAGTAGGTTCGTTAGTTTATCAAATGCCACTAGATGCAATAACGACGGTAATGTCTGAGCGCCGCGGCTTAGGCGTAACAGGTGAATCATATTTGGTCGGACAAGATTCTTTAATGCGCTCAGATTCTATAAAGTTTCCTGAAGAATTTAGCGTGGATGCTTCATTTAGAAATAATACAAGCGTGCAGTCGCAAAGCATTAAACTGGGGCTAGATGGTCAATCAGGTGTCATTGAAACCGAAAATTACAAAGGCGAAAGCGTAATTTCTGGTTATATACCAGTTAAGTTTGGTTCGCTTAATTGGACGCTAATTGCCGAAATTGAAACAAGTGAAGCGTATGGACCTGTCAATTTCTTGGTGTGGTTGATAGTGTTTATTGTGGTCGCTGCCATTGCTGCTACCATATTTGTGTCGATGCGAGTGAGTAACAAAATTGTTAGTCCGGTGAAAGCTATGCAAATGGCGATGGCTAAAATCGCACAAAGCGCTAACTTTAACGAACGAGTTGAGGTTGAGACTAAAGACGAAATTGGGCAATCAGCACAAAGCCTAAATATGCTGTTGGAAAGTCTAGAAGTATCACTTAAAGAAACTAACCAAGTGGTCACGGCGATGGCTAACGGCGACTTTAGTCAAAGAGTAAGCTCAAATGTGAGTGGCGATTTACTTGCTTTGAAAGAAGGCGTTAACCAGTCTGCTAGCGACATAGAAAGCGCCATTAAAGAAGTTAATACAGTTGTTACTGCCTTTGCTCAAGGTGATTTTAGTCAGCAGATAAAAGCAGATCTTAAGGGTGAACTTGAAGCCTTGAAAACAGGCGTTAATGTGTCTTCGACATCAATGGCAAGCGCATTTATGCATTTAGGTAAAGTGATGTCAGCAATGAGTGCCGGTGACTTTAAATTTAAAGCAGAGGCCGACCTCATAGGCGAATATGCCGTGATTGCCGATAAAGCGAATGCAGCTATGAAGTCAATAGATGCTGCTCTTAATGAGATTGATACTGTTATGTCGAGCGTCGCTGAAGGTGATTTAGATGCTCGTGTTGACGGGCAAGTGCCTGGCCAGCTAGATACGATTAAAGTCAATTTAAATGCGTCGCTGGATGTTATTAATAATGTGTTCCATGAGACCGAGACCGTTATGCAATCGATAGCAGATGGCTCGACTAAAGTCCAAATTAGCGGTGATTTTCCGGGACAATTTGACACCTTAAAAACAAATATCAACATGACAGCATCAAAACTAAGCGATGTAGTGCATGAAATTATTCAAGCGTCAGACGGCGTAAAAGCAAGTGCCGAAGATATTGCAAAAGGTAATATAAGTTTAAATCAGCGTACCGAACAGCAGGCATCTAATTTAGAACAAACTGCTGCGAGTATGGATGAAATTACCAACACCGTTAAGCATACAGCGACCAATGCTAGTCATGCCAACAAGATATCAGCAGAGGCTAAAGAAAAAGCGTCGATTGGCGGACAGGTGGTGAGTCAAGCTGTACAAGCGATGGAAGAAATTAACGAATCGAGTAGCAAAATCGCCGATATTATTAGCGTGATTGATGCCATTGCTTTTCAGACTAACTTGCTTGCATTAAATGCGGCGGTCGAGGCGGCCCGAGCAGGAGAGCAAGGTAAAGGTTTTGCGGTTGTTGCTAGCGAGGTAAGAAACTTAGCTGGTCGCAGTGCTAATGCGGCAAAAGAAATTAAAAACCTAATAGACGATAGCGTAGAAAAGGTCACTATAGGCAGTGAGTTGGTGAGTAAATCTGGTAAAACGCTTGAAGAGATTATTCATCAAGTCGAAAATGTTAGTGGGATTGTAAATGAAATTTCCACTGCAGCAGACGAACAAAGCACCGGTATTGATGAAATACATTCTGCCCTTGAACAGTTGCACACGCTAACGCAACAAAATACAGCCATGGTCGAAGAGGCTACCGCGGCAGGTGAGCAATTAAATACGCAAGCTAAATCAATGAGCCAGTTGATTATGTTCTTTGATGCGTAATTTATTGTGATGTATAGAAAAAAGACGCTTAGGCGTCTTTTTTTGTCACGTTAGGATAACGCTTTTACAGCATTACATAGCATGTTCAAAACCTAAAAGAGGGCTTAAGACTAGTATTTAATAGCGTTATGAAGTAACTTAAGTTTTACGAAATTTCTCAAATAAGAGCTTGGTAAAATAACAAGCCAAAAGACACTATGTTAAAAAATATTATCCTAATACTACTTTTTTTATTTGCACTTTTTATGGCAACGTCAAGCTTTGGCTATTTAGGTGCGCTTTACGTGCTGATTGTTCCAACTACCTTGTACGGTATCAGCTATTTTGTGAGAAAAGAAAAGCACAGCAATACAGAATATGTAGCGCCAACCATAAGTTTGTGGTCGTCGCCGATTCCTTATTTATCGATTGTATTTGTTGTGATTGTTGCCTTTAATATCTTTCTTGGCTAATTACCGACATTGCTTATTTGGGCAAGGTAAGCCAGTTAATTGCCTTGAACGATAGCTTGCCCGCGCCCATTGCTTTCAGACGCTGCTTCCAATTTACCATCTCGTTTGATAATGACATGTAAATCGCCAAAACGACTTTGTCTGGTGATGTAGCCCATTGCTTCAAGTTCAGCGACGACTTCGCCCGATAAGCCCTTGTGATAGCGAATTTCATCTTTTGGCAATAGTTGATGATGAAAACGTGGTAAATCTACGACATCTTGTGCGGGTAAATCAAACTCAATGGCATTCAATATGCTCAAATATACCGATGACAGTATCGTAGTCCCTCCGGGCGAGCCCGTGACCATTTTTATATCACCATCTTTAAGCACAATCGTAGGCGTCATCGAACTTAGCATACGTTTATTTGGCTGGATTTCATTGGCTACCCCGCCAATAGCACCAAAGTAATTGGGCACACCGGCTTTAACACTAAAGTCATCCATTTCATCATTTAATAAAAAGCCTGCTCCGTCTACCACCATGCCACTGCCAAAGCCCAAATTAATTGTAGTCGTGTTTGAAACGGCATTACCAAAGCGGTCAACTATCGAAAAGTGCGTGGTTTGCTCGCTTTCTTGTAAACCCGGTGAGATTGCATCGGTGTCTGATATTGCGTCTAGGTTTATGTCGTTCGCTCGTTTTTGTATGTAGGCACTGTCTAATAAGTCTTTTTGTGGCACCTCAAAAAAGTCAGGGTCGCCTAGGTATTCTGCTCTGTCAGCGAATACACGTTTACCTGCTTCGGCTAAAATATGTAAATACAGCGTACTATTATGTTCTATGGGCCCCTTGCCTTTAATTAATGCACGCTGTTTGGCATGATCATACATTTGCAACCACTGCGCGACGGCAATGCCACCGGAGCTTGGCGGAGCTGAACTGACCACGGTATACTCGCGCCATTGACTAATAATTGGCGTGCGAAATTGCGCTTGATACTGAGCGAGATCTTGCTGGGATATTAGCCCGCCATGTTTTTGCATAAATTGTTCAACAAGCAAAGCTGTTTCGCCTTTATAAAAGCCGTCTTTACCGTGCTTTTGGATGCGTTTTAGGGTTTGCGCTAGTTCTTTTTGTATAAACAGTTCACCGGCTTTTGCATGGGCAAAATAATCAGCAAAGTTAACCTCGACCTTGCGCTTTTTGAGCCTAGCAATATATCGATTGATATTACGCGCGAGCTTATCGGGGACAACAAAGCCGTTTTGCGCGAGCTTGACCGCGGGTGCTACAAGCTCACTCCATGGTAGTGAGCCATATTTTTTATGAGCTTCCCACATACCAGATACCGAGCCAGGCACGCCTGATGCTAAAGCGCCATATAAGGATTCGTAGGTCTTAACATTGCCTGATGCATCTAGATACATGTCGCGATGGGCTAAGCCTGGTGCGGTTTCTCTGTAGTCAATAAAGTCATCTTGCTTGTCAAAATGAATCAGCATAAATCCGCCGCCGCCAATATTGCCGGCTTCGGGCAAGGTCACCGCTAAGCTAAATTGTACAGCAATCGCAGCGTCTACGGCATTACCACCGGCGTTTAATATATCAATAGCGACTTTGGCTGCGAATTCATCGGGCATGGCCACGGCTTGTTGCGAGCCTTTAAGCGTATTTTGTGATGAATTGCTTGCGCTGTTGCTTGTACTGTTACTCGCACTATGGCTTGATTGCTTTGCACTTGTCACTTTTTGCGTGCACCCGTTTAGCACAAAAAATCCACAAAGAAGGAGAGGCAGTAGTAATTTATGCGTGCGATTTGAAAAAGTGAAATGGCGAAGAAGGTTCATATTAGCCCTTTAGTTGTTTTAATTTTTAGGTGCGTAAAGTTCGTATGCATTGTTGAGACAAGTGTCGTACGATTGTCACAATGTTTGTGTATGCTACGTTTATATCCCTAAATCTATATTACATAAAACTTATCTCTTAAGCATTAATCACATGAAATTACTATTTATTTGCACACATAACCGCTGCAGAAGCATTTTAAGTGAAGCGATTACCAATCATATGAATACTACAACGAATACGGGCAATATCAGCACTCGCTTTGTAGCAAAAAGTGCAGGGAGTCAGCCCAGTGGCCAAATTCATCCCGACACGATTGCGCATTTGCATAAACATGGAATTGAGACGCATGATTTAGCAAGCCAAAGTTGGGACGAATTTGAAGATTATCACGCTGATATTGTGATAACGGTATGCGATACAGCGGCTAATGAAAGTTGCCCATTATGGATGCATTCGTCGCAAAACAATCATCAAGCCATTTTAGCGCACTGGCCATTAACCGACCCTTCAAAAATCCTTGATAAAGAAGCGAGTAGGCTGGCGTTTGAGCATTGTATCTCTGAAATTAAACAGCGCACTGCGTTGATGCTGAATTCACAGATTGATACGAGTAGAAGAGACGAGCAAATTCGACAACTTCAGAGTTGGGGCTTAACAATTAGACCCTAAGGACAAAATATGGTCTATACTGCTCAAAAGTCACACAAAGTGGCAAATTAATAACCCGTATAGATAATAGCATATCTTTAAATGACAAACCTTATATGCCACTGCGGTAGCGAAAAACGCTTTACACAATGCTGCCAAGCCTATCTTCGAAAGCTCAGCCTTCCTGAGCATCCAGAAGCGTTAATGCGTTCGCGCTACAGTGCTTATGTCGAACAAGATTACGCTTACGTGTTAACAACTTACGCCCCTGAAAAACAAAAACAATTGACCATTAGCGAACTCAAAAATGCGAGTGTAGATACTCAATGGCTTAAGCTAGATGTGTTAGGAAGCTTTGCCGACAGCGATTATGGCGAAGTTGAGTTTATTGCGTATTACAAAATTGAACAGTCGTTTTACGCAATGCACGAACTCAGTCGTTTTGTTAAACAGGGCAAACAGTGGTTTTATCTAGATGGTGAAATGCTCAATAAATCAGGCGCTGTGAAGTTATCAAGAAACGCGACTTGCTTATGTGGAAGCGGTAAGAAATTTAAACGATGTTGTGCGCTTTGACTTAAGCTACGACAAAATACTAATAACCAGCCTACGTCGACCGCCACTATTACGATGTTCACCTAAATAAATACCTTGCCATGTGCCTAGGGCGAGCTGATTTTGACTAATTGGAATGGTAACGCTGGCGCCATAAAGCGAGGCTTTAACGTGGGCAGGCATGTCGTCACTGCCTTCAAAGATATGCGTAAAATGTGCCGCATTTTCTGGCACCATTATATTGCTGTGGCTCTCTAAATCGACTCTAACACTAGGATCTGCATTTTCGTTTATAGTCAATGACGCAGAAGTATGTTGGATAAAAGCGGTAAACAAACCCGTTTGAGGCAATTGTGAAAATTCTGTTTGGCTAGTAAGTAGGTCAAAAATTTCTTCTGTAATTAAGTGAAAACCGCGTTTGCGCTGCGCGAGTGTTATCTTAAATTGTTCAATCATGTGGCGTTATCCATTTTTGTAGGGTGGTTTTTGCTTCCTGTAGTTCATCTATTTTTGCGTCAATAGCAGATAATTGCTCCTTAACGGCCTGTTGCAACAATGGGCAATTTGGTTGCGGTGATTGTATATGTGGTATCGCCAATTTAATTTTGCTCAACTCAAAGCCAACCGATTTAGCATACTTGATAAATTTAAGCTCATTGATATGTTGGCTACTATAAATTCGGTAGTCATTTTCACCGCGCATGGGTTTTGACAGCAACCCAATATTTTCATAATAGCGCAAAGTATCTTTTGATACGCCTGCTGCTTTCGCTAATTCCTTAGCACGCATATAAGTCTCCAATATTGATTCTTAAACACAATCAGACACGTAAAAACGGTTTTTTAAACCACAACTAAGGCCTATTCTTTGCGTTAGCGGATTGCAAAAACTAAATAACACTTGACTATAGAGTGTACTCTATACTTTATACTACGAGTCAATAAGTAATGCTATTTATTGAGAGAAGTTAAATAATGAAGACGCAATCGTTAACAACAAAAGACAACATGGCAATTTCGATTAACGAGTTTTTAATATCAGATGCAAAAGCAAATATCGTGCTTGCAGGCGCAACGGGCGTGCCGATGCGATATTATCGACATTTTGCGACCGCTGCTAATGCTGAGGGCTTTAATGTTTATTGCATTGATTATAGAGGAATAGGGGAGTCAGCACCTGCCACATTGAAAGGCTTTGAAGTCGACTATTTAGATTGGGCAAAACAAGACTTAGCTGCTTTGATTGACCATGTGTCAAGTGAGCAATCAGCTTGTGATGCTCGTCTTCCCATATTCTTAGTCGGCCACTCTTATGGTGGTCATGCCCTTGGTTTGTTGCCTAATATAGATAAGGTGCAAGCTGCTTATTTTTTTGCGACCGGGGCGGGCTATAGTGGTTATATGCCTTTTGCTGAAAAGTGTAAAGTAGAGCTTTTGTGGCGCGTTATTGCCCCCGTTGTTGTAAGAGCGACGGGATACATGGCGTGGAGTAAACTCGGCATGGGCGATGATTTACCTAAAGGTGTGTATACTCAATGGAAACGGTGGTGTCAGTATCCCAGATACTTTTTTGATGACCCAGAAATGGACGGTGTTGATGCACTATTTGCCAGATTTACCGGCAAGATTGTTGCCGCTAATGCTATTGATGATAAATGGGCGATGCCTGCATCAAGAAACGCATTTGTCGCGAATTATACGAATGCAAACGTACAAGCGGTAGATCTTGTCCCAAAAGAATACGGTTTAAGCGAAATAGGCCACATCGCTTATTTTAGTCAAAAGTCAAAGGCACTTTGGCCAGCCGTTTTTGATTTTTTTGATGTAGAATTAAAAAGCAATCAAGTTTCGTCTTCTTTTTAAATGGACAATAGGTAAGTGAATAAAAACAAAATAAGCCTGATAGAAAAAATACAAAGCACGCGACACCCAGTAATTCATGGTATTTTTTGCTTAGTGTTGATTTGCGGTGCGACAGGGGTGAATCAACTTGCGTTTGCAAGAGGCGATGCCGTTATAAAAAATGAAACAACAGGCTTATCTAAAGTGGATTATCCCAGCGTAGAAGCCAATGTACCTTACGCTAAAGTTGCTGACTTAGCCTATTTGCCATGGCATAAAAAAATCGACTATGGGAATGCTGACAATAGCTCAATGGTCGAAAATGTCAGCGAAAATAATTCAGACGCGGCTAACTCGCAATATATTTTGTATTGGTCCGGTATTACAAATCGAACGGGGTTACATCTTGTAAGCCATCCTACAAATGCATCCACAAACACGTCTGTAAGACAAGCGTCTAATCACGCACTTATTTTTATACATGGTGGTTGTTGGTTATCACAGTATTCAATCGACCATAGCCTTGCTTTTACCAGTGCACTCTCACAAGAAGGGTTTGATGTATATTCAATAGAGTACAGACGAAGCGGCAACGGCGGAGAATGGCCCGTTGCGCTAGCCGATATCATGCAAGCGATGACCAGTATCAACAAAGACATGACTGAACGTTGGGGCGACAATAAATTTGAAATTAGTTTGTTAGGGCATAGCGCTGGCGGCCATTTAGCCACATTAGCAGCGGTCGAGCTTTCAACAAATAAGACGCAAGCCAAGGGCATCATACCAAATAAGGTCCATTTATTCGGATTAGCACCTATTATTGACTTGGTAAGTTATGCAAAAGGCGATAATTCTTGCCAAAAAGCAGGCCCTGCATTTATGAATGGCACACCACAGCAACGACAGGCTCAATATGCGCAAGCCAATCCATTAGAATACTCACTTTCTAATATTAGTACTAAAGTGATGTTTGTCGGTGAAAATGACGCCATTGTGCCAAACCTAATGGCAGTGCATCCCGATGCGGATACAAAAATAGGCCTTGGTGCAGGACATTTTGATTGGATCCATCCTGGCTCGAATGCGTTTAAACAACTACTAAATGAACTTAAGTTGACGACAAAAAAGTAGTACTCGGATTGACGATGCGTATTTTATGAGCCGTTTTTTATAAACAACTTTTAACATGATACAAGCAGTTTTATGACACAAGAATCAGAAGCTAACACTCATGACTTTCGCTTTTTAGAAAACCCTAAGTTATACGAGCAGGCTAAAAGACTGGACAAAGTCGATCCACTTGCCGCCTTAAAAGATGAATTTTTGTTGCCTGATAAGATGGTCTATTTAGACGGCAACTCTTTAGGCCCTTTGCCTAAAAAAGCAAAAAAAAGAGCCATCGAAGTCGTTGAAAAACAATGGGGCGAGAGCCTGATTGCAAGCTGGAATACACATGATTGGATAGGTTTACCACTTAAAGTTGGCAACAAAATAGCGCCTTTAATTGGCGCCCCACGAAATACAGTGATCTGCTGTGATTCTATTTCGGTCAATCTTTTCAAGCTACTCTCGGCTGCTCTTCACCTGCAAAGTAGCCTGTCTAAGGCTAGTCATCAAAAAGCCGAGCGTCGTTTTGTTTTATCACAGCGTGACAACTTCCCTACAGACTTATACATGGTTCAAGGTTTGCAAACCATGCTTGAAGAAAATACATCAAAGCAATGTGAACTCTTAAGTGTGGATGCATCATCTATTATGACAACGCTTGAACAGCAAGGAGACGACATCGCAGTGCTGATGTTGACCCATGTGAATTTTAAAACGGGAGAAGTCCATGACATGCAAGAAATCACAGAATTGGCGCATAAAAAGGGCGTGTTGGTACTGTGGGATTTGGCACATAGCGCCGGTGTGATGCCGCTTGAATTAGAAAGTTGGCAAGTCGATTTTGCTGTTGGTTGCACATACAAATACTTAAATGGTGGGCCCGGCGCGCCAGGGTTTGCCTATGTTGCAAAAAGACACTTGCCGACTTTACAACAGCCCTTGAGTGGTTGGATGGGTCACAAAAAGCCGTTTGCATTTACACACGATTACCAAAAGGCAGACGGTATTGAACAGTTGCTGGCAGGTACGCCGAGTATTATATCAATGAGTGTCTTAGATGCGGCCTTGGATATGTTTGATAGTATCAGCGTTAGCGCAATTAGAGACAAGTCTATTGCCTTGAACGACTTTTTCCTGGTTTGTATGTCGTCTTTGTTTTCGCAATATCAGATACCCGCTTTAACACTTGCTTGCGACAAAAACTCAGAGCAAAGAGGCAGTCAGGTGTCGTATTCTCATGAACATGCCTACGCTATTTGTCAGGCCTTAATTGCCAATGGCGTAGTGGCTGATTTTAGAGCGCCTAATATCTTGAGAATTGGTTTTTCCCCTTTGTTTTTGAGTTATGTCGATATTCTCAAAGCGGCACAGATACTATCAAACGTTATACAAAAAAGTACATATTTGGAAGCACAATATCAGACACTCAACAAGGTAACCTAAAAAACATGGATACCGATACTAAGCAACACCCTAATTTTGAGCGTATTTTCAAAACAGTGAACGTTATTCCAAAAGGAAAAGTCGCCAGTTATGGTCAAATTGCCGACTTGGCCGGTTTGCCTGGGCGGGCTCGCTTGGTCGGTAAAAGTTTAGGTAAAGTGCCCAAAGACAGGCAAGTTAATTGGCACAGAGTATTGCGTTCTAGCGGACAAATTGCCTTTGCTAAAGGCAGTGAACAAGCCCAAATGCAAACAGGCTTGCTACAAGAAGAGGGCGTCGCCGTTATCAATAATCGAGTAAAACTAAGTGAATTTGCTTGGGAACCCGACCTTGCTACACTTCTTCATGAACTTTCTTACTAATTATTTTTCATCAATTTTTGTTTTTTATGAAGCCATAAAAATTGCATAAATATCAATTGTTTAATGGTGTTTTTATGGCTTCTTTGTGCCTACCAAAGTCTACCTTATTTCGACAATATCCGCGTTATTCAAAAATAAATTGAAAGTATTCCCAGTTGCCTTGGGTCTTTATTTGCGTCTTTGCTAAACGTAATTGTCTTTGTGCAAAATGTTAATGGCACAAAGGAAAAGCCTTACCAGCACTAGCATTATGCACAAAGGCAATTACAGAAATATTTTTTTAAACCGATACTATATTACTAAACTAGCCGTCGAGGGAGACCGCCAATATGACCACTTCTTTACACAAAAAACTGTTTTACACCGTCACTCTATTTTTAGCGCTCACAGTAACATCTTGTGGGCTAATACCGTCACAAGCCGACTCATCATTAGATGCGGTGAATGTTGATGAATCAACTTTAGCGATTCAAGGTTACGACCCTGTTGCATATTTCACACTAAATGCCCCGACTAAAGGCAAGAGCGACTTTACCGCTAATTACGAAGGTGCAACTTACTGGTTTAGCTCACAAGAACACAAAACCTTATTTGTGAACGAGCCTGCTAAATATGCGCCGCAATTTGGTGGATTTTGTGCCTTTGGTGTGTCAAAAGAGAAAAAATACCCAATTGAGCCAGATGCATTCTCGGTTGTTGATGGTAAACTTTACTTAAACTTGAACAAAAAAGTGACTAATATTTGGTCTAAAAACTCGGCTGAATTAATTACTGATGCAAACAATAACTGGGAAGTTATTGCTAATACACCAGTAGATGAGCTTTAATTTTTAAAAAAAACCGACTATGATGAAATTATATTTGTGATTAGTCGGTTATATACAATAAGCGAGTTAACAAAAAAGATAACTTGCTACCCAACTTAATTATTACAAATATTCAACTGAAACTCTGAGGAATTATTATGAACAAGAATATCGCTGCCGCTGCTGCTCTAGCTACTGTTATGTCTTTAGGTGTTGCCAATGCTGTTGAAGCAGCTTCTAAAAAGAAAGAAAAGTGCTACGGTGTATCTCTAGCGGGTCAAAACGATTGTGGTAACTTAGCGGGCACACACAGCTGCGCTGGTCAATCAACTGTAGACAACGATATCGGTGAGTGGCGCTTAGTCCCAGCTGGTACTTGTAAAGACCTTGGCGGTTATGACCGTAAAGAAGCCAAAAAGTTATTTAAAGAAATGAAAGCTAAGAAAAAAGGCTAATTAGCATTTCTTAAAAATCAGCCCTTTGTTATATGAAGTAGCAAATCAAGGCTAACCAGACCGAGACTAGCACCTTACTAATACCTATTTAGTAAACTGCGAATCTCGGTTTTCTTTATTCAGGTACTCAAATAGGATATTTAGTGACTCCTTTTTCTGCGTTTAGCCATTCAATTCAATCTGCCAATCAAGCGATAACCGGTGTTGGCCTTAGGCATGCCCATTACGAACAAGCATTAAGCGATTTACAGATTAATAAAGATATCGATTTTGTCGAATTACACGCCGAAAACTTCTTTGCAAAAGGTGGTATTGCTCGTGAATTACTGATTGATATCAGCGAAAAATATGCAGTAAGCATTCATGGTACTTCGCTTGGTTTAGGGTCAAATATGCCAGTACCGCAAGATATATTAACGCAATTTGCAGAGGTCGTTGAAGTAACGCAAGCGAGTTTGGTGTCGGAACACTTGTGTTTTAACCGCGCAAATATAAATAATCACACCTTTCATTCGGGGGATTTGCTACCTCTGTCATACAACAAGGCCTCACTTGATGTGCTCAGTAATAATATTGATGAAGTGCAAAGTCGATTAAATCGTCCAATATTAATCGAGAACTTATCTGCTTATCTTGAGGTATCAAGTATTGATGATTCGCAAAGTGACGAATATTCTGAATTTGAATTTTTAATAGCATTATGCAAACAATCGGGGTGTGGTTTACTTTTAGATATCAATAATTTGATTGTGAACGCCTTAAATCAAAAGCATGACAATGTGATTGAGCTTATTAGTGAAAAGTTAAGTGCTTTACCTGCAAATATTATTGGTGAAATTCACCTTGCTGGCTATAGTCCTCAACAGGTTAATGGCTTTATAGTGGATGATCATGCAAACTATGTCTCACAGCAGTGTTGGACGCTTTATCAACAAGCCATCAATCTGTTTGGGAGCAAGCCCACTTTAGTAGAATGGGACAATAATTTACCACAATGGGATGTGCTGCTTGCTGAAGCAAAAAAAGCCAAGCAAATAGTAGAAAATCAGTTATAAGATTATGAATTATCAGCAACAAATCATAAACGCTATATTTTCATCAAGCAATGCTGTTGCAGATGACGAACCTTCTCAAGCGAAGGTGCAAGCGGCTTTGGATGTTTACAAAAATAATTACATTGAAACGGGTATTAGGGCGCTTGAAATTGGTTTTAGCACGCTACACGGTTTAATGGATGAAAACGATTTTCGCCGTTTAGCCGCGCAATACTTGCAGCAATATCCAAAAACTTGTTTTGATTGGGCAGATTATGGTGAACATCTGTCTGACTTTATTCTTGAGATTGACGCCTTAGCCGAGCAACCTTTTTTGTCTGAAGTAGCTGATTTAGACTGGCGATTGCTACATATTGAGCGCAGTAACAATGCACCTTTTGAGCCAGCCTCGTTTGGATTAATGCAAACTGTAGATCCGAATAAACTGGTATTTACGCCAGCACCTGGTTTACAAATAATGCAGGCAATTTTTCCATTGGATGTTTTATACCAAAATGTACATAACATTGAGCATGAAAATGAAGAGGTGAGTCGTCATGCTCAAAAAAATCTAAAAAATTTGCTAAATGATGCAATAAAATCTGCGCAATATAGGTCTATTGTTTTGTGGCGTGAACAGTATAAAGGTGTTTTTGAATACTGCGATGCCACTGCATGTAAAGCCTTTGAAAGTATGCTTGCACAAGACACTGTTGCACAGGTTTTGGGGCATTTTCAAGACGACCAAGATGCCATGACGCAGTGGTTACAAAGCCACATTGCATCTAAAAAGATAGTTGCAGTGCTTGAGTTATAGTTTACAGATTGCCTACGGGCAATTTAAGAACATACGATTGATAGAAAAGATGGAAAACGCGGCTCACAAGGATTGAACATCCCTAATGTTCACCTTTTGCCAAAGCCAACAAATAGACTTACTGGAAATAAAATGAAAAAGTTAATTGAGATTTACAATACCGTGTTTGGTGCAGGCAACTATCTTGCTATTCCGGCCTTATTAGGTGCACGTTTATATGTTGCTTGGGTATTTTTTAAGTCAGGACTCGTTAAGATAAAAGATATGGAAAACACCATATTGTTATTCGAATACGAGTATGTAGTGCCAGTGCTTGACCCAACGACTGCGGCGTATTTAGCGACGGCAGGTGAGTTAATACTTCCGGTGCTACTTGCCTTTGGTTTATTTGCTCGTAAAGCCGCTGTAGGCTTGTTTATTGTCAATTATGTTGCGGTAATTAGCCTAGAAGATATTCCGGCTGCTGCTTATAATTTGCATGTTGTATGGGGCTTAATGTTGTTAGCTGTCATTATTTGGGGCGCAGAGAAACTGTCGGCCGATAAATTCCTAAATATTAAGTAATTGATACTCAATAAAGGCACTGCATGTTAAGTAAATATGCAGTGCCTTTTTTGCTTTAGCGCTAAGAATCACACCATTTTGGCGAGGGCCTAATATACTCATCGGTTAAGACTCCCTCGTCATCCTCGCGAAGGCGGGGATCTGGTGGATGTTATTACAAAACTCATAAAAACAAACACTTAGCTACAACCGCGCAGTTCCAAGGGGGTTCCCGCCTTCGCAGGAATGATGGGATTTTGCTTTAAACGCACAATATCAGCCCTTCTTCAGGATAAAGGCTTTTTCGCAGACACTATATAATACCCATAGTCCTTGCGATGAGCGCCAATTATCATGCCCATTACGGGCGCGATAAAATGCATTTTTTGCATGTTTTTTTTATCATCAGCTGCCCGCAAAAAGATATTCTTAAGAAAGTACTTAATAGATACCCATGGTACATGCAGCACGCTAGGTAAGACTCGCCAAGAAGACTCTTCAATTACAATGTTGGTAAAACCAGCCTTATGCAGTGCATCTTTAAAGTCATGAATGTTGGCAAAGGTGTCGACAGACCATCCTTTGCAGACTAATTTAAATGCCTTTTCAAATAATCTTGAGCTTTTTTCCTTTTTACGAAATCCATCTGCAACAACAAATTTTGCGCCTGGTTTTAGTATACGGTACACCTCATTTATCAAGGTTTGTTTATCCAGTCCATCCGCATAGCAGCTACTTTCTACAGCGTATCCACCATCAAAGCTATTATCTTGAAAGGGCGTGTCTCGGTAGTCGGCTAAATTTATGCTAACGCGGCTAGCTACACCTGCTTGTTGATTAAAATAATTAGCTTTTTCTATTTGCCAAGGAACCACTGTTACGCCGGTAAGATATGCATTCGGGTAATGCTCAGCGCAATACCTTGCAGTGGCACCAACACCGCAGCCCAGATCAATAATTTGTGACATAGACCTTTTATTAATGTTGACAC
>CAYURD010000017.1:40877-51006 GCA_964446865.1 uncultured Glaciecola sp.
ATTGTTCATTTCTATCAGCATTGATTCGCGCTTAAACGGGTTTAGGCCTTTGTTATAATAGCCAAAATGCATATTGTAATTAGCGCTCCAAGGCTCGTAATCTAAGCCTACTTGAGAGTAATAATCGATAATGTCTTGAGATATTGTGAAACGTGTTTTGTGCGCATCATCATGCAGTTTCCTGCCAATGGGTCTAACGGTGTCCTTCATGTTGTGCTCCTTATTGAGCTGATGACATAACTTTTACTGCCACCGCTTATACTAATAGCGGTGTATTGCTGATTATTTTTTAAGAGGTAAAAATTTCGTGACTTTTGTCCCCATTTTTAACAGTGTGATTAAGGTAGCGCTGGGCAGTGAGCGCATTTGTTCGTACCAAGCTGTTAGTGTGTCCATGAAGTTAAGCATTTCACTTATTTGCTCTTTCACGACCTTAGGCGTGACCTCATCATATTGCATATCTATCTCACATTGACGAAGCATGCTCATGATAGGGTCAATTTCACGCTTTTTGCGTCCTTCAATAACGGTGAGTAGCATCTGCCAAGTGTCGCCTTTTACACTAAATTGATCACGGCGATCGCCCAATTTCGACGAGACTTTGACTAAATCCCAGCTTTGTAATTCTTTAATGCTGTTACTGACGTTAGAGCGCGCAACATTGAGGACTTGTGATATTTGCTCTGCATTAAGCGGTGTTCTAACTAGATATAAAAGTGCGTGAATTTGAGAAACCGTTCTATTGACTCCCCAACGTGTGCCCATTTCACCCCAATGCAAGATATAGGTTTCCATGAGAGGCGTGAGTGACGGATGGTCTTTTGCGTTTTTCATTTCATATGCGCCTATTTTTTATTTGCTTAATCATCAAATATTTTTAATTAGTGCTACATTAGCGAGCGAGTTAATTTTATTACAGTTATTTCTGTAAGTACAGAAATAACTGTAATGACTCTGTTGGAATTGCCAATGTCTGACATCGACGTAAGTGCTAATATATGGTGAAATCATAAAAAAGTATCGAATAATCATAGGTATATACTTTGGTATATCTTCTTAACGCAACGATAAATCATCTGTTTTTGAAATGTTAACTGGTTGTAAATTTGTAAATAAATATTTACATAAGGTGAAGCCGCTAAATTACTACGGTTTAAATGTGACTTTTTGGTTTATGTCTAACTTGTCGCATATTAGTAACATAATTTACCAAATTGCTTAATTAGAACATGCACTTAGTTGGATTGATTCAAAGCATAAATGGGTTTAGCGTAAAAAAGTTGAAGTTTACTTCAGCATCCCAAACAAACTAGGAACACAACTCATGAAGAATAAAACAACACATAAGAGTAACGACAATAAAGCAACAACGAATTTTGCAAAAACAAGAGGGTTTACAAGCTTTGGTTTGAGCGCGATTGCGCTGACTGTACTAGCGGGTAATTTATCGGCGCAGTCATTACCTTCAGGAGCATTACCTTCAGGAGCATTGCCTTCAGGAGCACTACCTTCAAAGGCTTTGCTGTCTAACACTATGCCTGCAGACTTAAGGCAGGCGCCAAGTAACTCTACAGCACCTGTAGAAGTCACTATTAGCGAGCAATATAAAGCTCGATATAGAAATACAAAACCTAAAAAATCTATCAAGGTTTCGGACTTATTGGCTGAAGAACGCTTTATTGTGACGTTTATGGAGCCAAAAAACCTTCATAAAGACGACAATAACTTTAGCACCGACTCGCGCGGATCTGATTCACAAAATGCAGTCAGCAATGGCCGATTGAACGAACAAGCCGCGCTCAATATTTTGCGCACGGCTGGTGCGCAGCAAATACGAGCAATCGACAGCCACAATATGGTGGTAGCGAAAATGACAAAAGCGGTCGCTCATCAATTGCTGCAAAACGATAATGTTGCAGATATATCTATTGATGCTAGGCGAGAGCTAATGGCTGAAACAACGCCATATGGCATCAACATGGTACAAGCGCCACAACTATCACAAGACAACCTTGCTGCACGTAAAGTCTGCGTAATAGACACAGGTTACAACCTAAACCACCCAGACTTACCAGATAGCGGTGACGGCGTATCAGGGCAGGCTAATAATAATCAAGTTGGAAACTGGTATAATGACGGTAATGGTCATGGTACTCATGTTGCCGGCACTATAGCGGCATTGTCAAACACCCAAGGCGTAGTGGGTGTATATCCTGGTGTCGATATGCATATTGTTAAAATATTTAATGATAATGGCCAATGGACCTTTGCTTCCGACTTAATTACTGCCATTAGCCAATGTGCAAATGCAGGCTCGAATGTGGTTAATATGAGCTTAGGGGGTGGTAGCCCGTCTAATGCAGAACAAACCGCTATGCAGAACTTTGCTGATGACGGTATTCTGTTAGTCGCTGCGGCAGGTAATGCTGGCAACAGCACTAAATCATATCCTGCATCATACCCTGCTGTCATGTCGGTAGCGGCCGTTGATTCATCAGAGAATCGTGCATCTTATTCACAATATAATAATTCAGTTGAAATTGCTGGCCCAGGCTCTGCAGTGCAATCAACTTGGCCAGTCAATACTTACAACAGCATTAGTGGTACGTCTATGGCAACGCCACATGTAGTCGGTGCAGCCGCGCTTGTGTGGAGTTTCTTCCCGCAGTGTACAAACGAACAAATAAGAGATGCGCTTAACGCAACCGCCAAAGATAAAGGCAGTGCGGGTCGCGATAATTTTTATGGACATGGTATTGTTAAAGCCCGAGACGCTTACGATTACATAGCCGATCGTGGCTGTGATGGCTCAGGCGGCGGTGGTGGCGGTGGTAGTGTCACGCCAGTAGATGGTCAATTAAACAACCTATCGGCCAATCGCAATGCTTGGAAGCGCTACACGTGGAATGTACCGGCAGGTGTAAGTACCTTAACGGTCAGAATTTCTGGCGGTAGCGGCGATGCTGATTTGTATATGAAACTAGGATCAGAGCCACAGACTAATAGCTATGATTGTCGTCCCTATTTATCTGGAAATAGCGAGGTTTGTACCTTTAATAATCCTCAAGCAGGTGAGTGGAATATAGGTATTCGTGCTTATTCTAGATTCCGTAATGTGACAATGAATTATAGTTACGAGTAAATAAAATCCCGTCTTTCTGGCCTTTGCTTAATACAGTTAGGTTAAGCCAAATTCGTCATCCCCGCGAAGGCGGGGATCTGGTGGATGTTACTGAAAAGCTTATTAAAAACAAATGCTTAGCCGGTATCGATCAGTTCCAAGGAGATTCCCGATGTCTCGGGAATGACGATGTTTTTGCTAAAGCGAACAGTATTAGGCCTTCGCCAGAATGACGGGGTTTATATCCTGTCTCTAATCTTCTAACACTCTAACAAAGTTCATATCACGGTAAGCATGGTTAATCACTTCACTGTTGGTGAATGGTCTTAACTGGGCGCCAACAACTTCTCGTTTTACATTGAGTGAAAAATGCATAAAGTCGTCACTTGCCGCATTTTTATTATCCCATTCAATTTTGTAAGTCGCGTCTTGGAAGGGGATCAGTGTGCCTGTTAATGTCTTCATTCTTGAAGAGTGAATGCGAAGCACATTTGCATTGTTTTGCGACGTGTTAACGATAAAGCTTCCAAACCACTTATCTTGATACTCACCAATAACTTGATCGTTTGAAATACTCATAGGAGCGCTCGCGACAGGCGGATCGAGCCTCGCTAAATAGGCTTCTTCACGTTCGTCTAGGTAGTTAATGTATTTGTCGACCCAGTCGAATTGTTCATTTGTTAGTTGCTGAGGAGCTTGGGATTTTATAATAGCTTTGACGATAGTTTGCATTACCGAACCCCTTGCCGCTGAATTAGAGCCGTTATTCAACAGCACAACGCCAAGCTCTAGCTTAGGTATTAGCACAACATAGGCTTGATAGCCTGAAACGGTGCCTGTATGCGAGACCATGCGTAAGTTTCCTATGTTAGCTAAGCGCCAACCCAAGCCATAACTTTTGAAAAATGTGTCATCCCATTCTTGCTCAATGCTTGATATACCCAAAATTGTTTGTGGTTGCCACATAGTGTTGAGCTGTGCTTCGCTAAACGGTAAGTCTTGCTTATTTAAAAGAGCTTGAACCCAATTGAGCATGCCATCAACATTACAGACCATGCCTCCGGCTGCTGCTGACATTTGGCCTTTTTCGGTGACAGCATTTCGGGGGATTGGGTAAATATTTCGCTCGTCATTATGTCCGTACGACATGGCGACGTTGTTGAGTTTGCTTTTGGGCATGTCGCCTACAAAACAATCCATATTCAATGGCAAAAAAATGTGCTTTTCGACAAAGGCCTCAAAACTCATGCCGCTTAACTTCGCGACTAATTCGCCCGCAGTAATGTAAAAAACATTGCTGTACGCATATCGAGCTCTAAAGCTATATTCCGGGGTCAAGTAACGTAAGTTATGGATAACTTCGGCGCGCGTAAATCCTGAGGGCTCAGGCCATATCATGCTATCGCCAGCACCGCTTAGTAATCCGCTTTTATGACTCAGTAAATCAAGTACTGTAAATTCGCGCGTGACATAAGGGTCATATAGCATAAATTCAGGCAGGTGCTTTACGACTTTATCATCCCAGTTTAACTTGCCCTGATCAACGAGCACCGCAACAGCAGCTGAGGTAAAGGCTTTACTGGTAGAGGCTAGTCTAAAATAGGTTTGTGCATCTACTTTTTGTTCACTAATTAGATTAGCCATGCCAAAGCCTTTCGCCAATAAGACTTCATTTTTATGCACAATACCAACGCCCATGCCGGGTGTATGAAAGGCCTCAAGGGCGCGTTCAACCGTGTTTTCGACTTTTTGTAAGTCGATTTTTTCTTGTGCATTAAGGCTTGTTACTGGCGTCGCTAAAACGATAAATAAAACACTATATAAAGAGAGGTTTTTCATTGAAGGTGTTAGCCGCCAAAGCGAGTCAAGCAGCAAGTCAAGAAGCGAGTCAAGAAGCGAGTTTAAATACATAAAGTATCCTGTGTTGGTCGTTTTTATATGGAATTAGCGTGAGTTAACTGATGAAGATTGCTTTTGCTTAATTCTTTTGGCATGAAGTACTAACAAAGATGCCCCTAAATACATTAACACACCATAGGTTCCGCCCACTATTGCGTACGCCGGATTTTGCACAAAGCTAATTGCAATTAATATGGCTAATGTCGCATTTTGTGTGCCTATTTCAATGCCAAGTGTGACACCATCGATAGCTTTTAATAAAAATAGTTTGGCTAAAAAAACGCCTAACAAAGTGGCTAACAAATTTAGACTAATGGTCAACACATACATATCAGGGAAGCCAGCTAACAATGAATCGCTTTCGTCGTAAGTGATTTTTATAATCAGTAAAATCATAAACGCCACAGAGGCGCGTCTAAACCATGGTTCAGCTTTAATCGCAAGCTGACTAAAGTAGGCGCGTGCGACCATACCAAGTAAAACTGGTATCAAGGTAATCACGATTAAACCCAAAGACGTTTGCAGTAAGGAAAACTCCGGAGGCGGGGTATCTGTAAAATAATCGATTGAAAATGCAATAAGCCATGGGGTAGTGAAAACACATATCACAGTAGTAATTGCGGTTAACGAAATAGACAAGGCTAGGTTGGCTTTAGCTAAATGAGCAAATAAGTTGGATGTTGTGCCGCCTGGGCAAGCCGCTAAAATCATTAAGCCAATGGCGACTTCTTCGGGTGCTTTAAATAAAACAGCAATACTAAATGCAAGTAAAGGCAATACAAGTAGCTGACCAACTAAACCAATAAAAATAGGCTTCGGCATTTTGGCTAGTCGTGAAAAATCACTTGTTTGTAAGCTTAAACCCATGCCAAACATGATGATTGCCAATACTAAAGGCAATAATATGATGGTAAAGACTGACTCTTGCATTAGCTCATTTTCGCTAAAGTAGAAAGTGGCGCGATGCGCATTAACAACTGAATAAATGACCAAGGCCAACTGGGTACATAACTATTTGCGCCTTCTTTTTCGATGGCTTTAATAATGGCTCTACAACCTGTTTGGGTATCGACCATGAATGGCACGGTTTTGACTTTTTCGTTAATTTCGCTGCGAATAAAGCCAGGATGAATGGTACTGACTTTAATGGGTGTATTTGCAAGGTCTATGCGTATTCCTTCGCTCAAGGTAGACAAGGCAGATTTTGTAGCCGCATAAACCGTGAGTGCCCGTCTAAAACCACGAACAGCGCTTATAGACGATATGGTAACTAAATGCCCAGTTTGCTGTGCTCTAAATATTTCAACTGCGGCTTCACATTGGGCGAGGGCAGACACAAAGTTTGTGATTGCGGTTTGTTTGTTTGCATGAAAGTAGCCAGTGCCAACCGATGCGCCTTTGCCCATGCCTGCATTCACTATAATTCGATCTAATTGCCCTAGTTCAGATTTGAAAGCATTAAAAGTATCAAATACTGCCTGATGGTCATCGACATCAAGGGGCTTGATTAACACAGTAATATTGGGGTTGACCAGTAGCAATTCTTTTTTGAGTTCCTCTAAGCGTTCGGTTCGTCTTGCACAAAGCGCCAAATTGCGGTCTTTTTGTGCAAATTGTATGGCCATCTCGCGACCAAGGCCCGAACTTGCGCCGGTAATCAGAATGTTCTTTCGCATAGTGTTTCCTATTGCTACTGTGTTTTGTTTTTCTTTTTATTTACGTGCAGATTATTTACGTGCAGATTATTTGCGAGCAGATTATTTGCGAGCAGAACTTATGCACCGTAGCGTTTAATTATTTTATTACAGCGGTAAAGCAAGTAATGTACAAACACCCACATATTTTTGTAGGCCTTGTTGCGTGTTTGTTTATGGTGATAACGATAGTAGATTTGCTGAACAATGCCAGCTAATCTAAATAAGCCATACACCTCATAAAACGCAAATTCTTTTGGCTCTAAACCTTGTTTTAGACAGTAATAGTCTATGACTTGCTGGCGGGTCATCATACCCGGAATAGTCGTCGGTTGACGCTGTGTGCTTTTTGCTAAAAAATCGTCATCGGCTTGTACCCAATACGCTAAGCTATTGCCTAGGTCCATAAGCGGATCACCTAGCGTGGCAAGTTCCCAATCAAGAATGCCTAAAATGCGAGTAGGATCGTTTGCATCAAGCACCAAGTTATCAAAGCGATAGTCGTTGTGTGTCATGCAAATAGTTTCTTTTTGCGGAAGGTGTTTCTCGAGCCAGTTCATGACTTTTTTACCGCTTGGCACATTCCATGTTTTGGCATTGCTGTATCGCTTTATCCAACCGCTTATTTGCCTTTCGGCATAGCCAGCGCCTTTCCCAATATGGCTTAAGTTAGCGGCATCTATGTCAACGTTATGCAAATTGATAAGCTCGTCAAGCGCGACTTCGCATAGCTTGTTAGCTTGTTGAGGCGATATGTCTACGCCGCGAGGAAAGTGCTTTCGCGGGATTAAACCGTCTATTTTTTCCATGACGTAAAATTCTGCGCCAATGATGTTTTCGTCATCACTGTATCCGAGCATTGACGGGACTTTATCAAAGACTGGCTTGAGTGCTTCTTGAATACGGAATTCTCGTCCCATATCGTGTGCACCTTTTGCCTTAGTGCCTGCGGGTGGACGTCGTAAAATAAACTCTTTATTGGTAAACGTGAGGCAGTACGTCCAATTTGATGCACCACCCGAGTACTGCGTGACCTTTATGTCGCCTTCTAGCGCAGACATTCCGTTTGCAGACGTTTGCGCATTTAGCCATGGTAAAAGAGCCTCAATGGGGAGCTCTTCACCTTCGCGTACGGCACCAGCAGTATCTAGAATTTGCTTGTTTTCACTCATTGCTGACTCGCTTATCTGTATTTTTTAAGCTCTAGGCGCGATACCATTGCCATGTGAACTTCATCGGGACCATCGGCTAAACGTAATGAGCGAGCACCAGCGGCAAAGCGTGCGATGGGGAAGTCGTTACACATGCCTGCTCCGCCATGAACTTGCAAGGCCATATCAACAACGTCTTGCAGCATATTAGGCACCACGACCTTAATCGCCGATATATCTACCATGGCATTTTTAACGCCTAAGTTGTCAATTTTCCAGGCTGCCTGCAGGGTTAATAACCTACTTTGTTCAATTAGCATACGTGCTTTTGCAATACGTTCTTTATTACCACCTAATTCAATAAGCGGGCGGCCAAAAGCAACTCTGGATAAGCCACGTTTAATGGCCAATTCAAGGGCTTTTTCTGCCATGCCGATTGCACGCATACAATGGTGTATGCGTCCGGGCCCTAAACGACCTTGCGCAATTGCAAATCCTTTCCCTAAACCGACTAAAAGGTTTTCTTTAGGTACTCTCACGTTATCCAAGTGTATTTCGCCGTGACCAAAAGGTGCATCATAATCACCATATGCGCTTAGCATGCGCTTTATCTCTATTCCGGGCGTGTCAAGTGGCACGAGTACCATTGAATGCTGGTTGTGCTTGTCGTTTTCAGGATTAGACAAGCCCATAAATACCATTATTTTGGCATTTGGGTGGCCTAATCCGGTGGTCCACCATTTTTTACCATTAAGTACTAATTCATTACCATCGGCTTCGATTGTCGCTGCCATATTAGTGGCATCAGATGAAGCAACATCAGGTTCGGTCATACCAAACACAGAGCGTATTTCCCCAGCCAGCAAAGGTTTTAGCCATTTTTCCTGTTGGAACTCATTTCCAAAATGATACAGAACTTCCATGTTGCCCGTGTCGGGTGCGTTGCAATTAAAAATCTCTGGTGCAAATAATACTTTGCCAGTTTCTTCGGCTAGAGGCGCGTATTCCAGACATGTTAGGTCTTGCCCAAGTGTTTTATCGGGCAAAAATAAATTCCATAAGCCTTGTTCTTTTGCGAGTGATTTGAGTTTTGTTATCTCTGGATGAATTTGCCATTTTGTCCAGTCACCGTCTGGGTTGGCATCGTGGATTTCTTGATATAGTTTATCTTCAACTGGATACACATGCGCATCCATAAATGCGCGCATGCGATTGATATAATCAAGTGTTTTAGGATTATGAGAAAAGTCCATATATGGCCCCTAGAGATTATTTAGTAGAATTCTATTATGTCTATACAAATAGAATAGTCTACTCGAGCTCAAATAAGAAATTGCTTTTATTGACACTCGTTCATCACTAAGCGTTATAGATTTTCAATTAATGTATTCTTCTTATTAATTGGTTGACTGCATAAACGAGTAGGCTTGATTTTTAATCTGGCTTAGTAAAAATCAGTAATTTCACAATAGTGCTTACGACAAAGGCTAATATAACGGTCGTTGCCACCAATCTCAATTTGGTCGCCATCATTGATGACATCGCCTTTTTCATCGACTCTTGCCACAAAATTAGCTTTGCGGCCACAGTGACAAACGGTTTTTAACTCAGTCATTTTGTCAGCCCATGCAAGTAAATAATGGCTGCCGGTAAATGTTTCACCTCTAAAATCGGTGCGTAATCCATATGCCAAAACGGGGATATTGAGTTTATCAACGATTTCCAAACACTGTTTGACTTGCGCCTTACTTAAAAATTGTGCCTCGTCAATAAACACACAAGCAAGTGCTTCTTGTTGATGAGTTTTTTGTACTTGTTTAAACAAATGAGTATCTTCGCCAAATAATTCCGCTTGTGCCTGTAAACCAATACGCGAAGCAATCTTTCCTTGTGCAAATCGATCGTCAAACGCGACGGTAAATAGCATCACTTTCATACCACGTTCTTGGTAGTTATATGCCGATTGTAAGAGCGATGTTGATTTACCCGCATTCATTGCCGAGTAATAGAAATAGAGTTGCGCCATGGGGAGCTTGTCGTCCTTTATTATTGTTATATTTGACTTGTTTGGTGGCGCTTTAGAACTTCTTAACCTGAATCAAATAGCGACGGCCTATTTGTAGTTTAATCATTTTCGGTATGTTTTCAATAGCCCTTTCCCATTGCCTCATCGCTTCGTAGGCGACTAGCAAAACCGTCATCCTCGCGAAGGCGGCTAGCAAAACCGTCATCCTCGCGGAGGCGGCTAGCAAAACCGTCATCCT
>CAYURD010000018.1:0-675 GCA_964446865.1 uncultured Glaciecola sp.
CTGGTCGTTTCAAAAGCAAACAGTCTCACTTGCGTCACATTTTGACCAAGAAGAGTTCTAAGCGTAAACGTCACTTACGTAGTAAGAAACTGGTTCATAAAAATGATACCGCTCTTATCCAACGTATGTTGCCGTACGTATAACTTAGCACTCAGGAGATTATAAAATGGCTAGAGTAAAACGCGGCGTAATAGCCCGTGCACGTCACAAGAAAGTATTAAAGAAAGCTAAAGGTTACTACGGTGCTCGTTCTCGCATCTACCGCGTTGCGGTACAAGCGGTAACTAAGGCTGGACAATATGCATACCGCGACCGTCGTCAACGTAAGCGTCAGTTCCGTCAACTTTGGATTGCTCGTATTAATGCAGCATCTCGTCAAAACGGTATGTCTTATTCTCGTTTCATCAATGGTTTGAAAAAAGCTTCTATTGAAATCGATCGTAAAATACTTGCAGACATCGCTGTCCACGACAAAGCGGCTTTCACCGCACTTGTCGATGCAGCAAAGGGCGCATTAGCGTAATCTATTAACCAACAGTTTAAGTTCTTTTTGAAAAAGCGAGCAGGATGCTCGCTTTTTTGCTTTCTGCTGTTTGATAATTTCTGTCGTTTATATATTTAGAGCCTAGGTAGTTTTTGGAATTTCCGTTTTATGGGGTATTTCGTGCTGTTATA
>CAYURD010000018.1:685-27727 GCA_964446865.1 uncultured Glaciecola sp.
TTTTGGTTTTAAAGCCTAGGTTGTTTTTAGACATTGCCTTTTATAAGTAGGAGCATATCCCCATCAAAAGGCCGCTCGAGCCATGCTCTTGTGTAAGTGCGCGCTTTACAATCGGCGTCCTGCCGATTGAAACCTTTTGATGGGGTATTACGTCCTGTGATAAAAGGCAATTTCTCCAAACAACCTAGGCACTAAAGCCCCAAATAACCTAGGCGCTAAAACCTCAAACATCCTAGGCCATAGAGCCCAAAACAACCTCCTTCAATACAAAAACATCCTAATTACCCAAAATACAAACAAAAAAACCTTATTTTTGTGCATATTGCGGGCTAAAAATGTGTAAAATATAGGGTTATGTACGAAAATTAGTAGATGGGCCAGAAAAGGGCGCAAATACCAGCTCAGAGAAGAGGAAAGAATGGAGCTAGAAGCGATAATAGAAGAAGCGCGTGAAGCGGTAGAGCAGGCGAGTACGCCGCAAGAGCTTGATGCGGTGCGCGTGGCCTTTATGGGCAAAAAGGGTAAAGTGACAGGGTTGATGAAAGGGCTTGGTCAGTTGACTGCTGAAGAGCGCCCGGCTGCTGGGCAGCGTATAAATGTTGCCAAGCAAGAAGTGCAAGGGATGATTAATGGCAAGATTCAATCATTAAAAGATGCAGAACTTAACGCTAAATTGGCGTCAGAATCGATTGACGTAACCTTGCCAGGTCGTAGTCGAGAATTAGGTAATTTGCACCCCGTTAGCCGCACGATCGCGCGAATTGAAGACTTTTTTGGTGAATTAGGCTTTGCGGTTAAGCAAGGTCCAGAGATAGAAGATGGCTTTCATAATTTTGATGCACTGAATATTCCAAAGAATCATCCGGCTCGGGCTGACCACGATACTTTTTATTTTAATCCTAACCTAATGCTGCGCACACAGACCTCAGGTGTGCAGATTCGTACCATGGAAAATGAAAAGCCGCCGCTTCGAATAATATCGCCAGGTAGAGTTTACCGAAACGACTACGACCAAACTCACACACCGATGTTTCATCAGGTCGAAGGCTTAATGATTGACCGTAATGTCAGTTTTGCTGAGTTAAAAGGTATTTTACATGACTTTTTACATCACTTTTTTGAAGAAGACCTACAAATTCGTTTTAGACCTTCATACTTTCCATTTACCGAACCTTCTGCAGAAGTAGACGTTATGGGTAAAAACGGTAAATGGTTAGAAGTGTTGGGTTGCGGTATGGTGCATCCAAATGTACTTAAAGCTGTCAATATTGATCCTGAAGAATTTACTGGCTTTGCCTTTGGTATGGGCGTAGAGCGATTAACGATGTTGCGTTACGACGTAACTGATTTACGTTCATTCTTTGAAAATGACGTACGTTTTTTAAAGCAGTTTGCATAATTAGAGCGAAACATGAAATTTAGTGAATCTTGGTTAAGAGAGTGGGTGAACCCACAAATTAGTACAAACGAATTGTGCGAACAGTTGAGCATGGCTGGCCTTGAAGTTGATGGCGTAGAGCCCGTCGCTGCCGAATTTACAGGCGTAGTTGTTGGTGAAGTTGTTGAATGTGGACAGCATCCTGATGCTGATAAATTGCAAGTTACCAAAATTAATGTTGGTGAAGATGAATTGCTCGACATCGTTTGCGGTGCGCCAAATTGCCGTTTAGGACTTAAGGTTGCCGTTGCGATGGTAGGTGCGGTCTTGCCTGGTAACTTTAAAATTAAAAAAGCGAAGCTAAGAGGGCAGCCATCCTTTGGTATGTTGTGTAGTTTTTCAGAATTAGGTATGGGTGATGACCATTCTGGCATTTTAGAATTGCCTGTTGATGCACCTATTGGGAAAGATTTTAGAGAATATCTATCGCTAAATGACAATACTATTGAAATTGATTTAACGCCAAATAGAGCAGATTGTCTCGGCATAAAAGGCGTAGCGCGAGAAGTTGGCGTGCTTAACCAGCAAGATGTAAACGAGCTTGAAGTGAGCGAAGCAAAAGTTGAATCAAGCGCTACACGAGGCATTCAACTCGCTGATGCAGAAGATTGCCCCCGATATTTAGGACGCATTATCGAAAATGTTGATTTGTCTGTCGCGTCACCACTTTGGCTAACTGAAAAGCTTAGAAGAAGTGGCGTACGTTCAATTGACCCTATTGTTGATGTGACCAACTACGTTTTATTAGAGCTTGGCCATCCTATGCACGCGTTTGATAATGATAAGCTTGATGGCGACATTGTTGTTCGACGGGCAAAGTTAAATGAAAAACTTGTATTGTTAGACGGCACTGAAGCTGATTTACAAGAAAATACGCTACTAATTGCTGATCAAAACAAAGCACTTGCCATGGCAGGTATCTTTGGTGGTGAAGGCTCAGGTGTTCAGAGCGATACAAAGAATATTTTCTTAGAATCTGCGTTTTTTAGCCCTGAAGCCATTTTAGGCAAAGCTCGTCAATACGGTTTGCATACTGATGCTTCTCATCGCTACGAGCGTGGGGTTGATCCTGAACTACAACATACCGCGATGGAACGTGCAACTCACTTACTGCTTGATATTGTGGGTGGAAAAGCTGGGCCCATTATAGAAGCTGTCAATGAATCACATTTGCCAACTAGAGCAACTGTTACCCTTCGAGATAGCCGTTTAGCGCGTCTTTTAGGTGAGCAAATAGAAGCGCATCGCGTGACCGATATTTTAAACCGTTTAGGAATGAAGGTAACGGTAACTGATGGCGGTTGGCAGGTGAAAGCGCCTTCATATCGTTTTGATATCGCCATAGAAGAGGACTTAATAGAAGAAGTCGCCAGAGTATACGGCTATAACAATATTGCTAATGTCGCGCCTTTAGCAAGATTGGCGATGTCACCTAAGCAAGAAGCGCGAATAGCGCTTAATCGTTTTAAAGAATTACTATGTGCCAATGGTATTCAAGAGGCGATTACCTATTCGTTTGTCGATCCTAAGCAGCAAAGTTTGTTATTTCCTGATGCTAAAACATTGACCTTACCACATCCAATTAGTGCCGATATGTCGGTTATGCGCGTAAGTTTGTTGCCGGGCCTGCTGCAAGCGTTATCAAATAACCAAAAGCGTCAGCAGCTTAATTTGGCGTTTTTCGAATCAGGTCTTGTATTCAATGCTGATGATTCTAGCGACAATGGTGTCGCTCAAGTCGCTAAGATTGCAGCTGTTTTTTCGGGTAACACTCATCATGAACATTGGGCTATCGAAAGTAAGAAACGTGACTTTTTTGATGTCAAAGCCGTTGTAGAGTCATTGTTGTCTCTTGATGCAGGACTAAAAGATATTGAATTTATTGCTGATAAACAAGACGCTTTTCATCCCGGGCAATGTGCTAAAATAATCGCCAGTGGAGAGCTCGTTGGCGTACTAGGGGCTATACATCCAAAGTTTGAGAAGGCTTTGGGCTTAAATGGACGTACTTTTGCATTTGAATTAAATATGTCAAATATGGAGCAGCGTCGTTTGCCTTCAGCCCATACTCTTTCTAAGTTTCAAGCTAATCGTCGAGACCTAGCAATGACTGTTTCTGCTGATGTAGAAACAGGTAAATTACTAAAAAGTATCGAAAAAATTGGAATATCTGAGATTGTTAGCATAAACTTGTTTGATGTATACACAGGAGAAGGCATAAATGATGGCGAAAAAAGCCTCGCCTTGTCCATTTGGTTGCAAAGTGTTGAAAAAACACTAGAAGATCAAGAAATTCAAGATACTGTCGATAAAGTAGTTAGACATTTGCGAGACAATTTTAGTGCAGCATTGAGAGATTAAATTTATGGCCCTTACCAAAGCAGACATGGCAGAACATTTGTTCGAAAAACTTAACTTGAACAAAAAAGATGCAAAAGATTTAGTAGAACTATTTTTTGAAGAAATTAAAAAGTGTTTAGAATCTGGAGAGCAGGTAAAACTGTCTGGCTTTGGTAATTTTGATTTACGCACAAAAAACGAGCGGCCCGGAAGAAACCCTAAAACGGGTGAAGACATTCCTATCAAAGCGAGAAGAGTAGTGACCTTTAGACCAGGTCAAAAACTTAAAAGTCGCGTTGAGTCTATTCCAGCCGACAAATAGGGTTTATGGATATAATAATTAGTAATAAAAAACGCGCAATTATGTTGTGCGTTTTTTTTATGTTCGGATGTTCACCACCTTCGACAGATAATCAACAATCAAGCTCAAATGCCACTGTAACGGCGGTAGGCTCAAAAGACGATTTGTCGTCACCGTCAACACAAGACCCTTTGTTAAGCCTAAGCGAATTGTTAGCCGCCAGTGACGTGAAAGCAGGCTTAGCGCTTGCTGCGGCAAATAAAGACAAGCAGGCCTTAGAAGACTGGCAAGCTGCATTATTGTTAGCCGCTGATGAAGTACAATTGTCTAATCAAGAGCGTGGTTTAATTAGCGGAGAAATGGGTCTTTCATACCTTGAATTTGAAGGCATGAAAACAAACTATCAGGCCGCGTTTGAAGATGCATTTTTTAATTTTGAAGATGTTGACCGAGTTTACGCCCAGTATCCAGCATTTAAGAACCTCCATAAGCAATCTAAAGACATCGTGGTTCAACGTGATGCATTGGTAAGTTCGGTTGCTAAAGAGCTAGAGACTCAAGGCTTGGACCCAGATACGGCTTTGGCTGAAGCGAGGCGCCAATGGCAAAACTTTGTTACTACGCAACAAAGCGCTTCTCTTCAGAAATAGAAGCGCTTATCAAGTACACGTTTTATTGACTGGCAGGGATAAACGTAATCAAATGTTCATTGCCCGTTGGTAATAATGGCGTATTTTGATGGCTTGCATATTCTTTAAAGCCTTTTTCATAGTACTTTGATAAGAAATGACCTGATTGTCCGCCCGGTACCGTTAAAATACCAGCTTGCTCATTACCTGGGCGCACTATCAAGCGTTGTGATGCGCCAAACGAGCCGGATTGAACGGCAGGTGTATAGCTATCACCAAAGCCCGCGTATTCTTGCATATTAAGTAAATCGCCAAATGGCCCTAGCTGAGAAGCGAAGGGGTGCTTTACACTTAAGGCGTTTACCTTGCCCCATGTTAAATCAGCTAAGGACTGTGATTGTTTTGAATAAGTATCTAACAACTTTTCTTTAGTCGTGTCATAAGCACCTAATAAAAACCCAGTGTAATCTGTATGTTGTTTGGGTAACCACTCTGGCGACTCTGATTGTAAAAGCGCCCAAATGGCGGGTTCTATGCTACGTAATAAATAAGATGTACTTAATTCATGTTTTTTTAAGTCCTCGTTTAAACGCGCAAGTAATTGATTAATAACAGTGCTCCTAAAGCGTCTTACTAAGGTGTAACCAACTGAACTCTCACAAGCACAAGAATTCCATTCATTTAATGCTTTAATGTCATCAGCGTACTTTTGAGGGCTATTTTTAAGTGTTTCGCTTAATAGGTTATGCCACGGCATTAAAAACAGAGCGCGATTATCAAGTTGAAGCTCGTAAAAATCCTGCTCTGTAAAAGTGTTTTGAGCCATAAGCGACTGCATGATTTGCTGTTGACGTGCACCAAGAGCGTAACCGCCATCGCCAAAACGAGCTAAGTCTACAGTACTAACGACTCTAGCATTTGCCGACCAAACTCGGCCATTATCAGGGTTAAGCATCTTGGCGGGTTTTGTTTCAGCTTGTTGCCAAAGCGTAGCAAACTGCGCGAAATCACGCTCACTAATCGCATGTCGTTTTAAATTGGTTCGCCCAGTAATGGCGCCGGTTAGTTGCCAAGCAATATTACCTTGGGCATCAGCAATCACCATGTTTTGTGCTGGCATTCTCATCGTAGCTGCTAAGTCTAAGGCTTGTGTAACCGTGCTCATTTTTGCCATGTCAGCAATAACAATATTCACAGCATAGTCTTGATGTGCCACCCATTTAAGTCCGTACTTCTGCCCCTTAAACTCTCGTACTGGGCCATATTCACTCATTTCAAAAGTAAATTGTTCGTCACCATCAGGCGTCTTTATTATTTCGTTAATGCTTGATGTCTTTGCGTCTTCATCTAGTTTTACCCAATCGACATTATCGACATTTGAATTAGTAAATCCCCATGCAATCTTGCTATTACTGCCAACGACTATTGCTGGTGTACCGGGTAAAGAGACACCTGTCACCATAACACTTTGCTCATTGTCGGTATAATTTAGCTGTGCTCGGTACCATATTGATGGCACCCTAAGCGACAAGTGCATATCATTGCTTACCAACGCACTTTTGGTTTGTTTTACATCATTTGTGCTTTGCGTTAAATCACCCGACACCGCCCAGTTGTTACTGCCGTAATCTGGTTGCTCTAACACTGAGTCGTAGGCTATGAGCTCGGTGTTTTTTATTGTGTTTACTGTTTTGTTTTCAGTGCTGTTTTGATTGCCAAAGTCATCAGGCAGGGAAGGGATTTCAACACTCTTTATGGGCAAAACACTGCCGTCAATTGATGCCTGATATTGACTCGGTAGTGTGAAAAATTGATGCATACTGTCACCATAAAGCTCTCGCAGGGCATTGAGCCTGAAATCAATTTCAGTTTGTGCCAGTTGTAAGTCAATATACATGGCGTAACTTGCTAAAAGACTGTCAGTTGGCTGCCAATCTGTAAAGTTACCGTTTAATAAATAGTATTCGAAAGGCTTTGCGCCGAGTGATTTTGCGCCATTGTTTACGCCTTCAGTGTAGCTCTGTAGTAGTTTTTTATAGTGTGGCGACATATTTGTATATATGTTTTTAGCGCGTTTTCTAAACTGATGTATACGATGTTTTTTGTCGACAGATAGTGCTCTAGCACCCACTAGCTCAGACAATTCACCCGCGGCTTGACGCCGTAGCAAGTCAATTTGGAACAGTCGGTCTTGAGCATGAGCATATCCTAAAGCAAACGCGGCATCATATTCATTATCAGCGTTAATGACAGCAGTTCCGTATTCATCTCGAGCCAATGTGACTTCTTTTGCAATGATGCTGCTGTTAATTTCTCCATCAATTTCAGGCAAGCTAGCATTCAGGACAAAATAGGTAATAGCAACTAGGCATATAAAGAGACTGACAATCGCCACTCCCGTCCATTTTATTATTTTTATCACGAGCTTTCCTTAATTTGCTTAGATTTCGATATCTGGTTCACCGCTGTTCTTATTTGTATGGCGCGCTAGCACAAAGAGATAATCTGATAGGCGATTAATATATGCTAGAGCAATGTCGTTAACCTCATGCGATTTAGACACCGAGACTAGATTACGTTCTGCACGTCTATTGATGGTTCTGGTAACATGTATTTGTGAAGCTAGAATTGTACCGCCGGGCAAAATAAAACTTGTTTGTGGTGGTAGTTCGGCTTGCATGTTGTCGATGGCGATTTCTAGTTTGTTGACGGCCTCAGTCGTTAATTTATCGGTATCAGATAGCGCAAAACCAATATCAAAGATGTCTTTTTGGATACCTTGTAAAAAGCTGACAGTTTCAACTTTTTGCATGAGGTCAAATTGCGCAGCCAGTAAACCCAGATGAGAATTCAATTCATCTAAGGTGCCATAGCAGTCCAGTAAAGTATCGTCTTTATCAACCCTAATGACTGTTTTTGTATAAATTGCACTTGTGCCCTTATCACCCTGTTTTGTATAAATCTTCACGCTACTTTAATCTCTAATTATGTTGTTATTTGTTTATACTAAAATTTATCCATTAAAGATTTTGGGTTTCATTTGGTTGAGGCGGTGTGAAACGCTCTAATCGAACAATAATGCCAAACGCAGGATGATCAAAATAATGTATTTGTTTGCTAATAATGCGTCGCCTTTGTTTAGATGAGTATGTCTGTAATGATGCTAAACCATTTTCGTCCAAGGCTAAACGATGATGGGCAAATTCACTTTCAATATGAAGGTAGGGGACTTGGTTAACGTAATCAAGATAGACTTTAAATTTACCGTCCAGCTCATATTCTTCTCTTTGTGATACTGCTATATCCTCTTCGTCTATTTTCGTCGATTCAAGTGATAGCCAGTCAACAGGCTCGTCTTTAGAAATTGCCGATTGTAAGCTGGCGAACAAGGAGGTGCTGTTATCTTCTATGGTTTGCGCTTGCTTTGAGAAATACTGTTGATTCCATTGCTGGAAACTCTCTTCATCAATAGGCGCGTCGCCTTCAACTTTTTGATCGCCAATCGATAATAACTTACCTGCTTTAACTCGAAAAAACTCAGCGTTTTCTGCCCCAAACACAACGTTATGACGCCAAGCTGTATACAGCAAAGGTTTTATATCGCGTTGCCGAAACACACTTTTTGCATAATCTTGTAAGGCGATATCTGCATCGCTTATTAGCTGTGATTGACCATTAAAAAACGGAGTGCTTGCAAATAAGGTTTTTGGCATTTGTGCCAGCACAGGTTGTTTGAGTAGAGTCGAAGCGTCATTATTAGCAATACACTCGAGTCGTTGTGAGAGCGCTAAATTTTTGTAGAACCTGTTGATTTTTTTAACTTTTTCTTCAATACGTTGTAGCGTCTCATATCTTGTTTCAACAGGCGTAAAGGTGGCAGTAGAACCTTCTACTCTTTCTAACCCGAAATTTTTTACTGAAGTATTTTCAGAACTTACTAATTGAGGGGCTTGCCTCTCTTTCCCCACGTATTGTAAAGGGAGAGTGTGCGTATTTAGCACCTTTTGGAGTAATGTTCGCGCAGACAAAGTACTTTCTGTTGATTCAGCAGCAGGCAAATCATCAATGTCTGTGGTTTCATTATTAGGGTTATTTGCTTCAGCTTCATCATTACTAACCACCATATTATCAGTTCGCTCAAAGCTGAGATCTACCGACTCGAAGGACGAATAGACAGCATCACAGACAGGATAGTGAATATCGAATCTGGGTCTTTGCCGAAGTGCAGAAACTTCTAGTAATGGATGGCTGTTTGCATAATCAATTGAAAACTCACTGGCTAAAAAGTCTTCAGTGTTACTGGGTGACATGACTCTCGAAAATGCAATTAACTCTATATTAAACCACCACTGTTGTTCATCGCTGGTTTGGCTAAAGCTTGCTTTGATAGACGATAAATACAGCACTAAAACCAATATGGATATCGGCAATAGCAAGCGTCCATTTGCCGAGCGATATGAAACACTGATTTGTTTTGCTAAAAAGTTACGCATAACTCTCCTTTGCCAGTAAATCCAATAGTTTAAGAACATGTTCCAATCGTTCTTGGTTAGGTGCTGTTTTATGCATAAAGCGGATGCGAGTGGGGCCGTCAAACTTCAATTTTTTAGGTTGTTTTTGTATTAATTGAATTAGATACCCAGGGTCCACTTTTGCTGTCTGATCAAATTCAATAGTACCACCAAGTTCGGTAGCTTCAATTTTATTTATCCCCATTTCAGCTGCTTTTAATTTGGCGAGTGATTGTTGCACCAAATTTTTTGCAGCCTGTGGTAACAAACCAAAGCGGTCAATGAGTTCAATTTGAAAATCATCAATTTGTTCAGGGTTTTTGCAATTCGCGAGTTTTTTGTACATGCCAAGGCGCATATTGACGTCGCCAATGTAGTCATCGGGTAGTAAAGCGGGGATGCGCAAATCTACTTCGGTTTGCTTGCCTAAGGTGTCTGTTAAGCTTGGTTCGCGCCCTTCTTTAAGTGCCTCAACGGCAGATTCAAGCATTTCCATGTATAGATTAAAACCAACGGCGTTTATTTGGCCAGACTGATCATCGCCTAGTAACTCACCAGCACCTCTTATTTCAAGGTCATGGGTAGCCAGCGCAAAGCCTGCGCCAAGATCTTCCAATGAAGCAATTGCTTCTAAGCGTTTGCTAGCGTCTTTGGTCATTCTTCTAGGGTGAGGCGTTAAAAGGTATGCATAAGCTTGATGATGAGAGCGTCCAACGCGACCTCTTAATTGGTGAAGTTGGGCAAGGCCAAGATGATCAGCTCTGTCTATAATAATAGTGTTAGCGCTTGCCACGTCAATGCCGGTTTCGATAATTGTTGAGCACACCAATACATTATAACGTTGGTGATAAAAGTCGTTCATCACGTTTTCGAGTTCTCTTTCTCGCATTTGTCCATGTCCTATGGCAATACGAGCTTCAGGCACTATCTCGGCTATTTCAGCAGCGGTTTTTTCAATGGTCTTTACTTCATTATGTAAAAAGTACACTTGTCCGCCACGCAAAATTTCACGCATGATCGCTTCTCTAATAATGTCGGTGTGGCGCTGCTGGACAAAGGTTTTTACCGCCAGTCTTTTTGCGGGAGGAGTGGCAATAATCGATAAGTCGCGCATACCGCTTAAGGCCATATTCAATGTACGAGGAATAGGGGTTGCGGTTAGGGTAAGAATATCAACATCGGCGCGCAAGGCTTTAAATTTTTCTTTTTGTCGCACACCAAAGCGGTGTTCTTCATCAATTATCACTAGGCCCAAGTCTTTATATTTCACATCGTCTTGTAAGAGCTTATGCGTGCCAACAATGATGTCAACTTTACCTGCTTCGAGCTCCTGCAAAACAACTTTTTGTTCTTTTGCAGAAACAAATCTTGATACAACCTCAATTGAAAAAGGAAATTGTGAAAATCGGTTTTTGAAATTTTCATAGTGCTGTTGTGCCAACAAGGTGGTTGGCACCAATATTGCGACTTGCTTGCCATGCATGGCGCTAATGTATGCTGCTCTCATGGCAACCTCTGTTTTACCAAAGCCAACATCACCACATACCAACCTGTCCATGGCGTTTTTGCTGCCCATGTCTTGCAAGACAGCATTAATTGCGGTTTCTTGGTCGGCGGTTTCATTAAACGGAAAGCTATCGGCAAAGCGCTGGTATTCGTGCCAATCTATGGGGTATGCAAAGCCAGGCTTAGCTGCACGCTTCGCGTAAATATCGAGTAAGTGTGCGGCGACGTCCCTTACTTTTTCTGCGGCTCTTTGTTTGGCTTTTGACCATGTATCATTGCCAAGCAAGTGAAGCGGGGCATTTTCAGCTTCGCCTCCGCTGTAGCGACTGATTAGGTGTAAGGAGGCTACTGGTACATATAATTTTGCTTGTTTTGCATATTCGATGCATAGATATTCGGTGTCAAGTCCGCCTGCATTTAAGGTGCTAAGCCCAATAAAGCGACCCACGCCATGTTCATAGTGCACAACAGGCGAACCTTCTGATAGTTCAGCTAAGTTGCGTATTATGGCGCTTTCATCTACGTTTGTGCCTTTGTTACGTTTTTTACGCCGGCTAACTTTATGACCTAGAAGTTGTTTTTCGGTGACGACAAGTAGACCATTTGTTTTAGCGTCAAAGTCAAAACTGTCTTCCACTTGGCCAACAACAATGCTAATAACTTTTTTGCTTTGTAATGCTTCGTCAAAATGTGCGGCGGACTCGACAGAAATATCAGCCTTAGCCAAAATGTTGATAAGGCTTTCTCTGTGACCATTTGATTCCGCGACAAAAATAACTTTTTTGTTATTTTCTTTTGCCTTTTTGATTTCTGCCTGAATGGCTGAATATGGGTTTGTCGCTAGGGTATCGATGCCAATGTTAGTGAGTGTTTTTAGTGCAAAAGGCACTTGGCTCGCGCTTTTTGATAAGCTCTCAGACGTGATTTTAACACTTGGCCATTGTTTGAGTTCGTTGTAAAGCTCTTGTTGACTTAAAAATAACTGCTGAGGTTTAAGCAGCGGTCTAGCCAAATTAAATTGATACTGCTCGTGTCTATTTTGCAAATCTAGCCAAAAACGTTCGCATGCCGTATCGAGTTCATCAGTAAATGCAAAGACTGAATCTTCGTGTAAATAATCAAATAGACTGGCTGTTTTTTCAAAAAATAGCGGCAGGTAATATTCAATCCCACCTGGCATTGTGTTTTTACTTACCTGATAAAGCACTGATTCTTGTTGATTGCTATTTGCTGAAGGAAAAAGCTCAAGATAACGCTTTCGAAAGCCGGCAAGCGCTTCTTTGTCAGTCGGAAACTCTCTAGCCGGTAACAAACGAATGCTGTCAACTTGGTCTAAGCTACGCTGAGTCGATGGGTCGAAATAGCGGATAGAATCGATTTCGTCGTCAAACAAGTCAATTCTAAAAGGGCGATCGCTTCCCATCGGAAACAAATCAATAATGGAGCCACGAACACTAAATTCACTATGCGACATTACCTGTCCAACATGCAGGTAACCAGACTTCTCAAGGCTTCTTCTAAAACTTGTTGGGTCAAGCGTTTGATTTTTTTCTAAATATAAAAGATGTTGCCCTACATAATCGACGGGTGCAACGCGCTGGAGCATTGTGCTGATGGGGACTAAATATATACCCGCTTGTTTTTTACTCAAAAGGTAGAGAGTTTCTAAACGTTTTGAAATGATGTCCTGATGAGGTGAAAAATGATCGTAGGGTAAGGTCTCGTAATGAGGGAAAAGATTTACCTGAACGGGTTCATCGCTTGAATAAAAACGTATTTCTTTTTCTAATTGATACGCTTGTGCCGTATCGACCGTGATGACGATTATTGGGCCATTATGTGCTTGTGCCGCTTTAGCCAACATAAGTGATTTGGCACTACCATGAACATTTGTCCATTTGATTTTGTCGGTGATCGAACGTGCTTGTTTTGTTTTTGGGAGTCGAGGCGTAATTAGTGACGACATGTTTTACAAATTACTCTTTTAGGTAGTGTGTTGATTCTTTTTTGCTCGCAAGGAAGCGGTTTGTAGATGTAGGCTCGCCCTAACTAGCAATTCTTGATCTTGCTCACGTATGTGAGTAAATATATAACTCACCTGAAAAGCGCCTTCATGCTCATGACAATCAATCGCTTCTGCAAAGCAATATGTGGCTGATGCTTCACTTTCTAGAAATAGTTTAACCGCTCTACGTGCGCCAAGTTCTACCGCTTTGTCATGCTGAACAATAATACCACCGCCACCAAACTTTAAGGCATTGCAACGATACTCTTCTTGGTCTTGCTGCTGCAATATATATGACATCATCAAGTCGATTTTTTGCGCTTGAAATTGCAAAAACGATACTAAATCATTGAGCTTTTCACCTAAGCCTCTAAGTGGTTTTAGGGCTTGGGCTTGTACTTCAGACATTTCGCCCGCTATTTTAAATGCATATGGCATATTTTTTTCAAAGCTATCAATATCATATTCGCATTGTTCGGCGTTTAGGGGCAAAACATTCGCTTTGATTGTGTGTTGAATTTGATAAAAAGCATTAAATTGTTCGCGTTTTTCTTCAATAGTAAACAAATTATCAATCGCTCGGTTCTATACATGATGGGCTAAATGATAGTAAACTTAAGGGCAAATAACACCCATTTTATTTAGGTACAATCGTTTAGATGTCAATTTCTGCTTTTATCGCACTGCGCTATGCTAAATCTGGCACAAAACAGAGTTTTATTGCGTTTATTAATCGCTTTTCTATTATTGGGATCACTTTGGGGATTACCGCGTTAATTATCGTATTGTCGGTCATGAATGGTCTAGAAGGGCAGTTGAAACAACGAATTCTTGGTATCTTACCGCACATTGTTATTGATAGTGCAGAGCCTATTGATTTCCCTGAAGACTTAACACCCCTCATCAAAGCACAAGTACCCTATGCGCAGCGCGAGATAATCGCTCAATCACGAAGTCAAGTCGCGCCGCTTTTTTTGCAAGGCACGAGCACTGTTCAAGCAAAGCCATTTTCAATTGTCGCACAAACAATTGTGAGTGGTGAATGGGAAGCGATGCAATCAGGAAGCTTTAATGTAGCGATTAGTCGTATTTTGGCAAGGCAGTTAAATGTAGAAATTGGTCAACAACTCAGAGTGATAAGCACCAACGCAAGTATCTATTCGCCTTTAGGGCGTATTCCCAGTCAGCGGTTAGTGACCATTTCGACTATTTTCGACGTAAATTCTGAAACCGATGATAAGGTTATGCTGATTCACCTTGATGATCTTGCAAGACTCTCACGTATGCGAACCGAGAATATTCAGCAACAGCGTGTGTACTTAAATGATGCCTTTGATTATTACCGTATTGTTGATTATCTCGATAGTCAGGGGATAAATTCAAGCAATTGGAGAGTGAGGCAAGGGCCTTTGTTTGACGCGGTAAAAATGGAAAAGAACATGATGTCTTTAATGCTGCTATTGGTCATTATTGTCGCAGCATTTAATGTTGTCTCGGCGTTGGTCATGGTCGCTTCTGAAAAAAAATCAGATATCGCTATTTTACAAACCCAAGGTATGCTGCCCCAACAGATCATGAACATATTCTTATTAAATGGTATATTCAACGGCCTTAAAGGCGTTGTTGCTGGTTTAGTGTTGGGCTTGTTAGGGTGTACGTATTTAAATGACTTTTTACGCATGGCAGGTTCTAATTTAGCCTTTGGCCCAAATGGCACTGGCTTGCCAATAGATGTACAATATCCGCAATTAGGCTTTATCGCAATCGCATCAATATTGTTATGTTTGATCGCGAGTTGGTACCCAGCAAAAAAGGCTCAGGCAATAACGCCCGCGAATAGTTTACGCTACGAATAATCCGCGTTATTATTTGTGACTATTTATAAAAAACAAGTACTTACGAGTACTGCTTGTTAAATAAAACCATTTGGTTATATGGATAAGCAATCAGCAATAGGAAATCAATGTGAGTAAAGTTTACATCAGTTCGTCGTCGTTATTGCAAGATTCATTTAAGGTCGCTGCGCAAGTATATAAAGATGGATTTAGGCCCGATTTTATCATTGGTATTTGGCGAGGCGGTGCGCCAATTGGCATTGCTGTGCAAGAGTTTTTTGAGTTTAAGAATGAACCAACTGACCACATTGCTGTGCGCACATCTTCTTACTATGGGATCAATCAACAGTCTAAAGAAATTAAAGTTCACGGCCTGCATTATTTGGTCGAAAATGCTAACGCTAACGATAAACTGTTGATTGTTGATGATGTGTTTGACTCGGGAAGAAGCATAGAAGCGTTAATCAACCAAGTGCATACTTTAATGAGATTAAACACCCCTAAAGATATTCGAATTGCCACGCCTTATTTTAAGCCAAAAAATAATAAAACAGAGGCTAATTTAGTGCCTGACTACTATATTCATGAAAGTGAAGAATGGCTTGTTTTCCCTCACGAATTGGCGGGTTTGTCTAAAGAAGAGATATTGAGCGGTAAAACAGAGTTGGGCGATATTTCAGACTTGTTATTTGACTAACTTTGAATGAGTCGCGCTTTACTTATCGTCGATGTAAAATTTATCTTGGAAGGTAGATATCAAGTCTGGCTTGTAAACGACTAAACAAGTTACGCTAAATCCATTAAAAAAGGCTTCTGGGAATACCATCAAAAGAGTGAATACTGTGTAGTTGTCTCGAATGTCATCCATGGGATAAACACCGTCAAGGTAATAGTATGCGCTGAGTGCTAACATTTTGGCACCAATAGCAAACGCGCCAGGGAAAAATCCACACACAAATATATAAGTAAAAGGTTGACGCGGCAAGTGATGAAATGACAGCGAAAAAATGCTGTAGGTGATAAGAATAGGTAAAAAAACGCCAAGCAAAGCATTTACGCCAAACATTGACCAAGCTTCATGACCAATGATTGTTGATACAAATAGTACCACAGTGCCTGCGAGTATAGCCCACCTAAAGCCAAGAACTAGCGTAAGTGTTGTCAGCCATAAAAAGTGAATGACTAAGCCATCGTAAATACTGACTCTGAAAAACCACAAAATAGACACTAAGGCTATAGAGCCAAACACCATATGCTGCCACTTCTTATCGCTTAATATCCGCGAAAAATCGGTCCTTTTTGCGATGGCAAAAAGGCATATACTCGCGAGTAAAAGTGAAACGATTTGAAAACTAGTCATAAGGTATTATCTGGATAGAAGTGTTGAATTCTTTACAAGCATTATTTAATAGTATCAAACAACACCAGAAGAGTGCTATGAGCAAAGTATAAAAGTTCCAGATGAATGGCAAACATGATGCACAATTGTGATAAAAGCCTAGCAAACTGATATAATTTAGCGATAGGTTTGTTGCAAGTACTCTACTTACAACATTAGGTGTTTTAGGTACTACTTCAAACAAACGAGTTAGCGAGGTCAATCGTTTCCATGTCAGAATTTCGTCACTATTTTCCTTATTTACAAGAACAGACTGAGGTTTATTTAGATTCGGCCGCAACCAGTCAACGTTTGCAAGCTAGCTTAGATGCAATGCAGTCTTATTATGTTGAACAAAACGCAAATGTGCATCGTGGACAATACCTTAGCGCGCAAGTGGCGACAAAAAACTACGAAGACGCAAGGCAAACAATCGCGGATTTTGTTGGCGCAGCATCCGCTGAAAATGTTGTCTTTACAAGCGGTGCAACTGAAGCTATCAACCTGGTTGCCTCTGGTTTGCAAAAAGAACATGTTAAAGGCGATACGCTATTAATTTGCGGCAGCGAACATCACGCTAATTTATTACCTTGGCAACGCTTCGCTAAGCGTTTTAATTTACGCTTAAAAGTAATAACACTTGAGCCTAAGGGAGGCTTTTCTAACGATAGTGTAGTTAAAACCCTTGATGCGATTACGTCTGATGTTGCTGTGCTTGCCTTTGCCCATGTTTCTAATGTGCTAGGGAACATTTATCCGATAGAAGAGATTTGTAAAAAAGCGCAAAACTGCAATGCATTAACCATGATTGATGGTACGCAAGCTGCTGCGCATTTATCGATAAATCTGACTCATATTGGCTGTGATTTTTACGCAATCAGTGGTCATAAAATGTATGCAGGGACAGGGATTGGTGCATTAGTCATAAACACAGAGTTTTTGGACAAACTCATGCCGACAAAGTGGGGAGGCGAAATGATCCGCAGCGTCAGTTGGGAGGATTGTACGCTACAATCTGGTCCATTAAAATTTGAAGCGGGCACACCCAACATTGCCGGCGCAATTGGCATGGCCGCCGCGGCTACATTTTTGCATCAGAATTTGGCAGAGATACAAAAACACGAACAGAGCGTTTATCACTATCTGTATCAGCAACTACAACGCTTCGTTAATGCTGGTCAAATTGAACTTTATGGCAACTACTTGCCATCAATATCCATTGTACCAATCACGTTTACGGATATCCATCATGGCGATGCTGCTAGTTATTTAGCGTCAAAAAATATCGCGCTTAGAGCGGGCCATCATTGCGCAATGCCGCTCATGCAGGACTTAAAAATAACTGGCTGTTTACGTGTATCAATAGCTTGTTACACGAGCGTAGATGACATAGATGCTTTTATAGCCGCTCTTGATGAGCTTTTTGCCGAAAATACATCTAAAGATATTGTTGATATTTCGGCTACTAGTTCTGCAGAAAGTTCTGGAGAAAGTTCTGGAGAAAGAACGGTTATAAATTTGGCTGATAACTCAGCCGAACTATCAGCATGTTCATACATAGAGATTCAACTTTCTCAAGCAAATGACTGGAATTCAAAACATCGCTTACTCTTGTTGCATAGCAAGCTTTTACCTGTGTTATCGAGCGATAAACGAAATGAACATAGCGAAATATCAGGATGCGAATCAAGAGTGTGGATAGCCAAAACACAAGATGGCAAGCTGCGTGGTTTTTCTGATAGTAAAATAGTGCGAGGTATTATGACTATATTACTCGAAAAACAAGCGACTTTAAGCGACAACATGGTAGGCCGGTTTGATTTTATAGAGTATCTGATTAATTTGGGCTTACATACTTTTTTCAGTGAAGGGCGTCGTGATGGTATTGCGCATATGATTCAAAGAATAAAGCATTTGCGTGTTAACTAAAGACGAACCATTCTCGTTATTTATTTTTGGCTTCAATCCATTGACTCATATACTTGTTTGCTTGGTAATGGCGTTCATCTAAAATTTGTTGGAGTAGATTTTGCGCTCTGTTTTCTTCTACCTTGTCTCGTGCTTCTTGCATGGATTCTTGAAATTTTAGCGTGTTTTTATCGATATTATAGTCTGTTGATAATATTGTTTTTGCGTTTGTCACCGCTTCGTGCCAAACATCTTTTTCATCGTAATGCTGACAAGCTTTGTCAATAAACGCATCAACATCATCTACAATCGCGCCAGGCCACGCAAGGGCTGTTATGCCTTCACTGCCAATATTCGTAGTGATACTGGGTGTATCGCAAATCATGGCATCTAGTAATTTACCTTTTACCCCAGCCCCAAACGTGATGGGGGCAAGCATGACACGTGCATTAGAAATTACATCAAATTGATCAGGTGCAAAGCCATGAATTTGGAAGTGTAATTTTTTACTTGCTAAGGCGTGTACCTTTGAAGTGCTATAAGCACCATAAATATGGCATGTGACCTCAGGATATTGAGGTTTTAGTCGTTTGAAAATAGCTGGCCAGCACTGTTCTCTTAACACTTTTAGTGCATGGTAATTAGGCGCATGGCGGTAATTACCCATAAATATAAAGTCGTTTTTACTTTCATACTTGCCGCCTGTTTTTAATGCAAGTGCTTTGTTGTCTAGAATAAAGGGTATATGCGTGATTTGTCTCTCGGGTATTGAAAATACATCTCTTAGTAATTGAAATTCATAACTAGACAACACAATCGTTAAGTCAGCTTGTAGAATACAGGCAATTTCTCGTCGGGTAATTTCATTGTTCAAAAGACCACGATATTGCGGTAAGGCAATATCATCACTTTGCATAAATTGGGCGAGGTTTTTTTGTTGAGTATTGAGGATGTGTCGAGCGTTTCTAAGGCAATGCAAATCTTCTGCATCAATCACTAGTGCCGTGCTAGGGCAGCTTTTTTTTACACGCCATGCAAATTGTTCAAAACTCAAAAAACGATCGAAAATCACAAGGTCAGGCTGTAATTTGCCAACTTGTTCATCAAAACTACTACAATTTAAACTGGCATTAAACGTATTAACACTTATGCTTTCTAAATCGTAGCTTTGCGTTGTGGTGTCGGCACCGCTGCAAAAACTGACTCGCCAATTGGCTGACAGACAAGCTTTAACATAGCTTAATATGTTTTGACCAGCAGCAGATGAACGTGGCTCAGGCCACACAAATCCAACAAAAAGCACATGCATTAAATAAACTTCCTAACAATGTGTGGCAAAAATGGTATCTAAATCAAACAGTTCAACGAGCCAACGAGATGACGACATGGCGAGTGTAACACAACATAAATTACGTCAACATCAGGCTGAACATATTATTTTAGGGGCAGGGCTTATTGGTGCTTATTTAGGCGCATGTTTTGCCTATGCGAAACAACCGGTAACGCTGTTATGTCGCAGCGCGGTTTTTGAAAAGCTAAAAAAACATTACAGTATCAGTGATTTTGAAGGAAACGAGTTTGATGTAAACAAACAAGCGCAGCTGCGTAATATTGACGAGGGAATCGATATTGATCGAAAGGCCGATTTTTTATGGTTAACTGTAAAGTGCTATTCACTTGAGGATGCGATTGATGACATTCGAAAATGTATAGATGAAAACACCGTCATTTTGTGCTGTCAAAATGGCGTAGCCAATCACTTGGTCATTAAACACGCATTTCCACATAATCCAGTTATTCGCGTGATGGTACCTTTCAATGTTGTGACAGATAATCCAGCAGGCCATTTCCACCGTGGTTCGCAAGGCTCACTGTCAATTGAGTCACAGCCATACGTTGCCGATTCTGTTAGGTGGTTATCTAGACAAATTCATTCAAAGCACTTACCCGTTGACATTAGTTTTGATATGACAGCCTTACAATGGGCAAAATTGCAGTTAAATTTGGGTAATGCGGTTAATGCGCTCGCCAATATTCCAGTGAAAGAAATGTTAGAGATTGCGCAGTATCGACTATTTATGGCGCAACTAATGAGAGAACTCTTATCAATAACGCGAAAAAAACAAATAAAACTACCGAAAATTGCAAATGTGCCGAATAAGTGGATACCTGTTGTTTTATCGTTGCCTAATGCATTGTTTAGATTAGTGGCGCAAAAGATGTTGGCCATAGACCCAAAAGTACGAACAAGCATGTATTGGGACATTCATCATGGTAAAAAAACAGAAATAGATTATTTGAATGCCAAGATTGTGAGCATAGGCGCTCAGTTGGGCATTAAAACACCTTTTAATCAATTTGTTGTAGATAATATAAAGCTCGCAGAAAAGGGACAGGCGATCACGCCAGATGAATTTCTTGACGCTGTTACAACAATGAATAAACAAAGGTGACGAGACTTGTGACATTGACAAAGATTAAGTGCTACTCAGCAACGAGCTGTAAATAAAGTGGAGCAGTAAAACCTATATGAACGCGATTGAATATGCACAACGTGCCAATGAATTATATGCCGTCCCTAATACGGCGAATGAATTGCGAATTTTATTTGACAGTGATGAGTCAACAATGAAGGACATTGCTCGGGTTGTTAGCGGGGATCCTGGTCTTGCCGTGCACCTTTTAAAGTACGCTAACAGTGCTGTTTTTAGATTTGAGCGCAAGATAGAATCGTTGGAAAAAGCTATTCAAGTGATTGGTGTCAAAGCGGTATACGAGTTCGCACTGGTTTTTGGTGTTGCTAATATGATCACCAAAGAGCACGAAAAATATATTGATGTTAATAACTTCTGGAAACAAAGTATTTTATGCGGTCTTTTTGCTACTCACTTCGCCAAAAAAGTAAAGGAAAAAGATGTGGGTAGACTCTACACGAGTGGTCTTTTACACAACGTAGGTGAACTCGCCGTGCTCAGAGTCACGCCTTCTGTAGTGAGGCAGTGTTATAATTTAAGTCCACACGATTTTCCAAAATATACGCAAGAAGAAATTCTTGGCTTTTCGTTTGCTGAAGTGTCTGCATCATTGTTACAACAGTGGTTAATTCCTGACTCATTGGTGTCAACAGTCGCCATGCAACATCATGATGAAGCACCTGCGGTAACCGTTGAGTCGCAAATTATGCAACTTGCCTATGCACTTTCAGTGACTGTGACTTACCCGACACTATATACAATCGAGCAGCATCTCCCACCATTTTTGTATGAATGCTTAAATATTGACTTAGAATTTGTTGAAGAGGCTGAAGAGGCCTGTCAAAAGCCATATGAAGACCTCGCCGCATTGTTTAAAGTTAATTCGTCTCAAAGTGCATAGCGAACAAGACAAGCAATGCGAATCAAAAACGTAAAAAAATGCTCATTAGCATTTAAACACTACGCTAATCAAATATTGCAATAGTTTGTCTGCTTAGGGCTATCACCTCGCCATCTGCATCCCATATTGTGGCTTCAGTATGACCATAACCATCACCTGCTTGACGCGTACTTGCTTTATATGCAAGCCAATCGTGTGGCTTTATAGGTCGATGCGGGTGCAAAAATTCAAGATTCCAACAAACGGTACTTGCTGGTGCAGGCCATTTCAACATTTGTAATAGGGTGGGTGGCCATGCGTCTATAATACTGACAATGTGCGCATCGCTAAACTGTTTAGGTGGTTTTTTATAACGCATAAAGCCATGATAGTGGCTTGTCGCTTTTCCGCTAAATGGAATGCTGCCATCAACAATTGCTAAATCGAAGTGTCTAAGAAACTTCGGCACAATTTTAGGTATTTGAGGTATAAAGTTAGCTTTAGCAGGCGCAGCTAGTAAATGTTTTTCTTCATTTTGTACGTTTATTTTGGATGCTCTAGCTTGGCCAAAACAAAATTGGCAAACAACGCATATTTTATCTTCTTGAAAAATGCGGGATTGCACTTGCACCACGTTTTTACCAGCACGAATAATTTCTATGTTTACTTCAAACGCCACTTCACTTAATAAAGGCCCAACAAAATTGGTTGTCATAGAGCGCAACACCCTATCACTATCAACGTATGACTTTGCTGCACTGTAAGAGATACCTGCAGAAATCCCGCCATACACTGTGCGACCTTGTGACCATTCTTTCGGGATGGTAAACACTAGTACATCTTGGTTATCTTGATTCTCTTCGCTAGCCTGCTCTTGCGCATTTTTTGTATATTTTTCGTGATGAAGAGATGCTAGGTCCAGAAAATGGTCTATGTTCATGAATAAACTACCTACAAATAGTAATTAGCCAGATGGCGCAAATTTCTTTGAACCTTTAACACCAAGCGTCAATCGCGTAGTATCATCTGGTCGGATTAGTTCAATTGTCGAACATAAGTGCCAGTTAATCAAGTTGTCGCGCGATTATTTAGGTTCTTGCATCTCAGATACAAGATCCCAAAGCGATGTTCAAAGAGCATGTTTACCATGCTAGGTCATGAGAGTAGGGCTTGCCATTTTTGTAATTTTTGTTTGTCGTGTGCCTGTTGCTGAAGAATATCTAACTCTCGTTGATTCGCAAAATGCGCGTCCCAATGCGCTAACTTGGGTTTCATTAATGCAAACCAAAGTGGAGGAATGAGCGCGATGACAATGGTCGAAATGTATCCGCTTATCATCAATGGTGCTTCTGGCATAGGCTGCAGCCTTTCAAAAGGCACTGCACCTTGTGCATGATGGTGAGAATGTCGAGGTAAGTTGAACATAGCCCAATTGCTAATTTTGTGATTTGAGTTCCAAGAATGTTTGGGTTTTACCGGCTGTTTTGGGCACCGCACTAAGCCATAGTGTTCCATATAATTCACGATTTCTAATATTATTTTTGCGGTGAGGCCAATTGCGCTTAAAAATAATACACCTTGCCAACCGCTAATAAAACCAACAATTGTTAGATATGTTGCGGTCATCAAACACCCTCTAATGAAGATGTTATGGTAGCTAAAAATATGTTGCTGCTTACGTTCTAAGCGTTTCTTTTCAATTCGCCAAGCAGATTTATTGGTCCCCACTATAGCCTTCACGATATGCACATATACGTTGCGCCCGCGCGGAGCAGTCACTGAATCATCTAGCGTCGCCACTTTTGCATGGTGATGGTAAACATGCTCGATTGAAAAGTTAGCATCAAAACTTAAACTCATTAACCATCTTCCTAGTGCCACATCGTGCTTTTTGCCAATACGATGCACAAGTTCATGACCGACAACCGTCGAAATTCCACTGAGCATAAAACCGGCAAAAACAACCGCTACTATTAGTTCAAATACGCTTGTATTTGCTTTAGCATCTAGCAAATTATACGGCACTATATCTGATATAAATTGCATTACCAGCCACTGATTAGGGCTAACAAGCCATAAACATATAGAGATAATTAATAGGCTCATAGGCAATGAACCATAAAGCATAATATTGATAAACGTTTTGTTATCTAATGTTGGTGTGCTCAAGTCGGTGCCTAATAACGCATCGCCAGTGACATAAATACCGATAAAAAGTGCAAAGCCAATCAATATATAAAAATCAGCTGCCAACAAAAATATGCATGCTACTAATACAATTACGTAGTAATGAAAAAATTTAAGATAATGCCACATATGTTACTTCCTATTTGTTTACTTAACGCTTTTCTTAGGAATAAGTGTGATAAATCTTGTGTGTGAGCGTGAGGGTAATTTCTGTCAGATGGGAGTCATTTATTGCCAAATGACAAATATTGACGTACTTTATTGACATTATTCGATTTCGGCGAGGATAAAAGTGAAATATTTGCCCGTGTATTACTTAGGTCACTTAATTGATGTCTTAAGTGAACATTCTTTTCCGATTGAAGCTTGGTTGCAACAACATCAATTGTCGACTGAGACCGTTTATTCTGTTGAGACTAAAATAGCGCCTGAGCAGTTTGACGAATTAATTCAACAAGCTCTATCGCAGGGAAACATGCATCATATCGGCTTGACGATTGGTCGAAAGTTGCAAATTGCACATCATGGAACGTTTGGCCTTGCGTTACTAAATTGCGAAACCATTGAGCAAATGATCAAATTTGTGCAGCAATATTTGGTCATTCGTATTCCATTTATCGAAATTAATATTGTGCATAAGCATGATCAAGTATTGGTATTGGCTAAAGATACCCACTGGCAAGGTGACTTGCATCGCTTTGTGATAGAAGCGGTGTCGGGCGCTATGTTTAATATCTTCATGGCACTGCAACAGAAAGTCCCGACACTGTCTATAGACTGTTTGTTTTTTGACTACCCTAAACCGCAGTATATTGAGAAATATAATATGTTTAGCCCAACTGTTCTGGAGTTTGACCGAGCATATTGTGGCGTCGCTATTAATGAAAAATTATTGAATCAAAAGATCCCTAATGTTGACAAACTTGGCTTTATTCAAGCACAGCAAGCGTGTGAACAAGAACTGCAAAAATGGCTGCAATTCGCGAGTGTTAGCGGCAAAGTTCAACAATGTTTGATGCAAAAACAGTTTCTTAGAGCCAGCTTAGAAAGCGTGGCTCAACAACTAAATATAAGTACTCGAACGCTTCATAGACAATTGAAACAGGAAGGTAATAGTTTTAAAAAAATCCAAGAGCGACATCAAGCGTCAATTGCTCGAGAATGTTTGCTTGTATACGGGTACTCAGTGTCGCAAACTGCCGCTAATTTAGGCTTTGATGATGTGGCTAATTTTAGACGGGCTTTTAAGCGATGGTATTCATGCACACCTTCTGATTTTTTAGATAAAAACAAAGCCTAAAGATGTTTTATGAGCGTAATATACAATTACCAAACAAAAAAATGACCATACAAAAAAATTACTAAGCAAAAAATGAGTTCCATCAACCTGACACAAAAACAAAAAATAATTCACTTTGCACATGCGAATGGTTTTCCTACGGCAAGTTATCAGAAATTGTTTGCACAATTAGATAAGCGATATCGGGTTATTGCGCCAGATATGTTTGCCCATAATCCGTATTATCCGCTTAATGACAATTGGTCGAACCAAATAGATGAGCTCATTTCTGTGGTTGAGACTCACGCAAATGGGCAAAAGGTGATCGCATTAGGTCACTCATTTGGAGCGGTAGTTAGTTATATGAGCGCCTGTAAAAGGCCCGATTTGTTTTCTGGCCTAATTATGCTTGACCCACCCTTGATCACTGGCATTGCAAGATATGTCTTTAGATTTGCAAAACGTAATCGCTTAATTAATAAAATAACGCCGGCGGGTGTTACCCAAAACCGTGTACGTAAGTGGAAGAGTAATCATGATTTGACGGCATATTTTGCGCAAAAGAAATTATTCGCACAGTTTGATAAAGACTGTATTGAAGACTATGTTAACGCGGTTATGGTAGAGCAGGCTGGCAATATGACATTAAGGTTTGATGTTGAGACCGAAGCGAATATTTTTAGAACCATTCCTCATAATCTACCCACTTATGCTGGAAAGTTAAAAGTGCCAGCTGTATTAATGACAGCCCGAAACAGCCATGTATGTGTGCCGGTTTTATATAAGCCATTTTTGCGTGGCAACCCAAGTATTAAGCATCAGCTTTTCGACAACGGAACGCATATGTTCCCATTCGAATACCCGAATGAATTAGGGGCAAAGCTTGCCCCAATTCTTGATGCCTTTTAGGCGCCAAAACACTTTACGTGCTTTGGATAGAAGCGCTAGTGCCTAAAGCGCGTTTAACATTTCTCGTGTTACCAGTACAACACCGTTGCTAGATACTCTAAATCCGCGGGCTCGGTCTTCATCGTGATTGACTCCAATCTGCATACTGTCAGGGACGGTGGTACCCCTATCAATAATCGCTTTTTTGATAACGCAGTGTTGGCCGACTTCGACTTCTGGCAATAAAACTGACTCTTCTACTGATGAGTAGGACATAACCTTTACGTTTGAAAAGCAAATGCTTCGTCTAAGTGTTGCTCCAGAAATGATACAACCGCCAGACACCAAGGAATTTAGAGCTTCGCCGCGACGGTCATCTTGTTCCCATACAAATTTAGCAGGTGGTAGCTGCTCCTGATAAGTCCAAATTGGCCAAAGTTTGTCGTACAAGTTGAGTTCAGGAATAGGGGCAACCAATTCCATATTCGCTTCCCAAAAACTATCTAGCGTACCCACATCACGCCAATAAGAATCGTTTTTTGCACTCTTTTTAAAATCGAAGGCATAAACAGGATGGTTATCGATAATACTTGGAATAATGTCTTTACCAAAATCTCTATCCGAGTTTTCGTTTGCTTTATCTCTTTCTAACTGCTCGAATAAAAAGTCTGTGTCAAATACGTAATTACCCATCGAGGCCAAGCAAGAATCGGGGTCATCATGTAAAGGCGCTGGGTTTTCTGGTTTTTCGATAAAGCCATTTACTTGGCCACTTTCGTCAACTGAAATCACGCCAAACGCGCCGCGGGCCTGTTCAATTGGCACTGACATGCAACTTACCGTCATTTTAGCGCCAGATTCTACATGTTGAGCAAGCATTGGGCCGTAATCCATACGATAAATATGGTCACCCGATAAAATCATCACGTATTTAGGTAACTCGTCACGAATAATATCAATGTTTTGATAAACAGCATCTGCTGTTCCTTGATACCAGTCTTCTGAAAATCGTTGTGATGCTGGCAGGATTTCGACTGACTCGCCCAGTTCTTTTTTGAAATGCCCCCAACCTCTAACAAGATGGCGGATCAATGAATGTGATTTATATTGCGTAAGCACGCCAATGTTTCGGATACCAGAATTAACACAATTTGATAGTGGAAAGTCGATGATCCTAAATTTACCACCAAAATAAAGTGCAGGTTTCGCACGCCAGTTAGTGAGTTCATGTAGGCGAGAACCTCGTCCTCCGGCAAGAACCAAAGCATAAGTATCTCGTGTTAAGTTACTGATATAACGATTGTTGGGCTTATCCATATTATTATTCTATGTACATATTTGTGGAAATTCTATACTAAAGTATCCACGTGAAGAGTGCAATCAAATCTGCTTTATGCAATTTCACATATAAACTATGATTTTAACGGTGCTTTGCAATCAAAAATGCAAACTATAAACGAATAAGGTAAGTAGTTAAGTAAAT
>CAYURD010000018.1:27827-50432 GCA_964446865.1 uncultured Glaciecola sp.
TAGTTAAGTAAATAGTTAAGTAAATAGTCAAATTTAATTTATTAGATTTTAGGAATTTGTTTTGGTATTGAACGCGTCTAACCGCATCGGCTTATCGTTAATTTCAACTAAAATTAGCGACCTTTTATTGTCACCTAAAACCACTTTACCCGCGTTGCTAAATTTCGTAGGCGCGCCAGCTTTTTTTACTCAACTATTAGTACCTATACGAGAGTCTGGTGCGTTGTTGCCACAGGCAATCTTTGCCAGAATGCTGAGCAATTATGCGCCAAGACATCGTGTTTGGCGTGTAGGCGCAGTACTGCAAGTGTTCGCAAGTGTTGTCATGCTGTTTTTCGCGCTTGGCATTGAGCACTTTATCGCAAATTCTGGCTTGTTATCAGGTATTGGGATCGTTGGCAGTTTACTATTATGGAGTGTTAGCCGCTCATTGTGTTCTTTAATTAATAAGGATATTCAAGGTGAACACATTAAAGAAGGGCACAGAGGAAAGCTGATTGGCCTTGCCGGAACTGTTTCGAGTTTTTTTAGCTGCGCAATAGCAGTGATAGCATGGCTTACCGATATTTGGGGTAAACAAATGGGTGCCGAAAAGCTCTTAGTGATTGGTGGTTTAGCAGTGTTAGTTCAAATAATATCATTGCTTATTATGTGGAAACTTAAGATCAGTGTCGATATCTCTCAAAAGAATGCGAATAAAGAATATTCTCCGTTAAGCTTATCTGCTTCATTAAAAAAGTTTATCTTCGTGCGTAGCTTATTCTCTCATACTGCGCTTATTGCCCCTTTTTTTACTCTCGCTTACACTGACAATGCGCTAAAAATATTAGCTTTCCTCATTGTCGCGCAAGCTTGTGCAGGTTTTGTGTCAAGCTATATTTGGGGAAGGCTAGCTGACACTAGCGCCCTTTTTGCAATGAGACTGGGTGCAACGCTCGCGCTTTTCGCTTGCTTGGCACTTGCTTTTGGCATATTTATTTTCACTGAAGCCTTGTCTAAGCCTTGGTTCATTGCTGGCTTGTTTTTTCTGTTAAGTCTTGGTCACAACGGCGTTAGGACGGGCCGAAAAATCTATTCTGTCGATATAGCTGATGGCCATGCTAGAACTGAGTTTGTTGCTGTTTCAAACACTTTTGTTGGCGCATTTATCTTATTTGCGGGTTTCGCTTATTCGATGTTATCAATCTACTTTTTTAATGGAATCGTTATTTTGATGAGTGTTGCCTTAGCCATTGCCATATTCGCCAGTTTTAGCTTAAAGAACGAAAAATAACTGAATGTACCGCGCTAGTTTGTTAGAGCAATAGCGACTTTTGATTGATTTTTTCGGCCAAGTTTTTGACTGATACTATTGCCTACTTTAACAAGCTTGTTTAAGTCTACACCGCTGCTAATACCCATGCCATTAAGCATGTATAAAAGATCTTCGGTGGCGAGGTTTCCTGACGCTCCTTTAGCGTAGGGACAACCACCAAGACCCGCAACAGATGCATCGACAGTCGATATACCGTTTTCTAAACCCACTAAGACGTTACTTAGCGCTTGCCCATAAGTATCGTGGCAGTGCAAAGCGAGTTTGTTAGCGGGGACTTGAGACAGTAACAAACTTAATAAGTGTTGGGTTTTTAATGCGCTACCTACGCCTATCGTATCGCCTAAGGATACTTCGTAACAGCCAAGCGCTAGTAGTTTTTGGGTAACGTCAAGCACTGCTTGCGGCGCAACATCGCCTTCATAAGGACATCCCAACACACATGAAACGTATCCTCTTACGGGTAAGCCATCTTGTTTCGCTTGGGCAATAAGCGGGGTAAAGCGTTCAATACTTTCGTCAATATCGCAGTTGATATTTTTTAACGAGAAGCTTGTCGACGCGCTGGCAAACACAGCAACTACGTCAGCTTTAGACTCATGCGCTCCAGTATAGCCTTGGAGGTTGGGGGTGAGGGCGCTATAAATAACCTTCTTATAGCGCTTAATTTGACACAATACGCTGTCTGAACTTGCCATTTGAGGCACCCATTTAGGCGACACAAAACTGCCAGCTTCAATGTGACTAAGGCCTGTCTCACTCAAATCGTTTATGAGCTCCACTTTATCTTCAACACTTAAAGGTGTTTTCTCGTTTTGTAGACCGTCTCTTGCACCGACTTCAACGATATTTACATGTGCTGGAAAATCTTGCAGCATTTTTATTCGTCCTTATCGCTTTGTGAAGGCGTTAAAGATATTAATACCTGATCACCGTCTACCAAATCGCCAGCTGCCGCAAAACATTGCTCTACAGTCCCTGCAAATGGCGCTCTAAGGCTATGTTCCATTTTCATGGCTTCAACAATTGCTAATAAGTCATCTTTCGCAACTGCTTGCCCAGGCTGAACTTTCATCATCACTAAGGTACCATTCATGGGTGCTGTTATATCTCCAGCATGTAATGCCGCACCTTCAGACCCATAATCAGGACCAATCTCGCTTATTTGTAAAAGCCCTTGGTTATGCAAAAGCCAATGATATTGCTGATTTTTAAAAACTCGATAACTGGCGACATTACTATCTGTGATGACTTTAATCTCATCACTACTGCGATAGCTTTCTAGCACGTGTTGCTGCCCATCTATAGTAACCAGAAACTGATGTTTACCAGTCTGTAAATAATCAAGCTCATATTCAGTTTTTCCCACCACGAACGTTGTAGTGAACCGCGGATGATGATTGAGCCTGAAGCCAGGTATATTGACGATATTTGGCACATCTTCGCTAGCGTCATCATGTTGAGTCGCAAGCAGCGCGACAATGGCTAGCTGTTGTTCAAGCGTAATGGCATTGTTGCTTCCTTTATTGGCATCAAGTAATTCACTATGACGTTCAATAAAGTCGGTGGTTAGATTTGCTTCTTGAAAAGGTTCACTTTGAGCAACATTAATTAGGTATGGTATATTTGTTGTTAGGCCACAGACCATATAATTTTTTAAACATTTGATCAGACTCGCCAAAGCTTGGTCACGCGACTCACCCCACACCACAAGCTTAGCAATCATCGGATCATAATAAATAGACACCTCATCGCCTGATACAACACCTGAATCTACTCGCACATGTTCGCTCTTTGCCGGCTCTAATAAAAAGTCGATGGTGCCCGTAGACGGTAAAAAATTATTGTCAGGGTCTTCAGCATATATGCGGGCTTCAAACGAATGCCCTCGGCGTGTTAATTGCGCCTGAGTTTTTGGCAAGGGTAGGTTGTTTGCCACAGCAATTTGCCATTCGACTAAATCTTCACCCGTAATAAATTCGGTAACAGGATGTTCAACTTGTAAACGCGTATTCATTTCCATAAAGTAAAATGAACCGTCGGTATCTAGCAAAAACTCGACTGTGCCTGCGCCAGTGTAATCAATTGCAAAAGCGGCTTTAAGCGCGGCTTCACCCATTTGTGTTCTTGTTTCTTCAGATAGGCCAGGGGCAGGAGCTTCTTCAATTATCTTTTGGTGTCGTCGCTGTACCGAACAATCACGCTCATACAAATAAACACCATTTCCGTGATTGTCACAAAATACTTGGATTTCGACGTGACGAGGTTCTGTCAGATATTTTTCAATCAACATGATGTCGTCACTGAAACTTTTTAACGATTCACGTTTTGCGGCCTCTAATGCCTCACTAAACTCACTTTCTTTCCAAACTTGCCGCATTCCTTTGCCACCGCCACCAGCAGCTGCTTTGAGCAACACCGGATACCCCATGGCATTCGCTTGCGATAATAAGAACTCTTTCGATTGGTTTTCGCCATGATAACCCGGTACTAGCGGTACCTTAGCCTTTTCCATTATGGTTTTGGCAGCCGACTTAGAGCCCATTGCCCTAATAGCATCTGAGCTTGGCCCTATAAACACAATGTCGTTTTGTTGACATTTGTCTGCAAACTCTGCGTTTTCAGATAAAAACCCGTATCCTGGGTGTATCGCATCAACATTTAATTGTTTTGCTTTGGTAATGATAAGTTCTGCATTTAAATAACTCTTGGCAGCAACGGCTTCACCCAAATAAACGCTTTCATCAGCCATCTGCACATGTTGTGCATTAATGTCGGCGTCTGAATAGACTGCTACGGTACTGATCCCCAGTTTTGAAGCACTTTTAAGCACTCTACAGGCTATCTCTCCACGGTTAGCGACAAGTAATTTTTTAATCATGCGTTTTAATCCAATTTGCTGGGCGTTTGTCTAAAAATGCGCTTAATCCTTCTTGTCCTTCTTCAGATACGCGAACAGCGGCAATTTGTTGACTAGTCGCCTCTATTAGCGCGTCATCGATAGATTTAAAAGCAACCTCATCGACTAATTGTTTAGATAATGACACTGCTTTAGGACCATTTTTAATAAGTGCCAAGGCTATATTATTAACTTCTCGTTCTAGGCTATCTTCACTCACCGACTCACTCACTAAGCCAAGTCGACGGGCACGCCGCGCTGATATAACTTCGGCTGTCATAAACAACCGTTTTGCATGGCGAGGGCCAAGTGCTTGCACAACATAAGGTGAAATAGTGGCAGGAATAAGCCCTAATTTGACTTCGCTTAAACAGAATTTGCTTAATCTACTTGCAATGGCTATGTCGCAGCATGCGACTAGGCCTACGGCTCCACCGAAAGCAGATCCTTGCACCTTAGCAATAGTAGGCTTACTCAAATTGTACAGAGTACTTAACATACGAGCGAGTTGTTTAGCATCGGCAAGGTTTTCGGCTTCACTGTAGCCCGCCATTTTTTTCATCCAATGTAAATCGGCACCAGCACTGAACGATTTTCCCTCAGACTGTAATATCATGACTCTTACACTCTGATCGTTATCGACCTTTTCAAAGCATTCGATTAAATTCGAAATAACCTCTTCATTAAAGGCGTTGTGAACCTCAGGACGGTTTAGCGTAACTCTTGCGATAGCATTTTCTATGCTTAATTGTACGTGACTCATTGTTGTTAACTTTACCTTATTAGTGTGTCGGTAGTTTCGGGTTTACATCCTAAAAATACCAAATTTGGTGTCGTTAATAGCTTGGTTACTGCATGCACTTAAGGCCAATGCTAATACTTTTCTTGTATCAGCAGGGTCAATAACCCCATCATCCCATAATCTTGCAGAAGCATAGTAAGGATGACCTTGGCTTTCGTATGTTTGAATAACCGGTGTTTTAATCGCATCAATTTCAGCATCACTTAAGGTATCGCCTGTGCGTGCGGCTTGGCCTACTTTCACCTGCGCCATTACGCCAGCGGCTTGTTCACCGCCCATTACTGAAATACGAGCATTAGGCCACATAAACAAAAAGCGAGGGTCATAAGCGCGTCCACACATTCCGTAGTTTCCTGCGCCAAAACTCCCACCAATCAACAAGGTGATTTTAGGCACTTGTGCACAGGCAACGGCAGTTACCATTTTAGCGCCATGCTTAGCTATGCCGCCTGATTCGTATTGTTTACCCACCATGAAGCCGGTAATATTTTGCAAGAATATTAAGGGGATATTTCGTTGGCAGCAAAGTTCAACGAAATGAGCACCTTTAAGCGCGCTTTCGCCAAATAGAATGCCGTTATTACCCAAAATTCCTACCTCAAAACCATCAATTCGCGCAAAACCGCAAACAAGCGTGGTGCCATATAGCGCTTTAAATTCATCAAACTCGCTAGCATCAACTACGCGTGCAATGACTTCTCTAACGTCATAAGGTTGTTTGGTATCTTTAGGAATAAGGCCATAAATTTCTTCGCTAGCATAAAGTGGCGGTAAACTGTTTTTACGCACCATATGCTGGTTGCTTTGACGGTTTAAGCGTTTAATAGCGTCTCGCGCAATTGCTAGCGCATGCTGGTCATTGTTAGCAAGGTGGTCAACCACGCCAGACGTACGGCAATGAACATCACCACCGCCTAGTTCTTCAGCACTCACGACTTCGCCCGTTGCTGCTTTGACAAGCGGAGGACCGCCCAAAAATATAGTGCCTTGTTCTCGCACAATAATGGACTCATCTGCCATTGCCGGTACGTATGCGCCACCGGCGGTACAAGAGCCCATTACAACTGCTATTTGTGGAATGTTTTTAGCCGACATATTTGCCTGATTAAAAAATATACGTCCAAAATGTTCTTTGTCGGGAAACACCTCATCTTGGCGAGGTAAGTTAGCGCCACCAGAGTCAACTAAGTAAATACAGGGCAGGTTATTTTGTTCAGCAACGGTTTGCGCACGAAGATGCTTTTTAACCGTTAGCGGATAATAGGTACCCCCTTTAACCGTCGCATCATTTGCCACGATCATGCATTCTATGCCATTTACTCGGCCTATGCCGGCAACAACGCCCGCGCAAGGCACATAATCATCATACACGTCCCATGCGGCTAACTGGCCAAGCTCAAGAAAGCTAGAATGTTTATCTATTAAGCACTCGATTCTGTCTCGAGGAAGCAGTTTTCCTCTTGCAGTATGACGCTCACAAGCAGCCGCACCACCACCTTGCATGATTTGACTGACTTTATCGCGAAGGTCATTGACCTGTGCAAGCATGTGCTCTCGGTTTTCGTTAAATTCGTCTGATCTTGTGTTTATTTTAGTTTGAATCGTTGGCACTGGTCGTCCCCATTTATTTTGATTCGTTAAACAACTCTCTACCAATCAACATCCGACGTACTTCAGACGTTCCTGCACCAATTTCATATAATTTGGCATCGCGCAAAAGTCTGCCTGTAGGATATTCGTTAATATATCCATTGCCGCCCAGTAACTGTATTGCGTCTAAGGCCATTTTAGTGGCAAGTTCAGCAGAATAAAGAATAGCACCTGCTGCATCTTTTCGCGTAGTTTCACCACGATCACAAGAGCGAGCTACTGCATACACGTATGCACGAGCAGCATTCATTTGCGTATACATGTCGGCTATTTTGCCTTGAACTAGCTGAAATTCACCGATTGATTTTCCAAACTGTTGTCTATCGTGAATGTAAGGCACAACTGCATCCATGGTTGCTTGCATTATGCCGAGTGGGCCACCCGACAATACTAAACGTTCATAGTCTAAGCCGCTCATTAATACGCGTACACCACCGCCTATTTCGCCTAAAATATTTTCAGCAGGGACTTCGGCGTCTTCAAATACTAATTCACACGTGTTAGAAGAACGCATACCAAGTTTGTCTAGCTTTTGAGCCTGACTAAATCCTGGTGTGTTTTTCTCTACAATAAAGGCGGTAATCCCTTTAGAGCCCGCCGACGTGTCAGTTTTGGCATAGATAATAAATGTATGCGCATCAGGGCCGTTAGTTATCCACATTTTATTGCCGTTTAACACGTATTTATCGCCGTGTTTATCAGCTCTTAATTTCATGCTAACCACGTCAGAGCCAGCATTAGGCTCACTCATCGCTAGTGCGCCAATGTGTTCCCCGCTAACAAGCGAGGGTAGGTATTTTTCTTTTTGTGCTTGGCTACCGTTTTTATACAGTTGGTTTACACATAAATTAGAATGGGCACCATAGCTTAAGCCTATGCCTGCAGACGCACGACTGATTTCTTCCATGGCAACAGTATGGGCAAGGTATCCCATATCAGAACCACCAAATTCTTCGCTTACAGTCACGCCTAACAAGCCCATTTCTCCAAATTTTGGCCACAGTTCATTGGGAAATTGATTATTTTCATCTGCTTTTTCGGCAAGCGGGGCGACTTCATTTTGCGCAAAGTTATAAACGTGCTCTCGCAACATATCAATGTCGTCGCCAAGGCCAAAGTTAAGGGTAGGATAGGGCGCGGTAATCATGCAACACCTCTTTTTAGTTCGTTGAGTTCTTCTCTACAGCGGCTTTCAACTTCATCTAATTCATTTAATAGCATTTCAATGTCATTTAGTTGTTGTTCAAGCACACTGCGTTTATTTTCAGTTAAGCGCAACATTGTCTCAAGTTGCACCGCAGAGTTTGGATTTGTGTCGTATAGTTCGAAGAGCTTGCTTATTTCAGCTAAAGAAAAACCCAGGCGTTTTCCGCGTAAAATAAGTTTTAAACGTACTTTGTCTTTTACATGATAAACGCGCGTTTGGCCTCTCCTTTCGGGGCTAATTAGGTTTTGCTCTTCATAAAAACGGATAGAGCGAGGAGTAATATCAAATTTTTTGGCGAGTTCACCAATACTGTAGGTCTTGTCAGTCATCATTTATCTTCCTCTTTCAGGCGAGTAAGATAATATCTTACGTTTACGTAAAGTCAAGTTAACGTAAACGTAAAGTTGGTGTTTGGCAAGGCAATATGTTGAGAATATATAAACGAAAGCTGTGGCAGGCCACCATGTGCTAAACGATTGGATCGTAAGTCCAGTCACCGTCTTCTAAATGTATTCTAGAGCGTTGGTATTCGCGCTCAGCTTTCCACACTTTCTTATTGAGTTTCACTGTGACGCCAGGGAAAAGCTCTTTGTTAGCGATAAGCCGTGCATTTTTTTCAAAATCAATCTTTTTGGCGTGAAGCTCATCAACAGCTTCTGCTAACCAGTTTAGCAAAAGTCGTTCAGCTTCTAATTCGTTATTCAATGAAATGAGTTTTTCTTGAAGTGCTTTAGGCAATATTTTGTTATTTATGGAAGATATTTTGATTTCATGGTTAGCATTATTAGAGCGTAACTCTTTTTTCATCTCCGCAAGCGCATTTAACCGATTGGTCAACTGGTTGTAGCCTTCACTGAAGTCTACGATTAGCGCACTACCCGATACCGCACCTATCGTGCCGCCACGGACTTTCCCATGACTAATAATTGTGCTAGCAAACAGATTTCCCATTGGATTATCAATATTACCAATAGTGACAGCTCCTCTGCAATTGACCCGAGAGTATGCAAGCTGCTTCTCAACATGTAAGTTTTTAGCGGTGACTATATCGAGGCCTTGACCGTGTTGTAAAAATACACTGCCATTTGCAACGAGTCTGCAATCTTCATCGTTCATTTTGCCGGTAGCACCTTGGGTAATAATAATATCACCGCCAGCGCGAATAAAGGCTGATTCTACAAAACCATTAATAGTCACATCGCCTTTAGCTATTATTTCCATATTTTCGGTAACATCGCCATTTACAATAACAGCGCCATCATAATTTACGTTACCAGTGCCAACATTAACGCCTTTGACGACGTAGGTATCGTCGATGTTCATGCGGTCATTTTCAAACTTTGGCTGACCAGCGACATTTGCGACAATAATATTTTCATCTGAGTCTGAAATACTTGTGTTTGCACCTAAAATGATATCTTTCCATTCACCTGGCACAGGTACAAGCTCCTTGCCGGTAATGGTTAACCCTTTTCGTCCCTTGGTGGGTGCTTTTCTCTTAGCAACGGCTTGCCCAGCCGAAACGCAAATAATATCGCCTAAATTCCGCATATCAACTTTGCCGTCTTCATCTGATTGAGGCGTTAATACACGGTCTATTGCGTTTGGGACAAGTGCCTTTATATATGAATTTTTTCCATTTTTTACAGGCAAGCCTTTTGCAACGATTTCGCTGAACTCAGTACCGTGTGCAGCATCTAAGCCTTTTTCTAAAATGTTTTGGATACGCTTTTTGCTTAAGCCTTTCACAACCCCTTGAGCATTTAGGGTAGAAACTACTTCGTCTACGCTTTGTAAGGTTCCCGCCGACGGTGTCACAAATGAAATGCTCGCAGACATTTGGTCGCTTGCTATTTTTACTTGGACTTCGAGGGGCTTTAGCTCACCGACTGCTTGTTCAACCGGACCAAAATCTTCATCAGCTTTTACTGCGTCAAGAATATCAGCAACAGCAAGTAAGCGCGCTTTTGATATTGTATAATGGCTATATTCACTGGTCGCGACAAAGCTCTCGAAGGACTCAGGATCTAAGCTTCCTTCAAATAAAAGGGGGTCGATAATGGCGATCAATGTAGTTTTTTCGTCATTCTCTTTAAGTGATACACCTTTCATCTATTTTATCGTAACCTCAAGATTGGTATTTTTTGTTAATCCTAGTAATGATTTATCTGCTGATCTAGCAAAAGATTTAGTTGGGCGGGGGTAACTAAATGTTCAATAATGGTTACGTAATACGCTTCAAAAACAAGTTTCAGCATATATCGGTCACAAATATTCATATTTATTTTAGTTGCCAATACTTTGCGCACCTATGCTTTAAGAAATTAAATCCAACAACTATGTGAATCGATTAGGTGACAACGCTTGATTGTCAAATCATCATTTTATTCAGGCAAAAGAAATCTGGTTAGCATAGTTTCTGAGTGCATTTAGTACCTTTAGCTTTTCAGGATAATTCGCTAATTCAGTACTTAATTGATCAACTTGAGCAATAAACTCTGACATCGAAAGACACCCTTTCTTTTTTGGGGTATTCATTCTAGCTAGCAAATGATCTTGCCATGCAATTAATTCTGATTCGTCAAGCAAATGCGGGTAGTTTCTTGCTCGGTAGCGAAACAGTAATTCGTTTAGCGCTTTAGTGCTTAAGCTACCTTGGAAGCCAGCGAGTTGTTCGGGCAGCTGTGAGCGAATATTTGCCATTTGTTTTGCGTCTTGCGCCGACGGAAAAGGCAAGTCATAGAGGCGCTCGTCTATATTTTCTATTTGATGATCGGTCTTTTGTTGTACAAATACGTCACGACATAAGTCTTTCAAATCAGGGATACTTTTTAAAACCTCGTAGTGCGCGATGCATGCACCTATATCAATACCTAAATCGTTTGCGCGCGTTTGACTTAGGGTTTTAATGGGCGCGATAAAAGGGCACTTGTTTGCTGATACACTCATTAATCCGGGCCTGATATTGGTATGTTTTTGAGTATCGTTTGTTGCAGTGTTTTTCTCAGACCTTGCAAACAAAGCTTCGCAAAGCATCTGCACATTATCGTTGTTATATGTTTGCGTGAATAGCGCTATTGGTTTAGATAAGTCTATACATAAAACTGCGTTTGGATTACTTGGGTGTTCACAAACGGGCATGATGAGGCTACAACATCCCTGCTGGCTGTTAAAAAAGCCACTAATGTGGACAAAAACGTTACTTTGAAATTGTTGTAGCATTTCATTGACTTTGTGTTTACTACGAAGTTGCCAGTAATAGTTGTAAAGTTTTGGTTGCTGACTTTTTATGAGCTTTGCCACCGCTATAGTGGCATATACATCGCTAAGTGCGTCATGTGCACTCTCGTGTTCAAGCGAATTCGCTTTTGTTAGTTCTTCTAGTTTAAAACAGGGCTTACCATTTTCATAACGCGGCCAAGTTATGCCATCGGGCCGAAGTGCAAAACATGCGCGCACCAAGTCAATAATATCCCACCTTGAATTTCCATTTTTAAATTCGCGTTCGTAGACAGGAAACAAGTTTCTAAATAACATGAAGCGGGTAACTTCTTCATCAAAACGAATACTGTTATAACCTGCAACACATGTGTTTGCTTGCGACATGAGCCTAATAATGCGCTGTGCAAATTCTGGTTCTGATAGTCCTCTTGAAAGACTGAAATTGGGGGTCATGCCGGTAACTAAACATGCTTGTGGATGCGGCAAGTAGTCATGCGGGATTTTGCAAATTAAGTTTGTTTTGGGAGATGCTTCAATTATGTTTAAGTCAAGATCTGTTCTAATGGCAGCAAACTGTGATGGGAAATCAACACTTGGGCTTACGCCCCATGTTTCGTAATCATGCCATAAGATACTATTTTCTACTTCGTTCAAACTTACACCCTAAGATCACACTGTAAAACAGGTAATAACACTAGCATAGAATAAGGCATATTTTAATCTTGCAAATCAGTCTTGCTTCTGATGCGTAGCTGCACATAGCGGCGTGATATGTTTATATAATATTTTTTTCAATCCTTATACAAAAAGGATGTAACAACTTGGCATAATAACCAATAGTCCAAGAATGAACTCGAAAACTGATTTAGAAAAAATACATAAATACAATTACTTATAAATTGCAATATCGCTAAATAATTAACTTACTTAGTTATTCTGTTTATCTATGTTTATTGGCTTGTTTAGACTATTTTTGTATGACGCCTAAGCGCCAATTTATTGACGCGTATTCTCGTATTAAACGAGTACGCTATTTGCTTTTTTCAACTTCAATAAACTTATATAAAATGTATTTTTTATAACTAAAGGAAATAAAAGCCGCTTGTTTTATGAATTAGAATTAACGCAACGCAAAAGGAGAACAATATGCGCGAATCAATTATCCCTTCGGTAGATTATGTAAACAGCGAAAGCACCAATGACCCCTTTATCGCTTCTGGGGTAGCGCCTTTCTTTTCAATGAGAAAGTTGAGGCTGATATATAATCAGCTTGTTGAGTCAAACGAGTTTGAATACAAAACATTTGACGCTTTTAAGCATCAAGTACTCAATTCTGTAGCGCCACAACTAGAATTAAATAAGTGGCAAGCGATAGCATCGCGTAGGTAATTTCGTAAAAGTTTGTAGGAAATTGGACATTGTCATCGCTTCCTCTTATTCTTGCGCTCTAGCAAAATAAGAGGATTGGATATGAAAATCTCGATACTGTTACAAAATGTCATACAAGTTTTTACTACCCTAATAGGGTTTGACAAATTTGTAAAAAAGGCAAAAGAACTTCAATTAACATTACGCTTTCATAGTTCGCCAATAATGACTTTGCGCACTTGCGCGTTGAATCTTATTGGCCATAAACTAGGTGTGTCTTTTATCACTTTTTGCTTATTGCATGGTGTATTACATAGTGCAGCCTATGCGAGTACTGAGTCGAATGCGACAAAAACACATGCGAATCACGCTGCACAGTCGAATGAAAGTCTCAAACAAGTAAAGTCGCCAGTCGCTATTGCAATCCACGGCGGCGCGGGCACAATTTTAAAGAAGAATATGACGCCAGAGCAAGAGGCGGCTTACCTTACGACCTTAAGTGAATCTGTAAAAAAAGGCTACGAAGCCCTGCTTGCCGGTAAGGACGGTACACAAGCAGTCATAGATGCCATTGTGCATATGGAAAATTCTGCCTTATTTAATGCCGGGGTTGGCGCAGTTTATACTTATACAGGCGAACATGAATTAGACGCATCAATTATGCATGGCCAAAACAAGGAAGCGGGCGCCGTTGCTGGGGTGAAGACTATTCAAAATCCAATTTTAGCGGCATTGTTGGTGATGGAGAAATCTGAGCATGTGATGTTAACGGGCAATGGTGCTGAAACCTTCGCTAGCCAACATGGTTTATCGCTTGTCGATAATAGCCACTTTAATACAAAGCGACGTTATGACGCTTTGCAACGGGCTAAAAAACGCATTGTTGAACAAGCTCAACATCAAACATCGGCGATGACGATAGATGAAAAAATTGCATTTCAGGATTTTAAGTTTGGAACGGTGGGTGCAGTTGTGCTTGATGCCAACGGAAATATTGTGGCGGGGACGTCAACAGGCGGCATGACAGCAAAACGATTTGGTCGAATTGGTGATTCTCCTATTATTGGAGCCGGCACTTTTGCTGATAATGAGTCATGTGCAGTGTCAGCAACGGGTCACGGAGAATACTTTATTCGTCATAACGTAGCGGCAGATATTTGTGCAAGGATGAAATACAAAGGGACGAGTTTAGAAACTGCAGCCAATGAAGTCATTTTTGAGGTATTAAATAGCGAAGCAGGCAGTGGTGGCATTATTGCGATCGATCATGAAGGCAATATCGCTATGCCTTTTAATACAGCTGGCATGTATCGCGCGAGTATCGATGTAGATGGCAAGCTAAGTGTAAAAATTTATAAAGACTAAACCGTGGATTTAAACGATTTACAAGATACGCTATCAGCTTGTATGGTGAAAGACCGTTTTGGTCTTACCCAAGGTTTTACGCGCATAAAAAAATCTGTCAAAGATAAAAATATTGACGACGAATCACTCGAAAAACAGCTAATTTCGTGGCAAAAAAAGGTAAATACTTCACAAGCCTTATTTGAAATGCGTCGGGCTTTGCCTGTTAAAATTGACTATCCAGACCTTCCTGTTTCTGATAAGCGTGACGACATCAAAGCGCTCATTGAGGCAAATCAGGTTGTCATTATTGCCGGTGAAACGGGTTCTGGTAAAACAACGCAGTTGCCAAAAATGTGTTTAGAGCTTGGTCGTGGCCGTGCTGGAATGATTGCGCATACACAGCCACGACGATTAGCTGCACGCAGCGTCGCATCAAGGATCGCACAAGAATTAGATGACCAAGTAGGTAACTTGGTTGGGTGTAAAATCAGGTTCTCGGAACAAGTTTCAAATAGTACTTTTGTGAAACTATTGACCGACGGTATGTTGCTTGCCGAAATTCAGCAAGATAAATTCTTAAATCAATACGATACTATCATTATTGATGAAGCCCATGAGCGAAGTCTCAATATCGATTTTTTATTGGGCTATTTAAAGCGTGTATTACCAAAGCGTCCTGACTTAAAAGTTATCATTACGTCTGCCACCATCGATCCTCAACGTTTTTCAAAACACTTCGACAACGCGCCTGTTATTGAGGTAAGCGGCAGAAGCTATGATGTAGAAATTAGACATCATAATTATATTGAAGACAGTCGTGCACAAGACCAAATAGAATCGATTTCATTGGCGGTTGATGAACTCTTTGCAGAAGGTCGAGGTGACATTCTGGTTTTTTTGAGCAGCGAACGTGAAATTAGAGAAACTCAGCAAGCACTGCAAAAAAGACAGTTAAGAAATACTGAAGTTATTCCATTGTATGCTCGTTTAAGTGCGTCAGACCAACAAAGAATCTTTCATCCTCAAGGTCAACGACGAATAGTTTTATCGACAAACGTGGCTGAAACCTCATTGACTGTGCCTGGCATTAAATATGTCATTGATACAGGCTTGGTAAGAATGTCTCGGTATAGCCACCGTTTAAAAGTTCAACGACTGCCTATTGAGCCTATTTCTCAAGCCTCGGCTAAACAACGAGCGGGGCGGTGCGGCAGAACCTCTGCTGGTGTCTGCATTCGTTTGTTTAGCGAAGACGATTTTTTATCTCGCCCTGAATTTACCGACCCAGAAATAACCCGCACTCATTTAAGCAGTGTTATATTAAAAATGCTGAGCTTAGGATTGGGGGAGATTAGTGACTTTGCCTTTATTCAAGCGCCGCAAGATAAATTCATCACCGATGGGGTGCGTTTATTAGAAGAATTACAAGCCATAGAAAAACTAAAAGGGCGTTTACGCCTGACCTCTATTGGCCGCAAGATGGCCAAGCTACCGCTTGATCCCAAATATGCACGTATGCTGCTGGCGGCAAAAGAGCAAGATTGCGTAAGCGAAGTGATGATTATTACCGCTGGTTTAAGTGTACAAGATCCGCGCGAAAGACCTCACGATAAACAACAAAAAGCGGATGAAGCGCATCAGATTTTTGCTGATAAAAATTCAGATTTAATTTCTTTACTCAATGTATATCAATCGTTTAAAACAGAGCAAAAAGAACTCAGTCAAAACCAGTTAAGAAAGTGGTGTGTAAAACACTTCATCCATTACCAACGGATGCGCGAGTGGCAAGATATTGTTCATCAAATTAAGCACATGTTGGTCTCAATAGATTTGCGTATTAATAGTGATGAAGCTGCTTATGAAGCTATTCATAGTGCGATCTCAATAGGCTTGCTAGGTCAGTTGGGTTTAAAAGAGACTAATGGCTTTTATCTAGGCGCTCGCAACAGTCAATTTAAAATATTTCCTGGGTCATCAGTATTTAAAGCACAGCCAAAGTGGATCATTGCCGCTGAACTTGTGGAAACCTCTTCTTTGTTTGCAAGACAAGTCGCCAGAATCGATATTGAATGGATTGAAAAACAAGCCGAACATCTATTAAAGCGAAATTACGTTGAAGTGCATTGGAGCAAAAAACGTGGTGCAGTAATGGCATATATGAACGCCTTATTGTTTGGCTTGCCCATTGTAAGCCGGCGCGTTGTTAATTACTCAAATATCAATCAAACAGAGTCTCGTTTGTTGTTCATACGTCATGCTCTTGTTGAGGGTGACACAAAATTAAATTATGCGTTTTTACGTCAAAATCAATCCTTGATCGAAGATGTCCAAAGTTTAGAAAAGAAGACCCGCCGCCGCGACATTTTAGTTGACGAAGAAGAGCTTGTTGAATTTTATAACTCACGCCTAGCAGAGCATGTTTGTAGCGAGTCTAGTTTTAAGAAATGGTGGCAAAAAGCCAGTCAAGTGCAAAGCGATATGCTTAACTTTGAGCGCCATCAACTTTTAAAACGTGATGCCAGTGATATTACCGAGCAGTCTTTTCCTGATGTATGGCAACAACATAATTTGTTGTTTCCCTTAGAATATGAATTTGAACCTAATCAAGAATATGATGGCGTGTGTATCTTTATTCCTATCGAACAATTAAATCAAGTTCAAGATGTCGGGTTTGATTGGCTAGTACCGGGCCTGCGTCACGAATTAGTTGTTGCGCTGATAAAAAGCTTACCAAAGCGTCTGCGCCGTAATTTTGTGCCTGCGCCAGATTATGCAACAGCCTGTTTGGCCGACATGCCCACCGTCGATAAAAAAGGCAATGCGCTAAATATGGTTGACGCATTGGCTAATAAGCTGTTTAGAATGTCGGGCAGTCAAGTAGCGAATGATGATTTTAACGTAGAAGCCTTGCCGTCTCATTTACGCATGAATTTTGCGGTCATAAATAATCACACATCACAGACGCAATCATCTAATAACAAACAAACTGGGTCTAAACGAAATATTCTCGGACGCGATAAATCATTAAATTCGCTGAAACAGACGTTTCAGGGGCAACTTTCAAAAAGTCTGCAAAAAGTAGCGAGTTCAGGTATTGAAAAAGAAAACTTACACACTTTTTCGATAGAAGATTTGCCAAAAGTGTATTCACAAAAACAAAACGGCGTTGAAATAAAAGCATTTCCTGCGTTAGAAGATGCGGGCAAACAGGTCAATGTAAAACTCTTTACCTCTGAGCAAGAAGCGTCTAGCCAGCATCGTTTGGGGATCATAAAACTGATAAAAACCAATGTACCTTCTCCGGTAAAATATCTTCAAGAAAAGCTACCCAATAAAGCCAAATTAAGCCTTTATTTTAATCCCTTTGGTCAAGTATCTTTGTTAATTGCAGATATCATTGATGCCGCAGTAGATGATTTGCTAATTGAATTAGGCGGTAGCGACAATATTAGAAGCAAAGAAGCGTATAACGCTGCACAAGAACATGTGCGTATGGAATTGAACGATAGAGCCTTAAACATCGCCAAACAAGTAGAAGTTGGCTTGTCTGTAGCTAATCAGGTTCAAAAATACTGTAAGGGCTCGATACCTTTAAACATGGTGAATCATATATCGCATATCAAAGAGCATTTGTCGGTTTTAGTGTTCAAAGGATTTGTTTTTTATTATGGTTCGACACAGTTAGCTGATTGGAATAGGTATCTAAAAGGGCTTTTACAACGATGTGAAAAGCTAAAGGTTGACCCCAATCGTGATAGGTTAAATCAGATTGAGATTGACAAGGCTAACGATATTGTTAGCACCTTACGAGAAGATTTGAAAAAACAGCAAAGAGATACAACAGCACTCACTGAATTGAGTCAAATGATTGAAGAATTTAGAATTTCACTGTTTGCACAGCAAATTGGCACAAAGTTTCCTATTTCGCTGAAACGGATACGCAATAAAGTGCAAGATATTTCAATCAATAGTTGACAGTGAAACAGTGAAGTCATATAACAGTGATTCACAAAGCGAGTTTATACTGGAGTACTTATGTTAGGTTACGATGATAAGCGCAATTTTTATAGAATGATGGTTAACTCGCCTTGTCAGGTTTCTTTGGTAATGCAGCCTTCGACGCAAAGCATGAATGCGGTTTGCCGAGATATTAGTGCGACAGGTATGTCGATAGAGCTTGAAGCAAGCGACATCGAAATCGGCGCTTTACTTGAAATTACGATTGAATCCAATAACGAACAGATACCATCTCTGGTGGCTAAAGCTAAAGTAGTCAGGTGCGATTCGATTGCACAAGATAATTGCTTAGTTGGTGTTGAAATTAGTGAAATGAACTAGTACCGTTTAGTGCTTGATACATACCAAACCTTTCAAATAATATCCCTCAGGAAACGTACTTGACACCAAGTGGTCAAAATCTTGGTGCAGTCTTTGTACGATACTCATATTACAATTTGCATCAAGCGCTGCGTCGGCAATAACTTTGTTAAATAAGTCAGAAGGCATTAAACCTGAGCAGCTAAAGGTTATCAAAATGCCTCCTTTGTTTAATATTTCACACGCCAAACGATTAATATCTTTGTAACCTCGGGCAGCGCTAACAAGGTGTCGCTTATTATCTATAAATTTGGGTGGGTCCATTATAATCACATCAAATTTCTCACCTGATTTTGCGTAAGTTCTAAGCTGTTCAAATACGTCAATTCGAAGATTTTCAACGCAATTCGCTTCTTTTGGTGACATATTTAGCGATAAATTTCTTTCACTTGTTGCCAGTGCAGATTCTGACACATCCAAATTGATTACATGTTTTGCTTGCTGTTTTGCGGCATGAACAGCAAAACCACCTGTATAGCTAAAACAATTTAGCACTTTTTTGTCGCGACAATACTGCCCCGCAACAAAGCGGTTGTCTCGTTGATCTAGATAAAAACCAGTTTTATGGCCGTTGATTAAATCAACCTCTAGCTTAATACCGTTTTCACTTATGACTACTGTGTTTGGTAATTCACCAACGTGAGTATTAACAACTAAGTCTAAGCCTTCTTTTTTTCGTACTTCAACGTCACTTCTTTCGTGTATGCAAGCGCCGGGGTAGAGGCCTTTTAGTGCATGGATGAGTTTACTTTTGTGTTTTTCACCACCCGCGCTTAACACTTGCATAACGATGACATCAACATAAACATCAATGGTGATACCCGGCAAACCATCAGATTCGCCCGCAACGAGTCGATACGCGTCGGTGTGGTTCTGATCAAGCCATGCTTGTCGTTTCATTTTTGCCGTAATTAAGCGATTTTTGAAGAAGTTATCGTCAATGATTGTAGTATTGTCAAAGCTCCAAACCCGGGCTCTAATTTGTGAATGCGGGGAATATGCAGCTTTGGCAAGCCATTTACCTTCACTGGATAAGACATCAACAGTTGCGCCTAAATGCGGTTTGCCTATTTCTTTTTCTATAGCGCCTTCAAATATCCAAGGGTGTCTGCGTAAGAGGGATTTTTCGCGTGTAGGTTTTAATACTAAGCTTGCTTTCATTTATGATTCAAACCCTTCGTCAATTGGTAAATTTTGACCACCAGCAGCATCTCTTGCCAAATCGTCAACGCGTTCGTTTAATTCATGGCCATTATGTGCTTTTACCCAATGCCAACTTATTGTGTGTTTAGCGCAAGCATCATCGAGGCGTTGCCAAAGATCAGCGTTTTTGACAGGCTTTTTATTACTGGTGCGCCATCCATTTTTTTTCCAATTATGGATCCACTGATTTATGCCGTTTTTGACATATTGGCTATCGGTATAAATATTGATGTTGCATGCTTGTTTGAGTGAATTTAAAGCCATCACCGGCGCTAACAGTTCCATCCTATTGTTAGTCGTTAGGGCAAATCCACCATTTAGCTCTTTTTCTGAATCTTTATATTGTAATATAGCGCCATAACCACCGGGGCCTGGGTTACCTAAACACGAACCATCAGTGTAGATTGTGACATTTTTCATATAGCTTTCTTTTTGTTTGTTTTTCTAGGGATTATCAATGCTTGCGTTATGGTTGGATGAGCATGACCCGTTAATAACTAATCATTGTGGGTATGAATGTGGCAAAGTATACTATTGTCATAATTAAAAGCTATGAAAAATAAGAAGACAAATAATATGCGCCAAATAGTATTAGATACAGAAACCACTGGTATAGATCCAAACCAAGGGCATCGAATTATTGAGATTGGGTGCGTTGAACTTGTTGACCGTAAACTAACCGGAAATACTTATCACGTTTATATTAACCCTATGCGTGAAGTCGAAAGTGAAGCGGTTGGGGTACATGGTATCACTAACCAATTTTTAGCTGACAAGCCTCAATTTAACGAAATTGCTGATGGCTTTATCGATTTTATTAAAGGCAGTGAGTTAATCATACACAATGCGCCGTTTGACGTTGGCTTTATGGATGCCGAATTTGCGTTAAGCAAAAGAAACTTACCAAAAACATCCGATATATGCACCGTGTTAGATACATTGGTCATGGCTAGAAAAATGCGCCCTGGTCAAAAAAACTCCCTTGATGCATTGTGTCGCTTTTATCAAGTAGATAACAGTCATCGTACATATCACGGCGCCTTATTAGACTCTGAGATCCTTGCGGAAGTCTACTTATATATGACAGGTGGTCAAACAAGCTTATCTCTAAGCGGCGCAAACGAGCAGACTAATACCGATGGCCATGAAAGCGTGGTCAAATTAAAATCTAAACCACCTTTAAAGATTATTCAGGCTAGTGCCGATGATATAGCAAATGAACAAGCTATATTTGCTAGGCAGTGATACCAGAAAAGACGAGTTTTAAAGACCAACCATACAAACGTTTATTATCTTTTTGCATTGCACGAAGCGTATTTGCGTGCATGCCACTTATGTTATTTACTTTCTTTGTTATCTCAAGTGTGGCGCTTGCTCAAGATACAAGGCAAACAAGTCAGGCAACATCAAATAGCAGCGCTGATGAAAAAGTAGTGCCCATTGGCAGTGAATATGAAAACAGTATTCGTTTGCTAAAAAACAGGTTTAGAGTCGATAGCGATGTATCAGAAATAACGCTTGTCTTTTTTAGAGAGTTTGGTTCAAAACCTGTTGTATTAGTTAAGCCTGATGGCAGTAAGTTGTATATTGAAAATGACTTAGACGATGACTCTTATAATTGGTACGAGACTGATACCTACGACATGATATCGCTATCAAACCCAATGCCAGGTCCTTGGCAAGCAGTCGGCGATATCCTTCCTGAAAGTCGTATTATGATCATTGCAGGTATCGTGCTTAACGCAAAAGAAATTCCATCGCCAATCTTTGTTGGTGAAACCATCAAACAAACAGCAAAGTTAGAAAATCGAGGTTCTGAAATTGATTTAACAACATTCAGAGATGTGATGGCCTTGTCAATTGAATTTGTGAGCACGAATAATCCAAACTATGCAAATTTTGGTCTTGGTTCTAGACCCGTAGCCTTATTTCAAGACAATGGTTTAGGCTATGATGAATATGATGGTGATGGTGTTTTTACGGGTGATTTTAATCTTAGCATTGCCGATGGTGAGTGGAGACCGGTATTCACCGTGCGTACGCCTCTTTTTTCTAGAGAAAAAATTAACGAGAATGTCATTGTTTACCCTTCACCTATAAATATTCAGCACATTGAGGGTGAACATACGATAAGTGAGGACAGTGCTCAATACGACTCACAAGCCACTGAATCAGATGAAGATGCCTCACAAGACGAAGATGACGCTGATATTCCACCGCCTGTTACAATGAAACAAGCCGACCACACATTGATTATTACGCCCGATATACAATGGGTCGTTCCTGCAACTGCATTAATTGATGGCAAGGTGGAGCATCCTTCAGGAAAAATCACTGAGTTTATTATTCAAGAAAGTGCCGACCTCGATAAAAAGCTTAGCATTGCTGCCAATAGCTATGGGATTTACCGGATAAATATGCAGGTTTTTGTCAAGAGTAATAGCGGTAGAGATTTGGTACTAACGCTGCCTGAATATACATTTGTCACCAGTGAACCCGAAATGCCGGCGATCGATGAATCAGAAAATGAGTTATCAACTGAACCTACAGAAGAGCAGATAGACGCAAAAATAGATTTAGCAGCCAAAGAAGAAACAAGTTCCCCCTTATTGTTGGCGATTATTGTCAATCTATGTTTGCTAATCATAGGTACGCTTATCGTATTTTTGTTAGTCGATAAACGAAATAACCCACAAAATCATTTGGCACTTCGTTTAAAAAATGGCATTACCTCCTTTAAATTTAAGAAGAAGGATAAAGCCGAAAAATCAGACGATGCAGACAAAAAAGACTGATGCGCATACACAGGTAAAAGCCATCTTTCAGTCAAAATGTAGTAAAACACATCTCAACTTTGCATGAAAAACGAACAACGCCGCATTTGTTTGTAAAAAGCAGTTGACTAGTTTACGCAGTCACCGTATTATCTGCGCCGCACTGAGAGACAGGGCTTCATATGACGTTGTTAGGCTTACCCGCTTAAGCTACCGATTTACAGTTCTTTTCATTGCAAGTTGTATTAATGCGGAGTGGTAGTTCAGTTGGTTAGAATACCGGCCTGTCACGCCGGGGGTCGCGGGTTCGAGTCCCGTCCACTCCGCCATTTACAACACTTAAATGCGCTTTACACAGCATTTCGATATGTATATTGAACTTGTTGAGAAATGTGGAGTGGTAGTTCAGTTGGTTAGAATACCGGCCTGTCACGCCGGGGGTCG
>CAYURD010000019.1:0-20311 GCA_964446865.1 uncultured Glaciecola sp.
GCCTTCGCGAGGATGACGAGGAAGTCTTAAATTAAAATACTATGTGCCTTCGCGAGGATGACGAGGAAGTCTTAAACGAAAATAGTATTGAAATCCTTTATAGCTAACCATGGTCTAATCACTATACTTAATTCCTAACTTCTATGAAGTTTTGTACAAAAGTGAATATCGCGATATATCTCAATTATAAAGAGTAAAAACACAATGAGACAAAAAGTAACCTTTAAAAGCGGCAAAACAAGGCTTGCGGGCTTATTAGAAATGCCACAAGCAGAGGTAAAGTTCTTTGCTTTATTTGCGCATTGTTTTACCTGCGGCAAAGATATAGCTGCTGCGAGCAGAATAAGCGCGGCATTAAAACAAAAAGGTATTGCTGTGTTACGATTTGATTTTACCGGCTTGGGGAATAGCGATGGTGATTTTGCAAACAGTAATTTTTCATCTAATATCCAAGACTTGATTGCGGCTGCCGATCATCTGCGTGAACATTTTAGCGCACCTCAGCTATTGATTGGCCACAGCCTAGGCGGAGCTGCAGTGCTAGCTGCTGGTGAGCATATTCCAGAAGTATGTGCTATCGCGACAATTGGCGCGCCGTCAGATGCCGAGCATGTTGTACATAATTTTTCTGCGCATTTAGATGAAATCAACGAACAAGGCGAAGCAAAAGTAAGCTTAGCAGGTCGTGAGTTCACCATTAAAAAGCAATTTGTTGATGACGTAGCTCAATATGATCGAAACCATATCTCTAAACTCAAACGTTCTTTGTTAGTGATGCATTCCCCAATAGATTCGACAGTGAACATTAGCGAGGCAGAAAAGATCTATAACGCGGCTAAGCATCCTAAGAGTTTTATTAGCCTAGATGATGCTGACCATTTATTAAGTAAAAAAGCAGATTCTGACTATGCCGCAAGCATGATAGCGTCGTGGGCTAGCAAATATATCAAAGATGATACGCAGGCGTATAAGGCAAATTTAACGAACGGGAGTGTGCTGGTTGAAGAAAAAGATCACAAGTTCACGCAACATGTCAGCACGCATGATCACACATGGTTAGCCGATGAGCCCAAAAAAGTAGGCGGTAATAATCTTGGTCCCGATCCTTACGATCACCTGCTTGCTGCTTTAGGTGCATGTACCTCAATGACCATGAGAATGTACGCAAATCATAAACAGCTGCCACTCGAACACGTTAAAGTAGAGTTAGCGCACACTCGTGACTATCATCAAGACTGTGGAAATGGCGAAGAGCCGCAAAAACTTGAAGCACTAACTCGAAAAATCACGATAAAAGGTGATTTGAATGAGCAACAACGTCAGCGTTTATTGCAAATAGCCGATAGGTGTCCAGTCCATAAGACCTTGCATAGTGGCCCTGTCATAATTAGTGAATTAGAAGAATAATTCAGTTAGCTTACGCTATTAAATATCTATATCGGGTTGTAAATTGAGAGCTCAACTAAGAAATAAAATTATATCTGTGTGTGATAAAAAGTTGATGGACAAGGGGGAGAACGTTGGCCTTTCATTTTATGCTTTTTTCGCTAACAAGAATGATGACCCGGAGCTATTGATGGAAGCGGCAACTTGGTGGATACAAACCCATAAACTGGACCATTTCGTAAAAGCCAAAACAATTAAAAAGATGATAATAGATGGTTTATAGTGTTAACCAAGCTCGCTTGACGCAGACAATAAAAATGCAGTGTAGCTCTCTATAAACGGATCTTTTTGTCCCATTCAGTCTCATACATCAATCGATTGCAAGTATCAATATGGTGTTTGATGATAGGATCTTCTATGTCATGTTTTTGTGCAGCGCTAAAAACTTCAATTGCTTTTTTAAATTCGAGTTTATTACGTAACTCGATTCCTTCAGCTATGGCCTCTTTTGTCGCATCTTTGGCCTGAATTTGCTCAATTGGTAAATGATGATAAATTTCAACCAAATCGATACTGGTACTCTTGCCTTTTAATACAACATTATCGACATAGCGATGGGCAAATTCGATATTGTTGAGTGCTTCATTCACTAACTGCTGGCTAGCTAATATTTCGACGCCAAAATGAGCCGTAAGTGATTCTATTCGTTGAGCAATATTTACGGTGTCGCCAATCACCGTAGTATCCATGCGGTCATCAGAACCGACAGTACCAATAATCACCGGGCCAATATGTAAACCAATGCCGTTTTTTACAGACCGATACCCGCTGTTGTGTCGATGATGATTATAAAGCCGAAGCGCTTTTTGAATATCTAAGGCGGCCTTGACTGAGTCGCTTGCTTTGTCGGCGGCTTCGCCATTTGGATGGTCAAAAAGCGCCATAATGGCATCACCAATAAACTTATCAATAAAGCCATGGTTATCATGAATGGGCGCATTCATTCGCAAAAAGTATGCATTTAAAAAATTCATTAATTCTTGCGGTGACATTTCTTCAGACAAACCGGTAAAACCGCGAATATCACAAAACATCACGGTGACTTCATCTTCGTCTGCGTAGCCTAATGAAAGATTATCTGCACTGCCTTTGGCAAAATGCTCTACAAACTGACGAGGCACAAATTTCTGAAAGGTTTGATGCAGGCGCTGCGCAGCGTCTGCGCGAGCTAACATGGCGATAGAAGCTTCTTGCGCTTGGTCTTGATCGTTTGTTGAAGAGCCAGCTTCCGCGCTATTTGTTAGCGATGCTCTTTTGGCTTCAACATGGGCAATGGAGGTTTTATTAAGTGCTTTTGCTTGTTTATGCAGATCAAACTTGCGCTTTTGTATAAGCCATAATGCCGTAACAATTACGGCATATCCGGCAACTAATATACTAATTACAACAAGGTTGGTCATTTACTCAGCGGTAATTCCTGCAAACGCTTTGTCGGCGGCACTTAGTGTGGCATCAATTACATCAGCGCTATGCATTTTTGATACAAAGCCAGCTTCAAAAGAGGCTGGAGCCATATATACGCCTTCACGCAACATATTATGGTAAAACTGATTAAACTGCTGTTGATTAACACTAATGGCTTGCTGGTAATTCACAACCTTTTGGTCGGTAAAGAAAATACCAAACATGCTGCCTGCGACATTGCTTGTTAATTCTATAGAGTGTTTATCGGCCACCTCAACAAATCCATCAGCTAAAGCTTGTGTATTGGCAAAAATACTGTCGTAAAAGCCAGGGGCTTTTAATTGTTTTAATGCGCACAGTCCTGCAGCCATGGCAATCGGGTTACCCGACAATGTTCCCGCTTGGTAAATTGGTCCAGTAGGCGCAATATGCGTCAATATTTCGCGTTTACCACCAAAAGCACCCACTGGCATACCACCGCCTATGACTTTGCCTAAGCATGTTAAATCTGGCGTCACCTTAAAGCGTTCTTGTGCGCCGCCTAATGACACCCTAAAGCCAGTCATGACTTCATCAAAAATTAATACCGCGCCATATTCGTCGCAAATAGCGCGCAGGCCCTCTAAAAATCCAGGGACAGGTGGAATACAATTCATATTGCCTGCGACAGGTTCAACAATAATACAAGCAATATCATCGCCGTGTTCTACAAAGGCTTGTTTGACTGATTCGATGTTATTAAAATCAACCGTTAGGGTGTGTTTGGCGACATCATCGGGCACGCCGGGTGAGCTTGGTACACCAAGTGTTAGTGCGCCTGAACCTGCTTTAACCAGCAAAGAGTCCGCATGACCGTGGTAACATCCTTCAAACTTTAAGAGCTTATTTTTACTCGTATAACCACGTGCTAACCTAATCGCACTCATAGTGGCTTCGGTACCCGAGTTGACCATTCTGACCATTTCCATTGATGGTACAATAGATGAGACTAACTCAGCCATTTCAACTTCTGCCTCGGTAGGGGCTCCGTAACTAAGTCCATTTTCGCTGGCTTTGATCACGGCCTCACGAATGGCTTGATTGTTATGTCCAAGCACCATTGGGCCCCACGAATTAATGTAGTCAATGTAACGGTTTCCGTCGACATCATACATATAAGGACCATCTGCACGAGCAATAAACCGAGGCGTTCCGCCAACGGCTTTAAAAGCGCGAACAGGAGAGTTAACACCACCTGGAATGGTTTTTTGTGCACGAGAAAATAGGGTTTCAGATATTGTCATAAGGGGAAAGTACTCTTTATTTATCGCTAGTTACATGTTGTTTATTACTGTACCAATGAACGGTACGGTCAAAGTCTTGGACTTTATTTTCGACGCCTAAGGTAAGGGCAAAAAGCGCCATACGCACTAATACGCCGTTATCGGTTTGTCTAAAAATCGCCAGATTTGGATGTACGTTCAAATCGTTGTCGAGCTCGTTGGCTTCAGAACGTGAATCTCTAGGCAAAGGATGCATAATGACTGTTTGAGATTTAAAATGTTGGGTATAAATTTGTTGATTAAGCCTAAACTTGCCTCTGAATTGATTAGCAATTTCTTGGCTAGCAAAGCGTTCTTCTTGAATACGTGTTTGATAGCAAATATCGGCATCAACCATGCCTTCTAACTTTTCGCTAATAATAAGTTCGTGCCCAGCATTACTAATTTGGTCGAGTATTTTACTTGGCATACCCAAGTCGGCAGGGGATATTAAGGTGAATTTAATTTTTGTAAATAAACATAACATCGACGCTAAAGAATGCACGGTGCGACCATATTTTAAGTCGCCAATCATCGCAATATGCAAACCATCAATGCCTTGCCCAAAAGAGTGGCGTTCTTTAGCAATGGTATATAAATCTAATAATGCTTGAGTAGGGTGCTCATTTGCGCCATCGCCGCCATTGATGACTGGCACGCGACTGCCTTGAGCAAACTCTGCTACCGAGCCAATATCTGGATGTCGCATCGCAATGATATCGCTGTAACCGCTAAGCACGCGAGCGGTATCGTAAAGTGATTCGCCTTTTGCTAGCGCAGAATTACTCATACCTGTTGTTTCGCGTACTTCGCCGCCCAATAAATTAAAGGCCGTCCCAAAACTCACGCGTGTTCTAGTACTTGGCTCAAAAAAGAGATTGCCTAAAATTGCTCCATCAAGCACCGTAGTGCGCTTTTCTCTCGCGGCATATACATGCATTTGATCGGCCACATTAAAGACCGTTTCAACCGCTTCGCGATCAAATTGTTTGACACTTAAAATATGTTGCCCAGTGAATGATTTCATTGACGATATAAGTTCCGTGACCAAATTACCGATAGTGGTAGTGATAGTAATCGCAATAGTGTATCAAGCTTCTATTGGACTTTCTTTAATTTAACAGTAATTTAGCCACGTTTTAAGTAATCGAAAAGTGACGGCTTTCTATTTAACGTTTTTTAATCTATGTGGAGTGTTGTTAAAGCGTTGTCGCAAAGACTGTTTAGCACTTTATCGACCTCTAAAATCATAACTTTGTAAGCATACATTGATGGCATATATGCTGCCATAAAATCATATGAAAGTAGTCATAGATGCAAATATAGTATTCAATAGCTAATGATAGGAATTTGTATTCACCGAGCAAAGTTTGCCCAAATAATATTGGATTAAATCACTTTTTTGACTCATAGTAATGAACAACAAAACATTACCTTAAAGCATTGTGAGCCATGGCTAATATACTTACTTTCAAATGCATACTTTTACTAATACTGACGGCATATGTTTCTATCGCTCAGGCACAAACATTTATGCAAGATAGTAAATTTTTAGCCAAGCATGGCAACAATATTGTGTTAGCGTCGAAAGACAAACATCGCCAAATTATTGTGTCGCAAACTCATCAGGCTAGAGTAATGACAAGCACTGCGCATGGTCCCGAGGGTGTAAGCAACGGCTGGATAGATCGAACTGCACTAGCACGGGGTCAAAGTAGTGGAGGAGAGGACCGTACTTGGATAGCGCCCATCGGCTCTAAGTATTCACTTTACTATCCTGTGGGCACAGAAATGATTTCGGCCAATTGGCGTGTGCCACCCGCATTGCAACAACAAAACTATCAATTGAAGTCGAGGAGTGAAAATCGACTCAGTTTCGAACAAGCGCTCTTTTTTGAAAACTATATCGGCGCTCAGTTTGAGCTCAATTTAAAGCGCAGCATTTCATTGTTTACGCAGCAAGAAGCAGAGCAAATATTAAATACTTCTATTCCAGACAATGTTAACTGGGTGGCTTTTGGGGTGTCTAGTTCACTCGAAAACCTCGGTCGTGATTGGTCTGTACAAAACGGTGCAGTGACTTTATGGTCAATGGGTATGTATCAAGGACAAGACGACACGAAGTCAATATTTCCAGTGGTATCGTCGCAGCCTGCTATCAACTATTATTTAATGAAGGCAAATCCGCAGAGGGTATCGATAATTGGTAATAGTGTTGTGTTTAGAACCGACGGTAAACAACGTGGTAAAATTGGCATCCCCAATAACGCTAGTCGCGATGTGATGGGAGCGTATTCTGAGGCACTTGGCAGACTTACTATTATTCGCTTTTCGAAAACCAAACAAGCGAGCTATCCGATCTCCTTAGAAAAGCCAACAACTGACAATATGGTAGGCGATGTCATCAATGCCTACAATCATGGCCCGATGGACGGTAGTCGATTTGCTAACGCTTCATTTTTTGAACTCGAAAGTGCCGCACCTATGCGACTCTTGAAAAAAGGAGATGTGGTAACACATTCGAGCGATACCTTTCATTTTTTTGGTAATAAAGCGCAACTCAATGTTATGAGTAAAGCGGTGTTAGGATTTGATCTTTTGTCACTTGATTTACTTCACTAGCGTGTATTTTTCTGATAAACATCGCTCCAAAATAACAAAGTTTGTAAGCAGAAGGCTCCTTTTTGATTTTAAACCTTACTATTTTGCTGAAATACGATAAACAATTTTATTACCGTCGGTCTCTGCAAACACTTCTTCAACTGTTCTGGTAAAGCCCAACCGGACACTTTTCTAAAGAAGTTTTCGTATTCAACCGGTGATTTGTCGTTATTCGCTTTGACGTGCACCAACCAACAATGCGTCGATCATATGGATCCACTACTTCTGCTAAATATTGCCAGCTTTCGCCCGTTTTTAAATACTGACATCACGGCTTATTAAACCTCAAATAGCGCGGATGTTCAGAAAAAGAAGTCTATGCCCCATAACGTAATTTATACACGAACTTACTAAACCCTTTTCTGCCAAATAACAAGGGCAATAAAATGATGAGTTCGCACAAAGTGGTAAGCATTGCAGCTTTGTAATCAACTGGAATGCCTTCTTGTAGAGTGGGTATGGGTTCGTACATAATAAAAAAGCCTCCCCAATAAATCGCGTCCGACACCACGTTAAATAATAGATACAAGGCTAAGGTTGTAAACAACACAGAGCGCAGGTCAGTATAGGATATGCTGCCGATTTTCTCTTTTGAAGCTTCATTAGACGATGCGATTTTGCTTGCAACAGTAAAGGGAAAAAACCACAAAAATATAGAGACTAAAATAATACATGCCGGCGCGGCCAAATAGTAAGTTTGACCAGCTTCACTGCCCAAATTAGCCATCATTGACATAGCGCCAGTTGCATAATTTACGCCGTAAATGAAAACAATAATTGCAAAAAATCTAATAATTAATGCAAGCATTTGACGAATTTCCATTTAATCTTCCTTAATCAGTTCGATAAGTGCCATAGTTTTTTTAGACACTTTTTGAGCAAGTTCCAGTTGTTGTGGCGCTATCATACTATATTGAAGATGCAAAATACCGCGCATGTGATAGTCACTTTTGAGCAAATTGAAAAAATCGACAGATATCTCGTGTGCCTGCAATTCACTCATTTTAGTATCGGGATGTTGCATGAGTAAATTTGTCACAAGCTTAATACTGTGTAGTGGCCCTGCATCATAAAAAAGTTCAGCCACTTTTGAGTCTTGACTCGATTCGCCAATAACGACCTTGTACATTGAGATAACATTGTCATCGGTTAATAATTGTATAAAGCGATAACCTATTTCTGTCAACGTTGTCTGTAGTGAAGCCGATTTCATAGAGATATGCGCTTCGTCAACCTGATACATCTCGCATTTACCTTCAATAATGGCGTTAAACAAAGCATCTTTGTTACTAAAGTGGGAATACACGGTTTGTTTTGATACGCCACTTTCTTTAGCGACCGCATCCATTGAGGTGTGTTTGTACCCGAGCGAGAGCATTAATTCGGCTGCGCTTTCTAATATTTGCTGCCTTTTTTGAAGGCTCTTAGGTCGCCCCGCGCCCCGTGAATCTTGAGTTTTTGCCATTTTAGATAGAACTTTCCTATTACATCAGATTGACAGTATTGCAAAAATTTAACATTAATAGACTGTACAGTCTAGTATTTATATTCTACTATCCACACATCGTCATCCAAGGTGATCAATTTAAAGAGTGTCTGTGCACATATGTTAGCGCTTGTTGATCATCAATATTTTATTTAATGATGCCGATAAACCGTATAACGATTTAATTAATCACTTTTTTTCAGATACCAGACTACAAGAGCGAACGCGCTAATGCAAAATGGACAAAATGAAGCGACATCAAATGATGATGTAATAGCTGAGAAAACCAACACACCGCTATTATTAGTTATGGCTGGTGTTAGCTTTAGTTTGCTTGTCATCCTCATGTTGATGTCGGGCAACAAAACCGCACAGGCTTTTGATGAAAGTAAGCTACTTGTCACTCAAAACACAAATGTAGAAGTGATGTCTATTACTCTGCAAAGCCAATATGTGAAACCGCGCGTTGTATTTGGCCAAATAGAATCACTACAACAATCTGACATCGGTTTTGAATTTGCAGGCTTACTCGACGCTGTCATTGCACCAGAGGGCGCAAATGTTGAAAAAGGCGATGTGTTAGCCACATTAGACACAGCGCGCTTACAGGCCCGTAAAAACGAACTCCAAAGCGCATTAGAGAACGCAAAAGCAAATTCACGTATCGCACAAATATCACAAACACGCGTTAAAGAACTTGTGGCTAAAAAATTAGAGCCACAGCAAAGACTAGACGAAGCCGAAGCACAACTTGATGCAAGCCAAGCTGCGGTAAGCGAAGCACAAGCAAGACTTAGCTCTTTGCAAGTTGATATTCAAAAATCGACGCTTGTTGCCCCCTTTAATGGACAGATTGTTCGACAATATATTGATGAAGGGACAGTGCTTAATCCAGGGCAAGCGGTATTTTCTATATTGGCAAAGCGCTCTTTAGAAGCACGCTTTGGTTTGCCAGAGCAGACTGCATTTGGGGTGCGCGTAGGTCAAGAGCACTTATTAAAAATGCAAAACACGGCTTTTAGTGCGCGAGTAAAGTCCATAGCTACGCAGCGTAACATGGCTACACGCACAATCGATGCTGTATTTAGCATTGACATAAATGACTTATCACCCGCGCAGCAACAAGGCATGGTGACGGGCGATTTAGTGTCATTAACCGTTGACATTCCCGTGCAAAAAACCGGTACATGGGTGCCTGTATCAGCCTTGGCAAGTGCTGTAAGAGGGTTATGGACGCTTTATGTGGTTGATGACCAACAACAAATACAAACGCGATTAGTGTCTGTGGAATATGCCGATGACACAAAAGCTTACGTGACAGGCGCTATTCAAGATGGAGACAAACTCGTTGTGTCGGGTATTCATCGTTTAACCCCCATGCAAGTCGTGAACAAAGTAGTTGAAGTTGACTCACGCTTGGCATTTGCTTCGTTTCAAGCAAACAATTAAGCCAAGCTGTAAAAAGGACATTTAAGATGAGCCATACCGATACCAACCAAAGCACAAACAATGATGATGCAAAAGCCAGTTGGTATACCGCATTTTTCAGAAATGGCCATTTGCTTGTGCTAGCTATCATTATTATTTTAGTCGCTGGCATGTCGGCAGTGTCAAACTTACCCAGACTTGAAGATCCTCGTATTGATTTGCGTAACGTTATTGTGCTGACCTCGTTTCCGGGCGCCTCGGCTGAGCGGGTCGAAGCCTTAGTTAGCGATGTCATTGAGGATGAACTGCGTCAGTTATACGAAATTAAAGAGATAAAATCGACCTCAAAAGCAGGCTTTTCGTCAATATCGGTTGAGCTTCAAGATTGGACCGATAATTCAAATAATCAGCAAATATTCTCTAAGATTAGAGACGCGATTGATGATGCCGCCAAGCGTTTTCCGCAGGGTGCGGGCGAGCCTATTTTAGAAGACAAGCGTGGTGCCACGGCATTTACCATTTTATTATCATTAAAGCCCAAATTCCCTGACAGTATGGACTTGAGTCAAGTCGGCCGCATGGCAAGTGAGTTAGCCGACAGCATTCGCAATGTTGGCGGCACCGAGTTAGTGCGTATTTACGGCGAACCTGTCGAAGAAATAACCGTCACCATAGACCCCCAGCAACTTGCTATGACAGGATTGTCATTGCAAGATGTTAGTCAACGGATATCACTCGCTGACCCTAAGTTGCCCGCGGGCGTGTTGCAACATCCATATAAAAATATGCGGGTGCAAGTGTCTGAGCCACTCGAAAGCACTGCCATGCTGGCGCAAATACCTTTGCAAACCTCAAGCGGTAATTATTTACGCTTACAAGATATTGCTAACATTGAAAAAGGGAAAAGAAGCCCCGAACAAGAAATCGCATTAATTGACGGTGAGCGCACGATATTTATTGCCGGGCGTATGCAAACAACAGTAAGAGTCGACAGATGGACTGAAGCGGTCATTGCTAAACTAGACGAATTTAATGCGCTATATGGGAATTCAGTCATTGCAGAAGTCGCTTTTAATCAAAATAAATATACCGAAGCAAGACTAGGCGAGCTCAGCGGCAACCTACTAATGGGCTCGTTGGTGGTGATGCTGGTCGTGTTGTTTTTTATGGGCGCAAAAGCCTCTTGGATCGTCGGTTTAGCACTGCCACTTTGTGCATCGTTTGCGGTGTTCAGTTTGAGCTTTTTTAACCAACAAATTCATCAAATGTCGATTTTTGGGATCATTATTGCCATAGGCTTGTTAATTGATAATGCCATTGTGATCACCGACGAAATCAGGCTTAACTTATTAGATCAGAGCAAGACTAGGTTAGCGGTGCTACAAAAAAGCATTAGGCATTTGTTTGCTCCTTTGCTGGCGTCGACACTAACGACCATTTTGGGTTTTATGCCTATCTTTTTGCTGGCGGGTAATATTGGTGACTTTATTGGCCCAATTGCGATTAGCGTGGTCATGGCCTTAATTGGGTCTTTGGCTATTTCACTTACATTAATTGCGGCCTTGGCAGCGCGCTTTTTACCACGTGATGCAGACCTTGACGCGCCTTGGTATAAGCGAGGGTATCAGCTACCTAGCGTATCATCAGCCTTTAAGAAGCTTTTAGCTAAGGCCATAAAAACACCTTTGTTGGTGTTGCCAGTGATTGTCATTGTTTGCTTGATGGGCTTTGTGTTGTCGCAGCAATTGGCCAATGTATTTTTTCCAAGTGCAGATAGAGACCAATTTGAAATATACGTCATGCTACCAGATGGTAGTAGCATTGATCATACTCATAAAGTCGCCTTAGAAGCAGACGAATACATTGCCACTAAAGACGGCATATCACAAGTTACATGGATGATTGGTGCATCAACGCCTGCGGTATACTATAACCAAGTAATGACTCGCGACAACGCACCTGCATTTGCCAATGCGGTGATAACCACCGATTCAGTCGCGCAAGCTGATGAGCTCATTGTTGATTTACAATATCAATTGCAAGACCGTTTACCCAATACAAAAGTCATTGTCCGAAAATTTGGTCAAGGCCCACCAATCGCCGCGCCAATAGAAGTAGATATTTATGGTACTGACTTAGCCGTTTTAGACGACTTAGGTAAACAAGTTCGCCTAGCCATGACACAAATACCCGGCATTACACAGTCTTTAGTCTCTATATCCGAAGGCGAAGCCGAAGTTGTGGTAGATGTTAGCGAAAACCAGAGTTTTATTGCGCAGCTATCGTTATCACAAATTGCTCAGCAGCTACAAGTCGCGCTTAGCGGCCAAACTGGTGGGTCTATTCTTGAAGGCACAGAAGAACTCGACATACGAGTGCGCGTAAGTAATGAGCAGCGAAGTAATTTACAGCAGCTTGACGCACTGCCGTTAATTGCAGGACAGGGACTTGACCGTCAAGTACTAGGCGTAGGCTCAATTGGTGAGCTTAACATGACACCCAGTATCAGCGGCATAACGCGCGAAAATGGGGTCAGAGTCAATAAAGTACAAGCGTACTTACTACCCGATATCGCCGCGGTGACCGCAAGTAACCAATTGCGCGAACTGATTGAACAAAATATTGTTTTGCCACCGGGCTATAGACTTAAAATGGCAGGCGACGCAGATGAGCAACAACAAGCGCTTGGCCAATTAGCTACATATTTACCTGTACTCCTTGTATTAATGATTACTGCTCTGATACTTAGCTTCAGCAGCGTGCGCTTTGCGGCGGTTATCGGTGTTGTATCGATACTCTCAGTCGGTTTAGGATTTTTCAGCCTATGGCTATCGGGTTTACCGATTGGCTTTAATCCATTGTTAGGAAGCGCAGGGCTAATAGGCGTAGCAATTAACGGCTCTATTGTTGTTATAGCCGCTATTGCCGCCAACCCCAAAGCAATGCAAGGCGACACGCGCGAGATTGTTGAAGAGACGATGAGCTGTAGCCGGCACATTCTATCGACCACGTTTACCACTGTTGGTGGATTAATCCCATTGCTATTGTTTAGTGAAGGGTCGTTTTGGCCACCGCTTGCTGTTGTATTAGCTGGTGGCGTTGGGTTTTCAGTAATATTGTCATTATTATTTACGCCAACCTTGGTGGCTTGGCAGTGCCGATTTAGAGCTAAACGCAGACTGAGTTTACAGCCAGCATGAAAAAACTCATCGATTGGTGGCAAACCGATTGCGCTTTTTGTAAGCGAACGCGGTATATCATAATATGGGCTATCATTATGTTGGTGTTATATTTGTATGTCTGGCAATAATATTCAAAACGATTCAAAAACAGAAAACGAGCAAACTGATACTGTAGAAGATTTAAGGTCTACTCAATCTGCTGAGAAGGCGACTTCTGAATCTCATCAGCAGCAAGACGACGCTATTTATATCAGAAGCTCAGCCGCGACTAACGGCATGACAACCATGATCATAGGTGTGGTGGTGGCTCTCTTTGGCTTTGCGGTAATTAAACTTCTACCCTCTACTTTTTTCTTAGTCGGTATTTTGTTTTTAAGCGGCAGCATTGTGGCTTTTGTAATGGGCTATTACAAAATCAAAGAACCCGAATACAGCCTATCAATCACCAAAAAAGCGATTACTTACTATCATCGCAGAGGTAATTGGGAATTGCCTTGGGAGAATATTCAACGAGTGGATGTACCGCGTGTCCACAAAGGTTTAGAACATATTGACCTTGAAATGGTCGGCTTTAGACTGCGCGACCCAGAAGCCTTTTTAGCTGATATATCACCCCGCCTAGTCACGCATTTACTAATGGAACAAAAGCCATTAGTCGCCCAAATACTCATGAATGATTGTGATTCGGGTCAATGCGCAGGCAACGACATTATTGAAGACGTAAAATACAAATGCGAAGACGGCAGCATGCTCACCGGTGTGAGCGCCATGTTCGCCAACCGTATGCGCAAATTACAACAAGGTCTGGGCTACGACATCTATCTTTCGGTTAATGAACTTGACCGTGATGCGCATGAATTTGTGAGTTTAATTAGGCAGTGTCAGGATAGTTTGGTTACAGAGAATTTTCGATAGTTTGTCTATTCTGCATCCATTGCTCAGCAACTCTTTCAATCTCTAGCAACAAATTTGAAATAGCAGCAGAGTTGTTTTCTAGGCCTTCGGTTTTAAGCATGGTTTCAGCTTGTTGGCAGTATTCCTGAAGTTTGGGAACGCCTGTGTAGCAGCATGCGCCATGTAGTTTATGAATACTCTCGACCAGTAAATCGGTTCGTTGTTGTTGCCAGCCTGATTCAATTTCGTTGGCGTGGGTTTGCAAACGTTCTACAAATGAGTCAAAAAACGATAGTGCAGCTTCTTTCTCGTTGCCAGCGCGCTGAATGGCGAGCGGCCAGTCAATGCTATCACCGGTAAAGCTTGATTTGTGCTCACGCTCATCGCACCAGGTGTTAATGATATTGATTAAGTCTTCCACTCTAATGGGTTTAGATAAAAAGTCATCCATGCCTGAGTTGAGGTAATGTTCTTTTTCAGTTTCAAGCGCGTGGGCAGTCACGGCTACAATTGGCGTGCCAATGTTGAGCTCGCTTTTACGGATATGCTTAGTGGTCTCTAGACCGTCCATATTTGGCATTTGGATATCCATCAAAATAAGATCGTAGTCGTTTTCTTGGCAAAGTTCGATGGCGGTTTTACCATCGTAAGCTAAGTCTAGTTTAACTGGACTAGAAGAAAGCCAGGTATAGATCAAGTGCAAATTCAGTTCAATGTCATCGACCGCTAACATTCTAACGGCGGGTAATGCATTGAGCGAGTGCACATGTTTGTTAGGTTTTGCTTTATTAGGATTGCTGTCTAAGTCTTCTAATTTACGTCCTGTTAAAGGCATTCTTATAAGGATGGGCAACTTAGCGAGTTTAATAAAACTGTTCTTGTTGGGTTGTGGGCCTGAATACATAAACACGATATTGTAGATTTGCCGATTAGCCAAAGCCTCTATCACTTGGCTTCGTCTATCAACATGCTTGTAGGGCAGGGCAACAAATACGTATTCGTGATCTTGTATATCTTCATTAAGCAAGGAGGCTAGACTGTCTGCGATCACAACCTGAAAGCCCGCATTATTCAGCTGCAAATTAGCGGTACGCCTCGATTCTTCCCACAGGTCTAGTAAGTAGGCTGTTTGTCCTTTGTACTTATGTTTAGGTTTTAACTGTGTTGCGCTATGATCAATCGCAAATGGAATGGTCGCAGAAAACGCACTGCCTTTTGATGGTTCACTATTAACCGAAATTAAACCGCCCATTAAATCAGTGATTTCTTGGCATATTACCAAGCCAAGACCTGTGCCTTGATACGAACGATTGAGTTCGTCATCTAACTGATGAAAGGCATTAAATAGCTTGTCTATATCTTCTTGGCTGATGCCAATGCCGGTATCGCTAACAATAAACTCTAGAACGCAGTTGTCGTCTGTTTGTTCAATTACTTTGACCGACAAAGAAATTTGCCCGTAGTTGGTAAATTTGATGGCATTGCTTAATAAATTACTTAACAGTTGTTTTAGTTTAAGCGCATCACCAAGCAAAAAGTCGGGAAGCTCGCCCGCATCATAAAGTAATTCAAGCTGTTTTAAATGTGCATTTTTTGCCATTAATGCAACCACATCTTCAAGCGTATCCCGAGGTGAGAATGGGCGTGTACTTAGGCTGAGTTTACCGGCTTCCATCTTTGAAAAGTCTAAGATATCGTTAACGATGGTTAACAGATCGCCTGCAGCTGAATTGATGATTCTAGAGTGTTCTTCGCGCTCACTTTCGTTTTGTTCGGTCTCTAACTCTTTACTAAAGCCCATAATCGCATTTAATGGCGTTCTAATTTCGTGTGACATATTGGCCAAAAATTGAGACTTAACATCGCTTGCTTTAATGGCTTGTTTGCGCGCTAAATCCAAATGCACGTTTTGTTCTTCTATCATTAAAAAGTTATTAAGAGCATCGGTTTCAGCCTCTTCAATATCAAGCTGCAAGTCGTATTGATTACGCAGCACCATCGCGATTAAGAAAATTGATACCTGCAAAACCAAAGTGGAGTGAAAAATGTGATGATGGTACATATTGCTGGGCAACACATTAAATATGTAAAAGGCGCTTAAGGTGGCGCCAATAAATGGCAATATCCACGCGACCACCAAAGCCTTACCAGGTTTAAATCCGGCTGCATGGGCTTTATAGCTAAATAAACCGTTAATCAGCATTGCGCTAAACCCTAAGCAATAAGTGATGACCAGCTTAAAAATGTCAGGTATGCCGGGTATAAAAAACAAAAAGAAACAAATAACACTGGCAATTAAGATTGATTGCAATGCTAAGGCCATTTTAGCTTGTTGTTTTTCGAGGGGGATAAGTAGTAGATTTAATAATATACTGGAAATGTTCATGAGCAGCACAACGTTCTCGGCTCTCACATAAAAATAAAAGGTACTGAGCCACGTGGGAAAAAGCGCGGCGTGACCACTCCACAAAAGCTGAAACATGAGAAGCACGACAAGGTTTGATATATATGCAAAGCCACGTTGTGTTTGGCGAAATACGATAAAGATACAGGCGTATAACAACAAAATAATAAGCACGCCATAAAACATGCCCCATAAGCTAAAATCAACCAAATTCACATTTGCTTTTGCTGTTGGGGTCTGTAAGTAAATGGGCGCAACCAGACTTAAGCTGTTTGACTGAACATAAATATAAAGTTCAAGTGGTGTATTTTTAGGCAAGTTAACATCGAAAGAAGGTAGCGGGTAAGGGCTAGTTTTATCTTGGATACCGTCAGTACTTTGATAAATAATGTCCCCTTGCTGCACCAGCACAAGTTGAGCATTTTGCAACTGTGAAAAGCGGATAGAAAAGTGCCAATCTTCAATGTCACTTTGGTTTTCTAGCTTAGTGTAAAGCCACACTCCGTTTGGGGTGAGTCCATAGTTTGTGCTATTGACTCTTGAGTATGCTAAAAATCCTTGTGTCTTTCTAAACTCTTCAAAATTTAATACGCGATTTTGCTGACGATACACGGCAAAGTCGTTGATTAGCGTATTATTGCGATACGAATTGTCTATGACCAACACGTGGTTTTCACTTTTTGCTTCAAACTGTATAAAAAAGAAACAGAAAAAGATAAAAATGTGGACAAATGTGACTTGTTTGTTCAAGGGTCTATTATGCTTTTGTTAAAAATGCGCTACCATGCATCTAATATACCCCGTTCTCGGGATAATGGAAAATGGACAATATAATAAGTGCAGACTAATAAGCACATCTTGGCAACTATATGAATAACGACACCACCATAAATGTAGACGGCGTAGAACAAATGTCGCTTGGGCGTTTTACCGAAGACGCCTATCTCAATTATTCCATGTATGTGATAATGGATAGAGCCTTGCCTCATATTGGCGACGGCTTAAAGCCTGTGCAAAGGCGTATCATTTATGCAATGTCTGACCTTGGCTTAAGCAACAACGCAAAGTACAAAAAGTCGGCTAGAACCGTGGGTGACGTTTTAGGTAAGTTTCACCCTCACGGTGATTCTGCTTGTTACGAAGCAATGGTGTTAATGGCACAGCCTTTTTCATATCGATATCCATTGGTTGATGGGCAAGGTAACTGGGGCGCGCCTGACGATCCTAAATCTTTCGCCGCGATGCGTTATACTGAGGCACGCTTATCAAAATTCAGTGAAATATTATTAACCGAGCTTGGTCAAGGCACAGCCGATTGGCAGCCTAATTTTGACGGTGAGCTCCAAGAGCCTGTGGTACTGCCTGCGCGTTTGCCACACATTTTACTTAATGGCATTACCGGTATTGCTGTAGGCATGGCCACCGACATACCGCCGCATAATGTGAAAGAACTCGTCAACGCCTGCGCGTTGTTATTAGATAACAGCAAAACAGAACTATCGGAGCTGTTAGAGCATGTGCAAGGTCCAGATTATCCGACCGATGCCGAAATCATCACGCCAAAAGACGATATTCGCAAAATATACGAAACAGGCCGCGGCTCAATAAAAATGCGCGCTGTATATAACGAAGATAATGGTGAAATCATTATTACTGCGCTGCCACATCAAGCATCGGGCGCAAAAGTAATGGAGCAAATTGCCGCGCAAATGCAGGCTAAAAAGCTGCCGATGGTATCGGATTTACGCGATGAATCTGACCATGAAAATCCCACTCGCTTGGTTGTGACTCCAAGATCAAATAGAGTCGACAACGAACAGTTAATGCAACATTTATTTGCAACGACCGATCTAGAAAAGAGCTATCGCGTTAACATCAATATGATTGGGCTAGATGGCCGCCCTCAAGTTAAAGACTTACGCAAAATCTTAAGTGAGTGGTTGGTTTACAGAAAAGAAACCGTTAGACGTCGCTTACAATATCGCTTAGATAAAATACTCACGCGTTTGCATATTTTAGAAGGCTTATTGATTGCCTTTTTAAATATAGATGAAGTTATCGAAATTATTCGCTTTCATGACGAACCTAAAAAAGAGCTAATGTCGCGTTTCAGCTTGTCTGATAAACAAGCCGAAGCCATTTTAGAATTAAAGCTTCGTCACCTTGCCAAACTTGAAGAGATGAAAATTAAGGGTGAGCAAGAAGAGTTAGCTAAAGAGCGTGATTCATTGCAGTTACTGTTGGGTTCTGATCGTCGTTTAAAATCGTTAATTAAAAAAGAACTCTTAGCCGATGCCGAAAAATACGGCGATGCAAGACGTAGCCCTATTATACAGCGCGCTGAAGCAAAAGCTCTGTCAGAAAAAGAACTCATTCCTTCAGAACCCGTCACGATTGTATTGTCAGAAAAAGGCTGGGCACGTTGTGCAAAAGGGCATGATATAGATGTGGTTGGTTTAAGCTATAAGTCGGGCGATGTGTATCTTGATAGTGCCAAAGGGCGCAGCAATCAACAAGCGGTCTTTTTAGACTCAGGTGGACGCACCTTCGCCTGCGATGCCCACTCTTTACCCTCGGCCCGAAGCCAAGGAGAGCCGCTAACCGGTCGCTTTAATATTGTCGCAGGGGAAAGAGCAGAGCATGTTGTGATGGCAAGCGATGCACAGCGCTTTTTGATTGGCTCTGATGCCGGGTATGGCTTTGTGTCGAGTTTTTCCGATATGCTCACTAAAAACAAAGCGGGTAAGGCCTTTGTGTCATTACCCTTAGCCGCTAAAGTCATGTCGCCAATCACCATAAGTGATGTGGCAACAGATTGGTGTTTGTGTATTAGCAATCAGGGTCGGATGTTGTTATTCCCACTAAGTGATTTGCCAGTGCTAGGCAAAGGCAAGGGCAATAAGTTAATGAATATTCCTTCTGCTAAAGCCAAAACTCGCGAAGAGTATCTTACACAATTAAGTGTTGTGCCACATAATGCCAACCTTCGGATAGTGGCAGGTAAGCGCAGTATGCTGTTAAGTGCAAACGATCTTACTCACTACCAAGGCGACAGAGGTAGGCGTGGTAATAAGTTACCAAGAGGTCTACAACGTGTTGATGCGATTGAAATAGAAATGGCTAAAACACCAGAGCCACCGCCAATGACAGATCCAATACCAAACGAAACTGATGGTGATAATTCGACCTCGACTGACTAATAATATTGTTTGTTGCTGATGTGTTTTTGCTGTAAACGACTATAGTTAAGGCTAGACACATCCAAACCGGAAAATGAGATGACGACTCGAGCGCTTTTCAAAAAACTAATGCTCATTGCTACCTGCGTAGGATTGACAGCTTGTGTAGCAAAAGATATCAATTTAAGTGAACAACAAAAACGAATGCAGCGCTGCGACCAATATATAGATCGCGCCAGAGATGACTGCTTGCGTGGCGAAACCATCACGATAGACGACTATAAAGACGACTTTAGAGCCTACGAAAGAAGTCGTGCTCGAGAAGCTGAAAATAATAAACCCAAAATCGAGCCCTTTATTCAAAGCCAAAAAGATAACAGCGCTGAAAAGCCAGCTATTGATGTAATCGTAAAACCTGTTAAAGAAGATGGCACTTAAGGTAACGATACTTTTGTACCGGCTTGTCTCTTAGCTAATCACGAGTTAAAAAAATAATGTCACACACTAACGAACAAATTATGCAAATGTCGAGTGATAAACGATATCAATATTTACTTGAAACCATCAAAAAGCAAAAAGAAATATGGATCTTAACTGATGACGATGGCTGCGTAATGCTCAACAGTGATGATGAAGACTGCGTTCCCATTTGGCCCAGTCAGTCGCTTGCTGAATATTGGGCCACTAACGATTGGTCACATTGTAAAGCTACGTCAGTCAGCGTAGACCACTGGCAAAAGAAATGGACCGACGGATTGATAGACGATGAAATTAACATCGCTATATTCCCAAACCCCAACGAAATGGGCTTGGTGTTATACCCTTCTGAATTTGCTGAGGATCTAGTCTAAATCCTTTTGATGTGCGGTCACCCCGCACTTTCATTATGGCGAAGAATTCCTCGTCAACCTCGCATAATTCCTCGT
>CAYURD010000019.1:20411-50034 GCA_964446865.1 uncultured Glaciecola sp.
AATTCCTCGTCAACCTCGCATAATTCCTCGTTATCCTCGCGTAATTCCTCGTCATCCTCGCGTAATTCCTCGTCATCCTCGCGTAATTCCTCGTCATCCTCGCGAAGGCGGGGATCTGGTTGATGTTTATTGTAACCTAAATAAAACAATAACTTAGTTAGCATTGGTTAGTTCCAAGGAGATTCCCGACGTCTCGGGAATGACGGCTTTTTTGGAAATGACGGATTTTTTGGTAATGAATAGGTCTTTTAGAATGACGGGATTTGTAGCAATGCCTTGGTTTTGTTGTATAAATCTACATACGATAAGATAAATTTTAAAACCTACTGGCAAGTGCTTAACTATATAGTTGTGACTTGAAACTTAAGTATATAAAAAGCGGAGAATCCGCCTTTACATTTACATCAGTCCAAGTGAGCTAAAATGTCTAATCAGAAGCATAAATCTACAAAGAGCGAAGTATCGCCTGAAGATTTATCGTCTGTAAAAAATGATAGTGCACTTCCCCAATTTTTTGACGCTGAACAAGCGCTTTTTGACATTGAAGAAAACGACCTTTCGACAGACAAGCAGCAGCTAGAGCTTGCTTTATGGGCAGCTAACCAGTCTTTTTGGACATGGGACAGAGAGTCGACCCTTGTAACGGTTAAAGTATACTTAGATGGTTATTTCAATGTGGTCGAAAAAAGCGCACGTTTCGATAGCTTTTTAAAATACATTCATAAAAAAGACTTGAGCGTTTTTACAGGCGCTTGGGATGCACATGTAGAAGGAAGCTCATCCGAACTTTGCGTCCGTTTTAGATACTTGGTTGATAATGTTTATATTTGGTATGAGTTAAAAGGAAAAATTAACGCATTCGACGACAATGGCGCGCAGTCAATCATAGGTACTTTTGCCGACATTAACCATATTGTTAACAGCCAGACAAAACTAGTCCTGATGTCAGAGGCTTTTGAGCAAGCTAGTCAGCCTATGTTGGTGCTAGACAAGAACATGACTATCCTAGAGTGCAATGATGCTTGGAAGTCACAGGTAAGCGCGCCTTCAAAAACCAAAGCGGGTAATTTAGCTGCTAATGAAAAAGCACTCACTAAAAGTGAGAGTAGCGACTTTACCTCACTTGTGGATGTGTCAGAAGATTCACGTATAGCGCTTGAGAAGCATGGTTTTAGCCATTCCGAGAGCGTCTTACGCTTAAGCGATGAGCGTAACATTCCAATAGAGCTCAGTCTTAGTTTTTTTAGTTCGACTGATTCAATGAGCGTGCACTATATTGCGCTAATTAAAGACTTAAGTGAGCGCCTTAAGACCGAAGCAGAACTTGTTAGGTTGGCAACAAGAGACCCTGTGACTAATTTGATTAATCGCCGAGAATTAGAAACTCGGCTTGATGTCATGATTAGGGAAGAAAATACATCATTTGATCTATATTACATAGATATTGTGGGTGTTAAAGAAGTCAGCGACGCATTAGGTCACCAAAATAGCGATAACTTGCTGATTGATATTGCCAATAAAATGACGTCTTTGTTGGCCGATGCCAATTTGATTGCGAGGTGGGGCAGTAACGAATTCATTATGGTTCAAGACTGCTCTACTTATGCTAAGGTCGATGAAATCATCGTTGAAATAAACGACATCATATCTAGCAGTACATTTATGAGAAATGGCCAAAAGTTTACTATTTCATGCTATGTTGGCGTGAGTCGTTTTCCCGATCATGCTCAAACAGCCTATGACTTAATTCGACGAGCAGATGCTGCTTTGCATTATTCTAAAGAAGCAACAAAAGCTAACTTTTCGTTTTACTCTGCTGGTATGGCAGAAGAAATAGAGAACAAAATTCGCCTCGTCAATGATTTAAGACAAGCGCTTGAAGCAGACGAGCTTAATTTTGTGCTACAGGGTAAATACGACCAACAAAGAACCTTAGTTGGAGCTGAGTTACTATGTCGCTGGAAGAGTGAAAAACACGGTTTTGTATCGCCAGACGTTTTTATTCCGCTGATAGAGACCTATGGCATGGAATACGCTTTGGGCATATCGGCGCTTAGTAATGCCATTAACTATATTCATAAGCTCGCCAAACTCGATATTTATATTCCAATATCAGTGAACATTTCAGCGTCCCAAATATTGGATGCCTCTTTTTATGAGACTTTGCAAATGATGCTTGTAGAGGCAAAAATTGACCCTAAGTTGATTGAGTTAGAAGTCACTGAGTCAGTCTTTATCAATAATGGTAGTGATGCAAATAGCTCACTTAATAATCTAAAAAAGTTGGGCGTATTAATATCGCTTGATGACTTTGGGACAGGCTATTCATCTTTGAGTTATTTAGGACAATATGACTTTGATCAGGTCAAGATAGACCGAGCGTTTATTATGGAAATAGAACAAGACACCAAAGCGCAAAAGCTCTTTGATGCCATTATGAATATTTGCAGAGCACTCGATCTTGACGTCGTTGTTGAAGGTGTCGAAACAGAAAAGCAGTTTTCTATTCTTAATTCAGCAGGTGTATCTAAGTTTCAAGGCTACTTGCTAGGAAGACCGATTGACATCATCGATTTTATCGAGCAAAACCATCTGCACTAGCTCGCATTAGTTTGCATTAGTACTTTCAAATATTTTGTCGGCCGAGGCTGCTACAAAACCCTGATAATACTCACCATCTGACATTTTATAACGCTGTGCAAACTCATAAAAACAGCTAGGAATGCTTACCGTCTTGTCACTGAATACGACATCAGCTTGGTCAGCCATTGTGCTTGACTGCGCTAAACAAACGTCTTCGCCGCCTTTTATTTCGCCGCCAGACGTGTTTAGTGTATAGCCGGCTTCCTTTAGCATAGTATTTACGTGCGCTAATTCATCGATTTGTTGAAGATGGTTAATGCTAACTGTGAAATGATTAGCTCGATATCCCCAAGCCGCCATCCAAGCGGCATATTCTGATTCTTGCAACAAACGTTCGTAATCTCCGCTGTCGACTTGCCAGTGCGTACCTGAATATAAAAAATCTTTCTGTTTGCTTACGTTTTCGGGCACCTGATTTACAAGCTTAGTAATGATGTCTTGGGCTTGCTGGCTTAACTCTTCTACGCGTAGTTCGCTGATAAACACTTTAGGAACGGTTGGATCGGGGTGTTCAAAGTGTTGAGCACTGAGCTTTTTGGTCGCAAAATCATAATCACCTTGTTGACTGTACCCAAGGACTAAAAAATGGGCAGCTAGCTTATCTAATCCTAAAGAGCTTGTGTTAAAAGTGCGAAGCGCAATATGGTCGTTGACTATTGTGTCACTCCCTGTTTTTTCTTTTAACAGGGTATGAATTTTTAGCGCTGAGGGGGTAATACTAATGTAATCTTGCCATAAACCATCAAATAAATCAGAAACGCTAGTATGCATATGTATATTCCTAATAGTGTATTAGCTTAAAGTGATAAACCCGGGCTTAAGATGCCGGGCAGCGTGACTTTATCGAGTTCGACCGATGCAACAGGATAGGCGCAATAATCAGCTGCATAAAAAGCGCTTGCACGATGGTTGCCGCTGTCGCCAACACCGCCAAAAGGTGCTGCGCCGCTAGCGCCTGTAATGGGGCGGTTCCAATTAACGATGCCCGCGCGAATGCGGGGTAAGAAATAATCATAGTCAGCTTTATCATCGCTTAATAAACCTGCCGAAAGTCCAAAGCGCGTATTATTAGCAAGGGCAATCGCATCTTTTAACTCGGTGTAGCGAATGACTTTGAGTAAAGGACCGAAGTGCTCTTCGTCGGGCATGTCTTGAGCAACAGTTGTCATATCAATAATTCCGGGCGTAACAAAGCCCGTGTTTTCGTCGATATGGGTCATCGTGACCAAACTTGTTCCACCTAAATTTTGTAATTCGCTTTGCGCTGTAATCATCATTGCCGCTGCGCGTGCAGATATCATCGCACCCATAAATGGCTGCTGCTCAGCGTCATAAACATCTGGTTTTAGGGTTTTAGTTGCTTCTACTAATTTGTCGATAAGTCTGTCGCCGTGCTCCCCAGTTGGCACAAATAGCTTGCGAGCACAGGTGCAGCGCTGGCCACTGGTGATAAATGCAGACTGAATAATATCGTGTACGGCTGCGACAGTATCGTCGACTTTGGTAACAATAAGTGCGTTATTTCCGCCCATTTCAAGTGCAAGAATTTTGCCGGGTTGCCCTGCATATTGCTCATGTAATAGTTTACCGGTGGTCGAACTACCGGTAAAAAATAAACCATCAATTTGAGAATGGCTCGCCAGTGCTTTGCCAGTGTCTACTTGGCCTTGCACTAAGTTGAGGACACCATTGGGTAAACCTGCTTTTTGCCATAATTTTACCGTAAACTCAGCCACCATCGGTGTTAAGTCGCTTGGTTTAAACACGATGGTATTACCCGCAATTAGTGCTGGGATAATATGTCCGTTTGGTAAATGCCCAGGAAAATTATAAGGCCCAAATACTGCAACAACACCATGGGGACGGTGACGTAAAGTCGCTTTGCCAGCGGGCATTGGATTTTCGACGGTGCCTGTTCGTTCAAAGTACGCACGTTCTGAAATGGCCGCTTTACCAATCATTGCGCCTACTTCTGTCGCGCTTTCCCATTCAGGTTTGCCCGTTTCTTTTGCAATAATCTGACCAAGCTCTTGTTTGTTTTCGGTAAGTAACTCAGCGAATTTTTTGATGATAACTAAGCGAGCTTCAGGGCTTAACAAGGACCATTCTACGAAAGCTTCGCGCGCGCTTAAAACCGCTGCATCTACCTGAGTGTTAGTTGCGCTCAATCCGTGCCATATAACTTCGTTTTTGGCAGGATCTGTTGACGAAATCGCAGAACCTTCGCCGCCTACCCACTGACCATTGATAAAATGTGTCGAGTTGCTCATGTTTATCTCCAATTACTTATCAGTATTTTAGTGTGGTATCTGAATATCTTATTGTATCGCCGGGTTTAACCTGCAACTGCTCGGCAAGTGATTGGCTGAGCACCACGGTATTTTCATCGATAATACTGAGCTGACTAATGCATGCTCTAAAGTCTTCAATTTTAGTATTGATAATAAAGTAGTCCGACAAAGACGATGTATCTAATGCAGGCGATACTTGCACTCTTGCTTCATGACTTTGTCTGACGCTTGCGATACTTTCAACGTCGGCTTCTAGTGTTGGACCTGCATCAAAAATGTCGACATATCCTCGATTTCTAAAACCTTCTTGCTCAAGCAAACGTAATGCTGGACGCGTTTTTTCATGAACTTTACCAATACACGCCTGAGCTTCTTTTGATAAAAGATTGACGTAAATGGGGTATTTGGGCATGAGTTCTGCGATGAATACTTTGTTGCCAATACCGGTTAAGTAATCGGCTGTTGGGAAGTCGACCGAGAAAAAATGCGCTTCTAACCATTCCCAAAAAGGAGATTTGCCTTTTTCGTCTGATACGCCGCGCATTTCTGCAATCACGGTATCGGCAAAGCGGTGTCGATGCTGCGCCATAAACATAAAGCGAAATTTAGATAAAAGCCGACCGTTTAAGCCTGCTCTCGCACTCTCTTGCAAAAATAAGGTGCAAATTTCACTTACGCCGGTGTAATCGTTGCAAAAAGAAAGAATATCCACGGAGTTATGTACACCAAGCTCTCGCGATGCATGAACTACTTTGCCTACGTGATAATGATAAAATGCATCGTGTAAGCCAACCGTTGCTTCAATGCCTGAAGTACCGACCACTTCGCCGGTGTCGGTGTTTTCCATGACAAATAGATAACTTTCTTGACCAGGCGATTCTGGATGAGCGCTAAATGCTCTCACCGAATCGTCTATTTTCTTTTTTAGCAATGCTTCGTTGACCGGAAGCGAGGTAAAACCAATGCCTGAATCTTGTGCAATTTGATAAAGAGCAGGGTAATCCTCTGCTCTTATGGGGCGGATCAACATCATATTGTAGCTCGCTTATTGTGGCTCGATGGGTGTTAGGCTGTTTTTTTCGCTTCTGCGTGACCAGCTGTATTATCAGCTTTACTATCCGCTTCAACTAGCGCTTCGATACCACGCTCAAAACGTGCTAAACCTTCAACAATATCTTCGTCAGGAATGACTAAAGAGGGGGCAAAACGCACAACGTTCATACCGGCAACTAAGCACATTAAGCCATTATTATTCGCGGCGACCATAAAGTCTCGTGCTCTACCTTTGTATTTCTCATTTAATGCACAGCCTAACAGCATACCTTTGCCACGAATTTCGCCAAACACATTAAATCGTTCGTTGATGCGATTAAGATGTTCTCTGTAGAGCGCTTCTTTGTGTATAACACCTGATAACACTTCTGGCGTATTGACCACATCAAATGCGGCCTCTGCCACTGCACAGGCGAGTGGATTTCCGCCATAAGTACTGCCATGTGTGCCAGGCTTTAAATGCTCTGCGATGGCTTTTGTGGTCAACATTGCGCCTATTGGAAAGCCGCCACCTAAAGATTTTGCAGTGGTTAAAATATCAGGCGTAACCTCTAGGTTCATATACTCAAAAAGCTTACCCGTGCGGCCCATGCCAGATTGAACTTCATCAAATATAAGCAGCGCATTGTGTTTGTCGCAAAGTGCACGAACGGCTTTAACAAACGCTGGGTCAGGGACAATTATGCCGCCTTCACCTTGCATGGGTTCCATCATAATCGCGCAAGTTTTGTCTGACATAAGGCCTTCGAGCATCTCGATATTACCATATTCCGAATGAATAATGTCACCTGGTTTTGGGCCAAAACCATCAGAATAGGCGGGCTGACCACCTACTGTTACGGTGAAAAAAGTACGACCATGAAAGCCTTGTTTGAACGCGATAATCTCGCTTCGGTCTTCACCATGAATTTCGAGTGCATATCTGCGCGCCAGTTTAAGCGCAGCTTCGTTAGCTTCAGCGCCAGAGTTAGCAAAGTATACTCGCTCGGCAAAGGTGTTATCGGTGAGTTTTTTGGCTAGTCGCAATGCTGGCTCATTAGTGAACACATTGCTTAAATGCCATATTTTGTTGCCTTGTTCATTGAGGGCTTTGGTTAATGCTGGGTGACAGTGCCCTAACACGTTTACGGCAATGCCGCCTGCAAAATCAATAAACTCATTGTCATGCTGATCCCAAACGCGAGAGCCTTCGCCGCGCACGGGCACCATGGCTGCTGGGTTATAGTTAGGTACCATTACATCATTAAATGTGTCACGAGTTACTTGCATATTAAAAACCTCACTCACGTTTCTTGTTTACTCCGTTTTCAATAACTGATTGAAGTAAACGCTACAAAATGTGTTCATTACACTCAAAATAGGCGAAGAGTATGCCAGATATTTGCCAGAAAGTCGCTATACTTGAGCAAAGAGTTAGCAAGCTGACGCCTTGAATTTATTAGCTTCTATATGATTTTGTAGAAAACATGCATAAATATAAAATACACTAATAAGAGCGATGCATATTTATGCAAGAAATAAAGTAAACATTTTTGCAGAATTGAGTCACAACCAGCGCTTTTTGGCAATCGAAGGCACAATTAAACAGCCCATGCGTTACTCTTCGTTATTTTCAGATTCATCAATAACACCTGCAATATTTAATTCGACGCCGGTTAAATTGACTTTAGAAATGGTCGATACATCATTTGATGAGATGCCAAAATTACGTAAATACATCAAGGCTTCTTGTTTGCCCATTAATTTTTCGCGATGCATCATTTTGTATTGCATAAAACCTTGTGAACTAAATAGAAGCTTTGCATAAGGGTGAAGATTTTGCGCTTCCACGTGTTTCATACTAATTTCACGAATATTTGCATAGTCTTCAAAGCCAACGGCTATCATCATCCATCGGCAATTTAATGCGGTGATAATATCGGCTGTGATTTGTGCTGCGTAGCGTTTCCACAAGGTAATAATATATTTATGGGAAGGAGATAGCGTGCCTAGGGCTTTTGCTTGATTGGGATTGTTATCTTTACGCGCTTTGATTATTTCTTCACGTAATTTGTTATCAAATGATTTTAAATATAGGTTTGCGATAGCCGTACGGCCAATATTTGACAACAAACCAATGTTAAAAGCAAAGTGAGGTTTAATGTCATAGTTTTTGGCTAAACCTTTCGCAATATTGCCTGTGCCTATGGTGTACAACCACATGTTTTTAACAAGGTTAGGCGTAAATTCTGACTGCATCGGGTTGGCATGTTTCGCCACTAAAACGGGTATAAGCGTGCGCAGACTGTCGATACCCACAAAGCTTAAGCAACTTCTAATGGTTTTTAAAATTATTGGGTGGCCTTTTGAATCGACACGGCGATACTTTGGCTGGCGCACAAACTTCATAATGGCTTCTTCAAGCCACGGCAATGTTTCAAGGCATTTTACTAAGCGGCTAATCGAGCAGGCTTCGGTATATAAGATGTCAAGCAAACGGCCAAGACTTTGATCGAATTTTAACACGCGCTCCATGATCATTTTGGTATCACGAAACTCAATTTCTAGATCGGCAATTAAGAGGCGATGAAAGTCAGCTTCAACTTGGAGCAAATAAGCGTTTTCAGCGGTTTGCGCCACTTCTTTCTTTTTATTCGCTAGTTCTTCTACAACAAGCAACAGGCGACGACTCTCGTTTTGTTCTGAGTCCTCTATGAGTTTTTGTTTTTCGGTTTTTTGACCCGCATCAATAATGGCTTCGTCGAGTGACAAAAGCAATTTTTCAAAACGGTCGTTATAAACCCTAGCAAGTTGAGAAACACTTTTTTTCAAGCGTACCGTCACAGCTTATCCTTCATCAATAAAATTACGCAAAACTCTATGCCCGTATTCGGTCAGCAAAGATTCTGGATGAAATTGAACGCCGTATAATCGTAATACAGGGTCTTCAATCGCCATTATCTCGCGCGAACCTTGTGAGTTACAAAGTGCAGTGATGGTAAAATGTGAGGGTAAACTAGTTTCATCCACTAATAAGGAATGGTAGCGAGTCACGTTAAAGTTGGCAGGACAAGACAAAAATAGTCTTGAGCTTTTATCAACGATATCTATTTTGGCAGTCTTACCGTGCAAGATATGCTGAGCTTTAACAACGCTGCCACCAAACACTTGTGCAATAGCTTGATGGCCTAAACAAACACCTAACATCGGAACTTTACCAGCAAAGCATTTTATAGCTTGCAAACATATTCCTGATTCGTTCGGTGTGCATGGCCCTGGCGATAAGACTAAATGTGAAAAATTGATTTGTTTGAGCTCGTTTAAGGTCATCTCATCATTTTTGATGACCTTCACTTGCTGCTTCAGTTCTTCAAAGTAGCGAACTAAGTTATATGTGAACGAATCATAATTGTCTATGACAAGGATCACATCAAACCTTAGGAATAAAGCCTAGCGCATTGTACACCTTAGCTAGTGTATCGGACGCTTTTGCACTTGCTTTAGCGCTACTTTCTTGCATAACCTCTTGTAGATACGGAAGATCTTGTCTAATTTTCTGATACTCTTGCTGTATTGGGGCAAGCATTGAAACTACTGCTTCAGCAACATCACCTTTTAAATGCCCGTACATTTTGTCTTCGTATTGAGGTACAAGGTTTGGTATCGACTCACCACCACACGCGCTTAGTAAGGAAAGCAAGTTAGACACGCCTGGCTTTTCTTGTAAGTCATAAAAGATGTTTGCTTGCTCATCGCTATCAGTTACCGCGCGTTTGATTTTTTTAGTTAACTTTTTAGGGTCCTCTAACAATCCAATCACGTTATTTGGATTGGTGTCTGACTTGGACATTTTCTTATTAGGCTCTTGCAAACTCATCACGCGAGCGCCCTGTTCTGGAATAAATGGCTCGGGCATGGTAAAAACTTCGCCATAAAGGTTATTAAAGCGGTTAGCGATATCTCGCGTTAATTCGAGGTGTTGTTTTTGGTCTTCTCCGACAGGAACTTCATTAGCTTGATATAATAAAATATCGGCCGCTTGTAATACCGGATAAGCGTATAGGCCTACATTGACGTTAGATTGGTTTTTTTGCGATTTATCCTTAAACTGCGTCATTCGATTTAGCTCGCCCATTTGGGTGTAGCAATTTAGTACCCAGCCCAGTTGTGCATGTTCAGGTACTTGTGACTGCATAAAGATCGTGCTTTTTTTAGGGTCGATACCACAAGCGAGATAAAGTGCCAATCCGTCTAAACAGGCCTCGCGCAGTTTGTCTGGTTCTTGTCGAGTCGTAATAGCATGTAAATCAACAATCATATAATAGCAATCATGCGTATCTTGCATAGCTACCCATTGGCGCAAGGCACCCAAATAATTACCAAGCGTTAGTTGACCAGATGGCTGACAGCCACTTAATACGATGGGTTTTGAACTTGTATTCACGCAGTATACTTCCTTTCTAAATAATAATTATGCAGTAGTGAGTTGTTGTTTGAGTGCTTGAATGGCTTGGTGATAATCATCTTGATTAAAAATAGCACTGCCGGCCACAAACATATCGGCGCCCGCTCTGTAGACATCTCCAATTGTATCGGCATTTATGCCACCATCAACCTCAATACGGGTAGATAAACCAAGTTCGTCAATGATGCCCTTAAGATGTGCCGTTTTTTCGACAATATTAGGAATAAAGGCCTGTCCACCAAAGCCAGGGTTAACCGACATAAGTAGAACATAATCGAGTTTTTCAATCACATAATCGAGTACGCTTAGTGAGGTCGCTGGATTTAATACTAAGCCTGCCTTACAGCCATGTTGTTTGATTAATTCTATGCTTCTATCAACATGTAAACTCGCTTCTGGATGAAAGCTAATCATATTTGCCCCCGCTTTTGCAAAAGCCTCTATCATGCTGTCGACAGGGCTTACCATCAAGTGCACGTCAATGTCTGCAGTAATGCCATAGTCGCGAAGTGCTTTGCAAATGGTGGGCCCAAAAGTGAGGTTAGGGACATAATGATTATCCATCACATCAAAATGCACAAGATCTGAGCCTGCAGCTAATACATCGTCAACCTCTTGACCTAAGCGTGCAAAATCTGCCGACAGTATAGAAGGAGCAATAAGTGGAGTATGCATAAATTGTGACCTTAAATAGTAAAAAGTTGGCAAGCAAACTTGCTACAAACTTCATAGTTTTTCTAATGCGAGTAGTTTACCGCAAAGTGTACACCAGAATAAAAAGCTTTTTATATTTAAATATCGGTCGATAAGAGGCTGTAAAGAAACAAATGCCCTAAAATGGTGAGTGTGTTTTAAAACAGTGCAATACCATGGGCTATTATTGAACATGCATGAATAAGTTTTGAACTAATAAAGTATAAAATTACACATGCAATTAATTAAGTGGTTGAAAAGTATAGTTATTGTTGTTTATCTTGAGCGGTTGGCATTGCCTTTGCTAATGTCAGTGCATAGTTTGTTAATGTGCTTACAAGCATACCGTTAACAAAAATACGTTTGAAATAAATAAGAATAACAATAACTCAACGACAACACGCTTTATCAATATCCATACTAGGAACGGAGAAAACACATGAGAAAATTCACAAAATTAACGTTGGTAGCAGCCGCTTTGTCGTCAACTTTTTTAGTTAGCAACGCAGCAAGTGCTGAAGTAAGTGCCAATATCGGTGCTACTAGTAACTATCTTTGGCGTGGTGTTAGTCAAAGTGGTGATTCTGCATCTGTATCGGGCGGTCTTGACTACGCAGCCGATAGCGGTTTTTACGCCGGTACTTGGGTGGGTTCATTATCAGAAGGCGCTGGCGCAGAGACTGACTTTTATTTAGGTTACGGTGGTGAAACAGATAGTTTCACTTATGATGTAGGTTACATCTTGTATATGTATACCGACGGCGACGATAGTGACTTTGGCGAAATCTATTTCAATGGTGGCGTGGGTAACTTTGGTTTCGGATTAGCTTACACAATCAATAGTCAGGTAGATGAGGGAAGTCAGTTTGATACTGGTGATGTATACTACCATGTCAGCTACGGCGGGATAGATTTAGGCAGTGAGTTTGAGCTTGCATTGACAGCTGGTATGTACACTTTCGATGCTGATGAGTTCGATAGTTACTCGCATATCCAAGCTGATATAAGCAAAGGTGACTTTGCGTTTAGTATCTCAAAAGCAACCGATGACAGTGGCGATGACGACATAAAATTTGTGGCTAGCTGGTCAACTAGTTTTTAAATAACACGCAAAAATAATATAAAAAGCCCTTTTGCAAGCGCAAAAGGGCTTTTTTTTGTAAAAATTATCATAAAAGTGTAAACTATCATCATACGGTAAGTAGATACAGTTGATTGCTTGCCTTAGCTAGGGAACTAATATGTCTACGAGCGAAAGCGAACACATCAGTAAAACCCACAAATTCCCCACTCGGATGTTTGCTACCGCTGCTTGCGTCAGTGCTTTTATGTTCTTAATGATTAGCGTTGGCTTTGCACAAGAAAACGCACCGTGTTTGCATAGCTACAGCATGCAAAACAGTACCATCGTTAATACCTCACACAACTTTGATACGCAAGCTAACGATGCTGAGCAACCTCTTGCTTTATGCAATCGCAATAACCAACAAATTGGCTGGCTAACCTGGCTTTTCAAGCGTTCTGACTCTGCTGAATTTCATTATTTAGATTTACTAGAATTACTGTCTCGATGAGCGAATTTTTCGCATATTGGGTAGGTATTGTAAAGAGCGTGTTTGCAAGTTTGATAGGTGTTCAATCACAAAAGCAATATGAAAAAGACGCGAATACGCCCTCAATAGTGCCTTTTATCGCAGTGGGTATCGTAATGGTCGCACTTTTTGTTATCACGCTTTGGGTGCTGGTTAATTTTTTGGTCGAGCGATAGCGTGCGATACGATAGATAGTCTGTTTCTAAAATTCTAACTTACATTATTTTACTAAAAACGAAAACTGTTCATAGAGCAAACATTCGTTCGAGCAATTACTTGTCTTCCTCAGCCTTCTCCGGTTCACTCGCATCACTGGCATCACCTAAAAACACGGCTAATTCTTTGTGTGGAATAGGCTTAGAAATTAAATACCCTTGAATAAAGTCGCAACCCAGTCTTGCAAGTTCTGCAAACTGAGCTTCAGTCTCAGCGCCTTCAGCCACGATAGGAACAGATAATCCGTGAAGCATTTGCGTTAATGAGCCAACTATTCGTTGCTGACGTTTATCAGAATCAATTCTATTTAGTAAAGAACGATCTAGTTTTACCGTGTTATATGGGAATGCAGTTAAATATGACAGTGACGAATACCCAGCACCAAAGTCGTCGATAGCAATTTTAAACCCTGCTTTAGTTGCCTCTTCAACCCACGCTTTTGCTTGCGAAAAGTTGGTAATAAGTGACGTTTCGGTAATCTCAAGCTCAATACGAGAGGCATCGACCTTGTGACGAGCAATACAACTCTCTATCGCGTTTAATGCAGTATCGTTATTTAATTGTGAGGGGCTTAAATTAACTGAAATGATCACTTCGTTTAGGCCGATTGAATCTAAAAAGACAATTTCCTTCGTCACGTTTTCAATTATCCATTCAAACAAGGTGTTCATATTTTCGCTTTCTTCAAGTACATCAATAAAGATTGGCGGTGGTATAAACCCAAGTTCAGGATGTTGCCATCTGCATAAGGCTTCTAGCTTGACTGTCTTTTTAGTTTTGCTGCTAACAATGGGTTGAAACACAACAAATAGCTGATTATCGGCCAGCGATGTCACAAAATCATTTTTGACTATAAAGCGTCGATGGGCAGCGTCGCGCATCGAGTCATCAAAAAACTCATAACGATTTTTACCACCTTCTTTAGCTTGATACATCGCAATGTCTGCATATCGAAGCAGTTGATCTGCATCAATAGTGCTGGTCTCTTGCATCGTAATACCAATGCTTGCACTAATACTTATACTGGTATCGTAAATGTGAAACGGTGCAACAAATAAGTCGACCAGGGCATTCGCCATCTTACGAAGCTCTTCCATACTTTCATAATTACAAATTGAGATAACAAACTCATCACCGCCTATTCGATACACTTTTGTTTGTTTATTGACAACACCTTTTAATCTATACCCAATTTTTTTGAGCATAATGTCGCCCGCTTCATGGCCAAGATTATCATTAACAGGTTTAAAGCCATCTAAATCTAAGAAGAAAATCGCGACATCTTTTACAGCGGTGTCGCTTTTCATTTTGTCTAAATCTTCAATCAGCACTATGCGCGTAAATAGGCCTGTGGTGCCATCAATTGTGGCTTGCCTAACAAGGCGTTTTTGAGAGCTGCTTAATTGATGCTCATAGGTTTCGAGTACATCGATAGCGTGTCTAAATTCGTCTTCAAGATCATGTAATTCGTCAGTAAAGTATGACTTAGTTGGCTTACCTAAGCGGTAGCGAGCTATATTGTACTCTTTGGCGCCAATTAATTTGATAGCGCGTTTAAGCTGATTCAATCTTGAAATTGGTATAATCGAAAATAGTATTAGAAATAACAAAACCCCGAAGGTAAGCGTGACAAATATAATGATTACTTGTTGTTTTTGATTGTTTTGCTGTTCTAGCAATAAAGAGATGTCCCTAATAAATAGCAGCTCAATATCAGTGCCTATGCCGTCTATGGTTTCAAACCAAACATAGTATTGTGTATCTGCAGTACTTAGCTGGATACCATCATTTTCTAATGCGTTTAGCTCATTATCGCTTAACACAATTTCGAATAAATCAGCATTTCGCTCAATGCCTGTCATTACTTCAACAACATACCTTGATAAGGTTTTGTTGTTGTCAGAAATTCGCTGTTTGGGAGATAAAATGCCAATGTCGCTACCAACCACTGAATTTAAAAATATGATAGATGGTGCAATGTCAGTGAGCAAAGACAAGACCCAAACATCATCTTCTATATTTATTGGGATGGTTGCGCTGAGTTCGCATAACATGTGGCATGCAATGCCTGATTGTGGACGAAGCGAACTCAAAGCCTTTTGCTTCATGCCATCCATTTCACCAGAGGGAAATCGACCGTATTCAATAGACGTATCTTGATTTGAAAAAGCCATAGAAGACAATGCAAAGCTAAGTTGTATGCGAGGCCACGTTGATTCAAAAAATGCATTTAGCTCTTCTGGTGTTTGGGCATTTATGCGGCTAAGCATAACGATTTCTTCGGCAGATAATATTTGGTCTTGCAGATGCTGCTCAAACAATAGGCGAGACGAGCGTAGATGAATCGCCTGCATTTCGTTGATATTTTCTGAAAACGCGTCTTTTTGCTGAATAGTAACAAAGGTGTAGGAGGCGCCTAGCGATATGAATGCAACTAGCATAACTAGTACAAGCATTTTAGCCAAAAGGCCATTAATGCTAATCATGTACTGTTCCTGGATGCTCGGCCGCGTCTATAAAGCATATCATTTTGTCGAGTGTCCTCTTAATCCATTGGTATAATTGAGTATATCGGCAAATGTTGTATTAGATTGAGTCTATTAAGACCTTATTTTGCTAAATACAATGCCAAGACTTCGTCAATCGGTTTCCTTACTTTCCCTTTGCAACTAATGTTGCGCGCAACTTTCAATTTCTTCAGCTTGTCTGCATCTGCATAAAGCGCTGTTGTAAATGGTAGCAAATGATTTGAGATAATTGTCGTTATCCCTTTATCTTGAGCTTGGGTGGCATTATTAACTAGTCGTTGATGGTCATCTTCGTTAAAACTAAAACCCGAATAAGCGGTAAAACTTGATGTTTCATTTATGGGGGAATAGGGTGGATCACAATATACAATATCTCCAGCCTTCGCTTGTAAAAATGCGGTTTCAAAATCGCCCGTTTCAAAAACAGCGTGCTGAGCGCGTTTGCTCAAATGGACGAGTTCGTTTGCAGGAAAATAAGGCTTTTTATATCGTCCAAAAGGGACATTATAACCACCCTTGGCATTATATCGGCAAAGGCCATTGTAGCCATGTCGGTTAAGATACAAAAATAGCGCTGCTCTGCGTAATGAGGCCTTAGTCTGATTAAATTCGTCGCGCAGTTTGTAATAAACATCAGCGTCGTTATTTTGGGCGACAAACAAAGGGAGGCTTTCGTTAACAAAGGCTTGTGGTTGATGCTTAATTTGGTTAAACAAATCAATCAAATCAGGATTGCTATCGACCAATAAATATTCATCAAATTGTGCATTTAAAAAGACCGAGCCACCACCCACAAACGGTTCTATTAGTCTGCTATGGGGGACTTTAGGAATGAGTTTTTGTATATCAGAGACTAACTTACGCTTACCGCCAGCCCATTTCAAAGGCGACTTCATGATTAGCTTTTTATCGACATTACTTACCCTAACGGCCTTAATTGTTTCAGCGCCGAGAGATTTCTTCCTGAATTTGGTCGATACTTTTTGCAAAAGCCTGTGTTTCCCTTTGATTTATTGGCAGCTTTGATTTTTGCTGTAAGGCAGCATCTATTGACGCAAATGCTTGCTTATAAACCACTACGTACCATGGTCCACCGTAACGCTGTGTCTGATATACCCAAGTAGAAGCTTTTAAATCATTGCTGTTCAAATAGTTTTCTAGCACTACTGGGTTTTGAATGCCTGATAATTGTAACACTATGGCGTCAGTTGGTAATGATAATAGTGTAGTTTCATCAAATTGATAGTCAACACTAGTTTCTCCCAAAGGGGGCTCTGGGGTGTTATTTATGTCCAAAACCTCTGCATATTCAATAGAACGCACGGCTTCTTGCTGGTTAAGTTGGTTATTTAGTTGTTCTACGCTAATGATATCAGGTACTTGAAAGTCGGTGCCTATTTCTGTTTTTGGCGTTGCTACTTTTGGGCTTGCTATTTTGGGGCTTACAGTTTTTTGGGGTGAGTCTTGTTGTTGATCAATTTCATTGCGTAAACTCTGAGAAGCATCGTTTGCTGCGATTATTGCTTCAGTATCCTTTTGTGGCTCATTTTGAGTTGAGCGGGGTAAGTCTTTATTTTCGCTATTCCACGTTTGTACTAAAAGCGACTCTGTAACGGAAGTATTTGGAGTTTTGTCGTTTGAAATTACTTCATCATCTTCTATTGACGCCATCACCGAAGGTTTATCATCAAGCTCAGTGTTGCTTGTGGGCACTGTCTTTATAGACAAAGCATTTATCGATACAGCATCATTGACATCAAAATCGTCTATTTCAGCGTTTAATGTGCTGGCTTGTTCAGTGTCTGATAGCGATTCGATAAGATGGGGATATTGCCAGGTCATTAGCCCAACAAATGTCATGAGAAAAAGACCCAATACGCTACCAATAAACCATTTGTTAGTGACCATTGGTTGATTAGAGGTGCTTAGCCAAGAACCTTTATCGGCCATAAGTGCTTCAAGCGCGTTAACATCAAATCCGACAGGGTCGACCGATTGTGAAGATAACAGCACGGGTTCATGGCTATTTTCGCTAGGGAGATATTCTTGCGAACGTTTAGCCCAATTGGCTTCACCAAATAAAATGATATTTATATGTAACTTTTCTTCGCCTGTTTGCGCATGCATTACCCAATCCCATAGTTCTTGTAAAAAACTATCGGCGAGCATTTCTGCCTGAGTAATACAGACTAGGTAGGGGCCGTTGATTGCTCGTAAGCCGGTCGACTGATCTTTTAATAGCTGTTGTAGGGGTCTAATAAAGCTGCCAACGGTGTGTCCGCCAAGTTGACGACAAATTAAGCTTCTGTAATCAATGGCACTTTTGTCGTTGTTTGCAGCAAAAAAGGATATTTCGGTGTTTTCTTGTTGGCTTGCAATAAACTCGCTTAATGTACGTTGTTGATCGGCTACAGAGTCACCACTAACAAAAATTAGTTGCGAAGAATAATTCACAAGATGGGAAAGTCTATTGTGAAGTTCTGACACGATCGCTATTTACACCATGTTTATTACTTTTAATACTAGTTAAGCAGTACCTCTAGCTCTTGAATACTGACATCGCTCACTACGTGCGCTTTGCCAATGCCAATGGGTAATATAAACCGCATTGTACCGCTTAACACCTTTTTGTCTCTTTGCATATGCGTGATGTACTGTTGAGCATCCATGGTTGTGGGCCCGTCAGTAGGAAGACCAAAATAAGACAACATATCTGCAACACGTCGTAATTCTGACGTTTTCATTTGATCACGCATTACTGAAAGCTCACAAGCAAGGACTGTGCCAGCAGCCACCGCCTCGCCGTGCAGCCATGTACCATATCCCATTTGAGCTTCAATGGCGTGGCCAAAGGTATGCCCCAAATTAAGCAGCGCACGCACGCCATGTTCTTTTTCGTCAAGGTTAACAATTTCTGCCTTTATTTCGCAGCAACGAGCAATCATGTAACTTAATGAGTCTAGCTCAAGGTTTTTTATGCTTTGTTTGTTGTCGTCTAGCCAATCGAAAAAAGCCTTATCATAAATGATGCCATACTTAATGACTTCAGCCATTCCTGCTGCAAATTCTTTTTCTGGTAAAGTTTGTAGGCAGTTAGGGTCTATCATGACGGCTTTAGGCTGATAAAATGCGCCAATCATATTTTTACCAAGAGGGTGATTGACTGCAGTTTTACCACCAACAGACGAGTCTACCTGCGATAATAAAGTGGTAGGTATTTGAACAAAATCGATGCCTCGTTGATAACAAGCAGCCACAAATCCACTTAAATCTCCAATAACGCCGCCGCCCAAAGCAATAATAGTCGCATCGCGCGAAATTCGTTTTTCAAGCAGTTGGCTCATGACAAATTCAAAACTTGAAATAGTTTTGTGCGCTTCGCCATCGGGCAGAGTAACAATGGTGATGGTTTTTCCAGCGCTTTCTAAAAGCTGCTGAATAATCGATTGATAAAGTGGCGCAACCACTTCATTGCTAATAATAACGACCTGGCTACCGCCAATGGCTGAAAGTAAAAAGCTGGCATCATTAAAGATACCAGCTTCGATTTCTATGGGGTAACTGCGCTCACCAAGATCAACGGTGATTTTTGGCATGATACTGCACCTTATCTGCGTATTAGACTATCTCACAGTCCAATTTTATTAATGATTTGATTGGCAACCGCGCGAGCGCTTTGTTCATCTGTATCAATGACGTAATCAGCGACTTCTTCGTATAAGGGATTACGTTCTTCAGCGAGCGAACGCAATACTGTTTCAGGATCATCATTTTGTAAGAGTGGACGACGCTTATCGCGCTGCGTCCGGGCAACTTGTTTATCGATAGTGGTTTGTAAATATACCACAATGCCGCGCGCAGACAGTCTGTTGCGGACTGCTTTTGATACAATCGAGCCGCCGCCAGTCGCTAATACTATGCCTTGCTTATCGGTTAATTCTTCAATAACAGTTTCTTCTCGTTTACGAAAACCGTCTTCGCCTTCTAAGTCAAAAATCCACGCAATGTCTGCGCCGGTTCTGCGTTCTATTTCTTGGTCCGAATCGAAAAAGTCTAAATGGAGTTGGTCTGCTAGATGTCGACCTATGGTGCTTTTCCCGGCGCCCATTGGCCCCACAAGGAATACGTTACGTTTCTCTGCCATATTTATTTATTTTCACATCTGTTAAATAATGAGTGTTGGAGTTAGTTTGGGAGTTTGAACACCAACAAATACCATAACATGCAGTGGCTGTTATGAGCGTTTTAATCCTCGCGTTAAGCTCGAGACCGAGGATTATCTCAATTATCTATGCATATTTGCAAGCATTGTCGTTAAATAGATACGAAATCATTGCGAATTGCTTGTAAATCCCTTAATTCTTCAAAAGTTTGTCACAAAAAAACGCCGAATAAAAATTATTCGGCGTTTGGTATATTTTAAGGTAAATGCCCAACAGGCACTATATTTAAAGACCTTGAGCAGGTGTCATAATAATTTTAGGCGTGACAAATATTAATAGCTCGCGTTTTTCTTCTACTTGGCCGGTTGTACTAAAAAGCCTTCCAACAACAGGTAAATCGCCGAAAAGAGGGACTTTAGATACGTCTTTAGTACTAATTTGTTGAAATATTCCGCCAAGTACAATTGTTTCACCATTTTCAACTAGTACCTGTGTTTTGATTTCTTGGGTATCAATCGCTACCGCTGGGCCTGTTGAAGTTGATACAGTTTCGCCTCGAGTATCTTGTGTGACAACTAGATTCAAAATAATTCTGTTATCTGGTGTAATATGCGGGGTGACACGAAGGCTTAATACCGCTTTTTTGAATTCAACAGAGGTGGCACCGCTCGACGTTGATTGTACATAAGGAATTTCTGTCCCTTGTTCGATATATGCTTCTTGTTGGTTTGCTACCGTTATGCGCGGACTTGCAATGACTTCACCTTTATTTTCAGATTCAAGCGCACTTAGTTCTAAATCAAGTATATTACCGTCGAGTAAGCTAGCGATTTGAAAGCCTATTCGCCCAGCCGCATTCGCGACCGGTAAGTTCACGTTTAAGCGATCTGTTATATCTGAAGGAACAGTGCCTGTGTTAGTGATGTCGGCACCCAGTAATGAACCAGAGGTTGCTGCATCTGTTGAGTTACCCGTGAAGCCCCAACGTACACCTAACTGTTCGTCTGCATTATCACGAACAGTAACCATACGAGACTCTATTAGCACTTGTTTAACCGGCACATCTAAAGCGTTAATGATACTTCTTGCGTCATCAATCGATTCTTGTGTGTCACGGATGAGTAATGTATTTGTTCTCTCGTCAACGCTCACTGAGCCTCTTGCAGAGAGTATACCGCCATTACTTGACTTAAGAATTTCCGCCAGCTCGTTCGCTCTTGCATAGTTAATGGCTATGTTTGCTGATCTTAACTCCGCCAAGTTTTGCACTTGTTGCTTAGTTTGTAATACTTGAGCTTCGCGAGCGGCAAGTTCTTCGCTTGGCGCAATCAATAAAATGTTACCCTCAAGACGCTGGTCTAAGCCGCGTATTTTTAGAATCATGTCGAGCGCTTGGTCCCAAGGAACACCGCTTAAACTAATTGTAACGTTGCCGCTTACGGTGTCGGTGGTAACAAGGTTGAAACCATTGACCTGAGCAATAATTTGTAATACTTGACGAACAGGCACGTCTTGGAAATCTAGACTGATGGGTTTACCCGAATATACTTTGCCTTGGGCCTGTGATACTTCTTCTTTGCTTAGTGGTGCTAAGGTAAACACTACTTCATTGGCCATCTCGTTTTTTTCAATTTTAACGTTGCCTTCGTAGTTGACTTCTAGACGAGATTTACCTGATTCTTCAAAGGTTTCTAGTGAATTGACTGCTGTACCAAATTGTTTGACGTCGATTTCTACTAGTTGATCATCGGCAAGTGCAGTGTCGTCAAAGGTAATATCGACTTTTCCTTGCGCTTCTATAAATGAAATCGCGGGGATAGCACCGTTAAATTTTACGATGACATTGGCAGATTGTCCTGACCTGTTAAAGTCGATACCAGACAATGTGCTGGTTTTGCTTTGCGCGGTGGTAGCTTGCGGGTCAACAAAATCGATATTACTTGCGCTAGTCACTTTGTCAACGTTACCAGCTTCTTTACCAACAACGCCAAACGTTACCACACCAATAACAAATGCAAAGGCGATGTACCAAATAGGTCTGCGGCGATTTAACTTACGATTGAATATGAACTTCTTAGACATTGTTGTTTTCCCCTACCATTGACGACATTGTCAGCGTGGCTTGTTTGCTTTTCCAGCATCCAGCGCCATCTGGCAGCATTTCTTTGATTAATATTTCTGAATCTTTAATTTGCGTAACGCGGCCATGAAAAAGACCAATGTATGTTCCGCTGGTGACTTTGTGTAAACTACCGTCGTTTGCTTTGACAAGTGCATATTTACGACCGTTACTCGTAAAAATACCGCTCATTTGCAATGCATCTAAGCCATAGCTTTCTAGGGCATGACGCCTACGATTATTATTAGGTTGTGCGCAACTTGGTGTTAAGTCTTGTGTGCTCGCTGTTTCTTCTCGCACAGTGCGCATAAATGGACTTGGCAGATTGCTAGCACTATATTCAACCGTTGGTAAGGCTTCAAATTCGGGATATTCTTCAATATTAACAGGCGTATTTGCTTTGACTTCTGCAGAGTAAGCAATTAGATCATCAATATTTGCACCACAACCGCTTAGTGTTGTCACTGCAATGACAGAAATTAACCATTTTTTCATTGATCAGTCTCCGTATTTTCTGCTCGATAAGTCTTTGCCTGCATGCGCAGCAAAAGCGCACCGTTTTCGTTGTTTATCTCAAAATCGTGCAATGTGACAATACGCGGTAAGTTAGCAACGTTTGACGCAAACTGCCCAAATTCGTGGTATGTGCCCGACACTTCTACTTGAATCGGTAACTCTGTATAAAACTCTTTTGGGATTTCTTGTTGCCAATTTAGCAATTTGAATGACAAGCCAGCATCGGTGCCAACAAATGTCACATCATCAAGTAGGCCAGGCGTTTCGTTGCTGGTCGGTAATGATTTAAGCATTGACGAGAAATCACGCTGAATACGTTCTAGCTGATCGGTATATGCTTTAAGATTGACCGCAACACGATACTTGGCTTCGAAGGTTTGTCTTAAATCAACTTCGGCGGCTTTTGCACCCTCTAACATAGGAAGCTTGCTTGATATAATTGCGTAATAACAAATACCCGCAACTATGGCAGCACACACGAACCCTACAACAATCTTAATTTCTTTGGGCCAAACTGCGACTTGTTCAAAGTCGAGATCGCTCATCTCTTTTAATTTATTAAAGTCAAAACTCATACTGCTTATCCCTCGCCATCTTCGTTTTGCTCAATCTCTACCGGGCCATATTTAGGTGAAATCGAAAACGTTAATATAAAATCGCTTTTGGCGTTTAAGCCTGAGCGGTCGGCGATAATTGATGATAATACTGGGTTTACAAATACGTCAGAGTCTTCCAAAGCACGCATAAACGCTGACAGACGGTTGTTTGATTCACTTAAACCAGTGATCCGAATTTGATTGTCAGTTCTGGTCATGGTGTCAAACGACACACCCGAAGGCACCAGTTTTGCAAGCTCGTCAAACAAAATAGGCGTTAAATTTTTACTTACTTGCAGTTGCTCAATGAGCGCCATTCTGAGTGTGATTGCGTCTTTGGCAGTTGTAATTTCTTTGATTTGTGCGATCTGGGTGTCAAGGATTTCGATTTGCTGCTTCAAATAATTATTGCGTGAATTTTGGTTTCTAATTTGCTGATCAACAATCTGACCCACTACCCAAAAAACAATGAACACAACAATCGCAATAACAACAAGCGAACCAATATATTGTTTCTTTTGTGTTTGACGTAAATCTTCACGCCATGGGAATAAGTTTATCTTTGCCATGATTCTAATTCCCGTGTTGCTAAACCGACAGCAATCGTCAACTGGGGGGCAATGCCAAGTAGCTGTTCGGCATTTAATTTGTCGCTTATGTGCATGTTAGCCATTGGATTGAAAATCTCGACAGGAATAGACAACTCGCGGTCAAGTTCGCTTTGCGCGTTTGGTAAGTTAGCGACCCCACCTGTTAAATACACTTTAGTTGGCATAGGCTTGTGAGTAGTCGCGGTATACATTTGTAGCGCGCGCTGGATTTGTTGTTGCAAACTGGCTAAAAAGCTAGGAACCGATTCGGAAAACCATTCTTCTGGTGCTGTCTGGTTTGCTATTTGTTGTTCTACTTCTTGAATTTCGACGCCGTATATTAATGACAAATCTTGATTGAGTTTGTTAAGGCCAAAAGCATGCTCTTTTGCGTACACGACTTGATCGTTTTGCACCACAGTAAGTTGTAGTAATGATGCACCTACATTTAAACAACAAACAAAATCTTCTTTATCAATTGTCTCGTCCATAAATTGGATGAAAGCTTCACCTAATGCGTTTGACTCAATGTCGATGATTTTGGGTTCAAACGGTGTTTCGCGCACTAGCGTGATACGACTATCAACAAGGTCTTTGTGCGCAGCGCTTAAAAGCACTTCTACTTTACCTGTATGAGTTTCGCTGGGACGCAACTCTTCAAAGTCCAAATATACTTCAGATAGGGGATATGGAATCAAACTGTCGGCTTCAAGTTCAATTTGCCCTTCCAGCTCAAAATCACTTTGATCGGGTTCCATATATACTAATTTACTAATCACTGAGGACCCTGCAACAGCCAAAGCGCAATTCTTATTTTTTGCTTTTAACGACATCTTCACTTTTTTAAGTGTTTTGCCTACTGCTTCAAAATCTTTGATTTCTCGTTCTGCAAAAGCATTGCCGGTAATAGGTTCGCACGCATAGCCCAGCACTCGTGTGCTTGACTCGGTAACATCTAGACTAACGGCCTTGATATACTTCGTGCCGATGTCTAAACCGATAATTGTTTTAGCTTTTTTTGAAAAAAGCGACTTCATATCATGGTAGCCTAATGTGGTTTACAGTATCATGTGATGGTAATCATACTGATGTTTATGTCTTCGTATGTATCTGTTAACGACACATACGTATATTTTTTGAGTGTTTTTCAACATTTATTTTGAGTTTGCCGATCCTTGTGAAATATTTAAAACGTTTCTTTCTATTTTGTGTAACCTGCCTTTTAGTGGGCGTCATTGCTGTCGTTGGTCTATATTTCTATTACGAAGACGAGCTGCCAAGCGTCGAAGTCTTACGCGATGTTGAATTACAAACGCCTATGCGAATTTATACCAAAGATGGACAATTAATTTCCCAATATGGTGTAAAACGAAGAATACCCGTTTCACTAGAAGATGTCCCCGAGACCTTGGTACAGGCTATTATTGCGACTGAAGATTCACGCTTTTACGAACACTATGGTGTTGACCCAATCGGCGTCGGGCGAGCCGCGCTAAATTTGCTTATGACCGGCGAAAAAGGACAAGGTGCAAGTACCTTAACGATGCAGCTCGCCAGAGGCTTTTTTGGCTTAACACGCAAAAAAGAATATACCCGTAAAATAAAAGAGGTGTTCATTGCGTTACGAATGGAACAAGAGCTTACCAAAGATGAAATTTTAGAGCTTTACCTCAACAAAGTAGAGCTAGGACATCGCGCATTTGGGGTGGGTGCTGCAGCGCAAGTTTATTATGGAAAAGATTTATCTGAATTGAGTTTAGCCCAGCTAGCGACGATTGCGGGTATTCCACAGCGCCCATCGGTATTAAACCCGGTTACCCGTCCCGACTTATCAAAAGAACGCAGACGAATTGTTTTACTGCGCATGTTAGATGAAGGCTACATCACCAAAGATCAATTTGAGCAATCTGCGAATGAAGATGTGCCAGCAAAACGCCACGGCGCTGAAATTGAATTAGATGCCCCCTATCTTGCCGATTTAGCGTACAACGAAATCATCTCGATTTATGGCAAAGAAACGGCTGAGACCAGTGGACTTCGAATATTTACTACTGCGCTTTCTCATCGTCAAGAGGCTGCTCAAAAAGCGGTTGTGCAAAATCTGCATGATTACGATGAGCGTCACGGATACCGCGGACCCATTGCACAAATATGGACGCCCTTAGACCTAGAAAAGTTGGAAGCACAAGGCTACACCTTGCCTTTAACACAAGAAGATATTGATACTTTGAGTAAAGATAAAGGCGGGTTTATTCGTCCTGAACGTGAGGAACTTATCGAAATATTGGCTGATATAGACAAGATTGGCCCCTTGATTCCAGCGGTCGTCATGCGCACTGAAGAACAATCGGCTTGGGTAATGACACAAGACAACGACGAGATTCAGATTTCTTGGGATGGGCTAGATTGGGCTCGGCCTTACATTGATGATCAAACTCAAGGGCCTGACCCTCAGCTTGCCACTGACGTAGTGCAAGAGGGCATGCTCGTTTATATTAGGCAACGTGACCAAGACAATGTATGGCAGTTATCTCAGTTTCCTGATGCAACAAGTGCATTTGTCGCATTAAACCCCTTTAACGGTGCATTAGAAGCTGTTGTTGGCGGGTATAGTTTCTATCACAGTCAATTTAATCGAGCGACACAAGCAAAGCGTCAAGTGGGTTCTAATATTAAGCCATTTGTTTACGCTGCCGCTATCGACAACGGTTATACCCTTGCGTCGGTGATTAATGATGCGCCAATTAACCAGTGGGATGCGTCGTCGGGCGTGGCTTGGCGACCACAAAATTCTCCCGCAGAATATGATGGCCCTATTCGCATGAGAGTGGCACTGGGTAAATCAAAAAATGTCGTATCAGTAAGACTATTAAGAGGCGTTGGCCTAGAAGCAACGCGCGAATATTTGAGTAATTTTGGCTTTGACCGCTCTGAAATTCCACAAGATGAGACCATGTCTTTAGGTTCTGGCTCGCATACCCCGCTTGAGACAGCTACCGGTATTGCTGTTATCGCAAACGGTGGATTTGCGGTTAGCCCTTATTTTATAGACCGAATCGAAAACAGCGCAGGTCAAACTATTTGGCAAGCAGAACCCGTTTATGCATGTGATCCTTGCGAAGGGTACAACCGGGACGGCACTTTTAACGCAAATGAAGTCCTTAGCCAACAGCAAAAAGAGCGGCAAAAAGAACAGGAAGAAGCGACTGCAATAGATGACATTGAAGCGCTTTTAGCCGCTCAACTGGCAGGTGAAAATAGCGTTGCCAACGAAAGTGAACAAGGGCAAAGCGAGCAAGCGCAAAACAATCAAGGAGAAACGCCACTGTTTACACGAAATGAGATGCAGTCTGCTCCTCGCGTGATTTCGCCTCAAACCGCGTTTTTAGTCTCTGAAATGATGCGCACAGCAGTGCGTGGAAATGGCCGCTTTAATACCGATACCTATTGGGTAGGAACAGGTTGGAGAGCACGAAATTTACTCCAGCGCACAGACATTGGCGGTAAAACAGGCACAACAAATGACTCACGCGATACGTGGTTTTCAGGTTTTGCGCCAGGCTTGGTGGCAACCGCATGGGTCGGATTTGATGACAATGTTAGGCAGCTTGGACGCGCATCGCGGAATCAAAATTTGATTAACAAAAATCCTACTCGTTTTAATTTTATCGGTAATGCCATGATAAATGCTGAAGACGGCGCAAAGGCAGCACAACCTGCATGGATCAGGTTCATGCAAACAGCGCTTCAAGATGTTAAACAAGGTAGTAAAGAAATACCTGAAGACATTGTGCGTGTGCGTATTGACAGAGCAACAGGTTTATTGACTAGAAGAACTGATTCGTCTTCAATGTTTGAATATTTTTTAAAAGGCACAGAGCCAACGACCTTTGTTGCTAACAACAATTTTGAACTGCCAATAGAGCAAGTAGACGAACCAGAACCTGTTTTAGACGATTTGTTCTGATTAATTTGGCAAAAATACTATACTCATAATAATTTAGTTAAACCGATAAACAACACTGCAAAGGCACATATATGTCGTCAACAGACAACCAGCGCTATTTATACACACATTATGCAGGCCCAGCTTTACTCGAAACTCCGCTGTTAAATAAAGGCAGTGCGTTTACTGAGCGAGAGCGTAAATCTTTTAATTTGCTAGGCTTGGTGCCGCCAAGGTACGAGTCTATTGAAGAGCAGGTTGATCGCGCATATATGCAGTACAGTAGCTTTGTTAGTCCTTTAAACAAGCATATCTTTTTAAGGGCGATACAAGACAATAATGAAACCTTGTTTTATCGACTTTTGCAAAAGCATATTGAAGAAATGATGCCTATCATTTACACGCCAACAGTGGGTGAGGCTTGCGAACGTTTTTCAGATATCTATCGCTCTTCTCGCGGCTTGTTCTTAAGTTATGACGAACGCCATATGATGGGCGATATTTTGCGTAATGCGACCAAACGTAAAGTTAAAGTCATTGTGGTGACCGACGGTGAACGTATATTAGGCTTAGGCGACCAAGGTATTGGCGGCATGGGCATACCTATCGGGAAGTTATCTTTGTACACTGCTTGTGGCGGTATAAGCCCAGCCTACACCTTACCTGTTATGCTAGATGTCGGTACCAATAATCAAAAATTATTGGATGATCCAATGTATATGGGCGCGCGTCATCCAAGAATAGAGCAAGAAAAATACAACGAATTTTTGGATATGTTTATTAGTGAAGTGAAGTCGCGCTGGCCTGAAGCGATGATACAGTTTGAAGACTTCGCTCAGCCTAATGCAATGCCATTGTTACAAAAGTATCGTGACCAGGTATGTTGCTTCAATGATGATATTCAGGGCACCGCCGCGGTCACGCTTGGTACTATTTTAGCGGCGGTAAAAGCGCGTGGAGATAAACTGTCAAATATGAAAGTTGCATTTGTTGGTGCGGGCTCAGCAGGCTGTGGTATTGCTGAAATGTTAGTACAACAGATGGTCTTTGAAGGGCTTAGCGATCAAGCGGCTCGCGAGCGTATTTTCATGATTGACCGCTTTGGTTTGTTAACTGATGGTATGGAAGATTTGCGAGACTTTCAGCAAAAGCTTGCGCAAACTCCTAGTGCGCTAACGTCATGGTCGTTCAGCGGCGAATATGCGTCGCTTCTTGATGTCGTCAATTGTGCTAAACCCAACATTTTAATTGGTGTGTCAGGCCAGCCAGGTTTATTCACCGAACAAGTGATAAAGACGATGGCAGAAAATACTGACGTGCCTATTATTTTCCCGCTGAGCAATCCGTCAAGACAAGTTGAAGCTCGCCCTGAGCAAGTTATAGAATGGTGTGATGGTAAAGTGGTAATCGCGACAGGCTCACCGTTTAATTCGGTCACTTACAAAGACAAAGAATTCCCTATTGCCCAATGCAATAATAGTTATATATTCCCAGGAATAGGTTTAGGCGTAATTGCTGCAAAAGCGTCACTTATTAGTGATGAGATGTTAATGGCAGCAAGTAATGCGCTTGCTGACGCGTCTCCACTAGCAAGCGGCGAATCAGATTATTTGTTGCCTCGTTTAACAGAAATATCGAGCTTATCTCGTAAAATTGCCTTTGCTGTGGCCAAAGTGGCAATGCAACAAGAGCTAGCGTTAACGTTACCTGACGATGTTCTTGAACAAAAAATAGAGAGTTTGTTTTGGAAGGCAGAGTACCGGCCTTACAAAAGGGTGAGTTTGTAAACGGCGACTTGACTTTTACACTCTAAACTGAAAAAGTATTACCTAACGAAACCATGATTTCGTTAGCTCAATAATAACAATTAAAAAGGAGTCACCATGGGTATTATTTCTTGGGTCATATTTGGTTTAATCGCAGGCATCCTTGCTAAATGGATCATGCCAGGCAAAGATGGCGGCGGCTTCATCATTACCACTCTCTTAGGTATCGCTGGCGCATTTGTTGGCGGCTGGGTCGGTTCATTTTTTGGACTTGGCAGCATGGGCGAGTTTAGTCTTGCAAGCATGGCTACTGCCGTCGTTGGTGCGCTAATTTTACTATTTGTCTATCGCCAAATTAAGAAATAGATCATAAACATAAAAACGCCTGTCATTCCCGCGAAGGCGTGATACTGATCGGTTAAGACTTCCTCGTCATCCTCGCGAAGGCGTAATACTGATCGGTTAAG
>CAYURD010000020.1:0-46817 GCA_964446865.1 uncultured Glaciecola sp.
TAAACGAATAGTAACCATATATGCCTCAAACTCGTTGTAGCGTTACCGTTAAACATACTCTTCTCCCCGCTACGTGGGAAAAAGAGTGCGCGAATTATACGTATTTCGTACTAAATTGCAAATAACTTCACCCCTTTTATTGAGCTAATGCGTTTCTCTCAAGAACGTGCGTCATAAAGCTTGTAATAAGCTTCGTGCTTTCATGATTTTCACTCATTACGTTAATGGTTTGCCACTTTTGTTAATTTTGCCAATAACGCTTTTACTCATAAATACGGAGAATGCTATGACAAGCACACAAAACACGATGAATATGCCTCATTCTGAGCAGATGTTATTTCCCAATCGCACTAGCGAAACGAGTGTTCCTTTTACAAGAGTTGCTGGCAGCGTAGCGCTTGGCGCAATAATGACGTTTGGAATATTTGTAGTAATGCACTTGCTTATCAAACAAGACGCCTCGCCAGTTGCACCGCCTGAACCTATTGTAATGGTGTCGTCTATATTAGATATTGAAGATAAACCCATTGTTGAAAGGAAGCCCTTGCCAAAGCCACAAGAAGTTCCTGAAATACCAGATTCACCTGCGATAGAGCCGATAAAAGCAGACCCATCGATAGGTTTTAGCAACAAGGTCATCATCCCCTCTACTAAAATCGCTAAAACTGAATTTAACGTTGCGCCGGTAGATCAGCAGCCTCGTCCTCTTGTGCGAGTACCGCCCAGTTATCCATCACGCCCTGCTAGCAATGGCATAGAAGGGTTTGTTGAGCTTCGCTTTGGTGTATCACCTAGCGGCAGTGTTGTTGATATTGAAGTTGTTAACGCCGAGCCTAGAAACACCTTTGAGCGCAGCGCTAAACGAGCGTTAAGCAAATGGAAATATCAACCCAAATTGGTCGCAGGCCAAGCAGTAGGCATGTCAGGTTTGCAAGTAAGATTAGACTTCACACTTGCAAACGACGGGTAAATACCCGACTCTACACATAACCATGAGGATATAAGGCGCTGATGTTTAGTTTTTTACCCACTATATTTTTGCCAAATACGATAAAAAGTACGGCCGCGCGCGAGCAAAAAAGCACGCGCCAAGCCGAAGCGTTAATGGCTGATTTTATAATGAGTAGCGACAAAAAAGCATTAGAAGCCTTATATCAGCAATTTGCCGACGACCTATATCACTATTTAATTACGCTAAGTGACGCCACCCTCGCAAAAGATATTGCGCAAAAAACATGGCTAAAAGTCATTGAAAAGCCTCATAGCTATCATAGTGCTGGTAGCGTCAAAGCTTGGCTGTTTACCGTTGCTCGTAACGCCTTAATTGACGAGTATCGCAAAACAAAACGCTGGCAAGAACTTGACGATGAGACCTTAAGTGATATTAATTTGTCTCAATTTACTGGACAAAATCAAGATGACACGTTTGAAAGTACTCTATCTTCGCAACATTTTGACGACGCCTTTGACCGTGCGCTTGCCAAACTTAGCTTTGAACAACGCGAATCGTTTTGCTTACAACAAGAGGGATTTAGCGTAAGCGATATCGCCAACATGACCAACACAAAACAAGAAACCATCAAAACGCGTTTGCGCTATGCCCGCACAAAACTTAAGCAATTACTGGAGCCATCTTATGAGTGATCAAATAGACAAGGATGAAAGCAAGCACATTGATGCGCTCTATCAAAGTCGCAAGCGTCGCTACCAATCTCCAGATGCAATTAAAACGGAGATGCTTAATAAGCTCGCACACTCGCAGCCACAGCAAACACCTTGGTGGAAGGTAGACTTTTCTCAATATTTTAAAATAAGTGCTTTAGCAATTACCGGCGCGCTAGCCTTTTTAGTCGTGAGCATGCAATTAATTAATCAGCAACAAAAAAATACTGAACTTGTGTCATTGTCACCTAACGACTATTTATCGATTCAATTTCATGTGCTAGATGGCAGCGATACGCCCAACAATTTGCCAGCACAATCTACAAATACACCACACGGTGTTTTGGCCAATAACGAGTCGTCGAATAACCTACCAATTGCGAATAACGCCACACAGCGTAAAATTAATTATCAACAAGCGCTTGACGGTTTAGAGACAAAACAAACTGAGCGTGTTTTGCATCACCAAACCTATGCCAGCGTTGTCAAAAGCGATAGTGGACTTTCGTTAATCACCTGCGAACAAGAGCTTATTCAAATTTCTCAAGAGGTAATGGATTTGTTATTTCCAGGTAAAACGAAAAAATCGATAGATTTTGAGAGCGGTAATATGATTGCTTTAGGATTTGATGATAATGGGCATATTATTGAAATGCGAGAGCAGGTTTTGAAAAGTCAGTGTTAATGAAGAAATCACTGCTTAAGTTGAAGTTTGTTGGTGTAAGGGTGATGTTTTGGGCAACACTTTTCCACTATCGACAATATATGGGACGGTTTAAAGGCATAGTTTGTCGAAAAAAGCATAAGGCTATCATCAATTGGCTAATGTCGAACTTGTCTTTTGATTTCTCCAAGTATGATAACAAAGCTATACATTTATCCTCCTCAAACAAAAAAGTTTGGCTTTTCTGGTGGGATGGGCAAAGCAATTTACCGCCAATCATAGAAGTGTGCGTAGAATCAAGTAAACGAAATTGTCGAACTTTTCAGCACGAATTCGTCACAAAAGACAATTTTAAAGAGTTTGTTTCCATACCCGTTTTGCTCTTAAACAAATTCGAAGCCGGCATAATAACCGTTCAGCAGTTTAGCGACATATTGAGAGCCGCCTTGTTAAAAAAGCACGGTGGGATCTGGTTAGATGCAAGCTTATTTGTAAGCGCTCCATTAAACATTGAACTTACTCGTTCGTTCTATTCGATTAAACATAACAAGCGAACTGATTTTGTGTCAGATGGAAGGTGGACTGCATATTGTTTAGGCGGAGACGCTGAGCATCCTCTTTATCAGTTTTTATCAGACGCTTTTGTGACGTATTACAATCAATTTGATGTGTTAGTGGATTACTTCCTTATTGACTATTTTATTTCAATAGCATTCGAAAATATCCCCTCTGTTAAAGAAGATATATTGAATCTTCCTACACAAAATAGCCAAATAAAATCACTTCAAGCAAAATTATCTCACGAATACTCAGCATCTGAATTCGCCAGCCTGTGCAGTGATACAAAACTACATAAACTCAACTGGCGCACTAATACAGAAGGTTTTGACAGTAATTCTTTTTTTGCCCAATTAAAAAACTTATAGCTGCAACACAGAGCTTGCAACACGAGCCTACGACACTTTTACCATCAATAGAATCACTCGCTCTCGGGTATCGCATTAACCGTATACCAAGCCTTATTATAAAAGCTATGCATCACATCTTCAGCAAACGCTGTATTCGCTAAATCAAACTGATAAACCCGAGAAGTCGCGATCGCTGGCTTCTCATCAATAACAAAGTCTGCAAGTTCTAACTCTAACCGAGTACCATCAGACGACCATGCATAGTTAATTATTTTTTCATTGCGTGAGCCGGTTTCGGCTGAGCCATAATTAAAGTCTTCAAGGTAGTACCACGAGCTCATTTTGAGATTTTTGTAGCTTTCTTGTTCGATGGTATTGACGGGCTGAGTAAAGTTCACAACAAATCCTTTTGGTGTAATACTGATAGAATGAACTGACTGAAAAATTGCCTGTTTGTCGAACACGACTCTTTGCAATGCGGTCATGTTACCGCCTTTTGCCCACCAACCTCGACCTGTTTGACCTATCCACATACTGCTGTCGGTTGGCGAAAAGGTGAGCCTCATCGCGCCAGAGGCCGTGTTTGACATAAACGGCATTAAGGCTCCCTGCTCTACCCCATTTATGGTTTCTGTCGCCACTCGATAAATACTAGATTGAGACTGGTCACCAATAAACATTTGCCCTTGGTATGGTCCAAATTGTCCATTTGTTAGGTCCCAAACAGGACTGCCTGGCGAATTCATGGTAAGCCCATGAGGCAGTAATACAGCAGCAACGTCGCGTTTAGCAATATGCTGCTTCCATTTTATTGCGTCGCTATTAATTGTCATATTCGGCAAGTCAACTAGGCTTGCAGGGTGTCCATAATAAGCCCCTTCTTTTACACGATGAAGCTTTGATGTGCCAAAGTAATCCCCTTGGTTGTCAGTATAATAAACTGCGCCGTCTGGGCCCTTTGCAAGACCGGCAGGACTTCTAAGGCCGTACGCATAGGGCTTAATTTGATTGTTGCTGTCTACGACCATTGCCCAACCGCGATACCCGCCCGACGTTGACATCGTGCCATTACTTGAGTAACCGCCCGGTAAGCCATGACCAAGATTTAAGGTGAACATATATGCGCCGTCTTTTAGTGCTACTGGCCCGTGCAAATACTCGTGGTAATTACTATTAAATCTAAAATCATCCGTTAAAATTTCGCGCGCTTCAGACCAACCATCCAAATCTTTATCAAACAAGCGGGTAAGACTTGGTTTTTCGCCAATCACAACACTGCTTTCAGATTCAACAACTAAGCCAAGGGAGCCAAACACACCTTGTGCAAATTGCTGCCAATGGCCATTAGTGACCTTCCAAACACCTGCGGTACGCGTGCTAACAAAGGCGCTTCCAGCATCACTAAAAGCAATGCCTAAAGGCTCAAACAACATAGGACGAGAAAACATGTCTAAGGGAGGCGACGCATCTTCAAGTATAAAGCCCGGTGGCAAGACGTGTTTATCGGGGCTAGCTTGAGTCCAAACCATTGCTTGTTTTGCATTAGTTTGTGTATAGGCTTTATCGGCAATCTTGGGATCTTCGGTTTTATCCAAGCCATTAATGTCTGTTGCCTTTGTAAATTTAGCCGTAAATTTAACGGCATTATGCTTACCCGCAGGAACGTACCATATACCATTTTCGATACGGCCAACACCAACAGAAACAGTAGCTAAGTCACTGTTTTGAATTGATAAGCGTTGAGGCTGAGCATTGTTAAAATCAAATGTTGCGTCTAATTCACCTGAGGGAGAAATTTCAACTTGCAGCGATACTTCGTTGTCATTGACTGTATATTGAAAAACAGGCACAGCGTCTATGTCGGTCTTCACACCTGCAAAATTAGCATCGATTTTAGCAATCTCGGTTGCAAAATCGGTTTTATGCGCAAGAAAAGAACTTACAATGTCTTTGTTGATTTTTGCGGGCTCTTTAAAACTAAAATCAACAAGAGTGTCGTCGTTTAATAATGGTTGGAATAAACTTGATAACATACTTCTAGGCCATACTTTCGCATTTACACCTGGCGCGCTAGCCTCATCGGCACGACCTCGCTTTTCATTTTTAAGCGACAAATACCTGCCAAACCATGCCTTTTCAATAGAGAGCGTTCGAGGGTCAAAGCTGTAGCTCATTTTATTTGGTAGGCCAACATGGTATGCACGCCCCGAGACGTCATCACCAATGTTTACTCTCATTATTCTAGGTGACTGCCCCATTAATTCTGCGCTCAAGTCTTCATCTAAGACGTACGGCTTTGCAGGCGCCGCTTGCCAAACATAGCTGCTCCCTTTACCAAATTCGCTGTCGTCAGGATTTAGCGACAACAAATAAGTGTATAAGGCGTCTAAGTCACTTTGCTTTAAGATCTCTTCTGAAAATGCAGGCATGATGGGTAAAAACTGTTTTAGTGAACCATCGCTTTGTATACGCTTTGCGATATGCAAATTAGGTTGGCGAATAGCTTTTTCGAAATACTCGGTGTCAGCCAGCATCGTAGTATGCAAATCTTCTTGCCCATCAAAAACAGGCTGCGCTTTTGGCTTAGGTGAAAAAGTGGCCCACAGGCTAGGACCTGTTTTAACAGCATCTGATTGTTCGTCGACCGAGTGGCATTCTTTACAGCCTTTGTTTAAGAAAATTTGTTTACCCACCTCAACAAGATTTAGCATTGGCTTGCCTTGCTCTTTGTCTAAAGGGGCTTTATCAATATCTGCAACTGGTTTAGCCGGCTTAACATCACTAAAATCAGCTGGCAGTATTTTAAGATTCCTAATAGCAATTGGCCCGCCGGTTCCAATAAATGAAATGGGCCCATGGGCAGCATCATGTTTTTCAGGCGCCCATGCACTTGGGCCAGTCGCTACCGCATTTTCTAGTACTGTATTACCGTTGACTAGTACTTCAATAAATTGTGCATATTCAAGTTTTACGCCATTTTTATCAAAGCGAGGAGCTCTGAATTTGATGGCCAGGCTTTGCCATTCTCCCACCGGTTTTGATGCATTTGCTATTGCTTTAACACCATCATAATTTTTCCATTCACGATCGTCATCTCGCCTCGGAAAAATGCCGCCCATTGAGCCTGACCACCATGACTTTTTGCCATAAATATCATTAATGCTTATACGGTACCGATCGGCTAAAAAGACACCTGCATTGGTACTTGAGGTAATGTAAAACTCAAAATAAACACTGACATCATGATAGCTATTTACTGTTTGCAAATGAGAATATTCAACATCGCCGTTTATTGGTTGATTGATTAATACGTCTTGAGAATGCTTATTTGCTTGAACGATCAGCCCTGTTTTGTCTTGATCTACTGTGACAGTGTCTGCCAGCGTCCAACTGCGATTTTGCGCAAATTCAACTTGCTCAAAGTTATTTACACCTTCGCTATTGGCAATCGCGAAAACACTCGAAGAACAAAAAACGGCAAGACCCAGTAAGGCAGCAGAAAATTGAACAGAAAAATAGCGCTTCATACTTAATCGAGGTGTGTTCATAATTCACGCACCCAAATATTTCGAAAACTTACGGTGTTGCCGTGGTCTTGTAAGTAGAACGAATCGCAGCCATGTGCTTTATCGTAATTTGGCTTGCCTCGATATTTAGTAGGGCCGGCTAATTCGAAATGATTTTGAACCAACACACCATTATGTAAAAGCGTGATCGCTGCTGGCGTGATAATCTCGCCCGACGCAGCAAATCGTGGTGCGCGATATATAATCTCATATGTTTGCCATTGCATAGGCGCTAAACTAGCGTTAACTAGCGGTGGGCTTTGCTTATAGACAGACGCCGCTTGCCCATTTGCATAAGTTTGATTGTTATATGAGTTTAATATTTGTACTTCATATTTGTTTTGCAGATAAATACCGCTATTGCCGAGTTGCTGCCCCTTTTTTTGATTATCAGCGTCAGACGCTAGCGCAGGCGAGCGCCATTCAAGATGCAATTGCATATCACAAAATTTGCGTTTTGTTTCACGGTCATCACGCCATCACTCAAAGTCCATTTAGGCTCAGTTTTGTCCCAATGTTGCCATTCAGACAAATCACTTCCATCAAACAATACAATGGCATCGGAAGGTGGCCCATTTGGTACTTTTGCAGGGCGCACTTGAGCTGGGATTGGTGTCCACACTTCGGTAAGTTTTGGATCGTCTTGCTCAATCGCTAATGCACTAAAAGCAAAAATACTGATAATCACTTGCAAGGCAGATAGCAAATAACGCAATGGGTCTTTAATGATGGACAATCTATTATTTGGTACCTGCACTGTATTTTCCTTGCAATACAAATGATATTTGCAAAAACACAAATATCAATTGAACTTAAACGACACTACGTCGAAAAAAATATTAAAAATGGTGACCCTGTTCAGCGATTAAGCTGCACATAAATCAAGCTCGACAATCTATATATGAATATACATTTTCATATATAACTATACAATCCTTTAATTTATAAACGACCAAAATTTTGCTGGTGCACTCCCTGACGCCTTGATACTTTTACCCCTTAATACTTGATATTAGGCGCTTAACTTAATCCATCTTTTGTATTCAAAAAAAGCTAGAAAAAGCAGCAAACCTGAAATTGAAAACAATATATAGTGGCTTGACTGTGTGATGGTATTGAGCAACCAATTTAAATCAGTGTTTGCTGCAAGTTCTGGTGACAATATGAGCAAATCGTTGGTTAGGGCTAAAAATAGGCTAGCAAAAGCGAAAACTAACAAGTCGCATAAATATGCAAAGCTTGTGGATTTGCGCCAGTATGTTTGCGTGAATCGATACAAAGCTTGAATAAGAGATTGGACACATAAAACCGTTAGGATTATTCGCCAATACTCGGCTGCAGGTGCTAATGAAACTAATTGTTGTTGGTATAAGGATTCGTTCATCCATAAGGGCGTCCATAACACCAGCAATATAAAGCTGTTGGTGATTAAGTCTGAAATGGTATCTGATGCTTTAATCTTTATTAAAGCCCCTTCTGGCAATGATTTTACGGACCATCTTCCGTACTGCCACTTATTTAAATCGATAGTTTTACCAAGATAATAAAACAAGACCGTCAGTACCAAAAACAACCAAGCGACACTCTCCATAAAAATACCTACACTTTGGAATATTAACCTGAAGGGGTTGATTGATTCATCTTGCAGCATTAGTAGCGAGGTTTTCAATAACGCATATACAAACAAAGCGGCTGCAGCATGATAAAGCACACGTTTGTATAAACGCATATTAGCGCTGCTCACTAACGCGGGCTCTTTATAATAGAGTCGGGCGCTAAGTTCAGGGTGACCATGTTTCTCTAAAACACTTTCAATAACTTTACTCTCTGATTGTTTAGCTTGACTTTGCTCGTAATGCCCGTCAATTTCATCCTGTAAGTTTGCCTTGAGCTCTTTTCCTATCTCGTCTCGTTTATCGTTAGGCAGAGCTTGCTTTACGGCGAGTATATATCTGTCGATTAAGTCCATTATACTTTCTCCAATAATGCTGAAATACTATTATTTAACTGGTGCCAATCACGCTTCAGTTCCTGCAAGGTCGACTCTCCATGGCTGCTTAGCGTGTAATACCGACGCTCTCGGCCATCCATGTTTTTCCATTCACTATCAAGAAGCCCTTGATCAGCAAGGCGCCTAATTAATGGATAGAGTGTCCCCTCGTCTATCTCAATGCCAGCTTCGCTTAAGCTTTTCCGCAGTGAATAACCGTATTGTGGCTTTTTACTAGACGCTAAAACACTTAGAACAAGCGCCCCACGGCGAAGTTCGAGCCTTAGCTTATTACTACGCTTGTCGTTAGACTTGCTATTGTTCATGTCACTTTGATTGTCGTTCATTCTATTTGTCCATTAGTGACTGTTTCTAAATTTCAATGACTCTGACCCTTTGATCGCTCTTCTTTAGCCGATGAGCAAAATACTGTGCAACGCATACTGTTTAATACACAGTATTTATACTATACGACACACAGTACATCTGTCAAATCAAAAAAAAAGACTAGAGTGAAGTTTATTTTAAAGGCAGAACAACGCTCGAAAAAGCAACGCCGTCAGGGTTATTACCGGTGGGGAATTCTTGAATAATTTTTCTGGTGTTAATATCAATGGCCACAATTTTATTTTTTAAATTTAGTGACAAAAAGGCAATATCTTTGTTTGGATGCAGCGTTATGCCTTGTGGTCCTGCTTCTTTTTCTAGGGAAAGCTTGCCTAGTTCTTGTTTAGTAATGCGGTCAAAAAATCGTATGTTGTGATTTTGAAAGTCTGGCACTAGGGCTTGTCTTTCTTCATGTGAAAACAGCACTCGGTAAGGAAAAGAGAATCCTTCAAATTGAGCAAGTTTTTTATTTGTGTTTAGGTCTAATACAGTTACCAAACCTTTTTTATTGGCACCATACCAGAGTTCATTTCCATCACGAGTAATATTAATGGCTTCTGGCGAGAGTTCTGTGGCTATTTGTCTGTTTATTTTATTGCTATTAAGGTCAATTTTAGAAATGCTATTTGAGCGAATATTGGTGGTATAAGCAAAGTTTTCGTTATCTGCAATGGCGACCATATGGGTGGTATCTTGGTTGGTCGCAATGGCTCTTGTAATTTCGCCGGTATGAATATTAGCGAACACTAAGTAACGACTCCTACCTGAGGTAAAAGCCACTTCTCGCTGATTGGCTAATACACGAATACCGTGTGGCCCAGGGTAGTCTTTTAGGTCAATGGTTCTGGCGACTTTTTGTGCTTGCACATCAAATACAGTTAAGCTGTTGCCGCCCACAAAATCAGTGCTAATCGCCCATAAGCCATCGTTTGTGACGACTAACTCGTGCGGTCCTTTACCGGTTGGCAAAGTATTGATAATACCGGCACTTTCAATGTCTATTACGCTTATACTATCATCAGATTTATTGACGACTAAAAGCGTGCCTGTCAACTCTTGTGCATTCGCACTACTGTGTAGCAACCCTATACACAAAAATGAGTATAAAAAAGTTACCACCGCCATTATATTCATTTTATGAGTATTCACATTATTTTTTGCGTCCAAACGCACCCATTCCCGGCGGCATCTTCATGCCAGGAGGCAAGCCACCGCCAGGCATTCCGCCCATTCCGCCTGGCATGCCACCGCCCATGCCGCCCATTCCGCGCATCATGTTCTTCATTTTGCCGCCACCCATTTTTTTCATCATTTTTTGCATTTGGGTAAATTGCTTCAATAAGCGGTTTACATCTTGTATTTGAGTGCCCGAACCCGTGGCGATACGGCGTTTACGAGAGCCCTTAATCACATCAGGACGTTGACGTTCACCGGGCGTCATTGAATTAATGATTGCTTCCATTTGCGTAAACTGTTTGTCATTGGCTTGGTCTTTAATTTTGGCGCTCATGCCGCCCATGCCCGGCATTTTGTCCATAAGTGACATCATCCCGCCCATATTACGCATTTGTTCTAATTGCTCTTTAAAGTCTTGTAAGTCAAAGCCCTTACCTTTTTGAATTTTTTTCGCGACGCGCTCGGCCGCTTTTTTGTCGACTTTACGTTCAACTTCTTCAATAAGGCTTAGTACATCGCCCATGCCTAATATTCGTGAGGCAATACGCTGCGGATGGAACGGCTCTAGTGCGTCAATTTTTTCGCCCATACCTAAAAACTTAATGGGTTTACCGGTAATTTGCTTGACCGATAAGGCAGCACCGCCTCGAGCATCACCGTCGGCTTTAGTTAGGATCACGCCGGTCAATGGCAAGGCTTCATTAAACGCTTTAGCCGTGTTTGCAGCATCTTGCCCTGTCATTGCATCAACCACAAACAATGTTTCAACAGGCTTCACAGCTGCATGAAGCTGTTTAATTTCGTCCATCATTTTTTCGTCAACCGCTAAGCGGCCGGCCGTATCAACTAGCAGGACATCAAAAAACTTCATTTTTGCATGGTCAATCGCCGCATTCACAATATCAATGGGCTTTTGCATAATGCTTGACGGGTAACACTCTACCCCAACTTCTTCAGCTAAGGTTTGCAGCTGTTTAATAGCCGCAGGTCGATATACATCGGCACTGACCACGAGTACTTTTTTCTTTTCACGCTCAGTGAGATATTTTGAAAGCTTACCAACACTGGTCGTTTTACCTGCACCTTGCAGGCCTGCCATCATAATGACTGCAGGTGGAGTTGCCGCTAAATTTAAACCAACAGTGCCATCACCCAAGACTTTTTCAAGTTCGTCTTGCACGATTTTGACAAACATCTGACCTGGCTGCAGGCTTTTTGAGACTTCAATACCTAATGCACGTTCTTTTACACTGTTGATAAAATCTTTTACCACAGGCAGTGCAACGTCGGCCTCAAGCAAGGCCATACGGACCTCGCGCAGCGTTTCTTTGATGTTATCTTCGGTTAAACGACCTTTGCCGCTTATATTTTTGAGTGTTTGACCCAAACGGTCAGTAAGATTCTGAAACATAAAACTACAATTTTGTATTTTCTAATTTGATAAAGAGTATACAATAACAGTAGCGTGATCGTAACGATTGCGTTAACTTTATTCAAAATTTTCAATAAATTTGTGTTAGGGAGTGAACAGTTGGCATTTTTACCGCCAACTAAATTAATCAATGTTGCTAACTTACGTAGCTTTCACACTTGCTATATTCTGTTATTTAGGCGCAGGCGCGCTATACACACAGCAATTTTTTAAACAGTCTTCGGCTGTTAATAAATATGCGCCATATTTAATGATGGCCGGCTTGTGTGGTCATTTAGGTGTGCTTGTTGTCAATACCGTTGGGCATACTGGCGAACAACTTAGTTTAGCCTTTGTTGCGACTTTACTTGCGTGGCTTGTAACCTTAACCATGTTTATTGCGCATAAGTTTATCCGCAATCTATTGTTCTTACCTGTTGTTTGTTTTGTGTCGTCTTTTTTTATTGTCATTGACATATTTTTTCCGGCAACAACAGGTATCACGGTACAAATGTCTGTTGGGATGATTAGCCATATTTTATTGTCGTTGTTGGCATTTGGCCTGTTAAGCATCAGCATGTTATACGCTTGCCAACTTGCCTTTATAAACTATCAGTTAAAACAAAAAAGCCGCATTATGATCACCGGCCACTTACCACCTCTTTTGTCTGTTGAAAATATACTGTACAAGATAATGACAATGGGTACTGCATTGCTGGTCGTATCTTTATTAAGCGGCTTTATTTTTATTCCAAACATGCTGGCCGACGGCTACGCACACAAAACCCTGTTATCTAGTATTGCCCTGCTTTGCTATTTGGCATGTATTCTGCTTCATCATTTTATTGGCCTTAAGGCGCGTGTTAGTGTGATATTTAACGTGTTAGGCTTAAGCTTGTTAACATTGGGCTATTTTGGTAGCCGCTTGGTGAAAGAAGTATTGCTAACGTAATCGCGCTTCTTTAATCAAACATGCTAACAAACCGACTTCACAACTTTTAGGACCCACTTAATTGGACGCTATCCCTACTTCAACCCTGCTGATTGTGCTGGGTGTACTCATCTTTTTATCTGCTTATTTCTCGAGTTCCGAAACGGGATTAATGAGTATCAATCGTTATCGCCTAAAACACCTAGCGAATGAAGGTAAAGCCGGTGCACTGAGAGTCGAAAAGCTACTTGCTAGGCCCGATCGCTTAATTGGCCTTATCTTAATTGGTAACAATTTGGTGAATATTGCGGCAACAGTAATTGCTACTTTAGTTTGCAGCAGGCTATATGGGGATATTTATGGGCCACTAATTGCCACCATTGCCTTAACCTTAATTATTTTAATTTTTGCTGAAGTCACACCCAAAACCTTTGCCGCGCTATATCCTGAAAAGATTGCCTTTCCTAGCTCAGTAATACTCATACCACTGCTGTTTTTGTGCACGCCATTTGTAAAATCGCTTAATTTGATGACAAACGGTGTGCTTATGCTACTTAGAATAAATCCCGTTAACGGCACAGAAAACGCACTTAGCCAAGAAGAATTGCGCACGGTCGTACACGAAGCCGGCACGATGATCCCGCAAAAGCACCAAGAAATGCTGATGAGCATACTCGATCTCGAAAAAGTAACCGCTGAAGATATTATGGTGCCCCGCTCTGAAATTTATGCCATTGACATCAACGACGATTGGAAACTTATACAAAAGCAACTCACGCATTCGCAGCACACTCGCGTTTTACTGTTCAGAGATAGCATAGACGATGCCGTTGGCTTTATGCATGTGCGCGATGCTCTGCGTTTATTAAGCAAAGATCAATTTACTAAAGCCACTATGCTGCGCGCTGTGCGGGAAATTTTTTACACACCAGATTCAACACCATTGCATTCACTTATGTATAAAATGCAAGCACAACGAGAGCGGATTGGTTTGGTGGTTGACGAGTATGGCGATATTCAAGGCTTGTTTACGCTTGAAGATATACTAGAAGAAATAATTGGCGACTTTACCACCTCAATGGTGCCCGACTACAGCAAAGAAGCCATAGAGCAACAAGATGGCAGCTTTTTGGTAGATGGCAGTGCAAACATACGAGAGTTAAATAAAGAACTAGATTGGTCATTCCCAACCGACGGGCCTAAAACACTCAATGGCTTGATTATAGAATATTTAGAAGACTTGCCCAGCGCACAAACTAGTTTACGCTTGGCGGGTTACCCCATTGAAGTGATTGAAATAAATGAAAACATGATTAAAACGGTTAGGATCATTCCCGAATTTTATAAAGAGCCAGAAAAGGAGAATTCTGAGAATAAAACGGGCAATAAGTAGATAGTTGTTAAGGTGCCTCTTGCTTGCGCAAACGCGCGCGCTCTTTTACAGCCTGAACTTTTTCGTTGAGTTCACTCAATCCAGTCATAATATTCTGTAGTTCGTCATCATCTTCAATATCGGCAGCAGCAACATGCTGTTGCAATGCGCGCTGAAGCGTGATGGGTAACGACATGTTTTGCATGGCGCTAATATGCCTCTTTTTGTTCATCAATTCCTTGATAAAAAGCTAATTGAGCGCCAATTCCAGTGCGCTCATCATAATCAATCACTAGGGTATCGGCGGTATCAAAATATTTTGCATTAAAACCGTGGCAGACTTTGTCAGCCAATAAACTCACTAATGGCATATGAGTTATCACAATTAAAGACTGAGGCGCTTGTGGCCCAGTCGCATATCCATGTATTAAATCAGCAACCTGACATGCATTACCATTGGGCGTTATCAAGTCTGTTGTAGTTTGCTCAACAATCTTTAACCCTTTACTTAGTGCCTCAAAACTTTGCTGGGTGCGCAAGTAAGGGCTAACCAAGGCATTTGCTACTTGCGCACTCGGCAAAATAGCGGTTTGTGTTTGAGCACTTTCTTTCGAATAAACCCCAGGTAAGAATTGATGTAACCAATGGCCAACATTTTCGCATTGAGACATACCAACATCGGTTAGCGCTCTGGTGTGATCTGGCTCTCGGTAATCAACGGCTTCACCGTGGCGCATTATTATAAGTATCATATATTCTTTAACTACCCACCAATTAATAAGAAGCTGACTCTAGACGGCAATGTTACTGGCACAATGTTTGCTTTGTATTTATTGAAAATACGTAAACTTACTATTAGATGCTAATAGTAAGTTGTTTTTTGACGTCACATATTCATCATAGCTGTATTTATATCGTCAACAAACAAATTAAGACCATAGTGTACGTACAAAAAACATTACACATGAAGTAAGCAACAATATTTCTAAATGCTTTAGCTGATTCTTGTTTGTTTTTTGTACACTTTATGACCGTCAAATAGTTAACGACTGTAATTTTGTTTCCTTTATTTGACGCTAGCACAATTTTGATAGGTTAACGATTGCAAACGCCCGCTTTAAGTGAACAACATAACATTAGTGTAGAAAACCAAGCGCACACACGCTTGGTGTTTATCAAACACAGTTCACACAACACCAATACCCGTAAGGCCGCTATTTCAGTGACGTTCAACAAAGGTCACTTTGATTGTATTGGCTACCCAGAGGGTTTCGCTCACCTGTACGAACATATGTTATTTAATGCAAGTCTTAGGTATGAAAAAACAGACGCGTTAGACCAATTTTTGTTCAAACATAACGGGCAAGTTAACGGATGGACTGAAAATCATTCAACCAACATCCAGCTTAATTGTGATTTGTCAGGCTTTTACGACGCATGCGACATCTTAATGGACCGTTTAACAGCACCGCTATTTAAAGAAGAAGCCATAGAAAGAGAAATAAAAGCAATCAACGCTGAATTTTTATCGCAAAAAGATAATCCGGTCAGGCGACTATTGTCGGTACAAAAAGCAACGTGCAATCAATCGCATCCCTTCGCCCTATTTAGCACGGGCAATCTCGAGACACTATCAAAACGAAGCATTACAGATACCAAAACATTACTTCAACAATATCACCAAAACATGCTACAGCATGACAATTTTGGTATATGCGTTGGTTTGTTAGAAAAGGATTTTGATAGCCAACAGGCAAAAATTGAAGGTTTGATTAACAGTGCCTTTACTCAACATTTAGCAAGTAAGCTCGACGAATCGCTGCCCCCAAACGATGACCCATCTGCAAAGCTAGAAACAGCGCCAATTAATGAAATTGAGCAAGCATATGCATCACCTAGCCTACCGCCGATCTTTTTGACAGAACATCTAGCAAAAATCATAGAAGTTGAACAGAGAAAACATGAACAACTTATTTGTACTTTTATTGTCGACAAACAAAGCAACAAGTATATAGATTATATTGACAGTGTTTTTGTGTTACTCACTCATCTGTTTGAAAGCAAGCACCCTAATGGACTTTTTGATAATCTACTCAAGTTGAATTACGCCACCGACATTAGCAGCTACTATAACTCTTTAGACAACAACACTTTTGAGTTGATAATTAGCATACCGTTGACCTTATCGGGCTCGAAAAACACCCATCTTATACTAAGCCATATTCAGGCCTATCTTGATTATTTGCATAAATCTGGGATAGAGGCTTGGCGCTTTAGAGAAAAGGCAAAGCAATACAAACTTAATGTTGGTTTGCAAAGCAAAATGGGCTTATTAGAACAATGCATTAATCGGTCGCGAGAAATAGCCTTGAGTCCAAATTGCAGCAAAAACAGCACGCCAGGCAGCAATGAAGGCCAATCAACAAAAGACTCGTTTAGCAGCATATACAGTGCCGATGCATTGTCACACGTTTTTTCAAAGCTAAACCCAGCACATTCTCGCGTGTATGTGTTTTTGAAAAATGCTTATGTTGATCAAGTTAGTCCTCACTATGGGGTTGGGTATTCGATTCGTGCAATTCAACCTCAAGTGGCAAACACGCCCCTTATATTTGAAAAACCGCGGCAAAACCCTTTTATGTCTGAACGACAGCGCATGGTCATCAGACAATCATCAGACACCGAACTTACCCATTTACGCAGCCAACATATTGATTTCAAATTTTATCAACATTTGGCCTTCAACAAGCCTAATGGGGAATGCTATGTATCGATAACCGATCCGCAAATGTATCAAAGCGTGAAGCAGACAATTATTAAGCGAATTTGGCTTGCGTGTTTAAATGAAACGCTGCAAACAAAATTTTTTGATGTTGAATTAGCCAGCCTTCATTACAGAGTATATGCACATCATCACGGCATTACCGTTCATACAGGCGGTCTTAGCGAGCGACAATTACTACTTTGCATTGAATTAATTAATACCATCAGGCAATTTAAAGCAAGCAATACAGCCATCAAGAAACACCTAAAAAGCGCGCAAAACAGCACACGAACGCCTCATCAGCAAAGTGGTATCAATTTGTTATTTTCTAAGTTAAATGCGTATTATCAAAATGAGATTTATGAAGAGGAAGCCAGCCAAATATTAAAAGACTTGTGTGCTGAAGATATTAGTGAACAACAACGCACTTACTTCAAGCATAACTATATAGAAAGTTTAGTCATTGGTAATTGGCAAAGCGGCGCGGCGGCGCGCTTTTTTAGGCAACTTAGCGGCAGATTTAATGAACTAGAGGGTTTAACTAAACCATCCACAAGTCACTATCGTCTTAAATCGGGACAACATATTGTGTGCGAAGATGTTCAAGTTAACGCGAGCAAAGATAATAAAGACCAACAAACACATGTTGTTTGGCACTATATCCCAGTGCTAAATGAAGAAGAAGCCAATACTCAACATGCAAGCACGCTTAACCACGAGTGTAAACTCAACTTAGCCGCTCGTTCGCTTGTGTTAGAAAAGTTACTTTCACACACGATTTTTAAAGTACTAAGACAAGAGCACAAAATGGGCTATGCACTGGGCGTAGGCTATAAGCCTATTGGCCAATTTCCGGGTCTGGCAATGTACGTGTCGTCACCAAGTCACAATCTTGCACAAATAGAAAGCGCGTTTACCCAAGCGATTAGCGAAGCTATTGGCTTATTGCAATCAAAAGAAGTCGAGGTAAATACACTTGCTTCTGAGCTTGTCAAACAAGTGAGTCCAAACGAGGCAGACATTAACCAAACGGCCAAAAGAGCATGGTTGCATTTTGAAGATAAAAACCCCTTAGAGGCTTACCAAGAACTTTGTAGCGCACTAGAAGCACTTGAAAACAAACATATCGTTCAAGCGTTACAAGTGTTAAGTGATTCAACCTTGGGGCAAGTGGTTTTGAGTAGTTCTAAAGTTGGGACAAAAGAATCACGTTCTTTTGCTGACTTTACGCACTAAAAAACACGCTGTCATAGCCAATGATTTTACGAATAGCCATTTTTTTAGACACTTGAAACATAGGCAAGGCCATTGGCCCTAGCACTATACCCACGGTTACCCATCGTTTTTTAGCCATACCATTTCGAACGGCTTCTACCAGAAAGTAGACAGTACAAAATATAAAGCTAATTATTAGCCCAAACACTATCATTTTATTAGCCTGTTTTTGTAAAAGGCGCGCGACTAGGGTCGTAGTTTACTCAAAGTGCGCGCCAAACATTTCATATTAACTATAAAACGTCTCTTGCTTGTCTCGCATGCTAATGAGGATATCGGCAGGCTTATACTTTTCACTATATGTGCTAGCGTAATGCTCTAAGCGCGACACTAGATGGTCTATGCCAAGTTTATCCATATAGCGGAAAGGACCACCTAAAAATGGAGGGAAGCCAATACCAAATATTGCGCCTATATCACCATCTCGAGGGTTACGGATAACGTTTTCTTCTAGGCACATCGCGGCTTCATTTAGCATTAACAATACGCTTCGCTCAACAACGGTCGAGTCAGTGTATTTTGATGCAGGTTCAACCCCAAGCAGTTTATAAATGGTTTCGTCGACTTCTTTACCATTGCTTTTATCAGAGGCTTTACCTGAATAATCATAAAAGCCTGAACCGTTCTTTTTACCTTTGCGGTCGTTCTCGAGTAACTTATCAAACGCTTCTGGCGAAGAGAATCTATCGCCAAACTGAGCCATTAAAATAGGAATAATTTTAGTTCCTACATCAATGCCAACTTCGTCAAGAAGCTTGAAAGGGCCTACTGGGAAACCAAATTTCACTAAGGCTCTGTCGATAGCATCTATCGGTTGACCTTCTGTGGCCAAAAAGCCAGCTTCGCTCATGTATGGCGCAAGAATTCGATTGACATAAAAGCCCGCACCGTCTTTGACAACAATTGGCGTTTTGCCTTGGCGTTTTGCTAAATCAACCGTGGTTGAAATCGTTTGTTCAGAAGTGCCCTCATGCGGTATGACTTCTGCCAAAGGCATTTTGTCGACAGGCGAAAAGTAATGCAGCCCAACCACGTTTTCTGGACGTTTGGCCTTAGCAGCAATATCACCAATGGGAATAGATGAGGTATTTGAAGCAAAAATGGTGTTCTTATTACAGTTCTTCTCAACATCAGCCACCATATTTTGTTTTAAGCCTAAGTCTTCAAATACTGCTTCAATGACGACATCAATCGATTTGTAACCCGAGTAATCCAAGCAGCCAGTAATATTTGAAAGCTGCTTTTGCATCTGAGTTTTCAGCATAAAGCGCTTTTTCACTTTTTTGTTTAATATGTCGTAGCTGTATTTAATGGCGCCAGCAATACCGTTTTCATTAATGTCTTTAATACGTACCGGTAACTTAGCTTTAGTAGCACTCACAAAGGCAATACCACCGCCCATTAGCCCGCCGCCTAAAACGCCAACCTTAGTAATTTTGCCTGGCTCAACACCTTCAACACCGCTTTCTTTTTTCATATCGGTGGTGGCAAAAAATATCTCACGAAGCTGCTTAGATTCAGGCGTCATCACCAATTTACCAAACAAATTGGCTTCGGTCTGGTAACCTTTTTTACTGTTTTCAAGCCCAGCTTCTATGCAATCTATAATGTACATGGGGGCTGGATAATTGCCTTTTGTTTTAGATAGTGTCTGCTCGCGTGCTTTTTTGAACAGCATACCGCGACCAAAAGACGTGTCTTCTAATACCTTGTTAGTGATCGACTTTTTAAGTGAACGGCTTTTTACAGGTTTATTAGCAAGTGCTACCGCAACATCCATCAATATAGACTGAGGCACGCAATCGTCAACAATGCCGTATTTTTTAGCTTGTTTTGCGCGTGCAGGACTACCAGTCAGCATCATTTTCATGGCTTGTTGAATACCAATTAATGCAGGCAGTCTTTGTGTGCCGCCGCTACCAGGCAACAACCCAAGTTGTACTTCAGGTAAGCCTAGTTGTGTTTTATCGCTATCAGTACATACGCGATAATCGCATGCCAAGGCTAGCTCTAAACCGCCACCTAAAGCAGGACCATGAATCGCAGCCACAAAAGTTTTGTTAATGGCGACCATTCTATCGAAGATTTTTTGACCTTGGCTCGAGAGTGTTTCAGCATCTTGATCTGATTCACAAGCGGCTAGCATACTCACATCAGCACCCGCCACAAATGAGTCTTTTTTGCCACTCGCTACCACAACGCCTTTTATGCTGCTGTCGTTTTCGATATCCTCAAGTATGATAGAAATTTCATCACCAAAACTACCTTTTAGCGTATTCATACTCTCGCCAGGTACGTCCATGGTTAATATAGCAATACCGTCTTCACGTTTGTCTAAAGAAAAGGCACTCATTATTCTGTCTCCACTATCATAGCTGCACCAAGACCACCAGCCGCACAAGCTGTCAATAGCCCACTGCCGCCGCCTCTGCGATTTAATTCATTAAGCATTTGCGTAATCATTCTAGTCCCCGTTGCCGCGAACGGATGTCCGTAAGCAATTGAGCTACCCATTACGTTAAACTTATCCATGTCTATCTCGCCTGTTGCTTTTTTACGTCCAAGTTTTTCTTTTGCAAAGGTATCGCTGGCAAACATTTTAACATTAGCAAGTGTTTGCGCAGCAAAGGCTTCATGCATTTCAATTAAGGTTAAGTCTTGTAAACTCATGCCTGCTCTATCAAGCGCGATAGGCGTTGCGTACGATGGACCCATTAACATGTCTTCCCATACGTCGATAGCAGCAAAGGCATAGCTTTTTATAAACCCTAATGGCTTATATCCAAGCTTTTTAGCTCTGCTTTCTGTCATCATTAATACAGCTGATGCACCATCGGTTAACGGCGTTGCATTTGCTGCGGTCACGCTACCATGCTTTTTATCAAATACAGGACGAAGCTTAGCGTAGCCTTCTAAAGTGCTGTCAAACCGAACATTGTTATCTCTAGATAATGCCCCTTTATAAGGTTCAGCATATGCGGTCATGACTTCGCCATCTAAATTGCCTTTTTCCCAATTTTCAGCAGCGAGTGAATGTGACCGATGGGCAAGAGCGTCTTGTTCTTGACGAGAAATTTGATGGCTTTTTGCCATTTGTTCTGCTGTTTGTCCCATCGACAAGCCCGTTGAATATTCAGCAACAGCAGGAGGAACCGGCAGCAAATCTTTAACACCAAGTTTTTTGAAGATAGTAAACTTTTGGCCCATTGTTTTGGCTTTTTGCAAATCGACCAAGGCGCGGCCAAGGTTTTTTGATACACCAATTGGCGAGACAGAAGTTGAATCTGCGCCACCTGCAATACCGACTTCAATATTGCCTGCAAGCATTGACTCAGCAATGTTGACGGTAGATTGGAAACTTGTCGCACACGCTCTTGATACACTGTATGCATCGGTGCTAACGCCCATGCCTGTGCCTAACACAACTTCACGAGCAATGTTTGGGGCTTCTGGCATTTGTACAACTTGTCCATAAACCACCTGCTCAATAACCGCGGGGTCAACATCGTTGCGGATCATGAGCTCGTTCACCACCATTTTTGCTAAGTCGACGGCAGGTACACCATGAAAGTATGTTGCCATTTTAGCAAAAGGTGTACGTAAACCCGCCACAATGGCAATACGATCGCCGCTTTGTGTTTGTAGATTTTGTGTTTTGGACATGTTTATTCCTATTCTGGTCTGACCACTTTCGCGAATAATGACAAAAATTACCCAAAATAGCAAATTTATCGCTAAGGTCTTTTTTGACAAGCCTTGCCTACATCGCGAAACACGCTGTAATTAGCTTCGTTTGCGTTTACATCTAAAGATGTAGAGTTTTCTTGAGTATATTGATACAGCTAGCTAGGCTGAATAGACCAACACCATCTCTATTGAAACTTTTAACTATCCTATGAGTCTGACTATTCGTTTTTACGTATACCTATAATTATATCTCTATGAAGCGCTTATTCAGATTGGATTGATCTTTTAGCGCTCAACGCTTGAGTTTTGAGAAGTAATACCTATATAAGCTGAGTTTAAGAAATAAAATAGCAAAGAATAATATAACAAGGCTAAATTTATGGCGTTTACACACAAGTGAGTGAAACGCAAAGTCTTGCATAATTTATCATTTTGAACAGTATTTGGAAGTTACCATGCATAGCCAATTTAGCGCGCTTTTAGCGCACCTAGACACCCAAGTATTGGGACAATCACATTTAACACAAAGTATATTGATTGCTCTATTAGCCGACGGCCACTTATTGGTTGAGGGTCCACCAGGGCTCGCTAAAACACGCGCTGTTAACGCACTATCTGATGGTATTGATGCTAATTTTCATCGAGTGCAATTTACACCTGACCTTTTGCCTGCCGATTTAACCGGCACCGATATTTACCGCCCTGAAACGGGTGAGTTTGTTTTTCAAAAAGGACCATTGTTTCATAACCTAGTGCTTGCTGATGAAATTAACCGCGCACCAGCAAAAGTGCAATCAGCACTTTTAGAAGCCATGGCAGAACGCCAAATTACAGTGGGTAGCACGACATACGCATTGCCACCTTTGTTCTTAGTGATGGCAACTCAAAACCCATTAGAACAAGAAGGCACCTACCCCTTGCCTGAAGCGCAACTTGACCGTTTTTTAATGCATGTCGAAATTGATTACCCTGATGCGGCAACTGAACACAAAATACTTGCGCTCACGCGAAGCGAAGCCCTAAACGAAGCATCGGCCATCGCTAATCAAGCAAAGTTAACACAAGAGAATATTGCTCAAGCACGTACCGATATTTTAAAACTGCATGTGTCTGAAGCGGCTGAAACGTATTTAGTGCAGTTGATTATGGCCACTCGTCATCCTGAAAAATATGACGCTGACCTTGCCCAATGGATTGAAATTGGCGCAAGCCCCAGAGCAACCATCGCGCTTGAACGCTGCGCACGTGCTCATGCATGGCTACATCAACGAGACTTTGTTAGTCCTGAAGATATTCAAGCAGTGTTGCCTAATGTGCTAAGGCATCGCTTGATATATAGTTATCAAGCCCAAGCGCAAGGCATAAAGCCTAATCAAGTCATTAATAAGATATTGGAACTCGTTCCTGTTCCTTAGTAGTTAAGTATAACGGCAGACATTGAGGCATGTAGTAAACAAGATGCAAATGATCCAAGACGTATTATCTTCGCTCGAATCAAACGGTGTAAGCTGCCAACTGGCAGAGCTTGTGCGTTATCGAGCCTTAGCCAATCGTTTAAATCTTGCGCCAAGTGGAAGCATAAAAAGCAGTATGGCAGGTGCCCTATCCTCAAAGTTTAAAGGCCGAGGGATGGAGTTTGATGAAGCGAGGCATTATCAGCCAGGAGACGACATTCGCAGTATTGATTGGCGTGTCACCGCTCGCACTGGCAAAACGCACACTAAGCTTTATCGAGAAGAGCGTGAGCGCCCTGTCCTTATTTATCTTGATTTATCGGCTTCCATGCACTTCGGTACTGAATTGCTGTATAAATCGGTACAAGCCCTACACGCTACCGCATTAATTACCTTTAGCGCACTGTCGCGTGGCGATAAAATTGGCAGCATGGTGGTTAGCGAACAAGGCGATGTAGAGCACAAACCCAAAGGCAGTGCCAAGCATGGTTTGGCTATGTTAAACCAAATTGTAAACACACAAAAAGCCTGTTTGGATGCGACTCAATCAAGACAAAGTACTAAACAAGCAGTCATTGCTGAAAACAACATTCACCAGTTTAGTAAACTAGCCATGCTTGCCCGCCCCGGCACATTAGTATATGTCATATCTGACTTCTTAGATTTTACTGAGCTGGATTATGCGACATTAGGCAAAATTAGCCGCCACTGCGAAGTAAGACCATTGCGTATTTTTGATGCGATTGAGCAGGCGCTTCCGCATGTTAATAATGTGCAAGACGTATTGTTAACGAACGGTCAAAACGAGCAGCACATCTTGCTAGGTGATAAGCAAGTCGAATCGCGCTATGTTGACGAGCGTCATGCTTGGTTTTCTCAACTAAAAGAAGCGCTAAGTTCGATTGGTTTACCAATGCGACAAATAAGCGCCGGGCGCCCCATAGAACAGCAGTTAGCAACGAGTAAGTCTGGTTTAATATTGGGAGAAGCCATATGAACCCGCTCGACCAATTAGCCGACATAAGCACGCCTGAAAATGTGTCAATGTGGCCATTGGCATGGGGATACTGGGTGTTAATCGTTGCGTTGGTCGCTTTATTATTGTGTGCAGGTATATACATTTACCAATACGTGAAAAGACGCACAGCAAAACGCAAAGCGCTTAAACAACTGCAAACACTTGATACCGCCAGTGAGCAGTATTGTATGCATGCACAAGTGTTGCTGAAAAACCTATTTACCCATTATTTTGGGCAACAAAATAACCTAAACTTACATGGTCAACAATGGCGCGATAAGCTGCTAAGCACCTATAAAGGCAATCAACAGGAAACATTTGGTCAAGCCTTAGTGCATATAGACCAAGCACTATACGCAAAGGCAAAAGGCGACGTTAACTCAGGCGAGAGCGTAAAAGCCAGTGTAAGCGCAAGACATGCCGCTATTGCTATTTCCCTTGAAGATTGGATAAAAAGTAGCTTGCCGCCCGCAAAACCAAGCGAGGAACAATCCCATGTTTGAGTTTGCTTGGTGGCCACTGTTATTTATTATTCCTTTGCCATTAATTGTTAGGCTTGTGTTACCAGCCAAAACAGAAGATAGCAAAGTAGCGCTTTATTTCCCGCATATCAGCCAGTTACATGAGGGCAAAACAAAAACGAACAAACGCTCAATAAAACGTTTAAGCGTTATGAGCATCGCATGGATTTGTTTAGTGTTAGCCGCTGCCCGCCCACTGTGGTTTGGAGAGCCCGTCGCCATACCATCTGAAGGTCGAGACCTTATGCTGGCCGTTGATTTATCGGGCAGTATGCAGCAAACCGATATGCAGGTGAATGGCCGACAAGTTGACCGCCTTGAAATGGTTAAATCGGTCATGGACGATTTTATTGAGCGCCGTGTAGGTGATCGCCTTGGTTTGATATTATTTGGCGACACCGCTTATTTGCAAACGCCACTAACCTTTGACCGCGCCATCGTTAAACAATTTTTAGACGAGAGCGTAATAGGATTAGTCGGTGACAGCACGGCAATTGGTGATGCCATTGGCTTAGCCGTAAAAAGATTCACTGAAAAGGAACGTTCTAACCGTGTACTCATTTTATTAACTGATGGCCGCAATACCGCCGGAAACATAAATGTTGAACAAGCACTATCGTTGGCTGTCTCTAATGAAGTGACTATTTACGCGATTGGCGTAGGCGCCGACCAAAAAGTCCAGCGCGGGTTTTTAGGCAGTCGCGTTATTAATCCGTCAATGGATTTAGACGAGCGTACATTAACGAATATCGCCAAGGAAACCGGCGGTGAGTATTTTAGGGCAAGAAGCGCTGAAGAACTTGCACAAATTTATCAAATACTAGACATGTTAGAGCCTGTTGAAGGCAGCGAACAAACCTTGCGCCCTCGCGAAGAGTTGTTTTATTTTCCGCTTATTGCGGCCTTAAGCATTGTCAGCTTAATCGCGATTTGGCCTTTGTTAGTCAATCTTATAAGGCGTGTTAGTAAAAGGTCGTATGCACCTGCAGGCGATTCTTCGTTTAAGTCTGCACAAAAAAATAATGGAGGCACACAATAGTGGAGCACATTATTCATAATTTTCAATTTATCAGGCCATTGTATCTTCTTGGCCTTGTACCTGTGCTTATTATCTATTTGCTAAAGCTCAAATTCGGTAAAAACCAAAACTTATGGCAGCAAATTATTCCATCTCATTTATACCAGCACGTGGTGATCAGCAAAGGGATTCGTCAATCTAGCAAGTTTATTCACTTTGCCTTTGTATTTTCGCTAATAGGTATTGGCGCTGCAGCGGGTCCTACTTGGGAAAAGTTGCCGCAGGTTGTCTATCAAACGCAAGCTGGCAAAGTGATATTAATGGATATGTCATTATCGATGCGCGCCAGTGATATAAGTCCTAACCGCTTAACACGCGCCCGCTTTAAAGCCATGGATTTGTTAGATGAAGTGCAAGAAGGCGAAACAGGTCTAGTGGCCTATTCAGGCGATGCATTTGTGGTAAGCCCATTAACTGACGACGTTACCAACCTAAATAGTTTAATACCGGTGTTATCGCCTGAAATAATGCCAACCCAAGGCAGCTTTGCCCTAATGGGACTTGAGCGTGCAAGTGAGCTACTAGACAATGCAGGTTATCAAACTGGTCAGATTTATTGGCTAACTGATGGTATTCGCATTGATGAAGTTGACGACATAAGGCGCTTTATTCAAAGCAGTCAGTATAAAATATCTGCTTTACTCATTGGCACCGAAGACGGCGCACCCGTGACGCTAGAAGATGGCCAACTACTAAAAGACCGCACCGGTAAAATAGTCATTCCGACGGTAGATGCTCAATATATGGAGCAGGCGATGTCGGGCACTAGTGCAAGATATCAACTATTTACAAGCGATAATAAAGACATTCAAGCCATAAAGCGCCAAGTCGAATTTGAATTACAAGCACAAGCTGAAGAAGTAGAAAATGTCACAGGAGATATTTTCAAAGATATGGGGCCTTACTTAGTCTTACTGTTACTGCCGATTGCCGCTTACAGTTTCAGAAAAGGGGTAATGTCATACGCATTTGTTTGCATGACAGCTACCCTACTTTGGGCAAACTCGACAAACATCGCCATGGCGCAATCGCCAGAAGCAAGTTTGCCCAATGAGCCAGCACTACTCGCTCAAAAAAGTGCCCTTTCACTGGTTGATAAAGTGTTCAAAAACGCTGATCAACAAGGAAAAGTCGCATTTGACAATCAAGATTTTAATCAGGCAAATCAACTCTTTAAAGATAAAGAGTGGAAAGCGGCAAGCGCATACAAAAACGGTGACTTTGAGCTGGCCGAAGCGTTATATAGCGACTTGCAAGGTAAAGAAAACACCTACAACAAAGCGAATGCCTCAGCAAAATTAGGAAAACTCGAAGAAGCGCTCGATGCTTATAACCAAGTACTTGCCCAAGACCCTTCGCACGAAAACGCACTCAAAAATAAGGCGATTGTTGAAGAGTTAATGAAACAACAACAAGAAAATCCTCAAGATCAGCAGCAAGAAGGCGGGGATAGTTCAGAGCAAAACGAACAAGACAATCAATCGGGCGAACAAAACCAAGAAAACCAGTCTGGTGAACAAGATCAGTCTGACCAACAAGGCGAAAATGGCCAGCAAGATGAGCAAAGTCAAGAAGGTCAGCAGCAACAAGACGACAATCAAAATAGCGAACAAAGCGAACAAGAGCAGCAATCTCAAGGTGATGAAAATGAGCAAGCGCTAGAAGATGCTGCCAACGAATCTGAGCAACAAGACGAGCAACAAAACGAACAACAAGGGCAATCAGACGCGTCGTCTGAGCCTCAAAAAGATGAACAAACACCACAACAACAAGACATGCAGCAACAAAGCGCTATCTCTAACGAAATGAACATGGACGATTTAACGCCCGAAGAAAAAGAAGAGCTGCAGCGCATGCAAATGATTTTAAACAAAGTGCCCGACGACCCTGCATATTTGCTTAAACGTAAAATGCTGCTTGAAGCATATAAACGCAAAGGCGCGCCACCGCCACCAACACAACAAAATTGGTAGTAAAAATGAGACTGTATTCACACATGTTTACAACAAATATTCTTTCAGTAGGTAGCGTGTTTGCCGCTATGCTCTTAATGCTTTCTTTTAGCAATATTAGCGCTGCTCAAGTAACACAAATTACGGCAAGCGTTGACCGTAATCCCATTTTATTAGATGAATCGGCTCGTTTAAGCGTTATCGCTACGGGAAATTTAGACCGTGATGCAATTGATTTTAGCGTGTTAAATAATGCGTTTAGAGTGAGCGTGCCTTCATTTAGTAAATCGACACAGATCATTAACGGTAATATGAGTCAAACAGTCAGCTGGACGGTGAGCCTTTACCCTAAACAAACCGGGACATTTAACATTCCTAGCTTTGAGATTGAAGGCAAGCAATCATCGCCGTTTCAGATTAATGTATTGCCCGTCGACACCGCTAACAGCAGCCAGCCACGAGAATACTACGTAGAAGCAAGCGTTGACAGCAACGAAATTTATTTACAACAACAGCTCTTATACACCGTCAAAATTTACCTGTCGCAAGATATTCAAAGAGGCCAACTCAGCCTGCCAGAGCTAGAGGGCGCGTTAATTGAACAAATTGGCGAAGATGACGACTACCAAGAAATAATTAATGGTGTTAGGTATCGAATAATCGAAAGAAAATACGCGATTATTCCGCAATCAAGCGGCAACTTTACGATCACCGGCCCTATTTTTGAAGCAGAAGTCGCCACTAACTCCCGTCGCAGTTTTGCAAATTTTGGACGCACCAAAAGCATCGCCAGACGAGCGCCCGACTTAGATTTAACCGTAAAATCAATCCCGAATAATTATGCTTACACATGGTTACCCAGTGAGTTTGTTGAAGTGACTGAACAATGGCAAGGCAACGAAGACGGCTTAATGGTAGGCGAACCCGTCACACGCTCGATTACCCTCACCGCGTTAGGATTAACAAAAGAGCAGCTACCTGTTATTGACTTGCCATATCACCCAAGTTTTAAGGTTTATCCTGAACAACCTACTCTAGCCACCGTGCAGCGCAACGACCGGCTCATTGCCCAAGGCGTGTTTAATAGCGCGATTATTCCAGAACAAGCCGGCTCGTTTGTATTACCTGAAGTTCGCATTCCTTGGTTTAATGTTAAAACTGGCAGTACTGACTACGCAGTTGTACCTGCTCGAACGGTTAATGTACAAGCTAAGCCTGTAGACACATCTCAAACGACCACTGGGCAAAACTCGCAAATTACATCTGCGCTTAATCCAAATGATAGCTTAAACGTGCCAAGTACCCTAAGCGACAGTGGGTCAAAGCCACAGTCAGGCGCTTATGGGCTAAATTGGTTACATTACACCTTGATTGCTTCTAATATCGTGACACTTCTACTCGCGCTTACTCTATTAAGCAAAATACGCGGAAGTAACGCCCAAACGACGCAAAAACCAAACCACGCAAACGCTATGAATACAAATAGTGAAGCCCAAGCATTTGCTCAGCTTAAATCCTTATTAGAGCAAGGTAAAACCGACAACCTAGATAAATCCTTGGACCAATGGCTGGGTAAACTCATTGAAGCTCAGCATCACTCAGTCAGCGCCAGTTTGAGCAAATATGGCAATGACGACGCAATCGCTTATTACAATAATTGGCTGTCTTCGCAATACAATAACGAGCAAAGCGACTTTGATTTCGCGGCATTTATTAAGTCCCTCGAAACACTTCGCACGCAATATCAACAGCAGTCGACTCAAGTAATGTCAGCGCTTTATCCTGCTTAGCAAGCCTAATTAGTGAATAACGAGTGGATAATTGATACTCCTTATCAACTGCTTAGCCACCGTTCAGCCACCATGCTATGCAAAGATAAAGCTGATGTTTATCCCATTTTGCGCTAGTCTTTATAGAATATTTATCAATTATTTATAAAAAAGTTGAAATAATGGGAAAGATTTCTGAAGAGTCCTCGGTCTTATCCGACATGAACACAAAACAAAACCGATATGAAGCCTTGGTTAGGGCACTGCACGCTGACATTTTTCGTTACGCGGTGTGGTTAATTAAAGATAAAGCAATTGCTGAAGATGTGGTGCAAGAGACCTTTTTGCGCGCATGGAAGTCGCTTGATTCTTTACAAGACGAAGCTGCCGCAAAATCATGGCTAATTACCATACTACGGCGCGAAAACGCTAGACGCTTTGAGCGCAAGCAATTTGATACCGTTGATATAGACGATGTATCGATTGCAGATGATGTCGCTCACAGCGAAGACACTATGCAGCAGCGCGAAATTAGAAAAGCGATTGCGAGTTTAAGTGAAGAGTACAGAGAACCGCTTACCCTACAAATTATCATGGGCTTTAGTGGCGACGAAATTGCTGCCCAACTAGATTTAAATAAGAATACCGTTATGACCCGACTTTTTAGAGCAAGAAACCAATTAAAAGAGATACTTACCTCGCAGATGCAATTTGGAGAGCAAGTTAATGGATGATTTAAGTTTCAGAAAAGCAGTTTACGCTGACCCTTTTAGTAAAGATCCAGAGTTGCTTAAAGCAGCAGAACAAGATCCTAAAAGAAAATCATTTTGGAATGAAATAAAAGCGATGGAAAATGAGTTGCAATCAGCAATGAACATTCCAGTACCTGAAAATTTAGCCGAAAAGCTAATATTGCGTCAATCGCTGACCACTCACACCGAAAAGAAAAAACAACAGCCTTGGTATTTAGCCCTAGCTGCATCGGTTATGCTAGCCACCGTACTAACCGTTGGTGTGATGAATACTGGAAACAACGCGTTTGCCAATGATGTATTTGCGCACATGGACCACGTTGATGCCGAATTAGCTAAAAACGCAGCCGTAGACCTTAACGCCATTAACGCAAAACTTGCGAGCTTTAACGGACAAGTAAACGGCGATTTAGGCGAAGTATTGTCTGCAAATTATTGCTACCTAGACAAAATAAAGAGCTTGCATCTAATCGTCCGCGGCGAAAATGGCTTAACATCCTTATTTGTTGTGCCCGATTCCATTACCGAATCAGCCGGCGAATCGTTCAGTAACGCAACGTTCAGCGGCGCATCATTCTTACTTGAATCTGCCAAAATTATCGTGGTTGGCGAAAGTAAAGATGACGTAAGTTCGCTAGAGCAGAGAGCGAAAAGAGCGATGTTGTTTTCGGCTTAGGCTGCTATTGAGAGTCATTCAAATAAAACGCTTAAGATATTGAATCGCTTCAATATCTATCCACACAAAAGCGCGACAGAATTTACTGTCGCGCTTTTTTATTTGTATCTTATTTAACCTTAATCTGCGCAATGCAAGACTGAACCCTTTAGATTTGCACTCAGACTGTTAGACTTAAGCCCATATCCACATAAAAAATATAAACGAAAAGGATAAGTTGATGGAATTTGGTACGTATTTGTCGCTTGGTATCTATTTTATTGTCATGTTGGCAATTGGACTGTATGCATTTAAAACAAACGAAGAGAACGCTTCAGGCTACTTATTAGGTGGTCGAAAATTAAGTGCTCCAGTTACTGCTTTATCGGCGGGAGCATCTGACATGAGTGGTTGGATGTTAATGGGCGTGCCAGGGGCTATGTATATTGGCGGTGCATCTTCGCTTTGGATTGCATTTGGTTTGGTGCTTGGCGCATGGATAAATTACAAAATTGTTGCTCCCCGTTTGCGCGTATTTACCGAAGTGGCTAACGACTCAATTACCCTGCCCGACTTTTTTGAAAATCGATTTTTAGACGATACACGAGTGCTGCGCATTGTCGCTTCACTGGTGATTATTTTGTTTTTTACCTTATATACAACCTCTGGCATTGTGGCTGGCGGTAAGTTATTTGATACCTCTTTTGGCTTAAATTATTACACGGGTATTTTTGTTACTGCCGGTGTGGTGGTGACCTATACATTTTTTGGTGGATTTACCGCGGTTTCGGTAACCGATTTTGTACAAGGTTGCCTGATGTTTGTTGCCCTTATTTTAGTGCCAAGCGTGGTCATTTTTGAGCTGGGTGGCATTAACGAGACCTTTAGTAGTTTAGAGCAGCTTAACCCTAATTTGCTTTCTATTATGATTAACGCGAATACCGGTGAAATGATGAGTTTTGTGGCTATTATTTCGTTGTTGTCTTGGGGCCTTGGTTATTTTGGCCAGCCGCATATTATTGTGCGGTTTATGGCGATAAACAGCGTTAAACAAATACCCAACGCCAGAAGAATTGGCATGACATGGATGATTGTCTCTTTATTTGGCGCAGCCATGACAGGCTTGTTTGGTTTAGCCTACGTTAACGCAAACAGTATAGTGTTAGAGGATCCTGAAACCGTTTTTATAGTGCTATCTCAACTCTTGTTTAATCCATTTATTGGTGGTTTTTTATTAGCCGCCATTTTAGCCGCGATTATGAGTACGATTTCGTCTCAGTTGTTAGTGACCTCAAGCTCATTAACTCGAGACGTATATACCGCGTTTATTAATAAAGAAGCCTCTGACAAACAGCAAGTGTTAGTCGGTCGTATTTGCGTTGTCATTGTGGCCTTAGTAGCTATTTTACTCGCCCTTACTATGGGCGAAAATAAGACAATCTTAAAACTAGTTAGCCACGCATGGGCAGGCTTTGGTGCGGCATTTGGCCCCTTAGTTTTATTTTCATTACTGTGGGATAAAATGACCAAGCAAAGCGCCATTGGCGGTATGTTAGCGGGTACCATCACCGTTTTATTATGGATATTTGTGCCAATAAACGAAGCTGGCGAGGTATTATCTGCACAAATTTACGAAATAATCCCTGGGTTTTTAGTGGCATGTGCCGTTATAGTGATTATGAGTAAATTAAATCCAAACCAAGATCCAAAAATCGCCAAGCTGTGCGGCGACTATGAATCAGCGTTGAGTAAAGACTAAGCACACTACATGGCGTTTTTTGCAGCCCGGCAACCCATACTAAGGACAGACAAAAGCGTATACGGCTACGAATTATTATTTCGTAGCGGTAACGAAAATGTCTTTCCTGACATTGATGAAGAAAAAGCCACTTCAAAAATGATTGAAGGCTTGCAGCTTGATCTTGGGCTAGACAGAATTGCCGATGGCAAGTTTGCGTTTATCAACTTTACCGAAGAAAGCATACTGCGCAACTACCCTGACATGCTGCCAAAGCAAAAAGTCGTGATAGAAGTACTCGAGTCCGTTAAGCCAACGCGACAAGTTTTTCATGCTTTAAAAGAGCTATCTGACGAAGGCTATATTTTGGCCCTCGATGATTTTGTCCATGGCTATGAGTGGGAAGACTTTTACAGCATTTGTTCAATTGTAAAAGTGGACTGCTTAGCGATACGCCCTGAGCAACTTAGCGAAATCATAGCACTTAAAAAGCGTCATCCACACTTATTACTATTAGCCGAAAAAGTTGAAAATTATAAGGCCTTTGCTCACTATCAAAGCTTAGGTTTTGATTTATTTCAAGGTTACTTTTTTAGTAAACCCGAGGTAATGCGCAGCGTGACAATGTCGCCTTCGCAGAGTTTACTAACCAGTCTATTAAACGAACTATCCAAACCCGACCATTCTATCGCTAACGTGACTCAACTACTCGAAGCCGATGTTGCTGTGTCATTTAAACTATTGCGGTATGTGCAATCACCGATATTTAAACGCCGCGGCAATATTGAATCGATAAAACAAGCCGTTGTCCTGTTGGGTAAAGCAGAACTAGAACGCTTCGTTATGCTACTTTTTGCTGCGTCAGTTGGCGACGACAAACCTACCGAGTTAATTCGTTTATCGATGCAGCGTGCAAAATTTTGTGAATCTTTAGCAAGGCTAAGTGGACGTCAGGCTGAGGATTCATCAGCCTTTTTAGCCGGTATGCTCTCGTTAGTCGACGCAATGTTAGACACACCCGTTACAGACCTTCTCGCCACCCTGCCGTTAAGCCAAAATATTAAAATGGCCTTAATAGAGCATAAAGGTTGGTTAGCAGATTTAATTACCATGTGTAAATTGTTCGAAAAAGGCAACTGGCCAAAAATCGACAAAGCGTCTAAAAGTTTATCGATTAGCCTGAATGACTTGGTTGTTGCTTATTACGAGTCAACTGAGTGGTCAAATGACCGATTGAATCTAATTAAGTAGGCCTTTTATTTCTTTGTATTTCTTTTCATTTCTTAACATGCTTATAACAAATGGGTCTATTTAGTTATTAAATAGTAATTAAGCATATCAATTTGTCATAATTGACCTTATAACTATATGTTAGACTGCCCCTCGAAATTTGAATATACGAATAAACGTTCCCGTTTTTACTAGTTCAAGTCACTTTTTTCACATTTAGACACAAGGTAGTATTATACTTATGAGCGCCACATTGCCTTCAATGACGCACCTAAAGCAACTCGAAGCTGAGAGTATTCATATCTTTCGAGAAGTTGCTGCAGAGTTCGAAAATCCAGTCATGCTTTACTCGGTTGGTAAAGATTCTTCGGTATTGTTACATCTTGCCCGTAAAGCATTTGCGCCTGGCACCATTCCATTTCCGCTTTTGCATGTTGATACCACATGGAAATTTAAAGAAATGATCTCGTTTAGAGATAAAATGGCCAAAAAGCATAATCTCAACCTACTTGTACATACTAATCAAGAAGGTGTAGAGGCAGGTGTTAATCCATTTTCAGTCGGTAGTGCAAAACACACCGATATCATGAAAACAGGCGCGCTTAAGCAAGCATTAAATCATTATAAATTTGATGCTGCGTTTGGTGGCGCTCGTCGCGACGAAGAAAAGTCTAGAGCAAAAGAGCGTGTATATTCGTTTAGAGACGAAAATCACCGTTGGGATCCTAAAAACCAACGCCCTGAACTTTGGAATATTTATAATTCGCAAATAAATAAAGGCGAAAGCATCAGAGTGTTCCCTATGTCTAACTGGACAGAGCTGGATATTTGGCAATACATCTATCTAGAAAACATCGAAATACCGTCTTTATACTTGGCCAAACCAAGACCAGTTGTTGACCGCGACGGCGTGCTTATTATGGTTGATGACGAGCGTATGCCACTGGAAAAAGACGAAGTGCCTATGATGAAATCTGTGCGCTTTAGAACCCTTGGCTGCTACCCACTCACCGGCGCAGTCGAGTCTGAAGCAGACACGCTGCCAGAAGTTATTCAAGAAATGCTATTAACTAAGACCTCAGAACGTCAGGGTCGTGTCATTGATCATGACTCATCTGGCTCGATGGAAAAGAAAAAAATGGAGGGTTACTTTTAATGAGCACCAATATTGTATGGCATACAAGCACTGTAGATAAAGCGAAGCGAGCTGAAAAACTTATCCAAAAACCCGCAGTTATTTGGCTAACAGGTTTATCGGGAAGCGGCAAATCAACTATCGCTAACCTATTAGAGAAAAAGTTATATGAGTCGGCCCACGCAACTTATTTGTTAGATGGCGACAACGTGCGTCATGGCTTATGTGGTGACCTTGGTTTTGACGATAAAGCACGCGTAGAAAATATTAGACGCATAAGTGAAGTGAGTAAGTTATTTGTTGATGCAGGTTTGATTGTGTTAACCGCATTTATTTCTCCATTTAAAGCTGATCGCGATTACTGCCGTTCACTATTAGAAGATGGTGAGTTTGTTGAAGTATTTATCGACACACCAATTGAGGTGTGTGAACAACGTGACCCCAAAGGCTTATACAAAAAGGCGCGAAGTGGCGATATTAAGCATTTTACCGGGATTGATTCGGTTTATGAATCACCCGAAGCTCCCGAAATTCATTTGCAATACCTACAAGAAACGGCTGAAGAAACAGCAGAGCGTTTATATCAAGCACTTAAGTCAAAAGGATATGTAAAATGAGTGATTTTGAAATGAACGACACTAATGTTCAGGCTTTGCTTGATATTGCGGTAAAAGCCGGTGAAAAAATCCTTGAGATTTACGCGCGAGACTTTGCTATTTATGACAAATCTGACGCAAGCCCCTTAACAGAAGCCGACCTTGCTGCGCACCATCACATTGTTGATGCATTGAACGAAATATCTGACCTACCTATTTTGTCAGAAGAATCAAGTGATATCACATGGGAAGAACGCAAAAGCTGGACGCGTTTTTGGCTAGTTGACGCGCTTGATGGCACAAAAGAATTTATTAAATTGAATGGCGAATTTACCGTGATTATCGCGGTTATAGAATACGGTGAGCCTACCTTTGGCGTTGTGCATGCACCAGTATTAAACAAGACCTACGTTGGCCATAAAAGCAGCGGTGCGTTTATTGTTGATAATGGACAAAAATCACCGATTAGCGCTAAAACCCACGATGGTAGTGAAGCTTGGCGCGTGGTCGGCAGCCGGTCTCATCAAAGCCCTGAGATCAACAAAATTATGGATGCCTTACAAGGCGAAAAAGAGCTTGTCGCCATGGGGAGTTCATTAAAGCTGTGCTTAGTCGCCAGCGGAGATGCGCACTTATACCCTCGCGTTGGCCCCACAAGTGAATGGGACACGGGCGCGGCACATGCAGTTGCTTTAGCAGCAGGTGCAAAAGTCACCGTGCTAGACCCTAATAATCCATTTGATGCCGACGCACATCCACTGCGTTACAACCAAAAAGAATCCATATTAAACCCCTTTTTCATGGTGAGTTGTTAAGATGTTTAACGAAAACGAATTATTACGAACAGACATACACGAATATTTAGCCGCGCACGAGCGCAAAGATCTGTTACGTTTTTTAACCTGCGGTAGCGTTGATGACGGCAAAAGTACATTGATTGGTCGCCTTCTGCACGATTCCAAAATGATTTACGAAGACCAACTGGCGGCGATTACCAAAGACAGTAAAAAAGTCGGCACAACTGGCGAAAAAGTCGACCTCGCATTATTAGTTGATGGTCTGCAATCAGAGCGTGAACAAGGTATCACCATTGATGTGGCATACCGCTACTTCAGTACTGATCGTCGTAAATTTATCATTGCCGACACGCCGGGGCATGAACAATATACGCGTAACATGGTGACTGGTGCTTCTACCTGTGATTTAGCGATATTGATGGTAGACGCTCGCGCCGGTATCAAAGTACAGACCAAACGTCATGCCTTTTTAGCGTCATTGCTGGGTATTAAGCATGCGATTGTTGCCGTCAGTAAAATGGATTTAATGGATTTTAGCGAAGACGTATTTAACGATATTCAAAAAGATTTTTTAAGCTTTGCTGAACAGCTCAATATTCCTGATATTCGCTTTGTGCCTATTTCGGCGCTTAATGGTGATAATGTTGTTAATAAAAGCGAAAATTCACCTTGGTACGATGGCCCTACTTTAATGGAAACACTTGAAACAATTGAAATCTCTAGTCATCAAAACGAAGATTTCAGGTTTCCAGTACAATACGTGAGTAGACCACATTTAAACTTCAGAGGATTTGCAGGCACCGTGGTGTCGGGCAATATTAAACCTGGAGATGACATTACCGTGTTACCTTCAGGTAAATCATCAAAAGTAAAAACAATATTTACCTTTGATGGTGACAAAGACCAAGCCTTTGCTCAAGAGGCGGTTACCTTAACTCTTGAAGACGAGATTGATATTTCGCGCGGCGACGTTATTGTTAAATCTGATAACCAACCTTTTGTGGCCAACAGCTTTAAGACGCATTTGGTATGGATGGCAGAAGAGGCATTAATCCCGAATAAACAATATACTTTTAAGTTTGCGACCAAATCGGTGACAGGCAGTGTGGCTAATTTACATCACAAAATTGATGTAAACACGCTTGAAAATAGTGAAGCCTTGCATTTGAATTTGAACGAAATTGGCGTGAGCGATATTCGTTTAACACAAAATGTCGCCTGCGATGCTTACACCTCAAATCGAGCAACAGGTGCCTTTATTGTGATTGATAGAATGACAAACGGCACCGTTGGCGCGGGTATGGTGATAAGCCCGAACAAAGACGAAGCAAGTGAGACAGATTATTCTGAATTTGAGCTAGAGTTTAATGCGCTCGTCAGAAAGCACTTCCCACACTGGGGCGCTGCTGATATCAGTCTAAAATAGAAAGTTAGATAGCAAGGGCTCTTTTTACAAAGAGCCCTTTTTTGTTTTGCTTGTGCATTTTGTTATGCTCTATGTTTACGCCAGCTCATATTTTAAAATAAAGTGAACAATAACTATTCATGAATATTGATCAAATCGCTGTCTTACTTGTCTTTTTTATGACAGTCGCTGCACTGGTGTTTACCAATAAACGCCCTTCGGCTATTTTTGCGGCAACCACACTTGTGCTGGTGCTTCTTCAGCAACTCAATTTGCAACATATTTTAGTTAACATGACTAACACCGGGTTAGTTGCACTTGTGCTGCTTTTATTGGTAAGTCATTCGATAGATAAAACAACTCTTATAGTACGCTTGGGCCATAAAATTGTTAATGGCAGTTATTTACGAACCTTTTGGCGTATGTTTGCCTTAACCTTTAGTGCTTCTGCGCTGTTAAACAACACGGCAGTCGTTGCCAGTTTAATTGGCCCAATCAAGCAAAACCAAGTTCATGCGCCATCAAAACTGCTTATCCCACTCTCGTATGCCGCTATTTTGGGCGGCACAGTGACCTTAATTGGTACATCTACTAACCTAATTGTTGATAGCTTTTTGATTGAACACGGCCACCCTGGCTTCGCTTTTTTTGACTTTACGATATTTGGGATCACGGCCGGCATCGCCTGTGGCTTATTGCTTTATTTATTGAGCCCTATCCTACCTACTTTTTCATCAAACAATGCTAATTATCAACGCTATTTGCTTGAAGCAGACGTAGAGCACGACTCAGAACTGATTGGTAAATCAGTTGAAGAAAATCATTTACGTAATCTTCCTGAATTATTTTTGCTCGAAATTATCCGAGATGGCCAAATAATATCGCCAGTGGCACCCGACACTATCATTGCGTCAGAAGATAAACTTATTTTTTCAGGTAATGTGGCAAAAATTGACGGGCTAAATCATATCAAAGGCCTCACTATGTTTGCTGAAGCTAACGGCCTCCTAAAAGACAATTTGACCGAAGTAATAGTGTCGAATCGTTCAACCATTCGCAATAAAACACTGAAACAAGTCGGTTTTAGAGCCTTGTTTGATGCTGGCGTAGTGGCAATTAGAAGAGACGGTGAGTCAATATCGGGAAAACTAGGCGAACTAAAAATTCAAGCCGGTGATTATCTCTTGTTAGCCACTGGTCATGACTTTCAAAAACGAGATAACGTATCCAAAAACTTTTTTATCGTATCGGAACAAAAGGTCAATCGTAAATTAAGTAACTGGCAAGAACGTATCACTTTGCTAGGTTTTTTAGCCGTTATCGTCTTGGCCGCAACTTCTATTGTGCCGCTTGCGACCGGCCTATTGTTTTACGCCGCCACTTTAGTTGCTTTAAAGATTTCGTCTATTGCTGAAGTTAAAAGGAACATGCCTTTAAACCTTATTATCGTAATAGTGGGCGCTTTGAGCTTAGCCACCGCACTTGAAAATTCTGGGGTGGTACAAATTGCCTCCGAAGCACTTATGCCCGTTATTGGCAGCATGAACCCAGTCTACGCACTCGTTTTTGTCTATTTGATGACGGTATTAATGACAGAGTTTGTAACCAACAATGCTGCCGCTGCGCTTATGTTTCCTTTTGCGTATGGCTTAGTCACGGCCATGCAATTGCCAATTATGCCCTTTGCCCTAGCTGTTGCCTTTGCCGCCAGTGCAAGTTTTATATCGCCATACGGCTATCAGACAAATTTAATCGTGTTTAGCGCTTCACGATATAAGTTTTCTGACTTTGCAAAAATTGGTTTACCTATATCGATTTTATATGGCGCGATTGTATTGACGATGCTGAGTATGTTCTATTTTTAGTTGTGGGGCCTTTGACCCACCAACAAATTATAAGATATTCATTTATTCCCTATTGATTAAGGACACAGCATTAGATACCATTCAGTCATAGGAATGAGGCTTGTGTTGATAGACAATAACAAGCAACAATCACTCAACGAGATAACCATGACATTTTTAGCAAATTTACCACATCACCATCATTTAAGTACCTAGGCTTTCAAGCAGGTGCTTGGGAAGCTATGAATCCTTCCCACGGCGATAAACTAAATTTGAAGCCCTCGGAAGGAAACTTTCGGGGGCTTTTCAATTTAAGTGATGTGTGCGGGTACTGTTAACGCTAATACTCAGGTTGAACGTCAAGTGCAATAAAGAATACAGAACGTACAATTTAAAAATAAAAGAAATTTAAGGAATATACATGAGCAACAGCAGTAGATTACGCATCGCCGTCCAAAAATCAGGACGATTAAGCGACGATAGTATTGCGCTTTTAAAAGCAATTGGTATTAAACTCCAAATTCGCGATCGTCTTCTTATTGCTCATAGTACTAACCAAGCTATCGATTTATTACGAGTACGCGACGACGACATACCAGGTCTGGTAATGGACGGCGTGGTAGACCTTGGCTTTATTGGCGAAAATGAACTTGAAGAAAAAATGTTAGAGCGAAAAGCATCTAACAAAGCTCATGAATTTAAAACACTTCGCCGACTCGATTATGGTGGCTGTCGATTATCAATTGCCGTGCCAACCGAAATGAATTACGACTCGGTACAGTCACTTGATGGTAAAAAGGTCGCTACAACTTATCCTTATTTACTAGAACGTTTCTTCACTGAAAAAGGCATAAATGCAAAAGCCGTTATGCTGACAGGCTCTGTAGAAGTGGCGCCACGCGCAGGCGTTGCCGATGCGATTTGCGATTTGGTATCTACCGGCGCCACATTAGAGGCCAACGGCCTGCGTGAAGAAGACGAAGTATTTGTCTCAAAAGCAGTATTAATTCAAAAATATGAAGCATTAAGCGCCGACAAACAAGCCTTAATTAGTAAAATGCTGCCTCGGATTGATGGCGTGCTACAAGCAAAAGAAAGTAAGTACATTATGCTACATGCACCTAAAGCCTATTTAGAGCAAGTGAACTCTTTATTACCAGGCGCTGAAAATCCAACGGTTTTACCTTTATCAGGTCAAGATGACAGAGTCGCCGTGCATGTTGTAAGTACCGAAACGCTATTTTGGGAAACAATGGAAAAACTAAAAGCCCTTGGTTGTAGCTCTATTTTAGTGCTGCCCATCGAGAAAATGTTAGGTTAAGCAAATGACAATGCCAACTGCAATACTATGGAATGAGTTAAGCCTTGAGCAGCAGCAAGCTATTCTTGCGCGACCGGCCTTAGCGGATTCGAGCCTACTTAAAGATACGGTGAGTAAAATCCGCACAACAGTGCAGCAGAACGGCGACCAAGCGATTATCGATTACACCACCAAATTTGATGGTGTTACCGTTGACAATTTGCGTTTGGCGCCAGCAAAAATTGCCCAAGCACAAACGCTGTTAAGCGAAGATGTTAAGCAAGCAATTGACTTAGCCTATGAAAATATTAAAACGTTTCACCAAGCGCAATATCCAAAAGATATCAAAATTAGCACGCAGCCGGGTGTGGTTTGTGAGCAAAAACACAGCGCACTTGAGAAAGTGGGTTTATATATCCCAGGTGGCACGGCGCCCTTACCTTCTACTGTCTTAATGCTTGGCGTAAGCGCTCAAGTGGCAGGGTGTGATTTACCCATTTTGTGTACGCCGCCTTCTCGCAACCGTCCTGAATCGATGGTGGCGCCTGAGATTTTGTACGCGGCTAGCAAATGCGGTATTGAGCATGTTTACTTATGCGGTGGCGCTCAAGCAATAGCGGCAATGGCCTACGGAACGCAAAGCATACCAAAGGTTGATAAAATTTATGGCCCCGGCAACAGCTTTGTCACTGAAGCTAAACAACAGGTAAGTCAGGACGTCAACGGCGCCGCTATCGATATGCCCGCTGGTCCATCAGAAGTTTTAGTCCTCGCCGACAAAAGCGCTAATCCTGGCTTTGTCGCCTCCGATTTATTATCACAAGCCGAGCACGGCGTCGACTCTCAAGCAGTATTGGTTGCAGACAACGCTGATTGGGTGAAAGAAGTACAAAAACAAGTGCTTTTGCAGCTGGCAAAGCTGAGTCGCCGAGAAATTGCAGAAAAAGCGATTGCCAATAGTCGGTTTATCATTACGGACTCTCTTGCACGGTCGATTGAGGTCACTAATCAATACGCGGCCGAGCATTTGATAATACAAACCGAAGATTCAGAACAAATTGCTCAACAAGTCAAACACGCTGGCTCTATTTTTGTGGGTGCGTATTCTCCAGAGTCTGCTGGCGATTATGCCAGTGGCACCAACCACGTATTGCCTACTTATGGCTATGCGCGCAATTACTCTAGCTTAGGCTTACTTGATTTTATGCGTCGCTACACGGTGCAAACCTTGTCTAAAGATGGCTTAAAAACTATAGGCAAAGCAATTATTGACCTAGCCAATGCAGAAGGTTTAGACGCACATGCAAACGCTGTTGCCATAAGACTAAATGAAGCAGATGTGCTAACTGGTAATCGACAAAGCAATGCACCAAGTAATAGCGTAAGCAATGCAAAAGAGGCAAACAATGAGTGATTGGTTAACCGAGCTCACCAGCGAACATGTTAGAGATTTAGTTCCTTACGAATCTGCTCGTCGTTTATTTACCGCGAGCGAAGGCCAAGCAAGAGTATGGCTAAACGCGAATGAGTCGCCTGAGTCGAGTGAATTTGCAATATCAAGCGAACTACTTAATCGATACCCTGACTGCCAGCCTACCGATGTAGTAAACGCATATGCGAAATATGTTGGCGTTAATAGCGAGCAAATTGTCGTTACGCGTGGCGCCGATGAAGGAATAGAGCTTTTAGTTCGGGCTTTTTGCAGTAGCGCTCGTTCAAGCATCGATGGCGGTGAGACAAGCGACAAAATATTAATATGCCCGCCAACTTACGGCATGTATGCAATTAGCGCACAAACCTTCAACATTGGTGTTGAAAAAGTGCCTTTGTTAGAAGACTTCAGCTTAGATATTGCCAATATTTGTCAGCATGTAGGCAAGGTTAAGTTAGTTTTCTTATGTTCACCCAATAATCCAACAGGAACGGTGCTACCTCAAGCAGATATCGAAAAAGTGTTAAACGCATTTTCTGGCAAAGCCATTGTTGTACTAGACGAAGCGTATATAGAATTTAGTGCGCATACCTCACAACAAGCGCTATTACAAAAATATGAGCACTTAGTCATTTTAAGAACCCTATCTAAAGGCTTTGCTTTAGCCGGAATTAGGTGTGGATTTATGTTGAGCTCACCCAGTATCAAACAAATACTACTTAAAGTGATTGCGCCCTATCCTATTCCTGACCCAGTGGCGCAAATTGCTGAGCAAGCGCTAAATGAACAAGGTCTTAACGCGATGCGTGCGCGTGTTGAATATTTGCAGGCCGAGCTTGTTAGCTTGTCTGCGACTTTAAGCTCAATCGAAAGTGTTGAACTGGTGGGCAGTCAATGTGGCAACTTTGTTTTATTTAAAAGCCAACACAACCCGCAGTTAATGCAATACTTAGTCGACAACAACATGCTTATTCGAGACCAATCTAAGCAAATGATGCTTGAAAATTGTTTGCGTATAAGTATTGGCACGGTTGAGCAAAACAAACAGTTACTTGCTCTTATTACGACATTTTTTGCTGATATGGCATCGTCAATATCAACATCAGCACCAAGATCTACTCAACACGAGGTTAATTCATGAGTCAGCAAGCCATTTTATTTATCGACCGCGACGGCACATTGGTTGAAGAGCCGCCTATTGATAAGCAGTTAGATAGCCTAGAAAAGCTGGTTTTCGAACCAAAAGTTATTCCTAATTTGCTTGCCCTTCAAAACGCAGGCTTTCGCTTGGTGATGGTATCTAATCAAGACGGTCTAGGCACAGATAGCTTTCCACAAGCCGACTTTGATGCACCGCACAATGCCATGATGCAGGTCTTTACGAGCCAAGGGATCGTATTTGATGATGTATTGATTTGCCCACATTTTGACGAAGATAATTGTAACTGCCGTAAACCGAAATTAGGCCTAGTTAAAGACTACTTGCAGGCTGGCAAGGTAGATTTTACACGTTCTTTTGTGATTGGCGATCGCGAGACCGATATTGAATTAGCGAAAAACATGGGAATTAAAGGCATCAAGTATGACCGCCAAACACTGTCATGGGATGCCATTACCACAGATTTAACGGTTCAAGCGCGCACAGCCACGGTAGAGCGCAATACCTCAGAAACTAAAATCAAAGTTTTCGTCAATTTAGACAACCAAGACAAATCAGACATTAGTACTGGGATGGGCTTTTTTGACCACATGCTTGATCAAATTGCGACACATGCGGGAATACATTTACAAGTATCAGTAGACGGTGATTTACACATTGATGACCATCACAGTGTTGAAGATACTGCCCTTGCCCTTGGTGAAGCGCTGAAAAAAGCAGTGGGCGACAAACGTGGCATAGCGCGATTTGGTTTTGCTTTGCCAATGGACGAATGCAGAGCGGAGTGCTTAATTGATATTTCAAACCGTCCACACTTGCAGTTTGACGCTAACTTTACACGCGACAATGTCGGCGAAATGGCCACTGAAATGGTGTCGCACTTCTTTTATTCCATTGCACAATCGATGGGCTTATCGCTTCATTTATCGACTACCGAAGGCAATGCCCATCATCAAGTCGAGAGCCTATTTAAAGTATTTGGAAGAGCTTTGCGTCAAGCACTAAGCAAGCAGGGTAATGTATTGCCAAGTTCTAAGGGAGCCTTATAAATGCCAAGCTTGGTCATTATTGATACTGGCTGTGCCAATATTTCATCAGTTAAATTTGCTGTTGAAAGATTGGGTCTTGCCGTGACGGTGTCAGAAGATGTAAAAGAAATCAGTAGCGCACAACGCATAATATTACCGGGTGTTGGCAGTGCGCCAGCCGCCATGGCGAGTATTCATAAAAAAGGGCTCGGCGATTGTATTGTAAACCTTAAACAGCCGGTACTGGGCGTTTGCTTGGGTATGCAGCTCATGGTCGACAGTTCTGCCGAAAGCGTGTTGGGGAATGAGCAAAATACTGACTGTTTAGGTCTTATTCCAGGCCATGTTCAAAAGATGCAGGTCGGCGACCTTAGACTGCCACACATGGGCTGGAATAAAGTCACTAGCGTGAAACATAACCCATTGTTTGAAGGTATTGACGATGGCGCTCACTTTTATTTTGTGCACGGCTATGCGGTGGCTAATTATGAGCACACGCTTGCGGTCTGTGACTATCACCACAAATTTTCAGCGGCAATAAATCGCGATAACTTTTTTGGTGTGCAGTTTCACCCTGAGCGTTCAAGTGACGCAGGCGCCCAACTTTTACGAAATTTCTCAAGGATTTAAATAGATGATCATTCCAGCTATCGACCTGATTGAAGGTAAAGTTGTACGACTCTATCAAGGTGATTATGCACAAACCACTGAATATAAGCTCGACCCGATAGATGTGGTAAAAGACTACGCCAGTCAAGGCGCATCAATACTTCACATTGTTGATTTGACGGGCGCAAAAGACACTAGCAAGCGTCAAATTCCGCTTATTAAATCGATGGTAGCGACTGGATTGATGACATTTCAGGCAGGCGGCGGCATTAGAAGTGTCGAAGATGTAGAAGACTTTATTGAAGCGGGCGTCGACCGCGTTGTTATAGGCTCACTAGCGGTAAGCCAACCGAAACTTGTTGCACAATGGTTTACCCGCTTTGGCGCCGAAAAAATAGTATTGGCGCTTGATATCAACATTGACGAAAACGGCAATAAATTGGTAGCAACCCACGGCTGGCAAAAAGATTCGGGCGTTAGCATTGATGAGCTTATTGCTCATTATCAACAAGTTGGCTTGATACACGTGCTATGCACCGACATTAGCAAAGACGGCACCTTAACTGGTGCAAATAACGATTTGTATACCGAACTGGTTGCTCAATATCCAAATATTCAATGGCAGGCATCTGGTGGCATTGGCAATTTAGATGATGTTAAATCACTTAAGCCAAGCAAGGTTCAAGGCGTGATTATGGGGCGTGCTCTATTAGAAGGTAAATTTACCCTAAAGGAGGCAATCACATGCTGGCAAGACGCATAATTCCCTGCTTGGATGTTCGCGATGGCGTAGTAGTCAAAGGCGTTAAGTTTAGAAACCACGAAGTTATTGGCGATATAGTCCCACTTGCACAGCGCTACGCCGAAGTTGGCGCAGACGAGCTTGTTTTTTATGACATTACCGCTTCTAGTGACCAAAGAGTGGTTGATAAAAGTTGGGTGTCTCAAATTGCTAAGGTCATTGATATTCCATTTTGTGTTGCCGGTGGCATTAAAACAGTGGAAGACGCTGGACGCATATTAGCCATGGGCGCTGATAAAATCTCAGTCAACAGCCCTGCCCTTAGCGACCCACAGCTTATTACTGATTTATATAATACTTATGGACAGCAATGCGTTGTCATCGGTATTGATAGCTTTTTTAATCCTGATACGAACAATTACGAAGTTTATCAATTTACCGGTGATGAAAGTCGCACACAAAAAACCAAGTGGAAAACACTTGATTGGGTCGACGAAGTACAAATGCGCGGCGCAGGCGAAATTGTCCTTAATTGCATGAACCAAGACGGCGTGCGTGAAGGCTACGATATAGAGCAACTGTCGTTAGTTCGCGAAAAATGCAAAGTCCCGCTTATTGCCTCAGGCGGTGCAGGTACTATGGCGCATTTTAGCGATGTATTTAAGCAAGCTGATGTAGATGGCGCACTAGCAGCCTCTGTCTTTCATAAGAATGTGATTGATATGGACGAATTAAAAGCCTATTTGCGCGAACAAGAAATTGCAATTCGTCAATAACATACAATGCGCAGAAGTATGCAAGGCGCAGAAG
>CAYURD010000020.1:46917-49350 GCA_964446865.1 uncultured Glaciecola sp.
GCGCAGAAGTATGCAAGGCGCAGAAGCATGTTTACCAAATAAAAAAGAGTTAAGTAAAAGGAAATGTCATGAAAGTCACCCCCGCTAATATTGCGCAACTCGCATGGGAAAAAATGGATGGTCTTCTTCCTTGCATCGTGCAAGATGCAACAAGTGGAACCGTCTTGATGCAAGGCTATGTTAATCAAGATGCCTTAGAAACGACATTTGCTAAAGGCTTAATGACATTTTACAGCCGCAGTAAAGAGCGCCTTTGGACAAAAGGTGAAACGTCAAACAACACGCTTGAAGTCGTTGATGTGAGCGCAGATTGTGATGCCGATAGTATTTTAGTCCTCGCCAACGCAAATGGACCCACATGTCATAAAGGCGTGACATCATGTTGGAATGAAGCTGCGAGTGCTGATGTGAGCTTTTTAGCGGAATTAGAACAAGTGATCGCCTCTCGCAAAAATGCGCCCGCTGACTCGAGCTACACTGCGTCGTTATATGCAAGCGGTATTAAACGCATTGCACAAAAAGTCGGCGAAGAAGGCGTTGAAACGGCGCTTGCAGCCACCGTCAAAGACCTTGATGAGCTTAAAAACGAATCGGCTGATTTGCTATATCATCTTATAGTTTTGCTTCAGGCGAGCGACTTAAGTTTGAGTGATGCGATTGGCGTGTTAAAAAGTAGACATAAAAAGTAATTAAATTTCAATTAGATAGCGTTTAAAAAGGTAATTGTTTAATTTTTTTGATCAAATATCCTTGAAAATCTATTGAGCAATCCTATATATGTATTGTGGACGCCGAAAGGGTCTGCAAACAATTGTCGCCGAATGGTCGGGACAATATATTTTACAAACTTACATATTGCTTAATAGGAAGGATATGACTATGAGAACTATCGATCTATCACCACTTTACCGTTCATTTATTGGCTCTGATCACTTAGCATCTATGATTGATGCAGCAAGTCGCCAAGAAAAACAAAACACTTACCCTCCGTACAACATTGAATTGTTGGGCGAAGACAAATACCGCATTACCATGGCAGTTGCTGGCTTTGCCAAAAACGACGTGGTTATTGAAGTCCAAGAAAACACCTTGAAAGTGACAGGCAACAAACCTGAACAAAACACTGAGCAGAAACAAGAAGAACGTAAGTTTATGCACAAGGGTATTTCTGAGCGTAACTTTGAACGCAAGTTCCAACTAGGCGACAACGTCAAAGTACTCGCAGCTGACTTAGAACACGGCTTGCTACATATCGATTTAGAGCGCGTTGTGCCTGAAGCACAAAAACCCCGCCGCATCGAAATTGGCAGCAACTTGATTGAAAATCAATAAGCCATAAACTGTATCTACTCGGTGATAAGACCGCTGAGTAGACGCAGAACTTTGTTTCCCTATATATTCTAAAGGCGCTCATTGAGCGCCTTTTTTTTTGCTTCGTTTTTAACTAGGTTGTTTTGTTTTTTGCTAGGTTGTTTGGGGCTTTCTGCTAGGTTGTTTGGGGCTTTCTGCTAGGTTGTTTGGGGTAATTGCCTTTTATAATAGTAGAGCTACTCCCTTTAAAAGGACGCTCGAGCCATCCCTGGGCGCTTTACAATCGGCGTCCTGCCGATTGAAACCTTTTAAAGGGAGTAGCTCTACTATTATAGGCAATTGGTGGTTGGGTTTAACCTTGGCTGATGTTTTTAGAGTGGCAGCAAATACCTAATAGGCATAGTCCATAAACCGAAGTTTAACATTATGAGCGCACGTGTAAGTTTCAAGCAATTATAGTACTTCTCAAAGCAGTTTGCAGATAGCAATAAATAACTCGTTTAACACCAAAAACATCCTCTTTACCTACCAAAAACATCAACCAATCGTAAACACTTCACCTGTTGCCTATAACCGGGGGCATTACCCTATCAAAAGGTTTCAATCGGCAGGACGCCGATTGTAAAGCGCCCAGGGATGGCTAGAGCGTCCTTTTGATAGGGTAATGTCCCCGGTTATAAAAGGCAACTTCTGAAAACAACCTAGCCACCCAACTCAAAACATCCTTATATCAAACTCGAAAAACCTTGCGATATCACTAAGTAAATAGCATAGTAAAAGCATGATTTAGATAGGATTTTTAAGAAAGAAACAATGAAAAGAGTAAAACTCACTAACGCGAATAACATGCAAGTAGAGCTAGGAGATTTTGGTGCGAGGATATTGTCTATAAAAGTGCCAAATGCTGATGGGGAGTTAGTTGAGACGACGCTTAATCATTTGGATGATGATGAGGTAATAAAGGATGTTTTTTATCTTGGGGCGACGTGTGGTCGGGTGGCTAATAGGATTGGTAATGCGCGATATAAAGGGCCTAATGGTGATGTGGAGTTAACTGATAATGACAATGGTAACACCTTGCATGGTGGTGTTGAGGGGCTAAGTCATCGGTTTTGGGAATGC
>CAYURD010000021.1:0-34446 GCA_964446865.1 uncultured Glaciecola sp.
AAAAATACAATGGGCAGAGTTACCGAAAAATTATCATACTGCACTCTCGTCATTACCCGATGAGTGGCGACTGAAAAACGCAAAATTTCAACCTGGTGGAGAGAAACGTGCTTGGTATACCTTGCACGACTTTTTTAAGGAACGAGGTAAACGTTACTTTGGAAATATTGGCAAGCCAGAAATGGCGAGACAAACGTGCTCTCGTCTGTCGCCCTATCTTGCTTGGGGGAATATGTCCATCAAACAGGCATACCAACATGCTTTGCAGCATCGACAACGCACCGGTTGGAAACGCTCAGTTGAAGCGTTTTGCTCAAGGTTAAGTTGGCACTGCCATTTTATTCAAAAGTTTGAGAGTGAACATGAAATGGAACAGCGATCTGTCAATCACGCGTATGAACAATATACATATGATGAAAGCGAAGAGGCTCTAACTCACTTAACAGCTTGGAAAACAGGTGCGACTGGCATTCCTATCATTGATGCAAGCATGCGGGCATTGCAACAAACAGGTTACATAAACTTTAGGATGCGAGCGATGCTTGTCAGCTTTTTATGTCATCACTTAAACCTTAATTGGCAATTAGGTGTTGTACATTTGGGTAGTTTGTTTTTAGATTTTGAGCCAGGGATCCATTATCCACAGTTTCAGATGCAAGCTGGCATAACAGGCACCAACACGATTCGGATTTATAATCCGATTAAACAATCTCAAGAAAAGGATCCAGACGGCGTGTTTATCAAAAAGTGGCTCCCTGAACTTAAAGATGTGCCCAACGAGTTTATTCATGAGCCACATAAAATACCGCCACTTGATGCAGCCATGATTAATTTTGATATTGTAAGGGATTATAGTCTGCCAATTATTGACGTTCAGACTGCCGCAAAAGCAGCAAGGGATAGATTATGGGCATTTAGAAAAAGGGACGATGTAAAGGCTGAGGCTAAGCGGATACTTTATGCACACTCTGTCCTTAATTAAGCGGATTAAATAACATTGCAGAAACTATGAGCGGACTATTTTTTGTTTTTTCTTTTTATCATCTTCTAGCAGCCACTTATTTAAAAAGCGGATTTGACCATTTCGATATGCTGCATAGGTTATGCGAAGTGAGTTATTAATAATGTCATTATCAGTCCACCCCGTTTTATCGACGATTTCTTTATAATTATCCATGGCTTCAGGTGTAATGTAGCCACGCACTAATTTTTTCCCGAGGGCTTTTTGTTTTTCTCTAAACCGCTTTTGTTTTTCTGCGTTAGCGTTAAGTTTTCTGTTTTTCATAGTCGTTAAATAAAAGCTCTAATACTAATAGTGTAAAACATATTTCGAAAAATTTTAAACTATTTGACTGTTCAGAGTTGTTTAGCGTACAAGTGTTCGCTAAATTAGCACTTTACCAATATAATCCTGAGACTTAGGCATTATTAACTGACATTAACTGATATAAGAACGATAAAATGACAATGACGCAAAATAGCTTTACTCGTGAAGAGCTCTTATCATGTAGCACTGGCGAATTATTTGGGCCTGGCAATAGCCAATTACCTGCTCCCAACATGTTGATGATGGATCGCATCACTACCATCACTGATGAAGGTGGTGAGCATGGAAAAGGATACATTGAAGCAGAATTAGACGTGCACCCTGACTTGTGGTTTTTTGCTTGTCATTTTCCTGGCGACCCGGTCATGCCCGGCTGTTTAGGATTAGACGCGATGTGGCAACTTGTCGGCTTCTTTTTGGGTTGGTCTGGTGGACCTGGTAAGGGTCGTGCCCTTGGTGTTGGCGAAGTAAAATTTACGGGTCAAATATTACCAACGGCTAAGAAAGTGACCTACAGAATCGACTTTAAACGTGTGATCAAGCGTAAATTATTTATGGGCTTAGCAGACGGTTCTGTTGCCGTTGACGGGCGTATTATTTACACGGCAAAAGATCTAAAAGTAGGTTTATTTCAAGATACTTCAGCTTTTTAAAGCATGATCTAAGATTGGAGCAATAGCGCCAAACAAAAAGCCCGCAAATATGCGGGCTTTTTGTTTGGAATTATTAAATGCTACTGCAATCTTGTCTATCTTGTATTTAGACCGAGTTGCCTATCGGTCAGTGCTTCTCGCCAACCGCCTAACCAGTGCGACCGTGCATCTTGAGCTTGAAATGGACAGTTATCTTTTGAACGTCCAGTGATGCCAGCTTGATATCCTTTAGCATGCGCTCTAGTCAACTTATCTCTTTTTTGTCTCTTCATATATGTAGCCTCTCTTTGTTATAAAAAGGGTTTAATAAAAAAGGTAAAATTTATAGTCGTTTTATAAACCCTACCCATTATTTCTACATGCAAATTGACAATATATCAAGCAAGGGAATGCTGCTTTTTTTGCTTTTATGACTTAACTAACTGATTAAGAGTAAAACTTTTTAATACATCAAATTGGTCTAAAAAATCGCTGGTTATTTTCATTCGTTATTAAAAACACGAAAGCCGCTAAAATAGTGGCTTTCGAAGCGTTAGGATAATCATCCTCTTTTATTCATTAAAATATCAGATATCTTGTAATTAACTATCGCTTTACGCGACGTCTTAATACCAAAATACCTATTAAGGACACAATCCATAAAACACTAAGACTAGCGCCTTGTCGCTCATCAGATGCTTGTTCTTCTTCGCTCACTTCGCATTGAGCTGGCTCTTGGCCAGTCGGGTTTAGTTTAACTGCGCGAATACTGTCTGTTAAAATAGGGTCTCCGTTAGCGTCGAGTACAAGTTCACCTAAGATATTTCGACTGGGCGATTGCACAAGCGCATCAGCGACTATCACATTATCGTCGTTAATATCATTAGCAGACAATAACACGATATCTGAATCACAAGGCAAGGCATCATTAAGGTCGGTAAATGTGTCGGTATTAATATCATACATAAATGCACTGCGACGGCGTGTACCTTGAGTTGCTTCTACTTCAGCGTCCCCCACAACAATATTATTGCCATTTAGCGCCCGCGGAACAGTCGTTGAACTAACAAAAAAGCCTCTGGGTTGCGTTAAGGTACCTTGAGCTAGGTCGTATACGAACATCTTAAAGCGTCGTGTACCATTGATAACCGGTAAGGTATACCCCACCACAAAATTATCGTTAACCTCGGTAGCTAAGTTTGGCAACAAATCGTCATCTTCTATGAGGCGGCGCACTTCACCTTGTTCAAAAATAACAGCCCCCGTCGTAGAGCCGTTGTTTAACGGCACTGAACTTGTGCCGACAGCTATCCCATTATCATTGATATCAAAGGCGCGACTGGCAAAGACTGTTTCTGAATCAGCACTAGGTTCAAACGCCAAACCGTATATTGTTTTATCAATTACGCTTCCATCGTTTGCTAGCTGCCAAACTGCTGCTCGTTGCTGAACTCGGTTGGCAAAGCCATCATCGGTTTGCGTTGAATCATGTGAACGTAAACCTGCTAAACATGCTTCAAGAGGTCTATCGCCTCGAGTATCTTCGTCAATACATGCATCAACAAAAGCCTGAGCTTCTGCACCCAAACCAATCGTTGTAATACCGGCAACTTGCAAGTTTTGATTGATACTTTCAGCGCGACTTAGTGCCCCAAATTCTGTTAATTCTGGCTCTAGCTGTGTCACTGTGTTACCGACTTGAACAAAGCCTCTCGCTGAGAATTCATTCACAATGTATGTAAATTCAGCACCGTCTGCTTCAGTGTGTTCTATTTGTGAATAAGGACCAGCCATTGTACCTACAATATGAGAACCATTTACCGAGTCAGTGATTTGTGTTTCTAGCGAAAAAGTAAAACCATTTGTCGCATCAGACTCGCTATCAAAACCGTTTACATAGCTAAAGTCGGTACCGTTGGTTTGAAAAGCCAAAAATGAAGCGAGCTTTTGAACAAACTGATTATTGTTGTTTGTTTGGTCGTAAATTAGTCCTGCAACCGCCGTCAAGTCAGCAGCATTAAAATTACCTTGCGCAGCTGCGTCAGGATCAGTTAGATTAAAAGCGTCTAAATTAATCAGGCTTAAATCAATAGGCGGACTAAATGGCTGTCGTACAGTGGTGAGTATTAGACCCGTATTGTCGATTGAGGCAGAAAATTGATTGGTCGACAACGCAGACGTCGGCAACTCTTCTACGGTATATGATTGAGCGTTCACCAATACAGGTAAGCTTGATAGCATTAACATAGTTGTTAAGCGTGTTAATTTCATGAAATATCCTGTTACTACTCGTTATTCTGTAATGTTTCTAGTTCTTCCCAACGCATAAATGCTTCTTCTAAAGCACTTTCAGTCTGGTTGAGGTCGTCTAATATAGGCGTTGTCACGTCAGTTGCTTGGTTAAAAAAGTCTGAGTGATTCACTTTTTCTTGCAACGCTTCTAAGTGCAGCTCTAATTCTTCTAGTTGTTTGGGCAAACTTTCCAATTCGCGTTGTTGTTTGTATGATAACTTTTTAGGCTTCGACTGAGTAGCAGATTGTGATGTTTTTGACACATTCTGCTGACTTAATTTGTCATTTTTAGCCGTTTGCGAAGATTGGACGTCAAGTTGGGCGTTTTGTTCAGTTTGCTTTTTAATTTTGGCTTTTTCGTTCGCGTGTTTTACATCATACCAGTCTTTAACATCTTTATAGCCACCAACAAATTGCGACACACGTCCTTTTCCTTCAAAAAAGAGACTCGTCGTCACTACATTATCAATAAACTCCCTATCGTGGCTGACTAATAATAAGGTTCCTTGATACTCCACTAATATCGATTCTAATAGCTCGAGTGTTTCTACATCGAGGTCATTAGTGGGTTCATCTAAAATAAGGATGTTACTTGGTTTTAGCATCAATTTTGCGAGCATTAACCGGTTTTTCTCGCCGCCCGATAAAGTCGACACGGGTGCATTTACTCGTTCGGGCGAAAATAAATAGTCTTGCAAGTAACTAATAACGTGCCTTGGCTTACCATTAACCTCGACTTCTCGCTTACCATCTGCAATTGCATCAATTAGCGGTTTTTCTAAATCAAGCTGTGCACGATGCTGGTCGAAATAGGCAATTTCAAGATTAGCCCCCTGAAAAACCTCGCCAGCTTGCGGTGACATTTCTTCGAGTAGGAGTTTTATTAGTGTGGTTTTGCCACAGCCGTTTGGCCCGATAAAAGCAATTTTATCACCGCGGCTAATCAATAGATTAAGATCTTTAACGATAGGTTTTTGATCATATTGATAAGACACGTCGGTGAGTTCAAACACTCTTTTGCCCGACTTTATACCTAGGCTGGTGACTATTTGCGCATTACCGACTTGGTTTCTACGCGCTTTATATTCTTCACGCAAGGCTTTCAGTGCTCTTACACGACCTTCGTTTCGGGTGCGGCGAGCTTTAATCCCTTGCCTTATCCATACTTCTTCTTTGGCTAAGTTTTTATCAAACTCTCTTTGTTGCGTCTCTTGTACTTCTAAGTCGTGGGCTTTTTGTGAAAGATATAGCTCATAATTGCCGGGGTAAGAAGTCACCTGCCCTCGATCGATATCAATAATTCTTGTCGCCATGCTTCTGATAAACGCACGATCGTGACTAATAAAGACAATCGTACCTTGGTAAGAGAGAAGCGTTTTTTCAAGCCACTTCACCATATCAATATCTAAATGGTTAGTGGGTTCATCTAACAACAAAATATGCGGCTGTGATACTAAGGCTCGAGCAAGCGCAGCTTTTCTTCGCCATCCACCCGATAAACCTTGCAGACTTGCTGAACCATCTAAACCAAGCTGTGTGAGCACGTTAGTAATACGTTGTTCCAATTGCCAGCCATTGTTTGCGTCTAGTTTTTCTTGCAAGGTTTGCAGTTTATCAAGTGCTGCTTGGCTGCTATCAGTCGCAACAATATTAATTTGTGCAAAATATGCTTTGATGACTTGTGCGTCTTCAGCTAATCCTTCCGCCACGTAGTCAAACAAGGAGATATTATTATTGGTTGGTGGGTCTTGTGCTAAACGCGCAATATTGACATGGCTCGCAACAATCCGCTGGCCTTCATCTAATTTTATTTCACCACTTAGCACTTGTAACATGGTTGACTTACCGCTGCCGTTTCGGCCAACAATACAAACCCGTTCTTTTTCATGCAGCACCAATTCGGCATTATCTAACAATGGCGGTTGACCAAACAATATGCTGGCATTCTTTATCTGTAATAAACTCATGCTAAAAACGCTCTTAATTGTTCAATATCAAAAGGCCAGCCAAGTTCTTTACCACAATGTTTATGTGTGTTTGGCGAAGTAAGCTTGATCACAGGAATGCGCACTGCATATAAGTGATACAAGTCGCTGTGTTCACGAATATTCATTTTATTAACCACAAGCGATGTGTCATTTAATTCGTGTATAAGCCTCAGTGCATCGTCGCATAAACTGCATTGTGGACCTGTATAAAAGTCTATATTCATGAACTTAAGACCCAACAATGATGAACTTTAGGATGGCGTTTAAAGTCTTCATCAATAGTTTGTTGGCGAATATCACGAATACTAAAACCCAGTGCTTCTATGGCGCTGGTATCTAGCTTAAAATTGCGCAAATTATTGCTAAAGTAAATTTTCCCACCTTGGGCAAGCATGGCTTTAGCATCGGTTAATAAACTTACATGGTCGCGCTGTACGTCCCAGTCATTGTCCATCCGCTTAGAGTTAGAAAATGAAGGTGGGTCAATAAACATAAGGTCAAATTTTTGCGCCGCACGCGTTAATTTTAACCAGTTAAGGCAGTTAGCTTGCACAAACTCAAAGTTTCCTTGTAAGTTATTTAAGCTAAAGTTGTCTTTCGCCCACTGAATATACGTTTTCGACATATCGACAGAGGTTACCGATTTTGCGCCGTTTTTAGCCGATAACACTGACACACTGCCCGTGTAACAAAATAGATTTAAAACGTGCTTATCTTTGGCTTCTTGCGCAAAACGTGCACGTGTAATTCGATGATCTAAAAACAGACCCACATCTAAATAATCGTATGGATTAATCCAAAACTCTGCGCCACTTTCATGTACTTTTACTTGTGATTGGCGTGAGTCCATTTTTTCATATTGTTTTACACCGTCTTGTTTTTTTCTGACTTTTAAGACAATTTTACGTTTATCAACTTTCAATACGTGCGGGATATGCAGCAAGGCCTGTGCAAGTCTTTCTTGGGCAACTGACTCAGGAATGGTTTTTGGCGGTGCGTACTCTTGTACTATGACGTGCTCACCGTAAATATCTATGGCAAAATTATAGTTGGGCAAATCAGCATCATAAATACGGTAAGCATTGGTGTTAGCCCTTTTTATCCAAGACTTCATGCGTTTAACATTCTTTTGTAAACGGTTGCTAAATTCGTCTTCATTTGGCTTAGCTTGAAATGATTGTACATTGTCAGCATCTAGTTGATAACAAGCAAGCTGCGTCTCAAGTTTACCGTTAAAGAATTTATATCGCTTTGATGCTCTTAACTTCAATGCTTTTAAAAGTGGCTCACTAGAACACAATAGTGCGACATGCCAGTTCGCAAAATTAGCTTTGAGGTGGGCCCCTAATTTAGTGTAAAAAGGCAGTAGTCCAACGTAATCGTCGAGTCGTTCACCATAAGGTGGATTACTTACAATATAACCAGCCTTATCATCAACAGTAGTGTGGACCGCGTCGCATTGTTTAAAATCAATATAATCAATCACGCCAGCATTCTCAGCGTTTGTCACTGCCATATCTAACACAATTGTGCTGATGTCATAAGCATAAATATTAGCGCTTGGCGTTTTTTGTTCTGCAATCGCTTGGGTTTTTACGTCTTCGAATATGGACGATTGATGCCCATGCCAATTATCAAAGCCCCACCTTGTTCGGTGTAGGTTGGGCGGAATATTTGCTGCTATCATCGCCGCTTCAATAGGGATAGTGCCAGAACCACACATTGGGTCTAATAAGGGTAAGTCTGTATTTTTGTGCCATGCGCTTCGATACAAAATAGCGGCGGCCAATTGTTCCTTTAATGGCGCATCACCTGTAAATTCACGATAACCTCGCTGATGCAAGCTTTTACCTGAGAGATCTAAACAAATGTGAGCGATTTCTCTTCGTAGTCGCACGTGTATTTGCACATCTGGATCTTGCCGTTCAACATTCGGGCGACTTTGGCCGTCTTCAACAAAACTGTCAACAACAGCATCTTTTACTTTTAATGCCCCAAATTGCGTATTGTTTATGGCTTTACTCACACCAACAAACTGCACGGCAAAACTACAATTTGCATTGAATTGCTGAGGCCAATCAACTTTTGCGCCGAGCTCATAAAGCTCTTCTGCGTTTGAAGCACGGCCGCTGCTTAGCACAATAAGCACTCGGTTTGCTAAGCGAGAATACAAACAAATTTTATAGGCATCTTTTAAGTCAGCAGAAAAACTAACCTGCCCCGGTTGTACCTTGGCAAAATCAGCCATTGCAGATTCTTCAATATCGAGTAACTCTGCAATTTCTAATTTGAGGAGTTCGTCTAAGCCTTTAGCGGCTGTCGCTATAAAATTATGCATTAATGATGTCTTTTATGAGTGCTGGACCATTGTAAATAAAGCCAGAGTAAACTTGTAAGAGGCTAGCACCTGCAGCCAAGCGGGCTTTAGCATCGTCTGAGTTACTGATCCCACCAACGCCTATGATTGGGATTTTACCCGCTAACGCAGACGCCAACACATGTGTCACCTCGAGGCTTTTTGCGCATAAAACCTGACCACTTAAACCACCCGCTTCCTTTTCGTATTGATGTCCTTTAACGGCAGTTCTATCTAAGGTAGTGTTTGTTGCTATTACACCATCCATCCCAGTTTCGATGAGCGCAGACGCAATAGATTGCAACGCTATTTCATCATTGTCTGGGGCTATTTTTACGGCTAATGGTACATATTTTCCTGTTGCTTTTTGCAATATGCCCTGCTCTTTTTTGAGCCCATTTAGAAGATGCTTTAAAGATTCCCCAAACTGCAGATTGCGTAAACCTGGTGTGTTGGGTGACGAAATATTAATCGTTATATACGATGCGTGTTCGTATACTTTTCGCATACAAATTAAATAATCATCTAGCGCGTTTTCTTCAGGCGTATCTTTATTTTTACCGATATTGATGCCCAATATACCTTGGTAATCACTGGCTTTTACTTGCTCAACTAAATAGTCGACACCTTTGTTGTTAAAACCCATGCGGTTAATAATAGCCTTATGCTCAGGCAATCTAAATAAACGGGGTTTTTCGTTGCCAGACTGCGGTCTTGGCGTAGTAGTGCCGACTTCTATGAAACCAAAACCCATGTGTGCAAATGCGTCAATGCACTCTGCATTTTTATCAAGACCAGCAGCAAGCCCAAGATAGTTTTTAAAGTCCAAGCCCATACAAGTTACTGGCGCGGCCTTCACTTTTTGAGCATAGGTAGACTTTAAAAAATTATGCTGAGTATTGTGTAAATAACTAATCGAAACATCATGACTCCATTCCGGGTCACATTTCATCAGTATTTTTTGTGCGAATGAGTACACGCTTGTCCCTTTTAAATATAAAAAGACCCTGCAAGCAGGGTCTTTTATTTACCGTATTGCCAAACAGGCATAGTTTAATGGTTTGTGCTAATACTTAACAGCATCAATTCACGTAAAGCGACAGAAAACTTAGCGAATTCGTGATTATCAGTGGTTTTAAACTCAGTCATCATCAACTGCCAGCGAGATAGTTTTACTCTATTATCATCTACCCACGTTGCTAATAATGTATCTGCATCCTTACTTTTCTTGTTTGAATGCAATACCACAAGCGTAATTGCGCGCTGTTGCCAATCAAGCTCTTCACGGTATGAAGCTCTTGCCAATGCTTGCCAATGGTTTGAAACGCTTTGTTGATTTATTTGCGTCAAGAACCAATGTAATTCAAATTGACTACCTAGTTGATAGTACAACCTTGCCACCAAATCAACGCTACGTCCCTCAAGCTCTGCAATTTGTGCTAAATCGAGGCTTGAGAATAAATTACCAAGACTTGCTATTTTATAGGCAATATCTTCAGGCACATTGTTTTTAACTAAATATTCACTGCGCTCGGTAACCTCATTCACTTCTTCTTCAACAAGATAATCAGTTAGGTTTTTACTAATTATTGTAAATGCTGGCTTATATTTTGCGACAGCATCTTCTATTGAAAGATTAGCTTGACCGTGTCTAATGTACCACCTAACCGTTCTTCTTAAGGTACGACGCATGCCATCAAGTATCTCAAGTTGCAAGTCGGAAGGAATGATATTATCGAGTTTTTCAACGGCTTCCCAAAGTGGTCCCATATCAAAAATAGCTTTTACAATTGAGTATGCGCTACTAATTTCTACCACATCGGCACCAGTCTCTTCGCGCACTCTGTGAACAAAATTTAAGCCCATATCATTAATGACTTCGTTAGTCAGTTTAGTGGCAATTATCTCGCTTTTAAGCGGATGCTCTTGCATTTGTTTCGTATATTTCTTGCGTAATATATTAGGAAAAGCATCTACCAAATAGCGGTTGTAATAAGGGTTTTCGGTGATTTGTGCTACGTTAAACTCTTCTTTTAACACCATTTTTCCGTATGCGATTAACACAGATAGCTCTGGACGCGTTAATCCTTGACCGGTTGCCACTCTCTCTGATATTTCATCATCTGAAGGTATAAATTCAAGCTCTCTATTAAGCGCTCCTTCACGCTCCAAGTTATGAATAAAGCGCAGTTGTTCTTTTAACTGTTTAACACCCATCATCTGAGTAATCGAGATAGATTGGGTTTGCCTGTAACAATCTTGGATAACAATTTCACTGACATCATCTGTCATATCATATAGAAGTTTATTTCGTTGTTTAACTGTCATGTCACCATTGCTCACCAAAGAATTGAGCAAGATTTTGATATTGACTTCATTATCAGAACAGTCAACTCCGCCAACATTATCTATAAAGTCAGTATTGACCCGGCCACCGTTTGCAGCGTATTCAATTCGGCCTAATTGTGTCAGGCCTAAGTTACCGCCCTCGCCCACAATTTTGGCTTGTACATCTGCGCCGTTCACACGCAATGAATCGTTGGCTCGGTCACCTACATCAGCATGAGATTCTTTTTTACTTTTAACATAGGTACCAATGCCACCATTCCAAATAAGATCAACGGGCATTTTGAGCGCATTATGTATGAGTTCATTTGGTGTCATCGACAACTGCTTCGTGCCCAAGCATTTTTTCATTTCTGGGCTGAGTTTGATTGATTTATCGCTACGCTTAAAAATCCCGCCGCCCTTTGAAATGAGCTTACGATTATAATCATCCCAACTTAAACTTGGGTCTTCGAATAAACGCTGTCTTTCTTTGAATGTTTTTGCGGCGTTTGGATCAGGATCAAAAAAGATGTGTAGATGGTTAAACGCACATATAATTTTAGTCTGTGGTGACAATAACATGCCGTTACCAAATACATCACCCGCCATATCGCCCACACCAACGCAGGTAAAAGGCGTTGTTTGGCAATCAATGCCTATTTCTCTAAAGTGTCTTTTAACTGATTCCCAGGCACCGCGAGCCGTAATGCCCATTTTTTTATGGTCATAACCAACGCTGCCACCCGAGGCAAACGCATCACCTAACCAAAAACCAAACTCATCAGCAATACCATTAGCAATATCAGAAAATGTAGCCGTGCCTTTGTCGGCGGCCACTACCAAATAAGAATCATCTTCGTCCAAACGCACAACATCTTTTGGCGGAATAATCACGCCTTCTTTAATGTTGTCAGTGATATCTAATAGACTACGGATAAAAATCTTGTAACAAGCTTGGCCTTCAGCTTGAATTGCCTGTCTATCAGCACCAACAGGCATACGTTTACAGACAAAACCACCCTTTGCCCCAACTGGCACAATGACGGTATTTTTGACCTGTTGCGCTTTTACTAAGCCCAGTATTTCTGTTCTAAAGTCTTCCATTCTGTCAGACCAACGCAGACCACCTCTTGCTACTTTACCGCCGCGCAAATGAACACCTTCTACTCGTGGCGAGTAAACAAAAATTTCAAATTTAGGCAATGGCAAAGGCATATCAGGTATCATTTCTGGTAGCATCTTAATAGACACGTATGACTTGGGATGACCATCTTGTGTTTTTTGATAAAAGTTTGTGCGCATTGTTGCATTAATCAAATCTAGATAACGACGAATAATACGGTCATCATCCAGGTTACTCACGCTATCCAGCTTACTAAGGACAGTACTTTGTAAGCTATCCACTTTTGTTTTGTTTCTTTTAACAGAAGGACTAAATTTTTGGTGAAATAAATCAATCAGCAACTTAGCAATATCTGGATAACTTGCCATCGTATTGGCAACATAATCTAAACTAAACGAAGAACCTATTTGTCGCATGTATTTTGCGTATGCTCTCACTATAGTGACCTTACGCCCTGTAATACCAGCGCCTAAAATCAGTCTATTAAAGCCATCGTCTTCAAGCTCACCATCCCATGTGTTAGTGAACGCATCTTGGAAAAGATCTTGTGACTTTTCCATGTCAAAATCTGCATGCGCGTTATACAGCATAGTAAAATCCATTATCCAGCTAATATCACCCGCTTCATTCGTGACTCGATACGGACTTTCATCGACCACTCGCAGGCCAAAATTCTCTAACATCGGGAGCACGTCAGACAAATGTATAGGCTCATGCCTATGATATAGCTTTAATTTGACCGTATTGCTTTCGCTAGTTTCTTCTTGTGGTCTATAAAATAAAATATCTAGCGGCTTTTCAGCGCTTAGTAAGTCGATTCTTTGAATATCAACAAGCGCTGCACTTGGTAAGTTGTGTTCGGCATAACTTCTGGAAAATGCATTATCATACTTTTTGATAACACTTTTACCGTCAGCTTCACCATATACCGACACTATTTTGCTGTTTACCTTGTCTTGCCAAGATTTGGTAAGCTCAATTAAGTTCTGTTCAATTTCATTCACATCAAATTCCAAACTGTTGGTGTTAACGCGCGCAATGTAGTGCGTTCTCGCATATACAGACTCCGAAAAATACGTCGTAAATTCAATTTCGCCTTGAGCTTTAAAGGAGCGTTTTAATAAATCTTGCGTGTCTTTACGCAATTGAGTGTTGTAACGTTCTCGCGGTACATAAACCATACAAGAAACGAAGCGGCCAAACGCATCTTTTCGGACAAACAATCGGGTCATGCCACGCTCTTGCATCTGAAAAATACCCAAGATAATCTGCGCCAGTTCCTCATCTGCCGTTTGAATAATTTCGTCGCGAGGATAGGTCTCAACTATATTTACGAAGGCTTTATAGGCATGCGTATTTTTCTCAAAGCCAGACAGTTCGCACATTCTCTCTATTTTTTCACGTAGCATTGGTAGCTCTGCCGCGCTGCTATTGTAAAAAGAAGCAGAAAACAAACCTACGAATCTATGTTCACCGCAAACATTGCCTTTGCTATCAAATACTTTGATACCGATATAATCCATATATGCAGGACGATGTACGCGAGATTTAGTATTGGTTTTTGTTAGGATTAATGGATTACTGCTTAAGGCCTCGCTTCTTGCATTGTCAGTAACGTTTGACAGCAAACGCTCTCGCGAGCTTATTGAGTTTTTCATTAATCCTAAAGAAGTATCGTCTTTAGGACACCATCTGTGATCACCCTGAATGGCTTTAACGTCATAGTATCGGTAACCCATTAAAGTAAAGTTGTGATTGTTTAACCAGTTTAAAAATGTTTTGCATTGAGATTTAACAGACTCAGAAGCTTTACTTTTTGATTTATCAAAATCTTGACTAATTTCGCTTAGCTTTTCTCTCATAGACTGCCAGTCGGCAACCGAGAGTGATACTTCACTAATAACCGTTCGCAATTCTTCGGCAAGTTTTTTTAAATCACTGTCACGAGCTTGTCTATCGATTTCAATTAAGAAAACTGTTTCAGAACTATGCTTTTCGTTGCGTTCACTTTTATCAACAAAGCCAGACACCTTGCCTTTTTTATCTCTGAAAAAATGCATTGGATTATGCAAAATTAAGTGCGACGTAATATTAGAGCGATTAATGGCCATTCTTATTGAGTCAACTAAAAACGGCATGTCATCAACGATTACTTGAATAATTGTGTGAGAAGATTGCCAACCGTGTTTTGCTATCTCAGGGTTAAACACCTTGATAGAAGGTTGCGCATCTTTCTTATCTTGTAACAATTGCCACAAACTCAAAATAGCACCGTACAGGTCGCTATCGCTACGGCCATTTAAGTCTTCAAATGACATCGTTTTAAGTAATGAATTTCCAAATTGAATGACTTTACTAGCCTGAGATGCATCAACTTTTTCGTTGATGAGTGAGAAAACCTGTTCTAACAGTACCGAATGCTGCTGATGCGTGATCGACATGTCTTATGCTCGCTTTGAGGTTAAAATTAGTTGCAATACCATTTAATTATCGGCATTTTCCTAAAAATATTAATGGTTTACCAGTTATTATTAACGCTATTTTTACATTTTGCATACTCATTTGATCTTTTTGCATAAAAAAAGGGCCTTAAGGCCCTTTTAATAGATAATTAATCAAAAATAATTTCACGCTAATTTACGAGTCTGTCTTTTCAGGCTTTATTTGTGCCTCACTACCTGATTTAAACCAAAGTAAGCGCGCAATAGCAGGCAATACAAACAAGGCGCCTAGCATGTTTACCAAGAACATGAAGGTTAGCAATATGCCCATATCCATTTGGAATTTTAAGCTAGAGAAGACCCAAGTACTGACACCAATCGCAAGCGTGATACCGGTAAATAATACTGCACTCCCACGTTCGGTTAGCGCATCCATATAAGCCGTTTGTACATCAGCGCCCTCTTTTATACGTTGATTCATGGTAGATAAAATATAAATACCATAATCAACACCAATACCAACGCCTAAAGCAATAACCGGCAAAGTTGACACTGTTAAACCAATTTCTAAGTAGGTCATTAAGGCTTGTGCTAACACCGACACAACATAAAGTGGAATAACAACTGCTAGTGTTGCCCTTATCGAGCGGAAACTGATTAAACACAATAAAATTACGGCGCCAAACACATAATACAACATTGGATCTTGCGACGCTTCTACCGCTTCGTTCGTGGCAGCCATTACGCCAACGGGCCCTGATGCCAATTTAATTGATAGCGATTCGCTTTCATATTCACCGCGCAATTCTTTAATAGCGGCAACAACAGTATTGATGGTTTCTGCTTTATGATCTTCCATAAACAAAATGATCGGCATCACTGAACAATCGCCGTTTAGCAAGCCTGAAGAGCTGGGCACCCTTCCCACTGCTTGCACCATCGTAGATTGATTGCGTGGCAAGACCTGCCATTTTGGATTACCTTCGTTGTAACCCGCGTTCACCTTTTTAGCGACAGAAGCCAAAGAAATAGCAGACTGTACGCCTTCAACATTTTGCATCTTCCACTGAAACTCATCTTTCGCAGACATTACGTCAAACTTAGTGCACGCTTCTGGGGTGGCTTCAACAATTAATGAAATATAGTCAACTGTAATCTCAAATTTGTCTGTGATTAAGAAAGTGTCTTGGTTATAACGAGAATCTTCGTGTAAGGCAGGTGCGCCCGCGTGTAAATCACCTATTTTCAGATTTTGCGACTGAATATAGCCCCAAACAAATAAAACGGCAGTAATTGCAGTAATAATGATAGCGAATTTAGGTGACGCACAACCCGACACTTTAGTCCAAAATTTGGATATTGATGTGCTTCCTTTGTCTGCATATTTTTCTTTATGCGTATCCGACAACTTAACATACGACATTAAAACAGGTAGTAACAATAAATTAGTTAGTATAATTACCGCAACACCCATACTCGCCGTAATGGCCAGTTCTTTGATAATACCGATATCAATAACCAATAATGTCATAAAGCCAATGGTATCTGACAATAACGCAACACCACCAGGAATTAGAAGGCTTGTAAATGCATAGCGCGAAGCTTTTTCAACACTCACGCCCTGAGCAAAGCGCTTACCTACCGCGTTAATCATTTGGACGCCGTGACTAACGCCTATCGCAAATACCAAGAACGGCACTAAGATTGACATCGGATCCATGCCAAAGCCAAACAGTGTCAACAAGCCAAGTTGCCAACAAACTGCAATTAATGAGCATGCTAATGGCAATACAGTTAGCATAATTGACTTAGAAAAGAAAAACACCATCACTGCCGTGATAGCAATCGCAATCGCAAAAAATAACAGGACGTCTTTGGCACCGTTTGCTACGTCACCAATCATTTTAGCGAAGCCGATTATGTGCACACTAATGTTTTCGTTTTCGAATTGTCCTCTAACTTCGCTTTCTAATTTTGCTGCAATTTCAAGGGTGTCGAGTGCTTCACCTGTATCAGGGTCAATATCGAGCAGCTGCGCGTTTATCATTGCACATCTAAAGTCATTAGATACTTGTCGTCCAACAATCCCCGCTTTGTCAACGTTCTTTCTGACAGTCTCAAGTGCGCTTTGTTTCTTCGAATCGAAGTCGGCCGGAATAACTGGACCGCCAGAAAACCCACCCTCAACTATTTCTGTAAATCGAGTAGATGGTGCAAAAAGAGACACAACTAAAGACCGGTTAACACCTTCTGTAAAAAATACTTGGTCATGCACATCTTTAAGCGTGTCAAAAAATGCAGTATTAAAAATTGTTTGATTTTTATCACAAACTGACACCAAAATATTATTTGCTCCACCAAAATTCTCTTGGTGTTTAATATAGGTTTTCATGTACTCGTGATTTAAGGGGATATTTTTTGTAAAGCCTGCATCGAGCTTTAATAATGATGCTTGATACGCCAAAAATATGGTGGCGATAAAAAACAAAGCTATCACGACTAGGCGATTGCCAAATACGATTTTTTCTACGCTATCTATTACGTTTTTCATTTAATTTGCTACCGCCAAGTTTTTTAAGCCACCAGTAGTGACGGCGGTTAGGGTTTGCGTTTCATTATTAAACGTACCGCCAAGAATGGCGTCAGAAAAACCAGTGGGTACTATAGATATTGCAGCATGACTTCGGCAACCTTCGCTGTTTTCGGGACTTAGGTCATTGCTTTTTAAATTTTGCGGATCAATTTGCAATAAAACACCGTTATTACCTGTTACTAAAACAAGTGCATCACTTTGCTCATTGCCAACAACAGAATTTAACGAGGTAGTTACGCAGGTTTCTAATCGCTTCCATTTTGCGCTATCATACATAAACATGTTGCCACGCAGCCCCACCGCTAAAACCTCACCTGATGGCAAAATAGACACGTCAAAAAAAGATCCTAAATAATCGAGCTCTAAACGCTCCCAGTTTTTACCGCGATCTGAGCTTAGTCCCACTAAACCTGCTTCGCCGGCTAGGTAGACTGTGTCGTTAAAATAACCGATTCGATTGTAATGTGGAGAAATAAATGACAATTCTTCTAGATAGAACGCCTCGTCATCTTTAATGCTTTCGAGATACTCTTTGTCATCCCTTGATAACACACTAGGGTGTTGTTCTTGAGTCCATGTTTCACCACTGTCTAGGCTTCTATAAAAAAGGCCGTATGCGCCAACAGCGATCCCTTCGTTTTGGTCAAAAAAGAAAACGTCTAAAAATGGTCTGTCCAATTCAGGCATCGAGAGCTTTACTTCCCAAGTCTTGCCGCCATCATTTGATTTTAGAATGCTTGCGTCATGACCAACCGCCCAGGCTAAGTTATCAATTGCATAGACCGCGGTAAGCGTAACCTTGCTCGGTACATCTGTTTGGGTAAACGAGTTTTTATCTAGTTGGGATTGTTGAGTGTCAGAAAGCAGCACATGTCCACGCTCTCCAACAACAATATGATGTGAGCCAAGCGTATAATCTAACAAAACGGATTCAGACGCTAAAGGAGCTTTAAAAGAACCTTCTTGTTCTTGAGCTTGTAAAATAAAAGAGGCAGTGGACATAAAATATGCACTGCCAATTAATGCGGTAACAGTCCGTAGATTCACACGACCTCTCTTATTATATAAAAGTGGCCTTTTTGTAAAAGCCACTTATCTTGTTGACTATCTTCTACCTTCGCGTCTAAGTGCTTGAGCCGTAAAATCTCTATCGTCAAGCTTTACAGTAAAGTCATACATATCTTCTTCATTGTCAAGCCCAATAGCTAAATAACGACGAGAATTTAAGTCATGATATACATCAAGTGTTGACCAATGTGTCGGCACATCGTAATAGTTAACCCCGTGCGCAATACCAACGCGATATAACTCATCACGATTGTCATACATATCGGCAACTTGGATTTGCCAGCTGTCTTCATCTATATAAAAAACGCGTTTTTGATAAACATGTCTAAACTCGTCTTTAAGTGTTGCCTCAACCACCCAAACACGGTGCTTCTCAAAGCGTGTCAATTCAGTATTGACGTGTCCCGCTGTTAATATCTCGTCGTAGGTGACCTTATCGCTATGGATTGCATAGTTATTGTATGCTACGTATAGCTCTTGCTTACCTTTAAGCTCCCAGTTATAACGGTTTGGTGAACCATTAAACATATCAAAGTCATCGGTTGTACGCAGGCCATCTGCTTGTGTACCAGGTGCGTCATAAGCAATGTTAGGTGCACGTCTTACACGACGTTGGCCTGTGTTATACGTCCACGCTTGGCGAGGTTCTTTTACCTGATCAACTGTTTCGTGTACTAGTAGTGCAGTCCCAGCTAGTCGAGCGGGTTTAGTTACGCTTTGTTTAAATTTAAACAAGATGTTATCCGCGGTGAGCTGCTCTGGCGTTACGTTTGCAGCTGCATATTTAATCATGAGCTGTTCATCAAAACCAATAACGTTAAAATCGCCACCTGCCGTTACTGCTGCCTGACCACCATTGCGTTGAACGCCTTCACCTCTAAAACGCAAAGTATGATTCCAAATGGCTTCAATACCGCTTTGGGGAATCGGAAAAGGTATCCCAATAGCTGCACCTTTTAAGCCATTTCCACCTTCTAGCAACTCAGCATTTAGCGCGTTTGTTTTAGTCGCGTCATACACAAATTGTGGGTTAGAAGCAGAGCGTCTGGTTTGATAAATAGGCATTTTATAAGAGTCTGGATAGGTTTCAAATAACTTAACTTGGCCTTCAGACAAAAATTCGACGTGTTCTTTATAATTCGCGCCAGTAATAACAAACAAAGGTTTGTCACCTGGAAATGGGTCAATATGAAAATCGCCCGGCGTATAACCTGCCGGTGGAGTGGTTATCCCGCCTGTCCACTCAGGTATGCTACCGTCAGCATTCGCTGCCTTTTCTGCACCTAGCGGCGTTAAGGTAGTACCGAGTTTAGCCGCATCGGCTTCTGATACTTTTGCAAATGAATGGGCGCTACCCAGGACAATAAATAAACTGCTAGCGACTACACTTAATTTTTTAATCATTATTACGTCCTTAAATAGCGTATTTAATGTTGAATGAAGCAAAATCTCTATCTGACAATGCATTGGTAGTACCTATGCCACCCCAAAATGCACTATAAGATGCCGAAAATGACCATTTGCTCAGATAATCTAAGGTAAAGGTGATATTGCCTGACTTTCTATCTTCAGTGAATAAAAATAGTGGATCAGGTGTTGTACCGTTTACATCATGCGCAAAAGCGGCTCTTGTTCTTAGGTTCATACCGGCAAACACATTGTTAAAATCAGCAACTGCTAATAAGCGATAACCCCATGCGCCAGGTGTACTGAAAGGATTAGTTTCAGGCCCATCAGACAATGCTTGATGCAAGCCTTCACGGAAATTGCCGTTTAAAGGTTCAAGTGAAGGTGTTCGTGATGTACCTGGTGAATTTAATCTGATCACATTTGGATCAGGGAAATCTTCAATTCGTACGTAACCAGCTTCACCTAACAATATAAAGTTATCGGTGCCAAAAGCCGGACCAAATACATGGGAAGCCGTCATTTGCACTTGCCACGTGTCTGACAACAAGAAACCTTCAGCAGTCTCCCCTGGCCCTACATTGCGACCAATGTTATTTAACTGTGAAATACCGACCAAATCAGGTCTTAAGCCGGCTGCAGCAAGCTGCTCTGGCATTGCCGTGTATAGCAGCTCTACGTCATCGATTTGTAAAGGTTCGTCTTGGCGATAAGAAAATTCACCCGCTAAGGCTGTTTCGCCGACCGTAGTATTAAAGCTTAAACCATAAAGTTTAATGTCTTCAGGATACGCAAAACGCGTTTCGGTGAATGCGTCTAATTGATGGAGGTTTTGACGTGTAATCTCGGTAGTTGCCAACATATTGATATCAGCACCAATACCAGCAGCGGTGAAATTAGATGTATTACCAGAAACTAATGGACGCTGAGAGTGATAATTAATGTGATAAAGACCAAACTCGGTCTCATTCCAATCAGAAGCAAACCAAGACAGCTTAAGACCGAATTGGCCAGAATCACTTGCTTCGTCATGCGCGCCGTCACTAAATTCTCTTACCGCCACTTTTGTTGGATAAGCTAAATAGGCTTGAGACGCTTGTGCTGGCGTGATTGCGCCTGAGCGAAGGCCATCGCCGATACCATTTAACTGTGTAATTAATGTGTCAGAATCTATATCTGGGTTACCAGTAAAACCAAGTTGAATCAGGTTAAATGACCCGCCTTCTCCGGCAAAATCATTGGTAGCAAAGTAACTACCGGCAACCGGTAATAAGGAGCGCTCATATTCGTATTGATAATAACCTTCAATACTAATGGTATCGGTAACGGCTGCCGATGCGTAAACCATCCCAACCGGTATAAATACTTCTTTTAGTTCTGAACCAGGCGCTCTAGCACGAGTCACATCAACTGGATTTGTAGTATTGATACCATGCTGAATAAAGGTACTTTCACCCCAACTCACTACTTGATCACCTACCCTTATTGAAACAGGAACTTCGCCAACATAAAAGTCAGCGTACGCAAAGAAATCTAGCATTCTGGCATCGCGACATAATTCGTCTCTCGCCTCTGGGTCCCGGCACGGGTCAACGGTAACACCAGTAATTGGGTTTTCCCAATCTCTATCAGAATCTGTTAATGCAAAGTCATAAAAATAGAAACCACGAGCGAAAAAGCCAAAGTCACCATAATTGATATCTAGCTCATGCAAACCAACAAACTGGGTCGAAAAAGCTTCGCCTGGGTCAAAGCTTAAATTACCCAAGTCACCGTTAGTTGAATAACCGCCGTCTTGTGCGAGTGACCACACATCTGCACTTGGATAAATCACATTGGACACTGCGTTATAGCCATTCCAATCGAAGCGTGTTTGGTTACTGTTGCCGATTAACTTTGAATCACGATCTTCTACTCTAATACTAGTGGCTAGCGTAAAGTTAGAATCTAAGTTTATTTCCAGATCACCAAAGTTCCAATCTGCGGCATGTGCGCCCGTAGATGCTGCACCTAACATTGCTGCGAGGCCTATGGCGATGGATTTTGCTATAGGAGTCTTTTTGTGTGCGCAAGGCTTGTGTGTCATGAGTTACCCTTCTTAAGTTACGCTACCTAATTCAGTCGAACGCCATATTTACATTTAATAATACAATTATGACATTTATTAATAACAAAATGATTACATCATTTTGACTCAATCGCAAGAACTAATCGTACCAGTTGCGTAATCTACTAAATATAATCACTTAATGTTATTTTTGAGTAAATTATTTGTACTAATTCTGTGTCTATTAAGTAATTGACGTGTTGTATCGATTCTATTTTAGTCGATTTTTCTAATTAGTTTGGTTTAATACTCATTATTTTATGGTTTTGGTCAATTTCTAGCACAAAGATTCCCTTCAGCCCTGCTGGTGTCACAAATTTTTGCATATTTTGTTTTGGTAATTGGATACGTAAACCATGCTCATCGGTCACCACTAAGTATTTTATTTGATGACGATACATGTCTTCGCACTCTGCATAAGACATGTTGACTGAGAAGCGATGCACTTTATTTTTCGCTGAATTTTTCGCTGATTTTTTTTGCACACCAGACGTTTTCATTGCATTTTCGCGGTTTGACATCGTGCTATGTACTCCATAATTTCAAAGAAGCTGCATTGTGCATGGTACATTCGGCATTCGGCATACGGCATGGCGCATTGTGTATACTTTTTAGCCAAGACTTAAGCGGTCGCCAGGGCTTTGCTTATTTTCTCAAACAAGTCTTTACTCAGGCCTTTTAATCCAAAGAGTCTTTCGAGTTGTGATTTCATCAAATTTTGATTAGTCGGCGCGAAACTCGCAAACTGAATAAAGGGTGTAATTAAGCGAGCAGCAACCTGTGGATTGATTTTATCAAGCTCAGCTAAGTAATCAGCAACGTATTTGTAGCCAGCGCCGTCGACCTGATGAAAGCCTTGGGTATTATAAAAGGCAAACGAACCAATCAAAGAACGCACTTTATTGGGGTTTTTAATTGTGAATTGTGGATGCGACTGCAGTAAATCAAGCTGTGCTAAACAATCATTTCGTGATGCGGTTGCATAAAGGGCAAACCATTTATCCATCACTACTGCGTCATCGCCATATTCGTTTTCAAAATTCGCCATTAAGCTATCAAACAAACCTTCTTGTTTTATCGACGCTGCTTTTAATGCCCCCAATTTATCTGTCATATTATCGCTGTGTTTGTATTGAACGTCGATAAGCTCTTTGACATGTTCGAGCGTCGTATGTGCTAACAACAATAAACAGACATTTTTTAAACGGCGTGTATTAACCTGCTGTTTTTCATAAGCATATGCCTGTTCAGCACTTTGCTTTTGTAAATCCTGATAGGTTTGAGAACTAAATAAAGAGATTTTATCGGCAAATAAGTTTGTCACCATTTTATTCGCATTATCTAGTTTAATAGGTTCTACATCTGGCACTTTTTGAAATAGCGATTCAGAACTTGGCAAGGTCAACAGTTGCGCCAAGACAGCATGGCTAATAGACATTGATGTGAGGCTATTGACCAGTTCAGTTAAGGCGTCTTCGTCTTCTTGCTTTATATTGAGTTCGTTGCGATAACAAGCCGTTATTACATGACTATATATGCCTTGCGTCGCTTCCCACTTCGCATAGTCACTTTGTGAATAGCGCAAGATAGTCAGTAATTGCTCAACAGAGTATTGATAGTCAATCTTAATTGGCGCAGAGAAATCTTGTAATAATGAAGGCGTCACAAGATTTGATTGAGTCTTAATATGCAGCTCGTCTTTTTCTTTGTTTAACACAAAAGTATCGTTTGCTAATCCTAAGGCAAGTTTATTACCCGACTCGTCAAAGCATTCCAATTTAATTGGCAAATATAGCGCTTTTTTGTAAGCCTGATCGGCTGTGGGTCTATTGACCTGTTCAAAGTGTAAAATGGTGCTATTTTTGTCATCTGATTGCGTTGATTTAACGCTGACAAGAGGCGTACCCGATTGCTCATACCAACGAGCAAAGTGTGTTAAGTCAATATTGTTGGCATCTGCCATGGCGTTGACGAAATCATCACAAGTAACAGCTTGCCCATCGTGACGTGAAAAATACTCGTCCATACCTTGTCTAAAACCACTTTTGCCTAATAAAGTATGTAGCATCCTAATAACTTCAGCGCCTTTATCGTAAACAGTCACCGTATAAAAATTATTCATCTCCATTACTTCATCAGGTCTTATAGGATGACTCATTGGCCCAGCATCTTCAGCAAACTGATGTTCTCTCATTACCTTAACTTGCCCAATACGAGTAATAAGATCACTGAACATGTCGGCTGAAAATTGCTGGTCTCTAAACACGGTTAAACCCTCTTTCAAGCTTAACTGAAACCAATCGCGGCAGGTTACTCTATTGCCCGTCCAATTGTGAAAGTATTCATGCGCAATAATCGATTCAATATTAAAATAATCTTCGTCAGTCGCGGTGTTAGGATCGGCTAATACAAATTTAGAGTTAAATACATTTAAGCCTTTGTTTTCCATCGCGCCCATATTGAAAAAATCGACTGCTACAACCATAAAAATATCTAAGTCATACTCAAGGCCATAGGTTTGCTCATCCCAAGCCATAGATTTTTTTAATGAGTCAAGTGCATGCTGACCTTGATTAAGTCGACCCTCATCTACGAAGAGTTGTAACGAGACATTACGACCTGAAGCAGTCTGATAGCTATCCTCAAGTTTATCAAAATGCCCAGCGACTAGCGCAAACAAATAACAGGGTTTAGGAAAAGGGTCTTCCCACACGCAAGTGCGCTGACCATTCTGAAAACCAGTGTCTTCAATTAAGTTACCATTTGACAATAAATACGTAAGCTTTGGATTATGGCTACGAATGCTTACTCTGTAACTCGCTAATACGTCAGGTCTATCTAAAAAATAAGTAATTTTTCGAAATCCCTCGGCTTCACATTGGCTACAAAACGCATTGTTAGTGAAATATAATCCTTCAAGACTGGTATTGCTGCTGGGCGCAATTTCGTTTTTGATGACTAAGGTAAAGCTATGCTCTTCACTGAAGATTTCAAGACCTGATTCGTGTTCGACATAATCTTTATCTTTATTTAAAGCACGACCATTTAACTCGACACTGATTAGCGTTAAAGCCTCGCCGTCTAGCATCAATGATGACGCATTTTGATCAAGTCTTTTAACCAATAATTCACTTTTCACCAATGTCTTATCAGGATCAAGATCAAAGCATAAATCAACTTTTTCAATAGTATGTGACGGCGGTAAATAATCGAGGCGTTTTTTGCTCTTAAGCACTGAAGTTGATGTCATAAAAAGTCTATATTTAAGATGATTAAAAAGTTATTACGTAGCAAATAGGGGTTAATGATCAGTGCCTTATAATTGATTTTAAAAGGCACTGACACATGACTATGCCTTAGCTGGCTTTATTTCTACTTTAGGAGGGTCTAGACGCAATATTTTAATGCCTAGATATGCATAAATAATTGCCAAAACAGGATTGATGAGGTTAAAGAAAGCATAAAACATGTATTGCAGGGGACTCACGCCCAACACGCCGTGCATGTATGCTCCACAAGTATTCCAAGGTATCAACGGAGATGTAATCGTCCCGCCATCTTCTAAACTTCTGGATAAATTAAGCTGATGTAGGTTTCTTTTCTCAAATTCTTCTTTATACATTCTGCCGGGCATGACAATTGAAATGTATTGATCGGCGGTGACTAAATTTGTGCCAATGCAGGTTAATATAGTGCGACTCACCATATCACCAGCGCTTTTAGCTCCCTTTAAGAAGGCCGATACAATTGCCGTTAACAAACCAACTTTCTCGAGCACAGCCCCAAATGACATTGCGCAAATTATTAACCAGATAGTATTAAGCATGCTCGACATGCCGCCTCTACTTAGCAAACTATTTAAATTTTCATCACTGGTACTAAAGCTAACGCCGTCAAACAATGCAGTCCACACAACCATAAGCCCAGTGATAAAATCACCATGTTCAGTCGTTAAAAGAGATAACACGACATCTTGTTGAAACAGCATTGCCCACACGCCACCTAACAGCGCTCCAATTGCAACCGCCGGAAAAGCCGGCATCTTATTAATCGCCAACGCTAATAATACAACTAAAGGGATCAAGGTATACCAAGCAATGTTAAACTCAGCATCCAAGACGGTTTGCATGAGTGCAATTCTATCCGCGCTACCGTTCACGTCTTCAGCGAGTCCAAGCAGTAGAAATAGTATCATCGCGATAACAAAGCTTGGTACCGTAGTCCACAACATATATTTGATATGTTCAAACAAATCGGTACCGGCAATCGCGGGGGCTAGATTTGTGGTTTCAGACAATGGAGATAGTTTATCTCCAAAGTAAGCACCTGACACGACAGCACCGGCAGTGATAGCAAGTGATAATTCCATACCTGTTGCAACACCAATTAAAGCAACACCGATAGTTGCGGCAGTGGTCCAACTGCTTCCAATACTCATTGCTACAACAGCGCAAATTAGACAGCTGGCGGCATAAAAGAAAGTAGGATTAAGTAACGAAAGTCCATAATAAATTAAGGTAGGTACTGTCCCCGCTAACATCCAGGTACCAATTAACGAACCTACCGCGAATAAAATTAAACAGGCGCCAAGAGACATTGAAATACCTTTGACTAAGCCAGCCTCAATATCGTGCCATTTATAGCCATTTTTCAGGCCGATAACAGCAGCCAAAAACATGCCAATCAACAAAGCGATTTGATTAGGACCATAAGATGAATCCTCGCCAAATAGATACACTGCGCTCGCCATCAAGCACACTAAAGAAAGAATAGGAATTAACGCATCCCCAAGACTAGGTTGTTTGATGTTGTGGTTCATTTGTTCGTCCATTTTTTACATCACCGAGCGATAAAACATAAATGCAATGGCTGCTGGGCAAATAAATTTCACGTAAAAAGGCCATATCTTCCAAAACAAGCCATGTGCGATATTTTCATCACCGGCCTTAAGCTCGGTCAATATTTCGTCACGTTTCCATATCCAACCTGCAAAAATACAAAGCACCAATCCCAGTAAAGGCTGACTATATTCAGTTGTAAGTGAAATCACAAAACCGAATAAAAGGTCGAAGTTAAGCACAATAATGGTGCTTAATATAAACACAATAATCGATAGCAGAATCGTTGCTTTTTTACGTTTCATTTCCTTATTGTCGACGCAAAATGCGACGGGCACTTCCAACATTGATATTGACGAAGTTAGTGCTGCAATGACCATAAGAATGAAAAATACGCTTGCGACAAATGTACCAATGTATCCCATAGAAGAGAACAAAGCCGGCAAGACCTGAAAAATAAGACTAGGGCCAGATATTAATTGGCCATCGTTAAAAATTTCGACGCCATTTGCTAAGGCCACATACATAGCCGGAATAATTAGCATACCAGCAAGAACAGCGATACCGATATCTACTAGCGCGACTGAAGCACCTAATTTGGGTAAGTTCTCATGTTTTTGTACATACGAACCATAAACTAACATTGTCCCCACTCCAAGAGACATAGAAAAGAAAGCCTGTCCCATCGCATCTATCATTAGGTCAGGCGATAACACGCGAGAAATATCGGGAATAAGAAACGCGCTCCAACCGTCTGCTGCGCCCTCTAAAGTACTTACATAGATAATTAGTAGAATAATAAGAACAAGGAGCGTTGGCATAAGTCTAACCGACCATCTCTCAATACCGTTACTCACGCCGCCAATAACAACAAAGCAGGTTAGCGCAAGAAACATCGCCATAAATATTAAGCTTCGAAGACTTGAGTCGTCTGTCAGCCAAGGGATATCTATAGAGAAGACGCTCATCACTGAGTCAAATAAGAATGAAATCATCCAACCAGCGACAATCCCATAAAATGCGAGGATAAGAATAACGGTAATAGCACCTACGCCACCAGTAATTGTACCCCATACGCTACCCGAAATTTCCTTAAGGGCATCGATCATATTGGCTTGCTTTGCGCGCCCAATGATCAGTTCAGCCATTAAAACAGGGTAAGCTAGCAAAAATGCCATTACCAAGTACATGATAACGAATGCTGCGCCGCCATTTTCAGCAACTTTGGTTGGAAAACCCCAGACATTACCGAGCCCAACAGCAGAACCCGCCGCAGCGAGAATAAAGCCTAGCCTAGAGGAAAAATGACCTCGTGCACTCATAACACCCTCTTTTTTATTTTTATTATTTGAGCTTTTATGTTTACTCAGTTGCATCCTATATAAAGATGGATACAACTAAGTAATGTTTAACGCCTATTTTATTTTTTAGATTTTTTCATGCTGTTTAAAGCATAACGACCCGTTGCTATCATATCAAATGTAATATTAGCGGCTTCAGACAAAAACGGGTCTATTTCTTCAAGCTCTTCAGGTAAGTCACCATCTAAATTTTCTAAAATAGGCAGACCTAGTCTTTGCAGCCTTTCGTTTACTCTTGCAAGACTTTTTGCTTCATTATCTTTTTTCTCAGCTAAACGTTCAGACTCAACAAGCGAAATAAATTTCTTATTCTTGTTTTTGTGATATTCCTCTATATCTGAAAATATGTATTGGAATTCAGGGTCTTTCATCGCTCTGGCCGAGTGTTTTGCGTTGAGCACATCTAATAATTCAGAATTATCAGCGACTGTCGCGTAATTAGCGCGTTTTATACTATCCCAAGGCAGTGCGTTGTCTTCACTACTTTCGCCCCATTCTTCAGGGTCAATTGCAGATGGATATAAAATATCAGGCTTTACGCCAACGTGTTGTGTACTGCCGCCGTTTATTCGGTAGAACTTACCCGTGGTAAACTGAACAGCACCTAATTTATTTTCAAAAAAGTCGTATACTCGACCTAGTGACCGGTGCTGTTGAACAGTACCTTTACCAAAGGTTTGTTCGCCAATAATGACGCCTCGTCCAAAGTCCTGCATTGCCGCAGCGAATATTTCGCTGGCTGAAGCAGAGAAACGGTCAACCATTACCGCCAAAGGTCCATCGTAGTACACAATACCATCGCTATTTCTTTCAACATCAATTCGACCGTTTTCATAACGGACCTGCACAACAGGGCCTTTATCGATGAACAGGCCACTAAGCTCTACAGACTCTGGCAAACTGCCGCCGCCATTACCCCTGAGGTCAATAATGATGCCTTCCACTTTTTCTTCTTTCAGCTCATTGATTAATGCAATCACATGGGTATGCAGCTTATGATAAAACGATGGTATTTCGATAACGCCTAGCTTTTTGCCTTCGTTAGGACCTTCTGGTGCGATGTAAACTTCGGCTTTTGCTTGTCGGTCCTCAAGCTTTACTTTATCACGCGTTATTTCAATCTCGGTAATACGTTTGGTGTCGGTGCCACCTTTTTGTAATTGCAATTTAACGATTGAACCTTTTGGTCCTTTTATCAAATCAACCACTTCATCTAATCGCCAACCAACAACGTCAATAAACGCTTCTTCATCCTCTTGGGATACGCCTATTATTTTGTCTTTTGGCTTAATTTCACCTGATTTGTCTGCAGGGCCGCCAGGCACAAGACTCATTATAACAGTATGATCTTCTTCACTGCGAAGCACTGCCCCTATACCTTCTAGTGATAAATTCATATCCATCTGGAAGCGTTCAGTATTTCGAGGAGACAAATAACTTGTGTGCGCTTCGATGCTTCTAGAGAAAGCATTCATCACTGTTTGAAACACATCTTCGCTATTTGTTTGAGTGAGCCGTCGAATTGCTCGGGTGTAACGTTTGTCTAATATCTCTTTGATTTCTTCTGGCGTTTTATCGGCCATTTTTAAATTTAATGCGTCATATTTGACACGTTGTCGCCAAAGCTCATCTAGTTCTGCTTCAGACGATGCCCATTGTGAGTCTTCACGATCGTAATAGAACTTATCACCCTTCTTCTCAAAATCGAATTCAGTATCCACAATACTCAATGCGTACTTAAACCTCTCTTTCCTTCTCTCAAGGTTCGCTGCATAAATATCGTATGCGATAGCTAAATCGCCAAGCCGAATAGCTTCATCAAATTTGTCAGCTTGCTTACTAAAGACGGCAATATCGTTTGCGACAAAAAAGTGCTTACTATTGTCTAGTAAATCTAAATATCGTTCGAAGATTTTAACGGATAAAGCGTCATCTATTTTTATTTTTTTGTAATGAGCGCGCGTGAATAAGTCTGAAATACGTTTTGCTGATCTAGAATGCTGTTTTTCTTGAGCAAGCTCTGGAAGCACTAGCACTTCAGTGGAAGCCGGTTTTGATTCGGCAGCTACACTGCTTGCATTGTCAAAAGCAAAGGCATTTGAACACATGCTTGCACCAATCAAGGTAGCACTAACACCCGCAAGCAAGTTAGATTGCAAACGACTTGGCATCATGCCGGCTATTTTCTTAGTCATAAATAGCGATTTACTTCTTGCTAATCCCATTGAATATGCACCTCGACTGTTCTTATATTGATTAACCTAAGCTGTTTACTACGTAATATTTACCTACTTTGACCACGTTTAAGACGCCGTGTCTTTTGTAAACAGCTTGTCGCGTTGTACTTTGACTGTCATGCCTGAATTAAGTTGCACCGACACGCCATCTTTTGTTACGTCAGTAATAGTGACCGGCATAGGGTCTTTACCCAACTTAACCAATGCAGTCTTGCCGACTTGTATTTCTGTATCTGCAATCGGTACGATTGGCTTTAACTTAGCTTGGGGTTTACTTTTGCTTGTGACGTTTTTATAGGCTGCGTGACCACCTTTCTTGCTGCGTTTGCTCGCCGTTTTGTCATGTTTAGCATTACTTTGCTCAAGCGCTTTTTTGTCATCTGATTTTGGCGAGTACCCTTTATGCTTGGTTGCTTGCGGGTTTTTATCTTTTTGACTTTTTCTTGCTTCTCTTAAGCTAGCTGCTTTTGCTTTACTCTCTTTAAGCTGAGTCGCTGCATGCTCAGCGTGATCTTTCTCGATAGACTCAACCTCTGCCCCCGTTAAATCGATTCGCGCCGTGCCTTCCTGAATAGCGGCCAAGTATCGCCAGCTACTGGTGTAATGGCGTAAACTCGTGCGAAGCAGTCTTTTACTGACAACTTCAGATGATTCAAGATCTTTCGCTAAATCTTGAAAAATGCCTATTTTGAGCGGTTTTACGGCGCCGTCTAGAAAAAAACATGTCGGGTACTTTTGACTCAAAAACTCAAGTGTTTCTTTTTGATTTGTTAGTTTTGCTTGTTCCATTAATTACTGTTACTTCTTTAGTTTGTATCGAGTGTATATTGTTCATTATCCCAAGTATCTAACAGATGATCTACCCAATCAACTAAATCGTCAACCTCAATGTCTGCTAAATGCCTATCCTGGTGCCAATGTTCCCATACAAACCCTAATATATTCTCTAATTCACTAGGATTGATGTCGTCATCAGCAAGGTCATACACCAAGTGTAATACTTCGTTCAACTTATCACTAGCGGCCTCTGGATACTCATGTATATCTTCCATATCATCTGGCGTCGATAATACGGTATGAATGTCTACAAAATCTTTCATGCTACTAAATCATGTCCTTTATTAACAAGTTGTACAATGGCTAATCATCAAGAGTAGCAACTAGTATGTCCACTACTTTCTCTAAATGTAATCTGTCATCTTGCGTAAAGCGACCAAGCTCAGGACTGTCGATATCTAACACACCGATTAGTTTTCCGTTTCTAACAATAGGACAAACGACTTCTGCATTAGACGCGACATCACAAGCAATATGCCCAGCAAAGTTGTGTACATTATCAACAACAATACTTTTTTGTGTGCTCGCGCAAGTACCACAAACCCCTTTGGCAAACGGAATTCTAATACACGCGACTTGTCCTTGAAAAGGACCTAAAACGAGTTCTTGTTCTTTACATAAATAGAAGCCCGCCCAATTTACGTCATGCATTTGGTGAAAAAGAATCGCACTAATATTGGCCATATTAGCAATAAGGTCTGACTCCCCAGAGGTAATTGAACTTACTTGTGCCAGTATATTTTTATAATCTGTATACTTTTGTGTCATGGTTGATTTAGCTCTAGACGGGTAAAAAATTAAGGGGTAGAAAAAATGTGAGTAAGGTCTTTGATATCGTCGACCACGTGGATGGGGTTATGAGCTACAAGCACTTTTTTGTCATGCACACCGTAGCTAACGCCAATTCTTGGCATATTAATTTGTTCTGCCATCTGTAGATCATAAACAGTATCGCCAATCATAACGGCTTGCTGCGGGCTAATTCCCCAGCGGTCCATTAATTGGTTTAACATGTCTGGAGACGGTTTCGATTTAGCTTCGTCGGCACAAATTGAGGTATCAAATAAATGTCCTGTTTTTGTCATTTCAAACGCACGAGAAAGACCACGTCTCGCTTTTCCTGTCGCAACGGCTAGGGTGTAATGCCTAGTTAAGGTTTGCAATACTTCGCTTGCCCCATCAAACAGAGGGCAAGGTGTCGTATCTAGTTGCAAATAGATAGTTTTGTAAAACTCACTTACCTCTTGTGCCTTTTTATTATTTATACCAAATAACATCTCGATTGCTGGTACAAGGCTTATGCCGATGATGTGCTTTACATCATCATCACTTGGACGAGGCAATTCTGCGAACTCTGCGGCTTTTTGCATGCAAGTCACGATTTTACTTGCAGAGTCCATCACGGTTCCATCCCAATCGAATATGATATGGCTTATATTATTTAGATTCGTTTGCACATTAACAACGCTAGGTGTGAAATAATAAAAGGAGGATGGTATCAAGTGTTAAGCATTGGTGCTAGCGAATGTTCACTAGTGCTTATCTTATTCTAAGCTTGATGTTTCGGCCTGACGCATTAGCTTAATGACTTCAAAGCCATCATCGCTTGATTTAAGTGAATATCGTAGCTTGCTGTAAAAGTAACACTTCTCTCATCACCAGGGTGAATAAACGAGATACTATTTGCGTGTAAAAAAAGGCGCTTACACCCCAAACTCCTTATGCGTTTACTAAACACTTCGTCGCCATATTTGCCGTCATTCGCGATAGGATGTCCTGCATATTGGCAATGCACCCTAATTTGATGGGTTCGACCCGTGATAGGTTTTGCCTCTACTAAACTCGCATTTTCAAATACCTTAAGACGAGAAAACCGTGTTTCGCTCGGTTTGCCGTTGTCGTCAACAAACACCATGCGCTCGCCGCTTTGTACTTGATTCTTGTGCAGCTTAGCGCTCACTTTGTGCCGTTTTTCAGGCCAAATGCCAGCCACTAGTGCATGATAAGTCTTGTCCATTTGTTTATTTCTTAGTTGCTCATGCAGATGTCTTAATGCAGAGCGTTTTTTCGCGATAACGATGCAACCAGAGGTATCGCGATCTAAGCGGTGCACGAGTTCCAAAAATGTCTGTTTTGGGCGTAACGCGCGTAAAGCTTCTATCAACCCAAATGATAAACCACTGCCGCCGTGTACAGCAATACCAGATGGTTTATTAAGTACCATTATTCGTTCATCTTCATGAATAATTGCCTTTTCGATAAAATCGAGTTTATTGGTGTTAATTGATGAGGTCTTTTGATCGCTAGTGTCGTCGAGTCTAACTGGAGGTATTCTTAACTCATCATCTATTTGAAGCTTGTACTCTGGTTTTACGCGCTTTTTATTAACCCTGACCTCTCCTTTTCTCAGGATTTTATATATTTTGCCTTTTGGAACACCTTTCATTTTAGCAATAAGATAGTTATCTACACGTTGCAAATGATTTTCTTCGTCTATTTTCACTAACTGTACTTGATCAAAGCGGTTTGTCATATTAATTGAGCTTTTCCTAGTGCTTGCCAATTGCTTTAAAATTCAGTGAGAGTATTTGTTCGCTTTCACATGCAGGTGCTTTTTTAAGTAATTGTTTATTAAAGTGTAGGTCTTGGATTGGTCTTGTGATAATATCACAGACTGTGTGAAAACACTCAACGAAAGATTGTTAATTTCAGCAAAGAATGTCGCTGTAAATTTGCAACAAAATGTGAGTACACAGCATATCCCTGCGACCTTGTATGACAAGCGTCTTGTTTAAAAGATATGTTTTGTGTGTTACTCCTTCGTGGCAAGAGTCTCTATCGTATTCGATACACATCACTTCGGATAGAGTCACACAACAAGTGAATTTTACTGTGTATTTCCCGGTAAACCGATTTAAGTATTACGGTTCGAGGGTGATGCACGCATTGAAACAATGCAGATTGAACAGCAAACAAAGCAACACGCGGGGTGAAAAAACACCTTGTGATAACTCAGTTAATTGGAAACAACAAGCTTAGCAGTACTAGCAAGAATACATGCCCTCGCATGACGAGGTGCTAAAGTGAAAGGCAACATAAACGCGATATTGAAGTAACAGTAAGCAAAGAGCCGCGTCGATAATTAGGTCAGGTTTGACCTCAAAGACTGAATCGGCTCATGACAATTAAAGTATTTTCAGCGCATAACAAGGAGCTACATTGGTGCGTCATTATTTGTCAAATAAGCATTCGAGCGAATTAGCATAGAGTGCCGAAAATAGGCTTACTATTCGTGCTTCATCAATCTCAACAAGCCATTTACGCTGTAGGTCTAGCTACTACTAATAAGTTGACAATCAGACCTGCACAGACGTGAGTCTCTGCAATTCGCTGCGTTTGCTGATAGATCTGTCCGTATACAGAGCTATTTGAATATGAAGAGAATGTTAATTAATGCAACTCAACAAGAAGAGTTGCATTAATTAACATTCTCTTCATATTCAAATAGCTC
>CAYURD010000021.1:34456-48186 GCA_964446865.1 uncultured Glaciecola sp.
AGTAGACGGCCAAAAACTCTACGATCTAGATATCGAAAGTCCAGGCCATGAACAAAAAAAGGCCAACATCTACAAAGGTACAATCACTCGCGTAGAGCCAAGTCTTGAAGCTGCTTTCGTCGATTACGGTGCTGACCGACATGGTTTCCTTCCCTTAAAAGAAATTGCAAAAACGTATTTTCCAAAAGACTATCGTTACGATGGTCGCCCTAGTATCAAGCAAGTTATTTCTGAAGGCACTGAAGTCATCGTTCAAATTGATAAGGAAGAGCGTGGACAAAAAGGTGCAGCGCTAACCACATTTGTATCCCTCGCAGGTAGTTACTTGGTACTAATGCCAAACAATCCTCGTGCTGGCGGTATTTCTCGCCGAATTGAAGGTGACGAGCGTACCGAATTAAAAGCAGCTTTGAGCGAATTAGATGTGCCAAATGGCATGGGTTTAATCGTTAGAACGGCCGGTGTTGGCAAGTCACCTGAAGAGCTCAAATGGGATTTAGGCGTGTTGTTGCATCATTGGGAAGCAATTGATACAGCAGCAAGCAGTAAGCCTGCACCATTTTTAATACATCAAGAAAGTAATGTTATTGTGCGAGCCATTCGTGATTATTTGCGTCGTGATGTTGGTGAAATACTCATTGATGACAAAGCGATTTACGAAAAAGCGCTACAACACGTTCAGCTAGTGCGTCCTGACTTTGTCAATCGAGTAAAACATTACAGCGGCGAAGTCCCATTATTCTCACATTATCAAATCGAAACACAGATAGAATCAGCCTTCCAGCGTGAAGTACGCTTGCCTTCGGGTGGCTCAATTGTTATCGATCCTACCGAAGCGCTTATATCAATAGACATCAACAGTGCGCGCGCGACAAAAGGCGGCGATATTGAAGAAACAGCTTATAACACAAACCTTGAAGCCGCTGATGAAATCGCAAGACAACTCAGATTGCGTGATGCCGGTGGCCTAGTTGTAATTGACTTTATCGATATGTCGCCTGTTAAGCATCAAAGGGAAGTTGAAAACCGTATGAAGGATGCTGTTCGCAATGACAGAGCCCGCATTCAATTAGGCAAAATATCTCGCTTTGGTTTACTTGAGATGTCGCGCCAACGACTAAGACCTTCTTTAGGTGAATCTGCCCATAATGTATGCCCGCGTTGTGATGGGCATGGCACAATTCGAGGTATAGAATCACTTGCTCTATCCGTCCTTCGTATAATGGAAGAAGAGTGCATCAAAGACAATACAGGGCAAATTGAAGCCCAGCTTCCTGTCACAGTAGCAACATACTTATTAAATGAAAAACGCGCTTCAATTCAAGTGCTAGAAAATCGCCATAAGGTTGGCTTAGTGGTTATCCCTAACCCTAAAATTGAAACACCGAAATTTCAAATTTTACGTCGACGTGAAGCCGAAGTTGTTTCTGATTTTAGTTATAACGTTGAATTGATGGAAGAAAAAGACACAGCAGCCGATACCCCTGCTGCGAAAGTATCTAAACGTGAAGAACCTGTTTTACAAGGCATGTCTGCCCCTGCACAAGCACCTGTAGCTAGTCCTAGCCCAGTTGAGAGCGAAAGTACACAACCAAGTGCACTCGCTAAACTTGGCGCTTGGTTCAAATCTATATTTAGTGCACCAGAGCCTGAACCAGAAGTTAAGAAAAAGCCGCCTCAACAGCGTCGCAACAATCAAAACAAACGTCGTGGTCGCAACGATAAGCGCGGCGATCGTAATCGTAACCGAAACGGTAGAAATAACGAGCAACGCGCAAACCAAGACGATACGCGCACTTCCAAGCAAGGCACTTCCAAGCATGGCAGTCCTAAACATAGCTCGCCTGAGAATAAGCGCAATCATAGGTCTGATAGAAATAAAGATGATAAGCGCAATGCAAAAACGCAAAATAAACCTGAGAAAGCAGTAGATGCTGTTGACTCAAATGTAGAGCCAGCCATTGAAGCCTCGGCGGACAAATCTCCACCTAAAGCGCGTAAAAAGCCTCAACAACGACGCAATAGAAGGCCGGCAAGGAACAGTGTTAGAGTTAGCGATGACAGTGTAGGCAATGCACCTATCGAAACTTTACAAGTTGGCAACACCGATGCCAAAGTAAATGATGATAGCGTTGATAATGTGGGTAATTTAGCAAAAGCAGAAAAACTCGATTCGGGTGATGGCAACACTGTAGACGGAAACACAGTAGACGACAACGCAGTGGACACAGCAGCAGCAATGGCTGTTGCTAATGCGCAGCAAAGCCAAGATTCTGATTCAGTCGCAATTGAAAAGGAACCTAGCAAAGAAACAGTTGTAGAAACATCGTCAGACTCTGAAAAAGTAGAGCCTGAAGAGACCAATGATAAGCCCAGTGCTAAAAGTGTTGAAAGTGATGAAAGTGCACATGAAGTTGAACCTGCATTGCAAAACGATGCTAGTGAAGCTAACGATGCAGAAAAAGCTGAAGAGGACGCATCACCTGCAGACCAAGCTAACACAGGTAAAACAAGACCACGTGGTCGTCGTTCGGCAAGGCATGTAAGAGCGGCCGGACAAAAACGTAAATCACCAAACAGTGAAGAAGCTCAGCAAGTTGAGTTAATGTTTGATGCTGAAGTGAGTAAAAACCAAGCCTTATCTGATAGTGAAGCAAGCGAGGACTCAGTTGAGCAAAGTGCGAGCGAAGCCGCTACTGATCAGCCTGTGCAGGCTGAGATAAACATTGATGAACCTAAAACGGTGGTTGATTCAAATGTTGATGAGTCTAGCTCTGCTGATGTAAAGACGGATGATGTAAATACAGATGAGTCAAATGCAGATGACGTAAATATAGAAGAATCAAGCGCTGAGCTCACAACTGCATCTGAAAGTGTTGACGATAGTACAAATGCCGTTGTTAATATAGAAAATACTGAAGCAAAAAGCGTAGAAACAAATCGCGAAGCGATGACAGAAGCACCGATTGAGGCAGAAAAATCAGTGAAGCAGCCTATTTCTGCGCCAGTACAATCATTTGAAGGCGTTCGTTTCGTTTCTCATCCTATGATGAGTCCGCCTAGTATAGAAATGGGTGAGATGACGCTTGCATCTGAGGTCATGGCAGATGAAGATAGAGCGCAATATATCGCTTCATCCAACAGTGCAGCGATGGCAAATGTTTCGGCTAGTGCAAGCGCACCAATGACAAACCCGAGCAAACAAGCGTAGTGGTAAATTAATATTTGTCATATATGGCTTTTCAATGAAAAGCCATTTGCATTAAAACGATAGAGTATTATTTTAATAACACAAAAAAGGGCCTTAACGGCCCTTTTTTTATGATGCTAACCCGCCCTATTTCTTTTTAGCGGGCGCGGCTTTTTTCTTCTTGCTAGCCTTTGCTTTTGCTGCAGGCTTCTTACGTTTGTCATCAACGACCCATTTATTGTCTTGATACCAAGCCGACCACCCAGTCGCTTTTTTATTGTCATCTTCACTCATGACATATTGTTGCTTCGTTTTACGACTGTATCTAACTAAACTTAGGTTTCCATCAGGATCTTTGTCGGGTGCATCAGCTAAGTAATAAAACTTAGGAGAAATTCTATCTCTAAACCTCGCAAGTTCAGACACCAAAGGAGCACGTGTTTCTCTTGATTTTGGAAAAGTTGATGCGGCTAAAAATATACCTGATGCACCATCTCGCAACACAAAATGAGCATCTGAGTTTAGGCACTCCAATTCGGGTAAAAATACTGGATCTTCTTTTGGTGGCGCAGCTTCACCATTGCGTAATAATTTACGCGTATTTTTACATTCTTCGTTTGTGCAACCAAAATATTTACCAAAACGGCCATTTTTCAGCTCCATATTACTCTTACATTTATCGCATTCGATAATCGGGCCATCATAACCTTTTATCTTAAAGGTGCCCTTTTCAATCTCATACCCCATGCAAGTTGGTGCATTACCACAAATATGTAATTTTCTGTTTTCATCAACAAGATAGCTATCCATGGCAGTTTCACACACCGGACAGCGTCTTTTGGCTCTTAAGGCTTCAGTTTCAAGATCTTCTTCTTCATCAACCTTAACCACTTCATCGCCTGGCGTTAAGTTCATCGTGCTTGTGCAACGTTCTTTTACCGGTAATGCGTAGCCTGAACAGCCTAAAAACACACCTGTACTTGCTGTGCGCAGATTCATATGTCGCGAACATTTCACACACTCAATATCAACTGGCACCGCTTGGTTAGGCGCCATGCCGCCATCATCGGTATCTCGTTCAGCTTGAGCTAATTTGTCAGAAAAATCTGCATAAAAATTATCGAGGACTTTTTTCCACTTTAATTCACCATGTGCGATGTCATCTAAGCGCTGTTCCATGTTAGCAGTAAAGTCGTAATTAATAAGATCGGCAAAGTTATCAACTAGGCGATCGTTGACAATCTCTCCCATTTTTTCAGCATAAAAACGTTTACTATCTAAGCGCACATAACCACGGTCTTGAATAGTTGAAATAATACTGGCGTAAGTTGATGGACGACCAATCCCTCGCTTCTCTAACTCTTTTACTAATGATGCTTCGTTAAAACGTGCAATAGGTTTTGTAAAATGTTGTTTAGGGTCAATCTCAACACATGTTAGCGCATCACCCGATTTAACATCAGGCAGTTCTGCTTCACCATCGCCTTTCTTTTTCATTTGATTTAAAACGCGTGTCCAACCGTCAAATACGAGCACTCGACCACGAGCAGTTAACTCAAACTCTCCGGCTTGCACGCGAATAGTGGTGGCATCATATTTTGCATTTGTCATTTGGCAGGCTAAAAATTGACGCCAAATTAACTCATACAAGCGTTGAGCGTCTCTTTCCATCTCACCTAAGCTAGTTGCCTTAACTTTTACGTTTGATGGGCGTATGGCTTCATGAGCCTCTTGTGCGCCATCTTTACTACCGTATTTGATTGGGCTTTCGGGAATATACTTATTTCCGAACTCTTTATTGATGTATGCGCGGCAGGCATCCACTGCTTCACTACTTAAATTTGTGGAGTCAGTTCTCATGTATGTAATATGCCCAGCCTCATATAAGCGCTGCGCCATTGTCATTGTTTTTTTCACGCCAAAACCAAGACGAGTACTCGCTGCTTGTTGCAAAGTAGAGGTGATAAATGGCGCAGATGGTTTACTTTGAGTAGGTTTTGATTCGCGGCTCACCACTTCAAAATCAGACTTTTCTAATTTGGCGACAGCACTATGAGCTTGCTCTTTATTACTTGGCTTAAACGCAGCATTATTTTGTTTAGCCACAAGCATTCTAAGCCCAGATGGATTTGCGCCTTGTGTCACTAAATCAGTATGAATATCCCAAAACTCTTCTGGTACAAAGGCTTTAATCTCTCGTTCACGCTCTACCACCAAGCGCACAGCAACTGATTGAACTCTACCCGCAGACAAGCCACGAGCGACTTTTTTCCATAATAGTGGCGACAACATAAAACCAACAATTCGATCTAAAAATCGACGCGCTTGTTGTGCATTCACTCGGTTAACGTTCACTTGACTGGGTTTTGAAAATGCATCCTGAATAGCAGATTGTGTGATTTCATTAAACACAACCCGCTGAAATTCTTTGCCTTTAGCGTTTAAGAGCTCTTGTAAATGCCATGCTATTGCCTCTCCTTCTCTATCCAAATCCGTTGCGAGATAGATAGTGTCGGCTTGTTTGGCTAGCTTTTTTAATTCGGCAACGACTTTTTCTTTACCTTGCAGTATTTGATAATGTGCGTGCCAATTTTGTTTGGGGTCAACACCCATGCGATCAACAAGCTTTTGGTATTCGTATTCCTTTAAATACTGCTCTTTTTCAGTCTCGTCCCATTCTTTTAGTTCTTTTGCAGGCTTTTTAGGTTCGATTAGTCCCAAAGACTTTGTCGGCAAGTCACGAATGTGACCCACACTAGATTTAACAATAAAATCTTTACCTAGATATTTATTTATTGTTTTTGCTTTTGCGGGTGATTCCACAATAACCAGAGATTTGCTCATGAATGATTAAAAACCTTTTAATAATAATAAATTGCAGAGTAATAAATGAAGACATCTGCATGAAAAATCACTTTTTCCTTTTTTAAGATATATCTGCAAAGTGAATAGAAAACAAGCTGTACTATATAAATATCTACCAGATAAATACAAAGCCATTGTTTTTATTAGCTTTTTCATAAATACTAATTGGCAATTGAATTTAAGTCAGTATAATCCGCGTGCAAAACAGGCGCTACGTTCAATATTCGAGTACCTTATAAAGGTATAAATAAAAAATGTTGAAAACCCAATCGCCAAGGTTTTTGCAACGCTATCACTTACGCACATAATCATGATTTAGACTAAGCCGAGGGTAAAAATGAAAACTGTAGAAGCAAATTTTGACGGCCTTGTTGGCCCAACTCATAACTACGCAGGTTTATCTATCGGCAACGTGGCCTCAAAATCAAATGCCAAAGCCATAAGCAATCCTAAACAAGCCGCCTTGCAAGGTTTAGAAAAAATGAAAGCGCTAAGTGATATGGGCATGATGCAAGGCGTATTAGCGCCGCAAGAACGCCCAGATGTGCATAGTCTTCGAAAGCTTGGGTTTTCGGGTGACGACAGCACAGTGATAAGCAAAGCTGCCAAACAAGCCCCTTCTGTATTTATGGCCTGCTGTTCTGCATCTAGCATGTGGACGGCAAATGCAGCGACGGTATCACCTAGCGCAGATTGTGAAGATGCGAGAATGCACTTTACGCCAGCTAATTTAACAAATAAATTTCATCGCTCTATCGAACCTAAAGTCACGGGTAATATTCTAAAAGCCATTTTTGCTGATGAAACACACTTTGCGCATCACCAACATCTGCCCGAAAATGATCATTTTGGCGATGAAGGCGCAGCGAATCATACCCGTTTTTGTCAAGAATATGGTGAACAAGGCGTAGAGTTCTTTGTTTACGGTAAACACGCGTTTGACGAGTCGCAGGTAGCGCCACAAAAGTATCCTGCGCGCCAAACACTTGAAGCAAGTCAGGCTATTGCCCGTTTACATCAATTAAATTCTAAACAGACAGTATTCGCACAGCAAAACCCTAGCGTGATTGATCAAGGTGTTTTTCACAATGATGTAATTGCAGTGGGCAATAAAAATGTATTGTTTTATCATCAGCAAGCGTTTTTAAATACAGAGGAAGTCAAACAGCAAATTCTAAACGCCTATGGCGATGCGCCCTTCTACTTTATTGAAGCACCAAGCGCAGATGTTAGCGTACAAGACGCCGTTAAAAGCTATTTGTTCAATACTCAGCTCATCAATTTACCAAATGGTGATATGGTCATTATTGCGCCAAAAGAGTGTGAACAAAATCAGGCGGTAAAACGTTATTTAGACGCTACTATACAGGCCGAAAATCCAATAAAAGCGGTTCATTATTTTGATGTTAAACAGAGCATGCAAAACGGCGGTGGTCCAGCATGCTTGCGTTTGCGTGTGGTATTAACCCCTGAGCAGCAACAAGCAGTCAACAAACATGTTGTAATGAATGATGAGTTGTTTGTTAGCTTAAATGCATGGGTTAACAAGCACTATCGAGACAAGCTAAGTATTCAGGATTTGACTGACCCACAGTTATTAGTTGAGTCTAGGACTGCGTTAGACAACCTCAGTCAATTGTTAAAGTTGGGTTCTGTCTATTCTTTTCAACAAATATGACAACTTCAACATCAAGTTAAAACAACAAAAAGTTGTCGGCTGTCAAATTACAGCCGACAAGGGTTTCATATGGATTAATTAGTATCGGTACAAATCCTGCTATCGCCAAACGGGCTAGCTGGTGGCGGTGAAGCTTCGTTTGTCAAATCGTCAGCTGCAACCGACAATGTATGTTCCTGTGATTGCATAGATTCAGAACCAGCAGACTGGCCAAAAACATTTACTTCTACAGTTACCCAATGACCAAACTGTTTTGGATACCTAATCTGTAATGTTGCTTGACCAAAATCGTCAGTTCGAGTGATGTTATCTGCAAAACTAATTGCTGCTACGTTACCTGGCGTTAATAGTCCATCGCCGTTACCAATGCCGTTTGTGATTTCGTCTTCACCGTCATTTAAACGCCCATTTCGATCTCGGTCCTCACTATGACACACAGCAGTTATAGTATTTGAGTACGTGTTACCATCGGCGGCTTGGTAAGGTAGATTAGTAGTATAAATTTGATTTACAGAATCCCATTGCCAGAAGCCTTTACGGTAGGCTTCATCGCGCTTGGGAATAAGTGATACCGTTAACTCTGCGTCAGCCACTGGCCGGCCAGATGCGTCAGTCACAAATACGGCAAATTCTTTCATATATGTTGAGTTATCGAGAATAGTTATGATGCTACCCGTTCCGATACTTATATCAAATGCTCTATCGCCGACAGTAAGTGCAGTAGTCACAGACACATCGCCACTTGACGCTTCAATAATTACGCCTTCATTACCACTGACTGCGTTTGATGTATAAACAGTTGATGCAATTCCGTTACTGTCAGTAATAGCCGTGTTTGGTGATATACTGCCACCAGACGCATCTAAAACTAATGAGAAATTAACAGTTTTACCTTTTACAAGATTACCTTCATCATCACGCAAAACTGCAGTGATAGTGGATGTCTGTGATTCTGGGCCAATTAAATCAGGTGTTGCATCAACAAAAATGTTGTCGACATCTGTGGCTACAAACTCAATATTTGCTCTCGCCGTCACTTGATTACCGCTACCATCGACTCCTACGGCTGAGATAGAAGAAGGCCCTGCAAAATCAGAGCTAATTGTTACAGATGCAAGCCCATTAGAATCAGTAGTCACTATATTTTGATTTGGTCCTGTACCTCCAGAAATTACTCCCCTTGATGACGTCACTGTAATCATTCCACCAGAAAAAGCAGCGTTATTTTTAAACCATCTTAAGTCTAAAGTTTCTGTCACTCCCAATGCTATACTATCTGTCGTAACGTCAACAAAAGAGAAATCGTCCTGTTGTACAGTAACGTTAAACGTAGTGTTTGCATTTAAAGACGATGCGCTTATAACGGCTCTTCCTGCCTGTGTAGCGTTGTAGTTAACAGTTACCTGGCCGTTTTCGCCTGTCACGGGCGTTTCGTTATCAAGCGTACCAATCGAAGCCCCCAACGTAACAGGCTGATTGGCAATACCATTGCCATCAGAATCTGATAACACAATAGTAATAGGAGCAGAATCGTTCAATATTACAGACGACGGTCCATTAATGTTAACTTCAGTGCCCACAACAGCAATATCGAGAGTTTGACTTAGTGTTCCTGCGGCTGCAATGACAGTAATTATTCTATTTTCTTTATTGTTTTGGGTCGAAAGCGTTGCTCGCGCAGTACCATCATCCCCCGTTACCGTTGATATATTCGATAAAGAAGCATTTTGATTAACTGCAAACGAAACCGCGATATCAGGTAATAAAATGTTTTGTTGATTCTTAATTGCAGCAATTAATTCAATTTCATCGCTACCGCTTGACGCTAGCTGCACGGCGTTAGCAAAGAGCTCTAAACTAGAAGGCGTAGCTTGTTGTGTACCAATGCTCTCAAACCCTTGCGTTACGCCAACCGCATTTTCTACAGTCGCGGTAACTGTGCCAGAGCCTGAAAGTGTGCCAACCGTTAGTTGTATGGTAGCAATACCATCTGCGTTAGTAAGTGCAGTACCGGTGTCATTACTAAAATTCGCTAATTCAGCAAGACTTAACACATAAGTCACGACAGCACCTTGCACATTATTGTTGTCTTGGTCAGTCACTTGAACGTTAACCGACAATGGACTCCCATCAAATACACGTGTTGCAAGATTATTCTGCGCATCCACAATAGACATGCGTATTGTGTAAACCTGCTGATTAGTGCCGCCACCAACTGGGTCAGCTGCTGTGGGTTCGTCGCGCATCAGCGGCTCTCCACTACCACCGCACGCGGCTAATAAAATTAGCGATGCGAGAAAGACAATTAGTAACTTAGCGGTTTTCATTTTATTACCTATTTCAAAAATATTAGCCAAAGCATTTCACCCGATTAGTGATAGAGTGTATAAAAGGAATCAGAAATTACGTTATACTTGTTAATCTTAGGTATTTAGACTAATAACCAAAAACAATAGGTCTTCTTCATGTCACAAGCTAAACCAAAATCCAATTTGACCCTACGAATCTTTATCGGCATGCTGCTGGGAATATTGATAGGTGTTTTAATACAAAGATCTTTTGATGAATCTGGCGACTTTGTTATATCGCTATTAAGTATAAATTTTTCGTTTAAAGCGATTTTTGTAGAAGGCATATTTGAAGCTGGCAGCGTTATTTTTGTTAATTCCCTTAAAATGTTAGTGGTTCCTTTAGTATTTGTATCGCTTGTTTGTGGCGTGAGCAGTTTGTCTGATCCGTCCAAACTAGGTCGACTTGGCGGAAAATCCCTTGCACTATATGTGATGACAACTTTTATAGCGGTGACCTTTGCACTAGTCGCGGCGCTAATCGTTCAGCCCGGAGAAGGTTTTGTTATTAAAACTGTCGAAGAATTTGTACCAAAAGAGTCGCCCGGCCTAGTACAAGTCATTATTGATATGTTTCCAGACAATCCCATTGCATCAATGGCAGAAGCCAACATGCTACAAATTATCGTATTCTCTATTTTGTTTGGCGTCGCAATTACCAAAGCAGGTGAAGCTGGACAAAAAATAAAAGCAGCATTTGACGCCTTGAATGAAGTGATAATGAAAATTGTCCTAATCATTATGGAACTTGCACCTTATGGCGTTTTCTTTTTAATGGCAAGGCTCGGCGCAACTATAGAGTTTGGTGAATTTGCGTACATAGGGAAGTATTTCGCGCTAGTATTTATACTGCTAATTCTGCATGCCATCATTACTTACCCAATTTTGTTGGCCACTTTAGCACGCTTAAATCCATTAATTTTACTAAGCAAAATGAGGGAAACCGCAATTTATGCGTTTAGTTCGTCAAGTAGCGGAGCAACCTTGCCTATCACAATGGCGACCGCACGCAATAAACTTGGTGTTAAGCGCTCTGTCGCTTCTTTTACCATCCCTTTAGGTGCAACTATTAATATGGACGGCACCGCGATTATGCAGGGCGTCGCAACGGTCTTTATCGCCCAAGTCTATGGCGTTGACCTAAGCACCACGCAACTACTCATGGTAGTGCTAACGGCCACGTTGGCTTCCATTGGTACTGCGGGCGTGCCTGGTGTTGGTCTAATAATGTTAGCAATGGTCTTGCAACAGGTCAATTTACCCGTTGAAGGGATCGCACTTATCATAGGAATAGACAGACTACTGGATATGACTAGAACAGTGGTTAATGTCACAGGCGATTGCACGGTAGCATGTATTGTCGCTAAATCTGAAAAAGAGTTCGACACCGACATTTATCACGACCGTACTATTAAATAATAGCCTTGCCAAGGTGCTAGAAAGATTTTAAAAGATCAAGATAAGCCACGGATATCGGTATCGCACTGTTACCGACATCCCGATAGAATAAATGTCTAATGAAGGTTTTCGGCCGGTTTTACATTAGCGGCTTGTTTCGCAGGATAAATAGTCGCAAGGACCGAAATAACTATCGCTAGTCCGCTAGTCGTTATGACATCTACCCAAGATAGTTTAGAAGGAATAGTGCCCGTAAAATAAATGTCTGAAGAAATTATTTGTGTACCGGCAACCCACTCAATTATTGCAATAATATCTTGTAAGAAAAACGCTAATAAAACGCCAATTACAGTGCCAACGAGTGCCCCTTTCAGTCCATGATACAAGCCTTTTAGTAAAAAAATGCTAGCAATGTGACGATTACTTGCGCCAATCGTTTTTAATATTGCAATCTCTTTGCTCTTTTCTTTTACCGACATCACTAAGGCCGATACGATATTAAAGCACGCTACGGCAATAACAAGCGTCAATACAATATAAACAACGGTTCTAATCAATTGAATATCCTGATACAAATGACCATTTGTCCGTGTCCAGTCTGACATATAAGCAAGTTGAGAAAATTGATTACCATGTTTTCGCACCACGGTAAATGCATCAAAAGGGTCATGCATCTTTATTTCAATATGCGTAACCTCATCCGTAAAGCCAAGTAAATCAGCCAAAAACGCCTTATTCAACAAACCTAATAGGTTGTCCAATTCTCCGCCAACTTTAAGCTCACCAACAACAGTAACCCATGCTGATTTTGGTGCCTGAAAGCTTAAATCTTCGGTGTTAGATGGTAAGAGCAGCTGTATTTGTTGTCCAATCTTAATATTCTGCTCTTTAATGATGGTTCGCCCTAACAAGATCCCATTTTTCGAAGCAGATAGCTGTGAATACAATTGATTGTGTAGTGCGTCACTATGCGAGCTTGTCGCTGAGTCTTGGTCAATACCTTGCTGTCGATTGCCAAATTTATTCAGCAAATACTCTTTGTCGACACCAACAAGCGATACCGCTTTCATGTTTTTACCTGCTTGTAATAAACCAGGCGCCTTATTGAGCAGAAACACCTTATCAACAAGCGTATCTTTTTCGAGGTTTTCAATAAACTCTGGCTCTGGATACAAACCGTCACTATTAATCGCAAAAATTTCGGCATGTGGTACGACTTTTAATAATGAATTTCGAAGCTCATATTCAAATCCGTTCATCACAGACAGCAGCAAAATTAACACAGCGCAACCTAAGCCAATGCCTGTTGTAGAAGCTTTTGAAACAAAACGAATGTATCCATCTTGCTGACTAGGCTGTCTAAAACGTTTGGCGACATCAAAAACGAAGGCATTCATGAAGCGAGAAAATTCCCGTTAACTAAGGTTAATGTTCTATCCATTTTGTTAGCTAACATTTGGTCGTGAGTAACAATCACAAAACTCGTTTTATCAGTCTCGTTGATGTTTTTTATTAAGGCTAAAATTTCATCACTTGATTCTTTATCAAGGTTGCCTGTTGGTTCGTCAGCCATAATAATGCTAGGCTGATTAATCATCGCCCTTGCAATTGCCACACGCTGGCGTTCTCCGCCTGATAACTGACTAGGTTGATGTTTTTGTCGATGACCCAAGCCTACACGTTCAAGTAGTGCACTTGCTTTATCGTAGGCTTGTTTTTTTGATATACCTGCAATTAATTGAGGCATGGCAACGTTTTCAGTTGCGCTAAACTCCGGTAGCAAATGGTGAAACTGATAAACAAAGCCTAATTCAGCGTTTCGAAACTTTGCCTGTTCTTGGGAAGAATATTCGCTTAGCGTGTTTCCTTGATAAGTGACCACACCTCCGTCTGGGGTATCAACCGTCCCTAATATGTGTAACAAGGTGCTTTTGCCCGAACCAGAGGCTCCCAAAATTGCGAGCGTTTCACCTTCATCAATATGAACGTCGACCCCCTGTAGAATCTCGACTTTTTCACCCGCATCGATGTAAGACTTTACGATTTTTTTACCAACTAATAGTGGCCTAGTCATATTCAGACTTCTTTATATGTATTGCTACTGTTATAGCGCACAATTGTAACTGCTTAGCATCGTTAACTAAAGAATAAATAAAACAAAAGGTGCTTTGTAAGGACTTGATTATTGGCTTTTTTGAGAAATGGCGGAGTGGACGGGACTCGAACCCGCGACCCCCGGCGTGACAGGCCG
>CAYURD010000022.1:0-9928 GCA_964446865.1 uncultured Glaciecola sp.
CCGCGAAGGCGGGAACCTCATTGGAACTAATCGATCTTGGCTAAGTGTTTGTTTTTTCTAGTTTTGTAATAACATCAACCAGATCCCCGCCTTCGCGAGGATGACGAGGAAGTATGTCGCCAGAATGACCGTGGTGTTAACTACTGTGATTGTCTGCCAGCGCTATCTTTAATGCCAAGTCTTCTTGCTTTCAAATAGGGTATAGCAACAAGTGCAACTAACACAGCTGATAAAACAAAAGGAGCGCCCGGAAAATATATAAAAGCAGTTTCGAGCGTCATTAACGCAAACAATCCGGTCATTAAAGGTGGCGCTATAATTTGCACAATAGACGCCGCGCTCATTATCGCGCCATTAAGTTCGCCTTGCACGTCTTCGCCCACATGATTTGAAGCTAAGCCGTGCAGAGAAGAACCTGCAAAACCTGAAAAAGCCGATACGACCATGACTACATACGCTAGCGAGCCACTCGAGACGACTGAAAAAGCAGCGAAACAAGCGATTGAAATACCAATAGAGCTCATTATTGCTTTATGTTCGCCATATCGGTTCAGAACAATACGTAATACAAAGCCTTCGCTAATCGCGATAATTAGTCCAAAAATAGCTAAAGACAAGCCAACTTGAGCGGTTGACCAACCATATTGCACGGGCGTGAAATATGCCCATAAACTTGGATACACTTGACTCGCAAATTCAAATAGCGTGGCGGCAATAATAATCATTAATACAGGCTTAATGTGTAAGAATTGCTTGAGTGCACCTAAAGGGTTAGCGCGTTTTATTTCAAACTTGCGTCGTTTTGATTTTGCTAAGCTCTCGGGAAGTACAAAATATCCCAGAGCTAAGTTTGCAAAGCATAATCCTGCAGCAAACCAAAACGGTAAACGCGGGTCATATGCGCCTAATAACCCACCTATTGCCGGCCCAATAATAAAACCAATGCCAAACGCCATGCCTATTAAGCCAAAGTTAGCTGCGCGTTTTTCCTTTGGCGACACGTCGGCGATATAAGAGAACGCGGTAACATAACTCGCACCCGCCATGCCAGCTAATATCCGACCAACAAATAGCCAAAATATAGTAGGCGCTAAGGCCATAATAATATAGTCGATACCTAGCCAAAAAAGCCCCCAAAGTAAGATTGGGCGCCGTCCAAAGCGGTCAGATAAATTCCCTAAAATGGGCGCAAAAATAAACTGCATAAATGCATAAGCAAACATTAGCCAACCGCCAATAATAGCGGCATCACCCATTGTGGCAGTACTTCCCATTGATACTTCAATCTCACGGATCAGTTCTGGCAGAACAGGGATGATAATTCCCAAGCCAATAATGTCGATGGTGACATTAATCAGAATAAAGGTCAGCGCTCTTTTGGAGTTTGCCTGAGGTGCAGTGTTGGGCGCATTTAAGGATTGGTTCATTGAACTATCAAAGTAAGTCGGTGTGTTGTTTTATATAAGTGTACTTACTTTGTGCGCTATTTGATAATCTTAGTAATACAAAATATTTTTTAAAAAGTGAGTCACCTTTTTATGTGTTTTACACACTTGTTAATAAGACAATGGAAAAGGTAAACACATATGAGTATTTTTAATCACAAAAATTCCTTGAACAAGGCTGAAGATTCGGCCCTTGTTATTGCATCTTTGGGCGGCGAAAAAGAGGCATTTTGCGAAATAGTCTCGCGTTATCAAACTTTATTGTGCTCTATCGCATATGCGTCGCTTGGGGATATCAAGCATAGTGAAGATCTTGCGCAAGAGGTGTTTGTCGAAGCATGGCAAAAACTCAGCACACTGCGCGAACCTGCAAAAATAAAGTCTTGGCTGTGCGGTATTTTGCGTTTTAAGATAAGTCATTTCCGTCAGGCTCAAAATAAACAAGTAACGACAGGCGCAGACAATATTGATGTTCATACTAGCGTGGCTTCGACTCATCTTAAATTAGAAGACGAAGCCATAGATACACAGCAAGAAGGTTTGCTATGGGAAACCTTAAGTTCTATTGATGTTACTTATAGGGAGCCTCTGGTCTTGTACTACAGAGAGCAACAATCGCTTGAAACAGTCGCAGAACAACTTGATTTAACGGTTAGTACCGCTAAGCAAAGGCTTTCTCGCGGTAGGAAATTGCTAAAAACAACCGTTGAAAAAGTGCTAGCAGAAACGCTTCAAAAAACCACGCCAGGTACTGCGTTTACCACGGCTGTATTTATTGCTTTAGAAGATATAACCAAGCATGCTGCTGCGGCAGCGATTGGTGCTGGTGCCGTAAAGTCGGGCTCTATTGTAAAGTCGGTCGCCTTTATGCCTTTTGTGGCAGTATTCTCGGGCATATTAAGTTCTTTATTTGGTTTAAAGGCAGGTTTGTACCAATCTAGAACCGAAAATGAAAGGCGCTTAACCATTAAAGTTGTCGTTTTGTTCTTTGTTTTTGCAGGGATATTTACTGGTGTCATGTACGGGCTTAAATATGCAGCCTTGTCTTATCCAAGTACGGCTCAAGCCTTCGCTATCGTCTCGCAACTAGTGGTAGCGATATTTATTGCTAGCTATTTAATATTAATGAAAAAAATAGTCCTTAGCTTAGGTCAATTAAGGGCACAAGAGAGGATATTCCACCCTGAGGCATTTACCCGAGAAATCGATGATAAGTCGTCAAAGAAACGCGATTATGTTAGCCGTTTCCGTTTATTTGGTATCCCCTTGTTTCACTTTCAGTTTGGTATGCCTGAGTTAAATCAAGCGCCGGCTGTGGCGTGGGTTGCTGGCGGCAGTCAAGCGTATGGTGTTTTGTTTGCGTGGGGCGGTTTAGCGGTTGCGCCAATAGCCGTGGGTATTGTGTCGGTCGGCATTGTGAGCTGCGGCGCGATTGGCGTAGGAGTTTTTAGTGTAGGCACCGTTGCTATTGGCGTGCTTGCATTTGGTGCCTCGGCGATTGGTTATAATGCTTATGCTGCCTTTTCTTCTTTAGGCTGGGACAGCGCCATTAGCGGCGGTTTTTCCATAGCTAGAGAAGCTGCTGTTGGCCCGGTAGCCTTAGCTAAAAATGCCAATACTGAATTAGCGTACGAGCTTGCGCACTTTACTTTATTTGAAGGCAGTTATTTGTGGATTTTAAGTATTATCGCTATGCTAGTTATCATACCTGCTTACTTGAACTTTAAAGAAGTAAGACGACGGATAAAATAACCATTAATAAAAATTTGGAGAGTGTCATGTTACAAAAAGCAATGTATAAAATCATCTTGTTTGCATCTTGTGTATTATTTTCACAAGGCTTATTCGCAGACACTTTCTCAAGCCCCGAAGACGCCGTCAATACCTATATTACTGGCGTAAAAACAGGCTCTGGCAAGCATATCAATATGGCCTTTGCCGATTCAGCCTCGATTCAATATTATGACGAAGAAGGTAAATTCAGGAATTACGCTAAAGAGGAGTTTGCCAAATTAGTCGATACTGGGAATGAATGGGGCGCAAAGATTGAAATTACCAATATGAAAAAGACAAAGTATGCTGCCAATGCAACCGTTGAGTTTACGTGGGGCCAGAACAACAAAAAAGGATATGTTGATTATTTAAATCTAATTTACATAGACGGTAGTTGGCGTATTAGTGACAAAGTAGCTCAATACGTCGAGCGTTGATTAACCAACGATCAAAAGCGATCAAGGGGTTTGCTCTTACTGAATACTACTCAGAATATCCAAACTATCGCTATCAAACCTCGCCAAGTTTGGAAATACACTTGTTAAGTCTTGGTCGTTTAATCCAAACCACCGAGCGAGCGGGCTAGCATATTGCTCAATCGAGGTGGTCGGAATAATTCGACCATCTTCAAAGTCATCTTCTGAGCCTAAAACGAATGATGGTAACTTACCTGCAATCATTTTGGGCGTAACTGCGTCGCCCATGACTAAGTGATGGCCACCCCAACCATGGTCGGTGCCATCACCATTACTGGTTAATGTGCGCCCAAAATCTGATTGAGTGAAGGTCAACACATCTCGGCTTAGCCCTCGTTGGGTTAAATCTTGTTGAAAGGCTGCCATCGCAGAACTGAGCTGCGATACCAACATTGGCAGCGCGGTGTTTTGATTGTCGTGAGTGTCAAAACCACCCATGCCCACTAAAAATATCTGTCGATTATGACCCAGCATAGATTGTGACTGAATTAAATTTGCAGTCATTTTAAATTGTTCTGCTAATGCGTTATTGGCTGGATAAAGCGCATTGGCTGCGATAGTTGTTTCAGGACTTATTTGCCCTAATGCATCAATAATGCGTTTATTGTTTACCTCGGCGGCGCTTATTCGCCTTGAATATTCTTGCTCAAACGGTCTATTAGCAAGCGCTCGAATGCGATTAAATGCCTCATAACGTCGCATATCATTGTCTTCTTGGGGGTTTAATGCGGCAAAAAGCTCCGGTCCTTCTGTATTTACTGCAAACGATTTACTGCTTGCGCCTGCTTGCCATAAGTTTGCGCCATGCGTGGTTAAATTCATGGGCAGTGGATTATTTGTATCCATCACCAAATCGGCCATGCGACCTGCCCAGCCCGTTCTATCATGCTGCGACCCAGTTCCTGATTGCCATATGTGTTGTTGGTCGTTGTGTGAAAACAATTGAGGTGGCATTAAGCTACTATTGGCTTTTAATTCGGCCTTTGTAGATACTTGACGCATAGGCCCGACGTTCGCTATTAATGAAAGTTTGTCATTATTAAATAAATCAATTAAGCCTTGCGCTGAACTGGGCATTCCAACAGGATAGGCAACGTTATTATTTGGGCTAATTGACACAATATCATTAGCCGCATAGGCAAGGTTTTGTCGTGTTTGTGCATATTGGTTATATGTTTCGCTAGCCGTAGGCACTAATAAATTAAGTGAGTCGTGCCCGCCATATAAAAATACACATACCAATGCTTTATATCCATCAAGCGGTGCGCTCGATTGCTGGATAAGGCGCTGCCCTAATTGTAAATTCATCGACATGCTAAATGGCGACATAAGTGCACCGGCACCGGCGATTGAAGTTCGTAAAAACTGTCTACGTTTCATAGTCTTCTCCTAACGCTGCACAGCATATTGCGGACTGCTCGCTATCAAAAAAGCAAGCTCGGCTACGCGCCATTGAGGCGTAACTCCCCATTGTGCGCTTTGTTCATGGTAGTCAACGAGCAATTCACGTAGTTCTGGGCTCATGCTGCCGCCCAATAATACTAAGTTTAGATGGTCAAGCAAGGCGTCGGTATTATCTACAAGGCTTGCTTCATAAGCGTATTCAAATATAAGCTCGTCAGGATCCTCAGGTGTTTCGACATAATGTCCCCACAGCACATTCCAGGCAGTATAGTTTGAATTTCTGACAATATAATTTTCGGTCAAAATCGAATATTCGGGGGCAGCTAAACCCATTTCAGACAACTGACCTTGCGGTTGATGATCGGGAAAGTAGAAATTAAAAACTGATGGGGATGAGAGTGGCGCTTGATTAAACGCCCAATCGGGATAACCAAATTTAATTTCGCCGCCAGGCGTAAACGCTTTAAGTGCGCGCATAGACTGCACTGCTCTCATAATGGGTTCTTTTACGCGTCCATAACGCATGGCTTGTTCATCATAGTCGGCTCTGGCCACTGGGTCAGCCAAAATTGCTATAATGACTTCTCTCAAATCTCCGCGCTTGCCCTGTGAGTTACTGTTGAATACTTCACTTACTCGCGCAATATACTCAGGGCTTGGGTTACTGGTGACAAGGTGTTGAATAAGTTTTTTTGAAATAAATGGGCCAACATTTGGGTGATTAAACAATGAGTCCAATGCTATTTTTAGGTCGTCTTCGGCATTTTGACCTGCTGGTACAAGTACGTTATTTAATAGCTGTTTTTCGGTTTTATCATGGTAAGCCTCGACCGCAGTCATGGCATCAAAGGTGTTATAATTTCGCCAATACCAGTACCAACTTTGTTCAGTCGTGTTCGCAAAATTCCACCCCGTAAATACCTTGGCATAGGCTTTAATAATCGCTTGGTCGTAGGTAGGAATCGGCTCATTGTTACTGTCTAGTTTGGGTGTACCATCTATATTAAGCTCAACTAAACCAATACTGAACAATTGCATAATTTCGCGGGCGTAATTTTCGTCAGGTCGAATGTTTCTTGTTTGGTCAGGTTTTTCGTTGCCCCGCATACTTAAATATATGCCCATAAGCGGAGAAAGCGTTACGTCTTCTAGTAAATCTCTATAGTTACCAAAAGCATGACCAGCAAGCATGTCATAATACTTAGCAATTTGCTCATGGTCTAAATCAAAGGTGCTTTTGTCTGAAATAACAAATATTTGGCTAAGTGCATAAGCAACGCGTTGTCGAAGTTGGTCTTGACCTTTGACTTTAATATTAAACCAAGTATGCATTCTATGGTCACGCCATACTTCGGTAACACTGTCTTGTGGCATTACGTTTTCCAAGTAATCAACATGGGAAGTCGCCACTGTTTCAAGCTGCTCAAGCAACCATGCATCTGCTCCCATATCTACAACACGGTCAATATCTGCCTTTGTGGCCCCAAAGCTAGCTTGGTTAAGTAAGCGAGCGGCATATTTTTGTTGCTCAAAAACTGAATTTGGTGCACTAGGCTGACCAGGTAATATAGGTACTGGTGTCATAACGGGAGGCGTAACTGGTGTTGGCGTAGGTGTTGGAGCAGGCGTCACAGGTGAGGGTGTTTGAGAATCACCTCCACCGCCTCCGCAAGAGGCTAAAAGTACTGAAATCCAGCACATAAATAATAGTCGTTTCATAAGTAACCTGTGGTTTACCAAACCAATAACCCGACTGAGTATAGCCTGAATAATAGGCGTTTATCTATTATGAAAAATGCTTTTCACAGACTCTGACTCCTTGATCGCTCTTGATCGCTTTTAATCTCGTTGAGTGACGGCATCATGCGATAAAGCGCATTGTTCTGTATTAAATTACCAACTACTCTACAAACACCATCTTATTGAGTGAATATCATGACACTATTAAAAACAAAAACGCGATTTATGCACTTAGCCTATTTCTTATTTTTCTCACTATTATTAAACGCGAATGCGTTTTCGCAAGATAGCAGCAAGAGTGATAAACAGTTGTCGGTTTTAGTGACAGGAACGAGTACTGGCATTGGCAGGAACTTGGCCGAAAAGCTTGCAGCAAGTGGTTATCATGTTTACGCGGGGGCGCGCAAAGATGCTGATTTAGCCATGCTAAATAGTATTGAGAATATTACCGCGGTTCGTTTGGACGTTACGAAACAGGCACAAATAGATGCGGTAGTTGAACTCATTAAAGCAAAAGGTACAGGTTTATACGGCTTGGTTAACAACGCAGGCATTGGTGACTGGGGCAACGTGCTTGACACGCCAGTATCGGTTCATAATTTGGTTTACAGCGTTAATGTAGAAGGTGTGTATCGGGTGACTAAAGCTTTCGCGCCGCTCATTATCGAGTCTGAAGGGCGCATTATGACGACAGGGTCAATCGCAGGCACTTTATCTTGGGCAGACGGTAATGCATATGCTGGCAGTAAACATTGGATAGAAGCTTTTACCGATGCTCTTGCAGATGAAATGCGAAAACATAAAGTGTCGGTCAGTGTGATTCAGCCAGGTAACTATCAAACAAACATTCGCCGAAGCGCAGCACTTAGGCAACAAGCCCGAGTGCTTGATGCGGGCGGCAAAATCGACGAAAAAATGAAGGATCAGTACGAGGCGACAGTTAAAAGAGAGCTATCTTATAAGCTACCCGATGATGTTACTAAAGCGTATATGCATGCCCTTTTTGATGATAAGCCACTGCGTCGTTACATGGTTGTACCTGAAAAAAGCGAACAAGCGATGACAATCAATACAAAAATACAACAGCTTGTTCAACTAAACGAATGGGGTGAGCATACATACAGTGACGAAGAGCTTGTCAATATGCTGAAGTCAGCCTTAGAAAGTAAGTAGCGAAACTGAAGTTATCACCAAAAAAGAAAGCCGCTAAAAAGCGGCTTTCTCGTGCTTTGGCTAGCAAATCAGCCAGCCAGAATAATGACAAACCAAGACTAGTTGATTTGTACCTCACTCATAGCTGATTTACTTGTTTTCAAAACACTCGACATATGATCACCTCCCATTAATATCTGCTAAACACAAACATAAGTTAGCATATCAATTACCAATGTAAAACAGACATAAATGTAATTTTATGAAGGAGTGTAAAGTTAACAAAACCTTATGTTTTTTTGATTTTTGACGATACAACCCTAAAGCGCAATTCGCCAACGCAAAACCGTCAAATTACCGCAGGACATTGCATGAAACGCAATCAAAATACTACCGACAATGAAGTCACTTTTTCTGAGCAAGAAGAGTTAATTTCTACCACCGATACACGCGGCGTTATCACCTACGCGAACTCTGTTTTTTGTACTGTAGCCGGATATACGCAAGACGAGTTATTAGGCAAAAATCATAACATTGTGCGTCACCCAGACATGCCAAAAGAAGCATTTAAAGACATGTGGACGCATTTAGAGGCAGGTAGACCATGGCAAGGTATCGTGAAAAATCGGTGCAAAGACGGTAGCTATTATTGGGTAGATGCGTTTGTTACGCCTATTTACAACGGCACAACACTTGAAGGCTATCAGTCTGTTCGTGTTAAACCTCAAGCAGAACAAATCGATCGCGCTAATAAGTTATACACAATCATAAAGGCTGGTAAAACTAGTCGCTCAAGGGAGTTTGGCTACTTCCAAAAAGTAGGTCTGTATATGGGCGCAGTATCCGCGGCTGCACTTTACACCTCATTTGCCACCGATTGGTTTGCTGGCCTTGCAATATTTGCTATGTCGGCACTTGGCTTATTGGTATTTAAAACTGAACTAGTCGAAACCCCAATACTCGCTAAAAACCTAAAAGAAAAATACGACAGTGTCAGTCGATTTGTCATGGCAGGTCATGGCACCAAAGGTATTGTGCATTTCCACCTAGGTATGCAACAAGCCATGCAGCGCACGATATTAGGACGTACAGCCGACGCCGCTAAAAACCTAAGCCAAGTGGTTGAAGATACACTTGCCATTGCTGGCAAAACGACACAAGGCATTGTGCAACAGCAAAGTGAGATGCAAAATATTGAGCATGCCATTAATGGGATGAGCGAAGGCAGTCAGTCTGTGGCTAACAGCACAATACAAACTAGCCAAACTATGCAAGAAACTAACGAACAGTGCGCTACCGCAAAAGAACTAATCATTAATGGTCGAGATGGTGTTAGTGGCTTGTCGACCATGGTTGAGCAAGCGGCTTCAATTGCTGACGAATTGATGACAGCGTCAGAGACCGTGGCACAAACAATAGGTGAAATTGAATCAATTGCCGATCAAACTAACTTGCTTGCGCTTAACGCTGCAATAGAAGCGGCTAGAGCCGGCGAGAGTGGAAGAGGCTTTTCGGTGGTTGCCGACGAAGTCCGTTCGTTGTCGACCCGTACTCAAGAGTCTGCAGTCAAAACGATTGCTAGCACGCAAGCAATGAGAAACACCCTACAAGAGTGGGTCGGTAAAATGCATGAGTCTCGCGACTCAGCCAACCAAAGTGCTGAACAAGCTAATGAGTCTGCTGATGCGATTGAACGTGTGTATACGCAAATTGCCGATATTTCGAATTTACTGAGCGGTATTACGCGAGAAAGCGAAGAACAAGAACAAAGCTGTGTCCTGGTAAATAATAACGTTGAGAGTATTTCAATGGTGGCTAATAGTAACGCTGAATTAGCTAAACAGATGGAAGAAAACGCAAGTAAACTCAATCAAAACATTAAGTTGTTATCAGGTTTGCATTCCACTTTTAGAGCGGGTTAATTTTACTATTTTGGCG
>CAYURD010000022.1:10028-18719 GCA_964446865.1 uncultured Glaciecola sp.
TTGTTATCAGGTTTGCATTCCACTTTTAGAGCGGGTTAATTTTACTATTTTGGCGTCAGCTATATTGATTTGCGTGCCTACCGTATTAAAAACGATAACTAGGTGTCTGTAGCTTACTTGATAGAACGATATGCTCGTTCATTATCGTGCGTATGATATTAATTATGTAAAGGTCAGAACATGCCAACGTCGGTTCCTGTTAATTTAGATTATTTTTGGGAAGCATCACAGGATGTGATGATTGTTATTAACGTTGATGGCGTTTTACAGCATGTTAATCAACATTGCCAAGAACTGCTTGGCGTGACCGATTCCGATATAAGAAAAACATGCATTTTTGACTTTGTCCACAAAGAAGACTTTGAGCCGAGTAAAAATATCGTTAAACAAGCCTCTCAAAGCAATGAGCGCTTGTCTTTTCTCAATCGTTTTATACAGCCTGATGGCTTATATCGATTGTTTAATTGGTCGCTTAAAGCCGACCCCAAAAGTGGTTTTATTTATTGCGTTGGCATTGATGTGACTGAGGCTAAGCGAACAGAAGCAGCCCTTAATGCGCTTGAAGAAGCTACTGGCGTGGGTGTGTGGAATGTTGATCAAGAAACAAAAGAAGTGAACTGGTCAGCAAAGGTACACGACATTCACGAAACGTGCGCAGACGAGTTTACCCCTAACCTAGACAATGCCATAACCTTTTATCCGCCCGAGTCAATTCCAATATTAACCGATGCGATGCAAAGAATGGCAACGGGTGAAAAAGTATCCTTTGAAGTGCCCATTATTACCAAAAAAGGCAATAAAGTATGGGTAGAAACCAAGCTTTTTGCCGAAATGAGAGACTCTGTCGTTATAAACCAATATGGCACCTTTGAAGATATCACTGAAAAGCGAGCTCAGCGAATTGAAAATGAAAAGCTCAGAGAACGTGTCGATTTAGCCATGCAAGCCTCTAATATTGGTGTTTGGGAATTTGATACCAACACAAACCGATTGACTTGGGACGAACAAATGTACGTAATTTATGGCTTGGAGCCAAATAAGTTTGCTAACACTTTTGAAGATTGGGAAGGTTGCCTTGTTGTTGAAGACCGAGATGTTGCCAAAAGAAATTTTGAGACTGCGCTGAGTTCAAGTGGCGTATTCAGCGATACTTTTAGGATAAATACAAAAGATGGCGAGCAAAAATATATAAGTGCAATCGGTAAGATAATAAAAGATGAGCAATCAGGTTCTACCTATGTCACGGGAATTAATTGGGATATTACTGAACAAGAGCTATCTCGTATTGCGCTGTTAAAAGCGAAAGAAGAAGCAGAAGCAGCGGATGTGGCAAAAAGTAACTTCTTAGCCAATATGAGCCATGAAATACGTACGCCACTTAACGGCATCCTTGGTGCCTTGCAACTAATGCAATCAAGTAATGATGCGAATGACCAAGCAACTCAGCTTGAAGAAAACGACGAGCGTCAGAATAAAATGACATCGATTGCCTTAAAATCGACCAACAGTCTCATTCAAATCATTAATGATATATTAGATTTTAGTAAAATTCAGGCGAATGCTCTTGAACTAGAATCCTTAGATGTTGATGTGTTTGGCATTGTAGAGGACGTAGTAAGAGAACAGTCTTTGATACATAAAAATAAAGACATAACGAGCTCGATAAACGCGTCAAAACAAGCGCGTTCATATTGGCATACTGACCCGCTTCGCTTTAAACAAATAGTCAATAACTTAGTCAGTAACGCCTTTAAATTTAGTGAAAATGGGCAGATACTCATTAATATGAATGTGGTAAAAGGTGAATTATGCCTGTCAATTAAAGACACAGGCATTGGCATGGACAAAGATGAAATAGCGAGTCTATTTACACCCTTTAAACAAGCTGATGAATCCATTTCACGAAAGTTTGGTGGCACAGGGCTAGGACTCGCGATTACGCAAGACTTAGTCAAATTGCTAAAAGGCAATATTTCGGTTGAAAGCACTAAAAACCAAGGCACAACCTTCACCTTGGCATTTCCGTTTGAGCGCGTTCAATACACGCATATTCACCAAAAATCTACTGAATACAAAGAGCTCCCCGATTTGGCCAATCAGCTAATTTATGTTGCTGAAGATAATGTGATTAACCAAATGCTCATCCAAGAGATGTTAAAACCGACCAATGCCCGAATTATTATGTTTGAAAACGGTCAGGCTCTATTGCAAGGCTTGAAACGTAAAACTCCTGACTTAGTGTTATGCGATATCATGATGCCTGTGCTCGATGGCATAAGTGCATGCGAAGAAATTAGAAAAACCGACCAAACTTTACCTATTATCGCCTTTACTGCCAGTGTGATGAGCACCGATGCCGATAAATACTATCAATCAGGCTTTAACGATATCTTGCCAAAACCGCTCCTTTTAGAAGAGATTCGCGAGATATTGCATAAATATCTAGTGAGTAAAGAGCAGCAATACAAGCAGGCAGGATAATATCGCATCGCCCACATGCGCTGTTTGCTTGAGCTTATGTTTTTTTAGGCTTAGTCGATAGCCTGTGCAGAAAATCGGAAAAATTTGATCAGCGCTTGCTGATCTAGCAAGTCTTGGAGTAAAGATGCAATCTTGGTTGTCAAAGAGAATAGCAGTACTATCACTCGCCCCTGCAATAATATTAGTCTGTTTTATTGCATACACACTCGTGATTTCATTAGAGGATTTGGGGCATGCAAAGCTCACTAAAACCGAATCTGGCCTAGCTCGACTAAGCAACAATGCCATTGTTCAAATACAAAAAGAACGCGGTATGAGTGCAGGTTTCTTGGGCAGTGAAGGAACAAAATTTCGCTCAGAGTTGAGTGCTCAACGCCAATTAGTCAATGATGCAATTTCTCGTATTTTCGATTTCAAAGCCATAAATGAAATACCTGACACAAATACGCAACTATTGCCAAAGCTCGCGACGTTTCAATCAAGCTTGAAGCTCATTCGTCAAAACGTGGATAGCCTTGATATCAGTCCTTCTTCAAGCACCGCAAAATATACTGAAGGAACTAGTTTACTCCTTGACTATAACGGTCGTTTGGTTGCGACTGTTAAAAATTCCTTAGGCAAACAAAAGTTTGTCTTATTGTACAAGTTAGCCCGCTTGCAAGAGAGCGCGGGGCTTGAAAGAGCCTTTTTAAATACCCTGTTTTCGGGGGATGAAGTATCTGTTGAGCAGCGTTTGCAAGCTAAAAATTCAGTGTTAACACAACAAGCCTATTTAAACGACATCCGCGTGTTGTCTACTCAAGAGTTTTTAAATCAATTAAACGTGTTTGTTGAATCGTCTGAAAATAAGGCGGTTGACTCTTTTCGCCAGCAAATACAAACGGGTAATTTAGACGCTAAGCCTGAGGTTTGGTTTTCCATTGCAAGCGCCCGTATTAACGCATTAAACTCATCGATTGAGACACTTTTTTTGCAATTGGATACCCATGCAAGTGAAGACTATAGTGCGGCGTTTTTCACCGTTATTTTTGATGTCGTGCTGTTGATAGTGATTGTTGTTCTTGCCAGTGCAACTTACTTCGTTCTTAATTTACGTAAGCGGCAATCAACAGAGCTACAAACTAAACTTCAAAAAATTCACTGTGAACATGATTTAACGCTTGTTTGTGAGCAAATTTCTCAAGATGATTTAGGCAACGTTACTCAGTTGGTCAATGACTTGATTACTCGGTTCAGAAACGACTTAAGTACATTTTTAGACAATGCTAATGAAATTGCATCGGCGAGCCAACAAAGTGCCTCGTCTTCTACAATGACCAGCGAAAATGTAGCAAAACAGCAAGCGTCCATTTCGTCTAGTCTGCTACTAGCAGAAAGTGTTGATATTGGTATTCGAGAAGATATGAAGTCGATAACGCAGCTAACCGAATATGCGCAAATGTCGTCTGCTAAAGTTAAGGATGGCGAGAAAACTGTTGAATCGGCAGTACAGGGTATTCATAGCACTGCAGCAGAAGTTCAAAAAGTGGGTAAAACGATTGAAGAGTTAAACACTAAAGTAGCTGATATTTTAAACATGGTTGATGTTATTAGGTCTGTTGCTGATCAGACTAACCTGCTTGCATTAAACGCGGCTATTGAAGCAGCGCGAGCGGGTGAACAGGGAAGAGGTTTTGCCGTTGTTGCTGATGAAGTCAGAGCGCTAGCCAAACGGACGCAAGAGTCAACCGAAGAAATCGCTAAGGTGGTAGATGACCTGAACGAGAGCTCTACCAAAGCATTTGATTCAATTGCGTCAGGTGAACAAACAGCAAGTAATGCCGTGTTAAGTGCAGATGAAATTAATCGAGCATTAGTCGAGGTGTCGCAAAACATGCGAGAACTTGAAAACCTTGCACTAAATGCTGACCAATCGGCTCAACAGCAAGGCTCCTCCTTAGAGATGCTCACTCAAAACATACGTTCAGTTGATGAAGCGTCAGCCGAAAATGCGCTAAGCTCTGAGCAGGTTGCGAGCGCTGCTTATCAGCTTTCTTGTGTTGCTGAAACGATGCTTAACAACATACAGAAATACAAAGTGAGTTAAACAGGCGTTCGTTAACATCACTTCATGACAGGTAACAATAGAATATCTTCTGCGTTTTGTATGTTAACCACTAAATCAGGTTGAATTGGGCCTGGCGTTTTATCACCAGAAGGGCGAATAATACGCGCTTTAGGAAAGCCAACAGTAAGACCACTTTCGATCAAGGTAAAAGTTTCCATTGACGCCAAGGTGGTTGCAAAATCAGTTGTTTGTTCGCCAATAATGGTGCCAAAGCCATAGTCTTTGACAATTGCTGCTAAAGACACCGCATTTGAATAGCTTGAGCGGTTTACCAACACAAATATTTCACCTTCAAATTGTTTGCCTTCTCTTGGCTTCGCATCCTCTATAGGAAAACTGAAAATACTGCCATAGGGGTGGCGATTGTATTTTTCGTCAAACTGTTTTCCGACCTCACTTGTTTCAACCTTTAGGCGAGCTTGATTAGAACTTTGAGCATGGGCGCTTGAACGGACTAAAAACTCTGATGCAAATCTGAATGGTTTATCAGCAAACCATGCAATTAATGCATCGCTAAAAGAGTTTGTGCCGCCGGGGTTGTTTCTAACATCGATAATAAGTTTGTCTGCTTTATTTTCAATAAATGATTCGAAAGCTTCATCGATGAACGTGACAAAGTTCGTATTGTTCCACGTTTTACTAGGATTTTCTGCGTTGTAAAAAGGGCCCGGTTTTAAGTAGGCAACCTTATCATTTAGCATCCTATATTCTCTCAATTTTGGGCTGGTATTCACGCTTTTATCAGCATTATTAGTATTGTTTCGTAAGGTCTCAAAATTTATCGAGGTGATGGTAAAATCTTTTGTTATACCGTCTGTTTTAATCGTTAATATGTACGCATTGTTATTGGTCTTGTTTTGTTTAGCGATTAACCATAGATATTGAGGTAATTGAAATTCCAAAAGTGAAGCCGCAATTTGAGGCGTGTCTGCAGAAATATGCGTGTGTAATAAGGCTAGCCAATCTTGAACAGATGTTCCGTTTATATGGGTTATTTCGCCATTAGCAGGTAAGTCTTGTCCTGAGTAGTTTTCTGAAATAAACCACTGAGGGTAATCTATCTTAACGTATACGGGAAAGGCAAGACCACCGCTATCTCGATAGTCTTGATATGCTTTTTCAGGAAAAGCGATACTCGCATGCGCAATTTTTCCATACGCGACAAACTGCTAAATCTGTATACAGTTGTGTTAAATCATTCTGTAATTGTGATACAGAAAGTAGATCATCACTTTTAAGCGCAGCATCGCTTTTATGAGTGGGTAAAACAGTCAATGCATTTACGCAAGCGCTTACGCAAACACTTACACAAACGCTAAGGCAAAATACATATCTTAAAAAAATGATGGATGTCGCTTTCATAATCTATAAACCTTCTATCTCATTTATGTCATGTTGATTTAAGCTGGAAGCCTATCGCGACAAGCACTAAGATAACATGGTGAAAACTTCTTTTTAACCTGACGAAATCTGGACAATGCCTTGATTGAGGCTGAGGGCCAAGTCGTCAGTAAGCAAGTCTTGCTCGAGAATTTATGGCCTAAAGTGATAGTTGAAGATGATACTTTGGCCAGAACCGTTTCTCGTTTGCGCACTGCACTTAAGGATTCAGCATCAAATCCAAAATATGTAGAAACTATTCCAAAAAAGGGTTACCGTTTTACAGCGCTTAGTAAGATTGATGCAAACCCAAGTATTGAGCAAGCTGTCAATCCAGAGGTAGCACTTGCGTCTAAACTTGAGTCGCTCAGCGCTTGTGAAAACCTACCGTAAACAAAAATATTTGATTAAAAACGATATTTAGTGTCATTATAAAAAACGTCATGTACTTACAACGAAGTTGACGATCATATGAATTTGAGAAGGAATGCCAACTCGCGAGGATTAGCGAACGGAATGATGTTTGATTCGTTACTTAGCACCCATTATTAGTTGGCTTTCAATATAGGCTGGTGAACAATTTTTATTGTCATCGGCTCTACCAATTAAAAATGGAATAGCTAAATGAAACTTCTACCTAACTTATCGCATGCAGTAAACAAAGACACCATCGCCCCCGTTTATATTCAAGAATTAATTGACTGGCTAGACATTGAAGATGCAAAGTCTTTATTGCCAGATGATGCAAAAGAGCAGCTTAGTCAACTTAAAGCAATTCAAGAAGCCGCAAAAAAACTCATCTCTATTGATGATCTTACCCAAGTGAAGGATTCGGTAAATGGCGTGATAAGCGCAATTTCTGATAGCCTAAACGCGGACCAAAAAAAGAAATTAAAAGACTCTGGTATTGTTGAAAAAGTCGATGAGGCTTTAAAAATACTGGATGTTGCAGTCACGCCGATTCGTTCCCAAAAAGACATCGAAAAACAAATAGATGGAAAACGAGAGACCACGCTAAGTATTAGAGACGTGCCATTTACGCTGGGTGTCCAGGCGGATGCGAGTTATGGGCTCTATATCCTTGATGCAAAAGAGATGGAGCAAGCCACAAAGCTAACAATTGGTGAGAGTATGGTGGCGCTTAACCATGATATCTCAGGCAAATTTGGCCTATCTGCTGGCGCGGCTACTACACTTGGTAGCGTTCAGTTGGGGGCAAGTATTAATAAAACAGCGTCGGTTGAAGTCGATGCTTATTTTCAGTTGCCAGGAGAGACATCAACCGCAAGTGCTATGTGGCAAATGCTATCTCAAAGTTTTCGACCCTGGGACCTGACCAGTGTTGCTGATATCTTAATTCCCAACAATGGCGAATCAAATACCGGTTATCGAATGATGACCTTGAAAACAGAGGGTGAATTAGAGCTTAACGGTAGCTTAGTATTTGGAAAGTCGCTTAGCTTCGAAGAAAATGTCAAAGACAAAACCATCAAGGCAGACATTTCGCTGGGCGCTGAAGCAAGCTACAAATACGCTGAAAAGGGCGTCAAAAAACTCAGTGTTAGTAAAAACGATGATGGCAAAATTGCCTTGCGTGTGGCGATAGATGATAAAAGCACTGAAAATAGCGCGTGGTCGGCAGGCCTTAACGCTGATATTAATGGTGTTGATCAACTCGCTTCACAAGAGATGTCAAGAATACTAGGGCGAAGCGATGAACTTATTGATAAATTACAAGCGCTCGCCAAGCCTAAAGAAATCATTAAAGAGGCAATGACCGAGTTAACCGCGAGCAACAAAACATGGTTAAGCAAATCATTGTCGTTATTGTTGGGCGAAAAAGAGCCCGATGAAGTGTTTAAAGAATTGGTGCTTAACGAAATTGAAGAGGCATTTAATACGACGCCTTTTTCACCTAAAACCGACAAAAAGGCCTTGGCCGACAAGTTTTTTGACAAAGTAGTGAGTGCACTCGATGTTGATTTAGGTCAGATTGACCCTAAGCTTGCCGACCCGATTGAAAAAGCGGTTAAAAAGGGTATCGAAGATCTTTCTGGCAAGATCCAAACGAAAGTAAACGAGCAATACCAAAAATATATAGACCTGCTAAAAAGCAAAACTGAAGGCCAGCTAGAGCCCATTGCAAAAATTAGTCAACAGTCCAGAGAGCTTATTAATAAAGTTAACGATATTACCGTGGAAAAAATTGAGTTAATTATTGCTCAATACACTGAATTTAAGAGCAAACTAGAAAAAGGCATACAAAAAGCAGCTAAGCTAAAACTTGAGGCTAAAATTAAGCATGAAAGAGAAAGCTCTGAGCAAGAAATTATGAGTTTCACTGTCATTTTTAAAGATACGACAGACCTATCTAGCCAAGCGCTTTATCGTTCACTTTTATTAGGTGATAACGCAAAATCACGGCGTTTGCTGGCGCTTTTACGAGACAATAAAGTTAATATAGTTGATCGCTCGCTTCGTTTTATTACCAAAGATCAGGCTACCACGTCGATATCGGTCAATCTGTTTGGCCTTGGCATGCAAAATGTCAAAGATATCTCTACAGAACTAGATGTGTCAGTGAGCCCTAGCGGCGACCTTAACGTTGAATATACCTATGCAGCAAGCGCTATGGCTAAGGGTAAATATGAGCAGCGCCGTGCGGTGTTTGATTTATCGTATACCATGGCGTCGGCTGCGGTGGCGCCTGAGTTTAATAGTGC
>CAYURD010000022.1:18819-39256 GCA_964446865.1 uncultured Glaciecola sp.
AGCCTTGAAGACTTTTTCAGCAAATTAGGATTAGCTCGTTCAGGCATGTCATATCGCTTGCTCAGTCTCTTTTGCATCCTACAAGCCGCCATGGAAACTGATAGCTTATATCAAGGAACCTTAACCCTAGTGGCTAAAAACGAAGCTAACAATAAGGTGATAGATTTATAAATAAAAAAGCGCCGCGTTTGTAAAGACGTGGTGCTTAGTTTTATAAAATTGATAAGCGTTATTTATCGTCTTGTAATACCGACAAAAATTGCTGATGAAGCTTTGCGCGAACATCTGTGGGTATATTAGGATCGCTTAGCAATTTGGCGGTTGTGACAGCAAATTTGGTTTGTTGTTCTGCCAAGGCTGTGTTTATGCTTGTTTTAACGTTATCGCCAAATACACTTTCAAGCCCTTCAATAATAGAACGCAATATTCTTGACACTAAACCACCGCCAAAGCCACCTAATATTGCAAGGAAATATAAGGGGATAGAGCCGGCAATTTGCAATGTATCGGCAGGTATAAGCGTGATGGTTACACCCGATACAATACCGGTTAAATATCGAATAATATAGCTAGAAGTATGGGCTGGATCATAGTTTCGTTTTCGTAAATAAGGACGAATTTCCATGAGGAAATTCAGGCCAGCGCCTATCGCAGCAAAAAAGACAATCAGTGACATCGTCACTTCTAGCTCGCCTTTGCTATCTCCTGCTAAATAAGTATTTTGCTGTTCGATGCTTTTGTTGAGGGCGCTTAGCAGTGCTTGAACGTCCTCTTCTAATTGCGCTTCTTGGTTTGGCTCAAGATTATATTTATCGAATAGATAAAAATTAATATCACTGTTTAAGGTACTGACTTTGTTTTCAGTCAAATCAAGCGGTTTAGATTCAAAAATCCCTTGCAGACCTACTAACTCACTCTTTGTAATTTTCCAGCTAAGCTCCTTTTCTACTGGACTAGTAGCCTTGTCTGAAATAATAATTTCAGTACTTTTAATAAACTCGTCAAAGGCATCTTCAAGCTTATTAGCAGTATTACTCTCCACATGCGCGAGTTGTGAATTATTCTCGTTGAGATATCTGTTAACTTGACCGCCTGCTAAAATTGAACAAATGATGGTGATAATGCTAATCGTGATAGCAAGTGATGAACCTCTAATATTGAACATAAAAGCCGTTAAACGGTTGCTCTTTAAGTTCTGTGGCGTTGCAGGCTTTAGAAGTGCCGTAAGCTCTGCGTAAGCCAACAGCATTGTGCCTGTACCAGGATGATGCTCTCGTTCTTTATCAAGGAGGATTTCTGTCGCTAAGTCGAGCGACGGGTAGCATTTAATTACATATTGAATACTTGGCTCATGTATCGGTATGCCTCTATCGATACAATAATTAATCATGCCAAAGATTTCTGATCTTATTTCAACAGGTTCATCCCCGTGGTCAGGCACAAATTCAACGCTATCATCGTGATGGTTTGTTTCTGTTTTATGCGTATTTGGAGAGTCTACATTTTCATCGCTTTCATCAGATTCGAATACAGTTTTTGCGGGTTTAATCATTTGGCTTCCTTAGTCCATTAACCGCTTATACTCCAATCGGTTTTTGTTAGCATTTCAATAAATTATCATCTGTTGCTGAATATTACTAGTGAGTATTCAATTGACGAACTTAAGAAGCACATGCAATTTTGATTGTTACGCTTTATCTAACAAAATGCTCATGCTGCAAATCACCCTGTGGACCATAAATCGACAGCTTATAAGTATCACCTTCTCTATGTTCATATAAATATCCAAACGCTTGCCAGTAGTCTCTAAGTTGTCTAACTCTTGGAAAATACGCGGTATCAACAATTACATTCTGCTCGTTAAATGTGTCGAGCACAACAATCGCCATGCCAAGCTCTGAAGCATTAAAACTACCAGAATTATCCACGTCATACTTGGTGCCTATCAAAATTGAACCGTTTGAAAGACCAATAAGATGAGATGAAAGCGCCTGCGAATCGGTAAGTAAATATTCTCCCAACCTACCAAAGCGTTTATTCATTTGATAGCGATAAAGCCCAAAGCTATCAACGCTTACCTCGATATCAAAATCTGTCACTTCGTATACTTTGGTAATAAGTTCGTTTATGAGGAGCCGGTCGTTAGCATTATAGCGACCTTTAACCAAGGCTTTTGATAGGCTTTGATCAAACGCATATATTTCTTTGTTTGTGTTTTTTAATTTGTGTGCAGACCAATATTCATCAGTACACCGTTTCACGTCTTGGTTATTTTTATCTGCCAAGCAGAAGTATTCAGCCATGTTTAGCGTTGTATCCAGCCCTGGTTCCATTTCTAATGCTTTATCAAATAAGGCTTTTGCTTTTGTGCTATCGGGGCTGACATAAGTACCTTCTAAGTATATAGAGGCTAATAAATCAATAGAATTAAAATGGTCTTTTTCAGCAGATTCGCCTAAAAGCGCAATGCCTTTCTGGATATTCTGCTCAGTGCCATCGCCATAAATGTACTGTTTTGCTAGCGCGTATTGGCGGTCTAGCGATCCAAGCTCAGCGGCTTTTTTATTGAATGTATAGGCCTGCTCCATATCTTTTTCAATGTATCGATTTCGTGATGCATAGTCAGCTAAAATCTCATAGTCTTTCATCCAAGCGAGCTTGTTAGTGTCATCTTCATTTACGTTGTCAAACGAGGGGGCATTTAACTCGAGGGTTTCCATTAAAAAGTTTACGGTAGTCGCCATTTCGTGACGATCGCCACCCCAGTCATCGTGACCATGTTCGGCTAAATTATATGCAATAAATTCGTGATCTTTTTCGTGTTTTTCGAGCATATATTGCATTCTGACAGAATGCTCAAAACTGGCGACGTAGTCTTTCTTACCTGCGATAAGGAGTATTGGTGCTTGTAGTTCTGCAACGCGATAAAGCGGGGAAATGTCTCTTTTTTCGGGGGTATTCTCGCCCACGACTTTTACGATTTTCTCTTTTACGCTATCAATCGAGCTGAAGTTATCACTGTTAAATAAAAGTGGAATATCGTAAATGCCAAATCCCGCAATCACGCATTCATAAATGTCAGGGTGTTGCATGGCAAGCATAACCGATGAAAACGCGCCGTAGCTGCTGCCCATGGCACAAACGTGGTTAAAGCTTTGTTGGCCAAGAATGTGATCAACAACTGCGCTAATGTCTTGTTCTATGGCTTGACCAAATTGCGCTTTACCGCTGTCTAAAAAGTCTTTGCCATAGCCTGCAGAGCCTCTAAAATTAACGGTGAGTACGGTAAAACCTCGATTAACCAAAAATTGGGTATCTTTATTAAACCGAGCGTTATCTCTTACACCAACAGGGCCACCATGTGGGTTTACTATTAAGGTATTGTGATCAACCCCGCCATTAATAGGTTTGGTGATATATGCTTCAATAAAATCGTCATTTTGGTTTTTGATTTTAAACGATGTTGTTGGAGCAAACGCGTAATCTACTAATTTACGGTTGCTTGAGGCTATTTCGTAAAACTCATCTTTTTCACCGTTATAGGCAAATACCTGCCCTGGATTAACAGAGCCTAAAACCACGACTAACATCAGGTTACTGTCTTCATTTCGGTCAATAATGTAGGGCGAGCCATTATCAAAGGTGGCTGCAAAGCGATTTTGCAAGTTGCTATCAGCGGTACGTAAATAGTCAACAACGGGCAAGCCTGCACTATAAAATTCAACCGAGACAACGTCACCAGTGTTTGAAATTGTGGCGTCTGTAATATCATAATTCTTATGCGCGTAAAGCACTTCGCCAAGGGTTTGAGAATCGATATTAAAGACTTGTAAAACGACTTTGTCAGTCTTTTTGTTGGTTAGCACGGCTAGTTCGTTATCGCTAATAAAACCGACGGGCAAAAATGAATATTCATTATCATTAATCGACAATAGCTCTTGCCAATTAGCGTCGTTGTCAGGTTTGTATTTCATTGATATTTTGGGGCGTTCATCTTCAACTTCCGACTCTTCAACAAAAATACCGATAAGTTTGTCACTGCTACTATCAAAAATGTATCTAACGAGTGTTTTAGGTGACTCATCAATAATATCTTCGTCCCTGAAAACACGCTTTTTTAGGTCATTAATATGAATTTTGTACAAGCGCTGTTTTTGGCTTTCTTGATTGGTTTTTGAATAAATCAAATGAAACCTATCATCAGGCAACGTGCTCACTAAATATCCTTGGTCAACAATAGACCATTCGGTGCCAATTCGATTTTCTCTAGAAGGGTAAAAGCGCAAAACAAGGCCACGGCGTTGGCCTCGGGCACTTAATGTGACATAAAGGTGAGATTCATTTACCCACACATAATTCAGCAGTTTGTTTTCCCGCGTAAAACTAACGACTTCTTTTCTTTTTCCGGTACTTATTTCAAAAAATTCGATAAATACTGATGTGCCTTTGCGCACTGCGTAAGATACATGTTTGCCATCGGGCGCAAGCTGCACGTTATAGACATCAGCATCTCGATAAAGGTCTTCGCTTTTAATATAAGAAAATTCATCAGTATTGGCTTGTGCACCAAACGCGATGATGACTAAAGACACTATTAAAAAGGCGCGTAAAATAATCATTATTCGTCGCTCCCTGCTTGTGCGGCTTCAAGAAAATAGTCATCACCCGGACCGCCATGTGTCATCAACCGCTGCTCCATAATATTAGGATATTGTTCTTGCATAAACTGCAGTGCTTCAGCCGATCTATTCATTAGTTTTACAGAGCTAGTGCGTGACCAAAATCCGCTGGCTGAAATTTCTAAATCACCGACATAGCTAACCGTATTTGCTTGTACCTCAACTTTCCATAATTTGGGATCTAATAGTGTTAATGAATAAAAGCCATTTATCTCAATTCTAGTGATTTCATATTCGCCTGCAGGCATGTCGACTAATATATAGTTTGACCCTGATGTTAAGTCTAAATGAGATAATGCGATGTCCCGAGGGCCATCTATTTCAATGGCTTTTAAACTGCGGTCTGTTTCAACGGCAATCAGTAAATACCCCACGTTAATAGAGTCTTCATTTGCGAGTATATCGTCGTCGGCGTTTAGATTAGTGACGGTTGAATTACAGCCTGTTATAAAAGCGAGAATGCAGGCTAAAGAAAGAAGTTTATACATGTGGGTATTGTCCTTAATGATGCTCGATTTGTAGAGCAATTCAAATCCGTTTGACGTGATAATGCGTTGATAATAACAATTTAATTGAATAAAAACAGGGTAAAAAGAATAAGTCTTTTCTTAAGTTTCAATTTTTTTCTATTTAAACGCTGTAATGTGCTCGACTCTACTTTGCCACCTTCCTTAATAGCTTTTTTTGCCATAAACACGACATATCCATTAAAAATAGGGTCGCGGGCTGTAATAAACAACTTTTTCTGGTAAAGACGCTACACTCAATACATACAGAAAAACAGCCAATGTATATTGTCATATCACTTCAGAAATCATCCGCGATTAATAAAGGCCTTAGCACTTTCTTCCCAATTTACTCCGTCAAATTCACCAGTGACAAATTCGTCGGCAACAATGCTATCAATACATCGCAAATTGACCACCCATAAATGAGGCGCAATTCTTGGTCGAATAAATGGCGTGATGCCACATTTTTTACAAAAATAGTGAGTGGCGGTGCGCGTACCGAATTGATATTCGTTTAAATCGCTTTTGCCACTTTTAATGGTGAGTTGTTCATCACTGCAGGGCTGAAAAACAGCACCTGTTCTTTTACATATTGAGCAGTTGCATCGCATTGCTTTGTCTAGCTTCGAAACGACTTCAAATGTTACTGATTGGCAGTGGCAACTGCCTTTATGTATATTCATATTTTAGCCTTTTATACGTGGTTAAGAGCATCTATTGTGGTTTATTAAGTTCACCATAGTGGACGCAAAACGATTTGCTGAAAAAATACAGCAAGCAATAATCCTGCAGTGACAAAACCAAAGAAAGCAATGCTGTAAATACTAGAGAGGGAGGTATTGCTTTGTTCAATAAAGTGTTGTTTTACTAGCAAAGCAGTAGCACCGCCATTTGACACTATACCAACAATTACCGCTGCGAGCGGAAAGTGCTGAGCGTGGGCATGCATAAGACCAAAACCGTAGTTTACCAACAATGCACTAATCGAAACTGCATACAATCTAAACAACAATAAAGAAGGTCCTGTTAAACCTGACAAGTGTTTTAGTTTTTCTTTATTAAACAAACTAAAAGGCAAAACGACTGCCAATAGAGTGATAATTATTTTAGTCATTAGCAGTATCGATAATAAAGACATACTCATCCTGAGTTCAATAGTAGAACTTAGATTATTCCATAAGCATAGTTCATATGTCAAACTTAGCCTATGAAATCAGAAAATATTAGAAAACAAGCGCCTGTGCCAATGCAAGATTGTGGTATGTGCGCATCAACTGCCGTGCTTAGTGATAAGTGGACTTTATTAATTATTAGAGAAGCATTTTATGGTGTTATGCGATTTGAAGATATTTTAAATGATATCGGCATTCCACGAGCAGTGCTCTCAGGGCGCTTAAAAACACTTGTTGAACAAGGGGTGTTAATCAAAAGAACTTATCAAGAAGAAGGCGCAAGACCCAGAGCGGGTTATTACTTAAGCGCAAAAGGAAAAGACCTAGCGCCCGTTTTTATTGCCATGATGCAATGGGGTGATAAATATTACAGACAAGCAGAACCTGCCATTACGGTGCTTGCAAAAGACAGTAAAAAGCCTGTTGAACTTGGTTTTGTTGAAAAAAGTGAATTGCACACTACATATTCTCACGCTGAAATTGACTTTACGATTAATAAAAAGCCTTAACAGATTCAAGCAATCAGGCCCATGCAGATTGGTCTGAAATTTCATGTATTGCGTAATCTAACACAACATAGTTTACGAGAATGCGACAGTGATTAGCGTTTCAAATCTTTCGATGGCGTTTGGCCAAAATAGTAATCAGCAAGAAAGTGGTTCTATAAAAGTACTCGATAACATCAACTTTGACATGCAAAGTGGCGATACTGTGGCGATAGTAGGTCCTTCAGGTTCGGGTAAAACGACGCTATTACAATTACTTGCGGGGCTTGAACAGCCAAGCGATGGTAGCATCACGCTTGATAATCAAAAACTGTCTGAACTAGATGTCGATAAGCTCGCTGATTTTAGGCGCGACAATATGGGCATAGTTTTTCAATCATTTCATCTTATCGATAGCTTAAATGCCAAAGCAAATGCAGCCTTGCCTCTAGATATTGCGGGCAAAGCCAACGCGTCTGAGACGGCGGCTAAAATGCTAGAGCGAGTGGGCTTGAGCCATCGCATTGAGCATTATCCTCAGCAACTATCGGGTGGTGAGCAGCAAAGAGTCGCGATTGCGAGAGCTTTGGTGCATCAACCCAAATTAGTGTTAGCCGACGAGCCCACAGGCAACTTAGACGAAAAAACTGGAAAACGTGTCGCTGACCTATTATTTGCCTTGCATAGCGAAATGCAGTCAACCTTAGTGCTGGTGACTCATGATATGCGACTTGCAAAACGCTGCAAGAAATTATTTTGGCTTGAATCGGGACGCCTCAGAATAGAGGAAAACAGTGACCTTCTCTCTTAAGTTTGCATGGCGTGATTTAGCGCAAAGCCTTAAAAAGTTATGGCTATTTTGCGCATGTTTGGTGTTTGGCGTGTGCTTAATAATGGCCGCTGGCAGCTTGTATCAGATGCTTGATAGGGTGCTTTTATCTGACACTCGAGCGCTAATGGGCGGCGATGTCGAAATTGAATCAAGCCAAGCGATTGATCAAGACGTTTTAGATTGGATTGCACAAACTGGCATGGTGTCGTTGGTACGAGAACTCGACACAATGATGAGTACCGACAATGACGACTTTGCATTAGTTGAATTATTAAGCACCGATAGTGCCTATCCCCTTTATGGTGAGTTGACCTTGTCGCCCGCTCAAGACTTAAGCTCTGCGCTAGCAAATACAAATGGTCAATGGGGAGTCGCGATAGATCCCATTTTGGCCGAACGTTCCAACTTAAACGTTGGCGATACCGTCTATATAGGCGATTTAATGCTGCAAGTACGAGCCTTAATTGTTGAACAGCCCGACAGGCGCTTAAATGCAAATTGGCGTGGCTTGCCTGTGTTAATGTCTGAAGCCGCAATGGACAACTCAGGGCTGATTATCCCCGGTAGCCGAGTTGAATATGAATATAGAATAAGTACCAATCTAAACGCCCAAATATGGGAAGAGAATTTTGTCGCCCAGTTCCCAAATACTGAGTGGGAAATTCAAACCTTTGAAGATAGAAGCCAGCGTATATCGCAGCGTTTGTCGCAAATAGCATCGGGGCTTCTAATTGTTGCTTTTAGTACTTTGTTTATTGGCGGTTTAGGCGTATTTAATAGCATATCGGTTTATTTGCAGTCAAAGCGCGAGACCATTGCCACCCTTAAAGCGTGCGGCTTGCGAGATGCTCGAATTGGTCAGGTCTTTGTATTTCAGGTAGCGATTTTAGCTGGTCTCTCGGGCCTTGTAGGTATTGCTGTTGGAGCAATTTTAGCTATTTTAGGCAGCACAGTGCTTGCTCAAGACTTACCTGTGTCTTTGTTATTTAATGACATTGCGCTCGCCGCAGTTGGCGCGTGGGCTTTTGGTATTGTCACGGCCTTTGCGTTCGCGTTGCCTGCATTAGGGCGAGCGTTGCAAGTAGATGTTGCTCACTTATTTAGGGCAAATACAATCCACGGCGATACGATTGGTTCGTCTTGGCGTATTGCGGGTTACTTTGCTGCTGGACTATTAGCCGTGCTGGTGCTGTTTGCAATCCCGAATGTGATGTTTGGCTTGGCATTTTTGGCAACTGTGATTATTTGCCTTGGCTTTTTTGAAGGCGTAGTGCGTTTATTGCGAATGCTATCGCTGAATATGGAGCGTCGTCCTTCTTTAGCGCGACATGCTGCCACCCGTTTAGCCTTGGCTAATATGCATAGAGCCGGGCGTACGCTTCGTATTACTCTGCTGTCGCTTGGTACCGCGCTAACCTTGCTGGTGGCTTGTTCTGTGATTGTTATTGCGCTTTTACGATTAGTGCAAACGACCATCCCAGAAGAAGCGCCTGCTTTTGTATTGTACGATGTACTGAGTACGCAAAAAGAGTCTGTAGAAGCTATTAGTGACGGCTATGATTCAATTAACAAGTTTACTATTGCGCCAATGGTGCGCGGTCGCATCTCGGCTATTAACAACACGCCTATCCGCGAGCTTGCTAAACAAAGCGATTCTGGCCAAGCTAATTCAGACGAAATCAACTGGCAAGACATGGCGCGTGATGAACACAAACTCAGCTATTTGGCGGGTAATATCGACGGTATCGACATTATCGAAGGAAAAATTTGGGATCAAAACACGCTAGTGCAAATCGCCAACGCAGACAATCTAGATTTTGCCTTTGTGATGGAAGACCGAGAAGCCAATCAAATGCGCTTAAACGTTGGCGATACAAGCAGCTTCACGATAGAAGGCATAGAGCGCACGGGCTTATTAACTGGCATTTATACACAAAAAGGTATTCAAACACGATTTTGGTTTGAAGCGATATTTTCTGACGGTGCACTAGATGATTTTATTAACGCCTATGTCGCGACTGTGTATATGGATAACGATCAGGCATTGGCATTGCAAAGTGAGCTGGCGCGAACTTACCCCAATATTATTACGGTACGTACGCAAGATCTTATTGATTCGGCGAGTGAGCTCTTAAGTAAAGGGACAAACGGATTGACGGTGATTTCGTCTATTAGTTTATTTGTGAGTTTGATGGTACTAGCCAGTGTGATGGCTGCGGGTAGAGCCAAACAAAGCTATCATGCGATTATCTTGTTTAGTTTGGGTGCTCGCTTATCTTATATCCGTCGCGCTATTACGATCGAATACGGCTTATTGGCGATGGTTGTGAGTGTGTTTTCGATCATTTTAGGACTAAGTATCGCGGTACTTGTTTTGCAGTTTAGGCTTAAGATTTTTGTGTGGGATGTGTACTGGTTTGGCGCGGGGATTGCCATTCTGTCATCGGTATTGGTATTTGGTTTTGGTGCGCTTTATTTGTTCCAAAAACTTAAAATACAGCCGGCACAGCTGCTTAAAGAATCTGCGTAAGAAAATTGCTTTTTCATATTAAAAAAGAGCCATCAGTTGAAGGCTCTTTTCCCGCTGAAGGCTCTTTGCCCGCTGAAGGCTCTTTGCCCGCTGAAGGCTCTTTACTTACTCGTGCCCACTTGATGTTTCGCCGCTTTCACCAGTGCTATCGTCACTTACCTCATCTTCTTTCCAAACGCCTTGGGTAATATGTGCGGTTGCATCCCAACCTTCTACGTTTTTCATGTCGGGAAGTTGATGGGCAATTCCTTTGTGACAATCAATACAGGTGTTTTCGCCGCTTGCTAGCGAGGTAGAGTGATACTGCACCGCTCGCTTTCCTTGTAGCGTAAAGTCCATGTAATCAAAGTTATGGCAATTTCGGCATTCTAGTGAGTCATTGGCTTTTAATCGGGCCCATTCGTGTTGAGCCAGCTCTAGACGTTTTTCTAAAAACTTTTCACGGGTATTGATTGTGCCAAATATAGTTCCCCACACCTCTTTACTGGCCTGCATTTTACGTGCAATTTTGTCGGTCCATTTATGCGGCACGTGACAGTCGGGGCATGTTGCTCTTACGCCCGAGCGATTGCTGTAGTGGATAGTGGTTTTTAGTTCTTCAAAAACGTTACTTTCCATTTCGTGGCAACTCACACAAAACTCTTCAGTATTGGTGACTTCAAGGGCAGTGTTAAATCCACCCCAAAATATAATGCCGGCCACAAAGCCGCCCATTGTTAAAAAACCAAGGCTATAGTGAATACTAGGCTTGCGCAGGGTTTGCCAAAACTTGGCTAAAAATGATTTTATATTTGCGAACTTACTCATCTTTTTCTGACTCTTGTTCTCTCAACTTTTTTGAGATCAGTATATTCATATCAGTGAACTCGTTTTTCACCAATGGCTTGGTATCTGACTGCGTGACATGGCACTGCGTACAAAAGTAACGGCGGGGTGAAATGTTTGCTAAAAAGTTGCCGTCTCTATCCATATAATGCGTCACGCTTACCATCGTGGCTTGTGTTTCAGTGACTTGTGAGCGGCTATGACAAACCAAGCAGGTGTTCACGTTTTTATTTAATTGATAGTCCCTAATATTGTGAGGGATGATAGGTGGCTGCATAGGATAATTGCGACTGATTTTTTTATCATCCACAATGGGCCTAGGAATGGTGTTTGTTTTTTCTTGCTCGGTGAGCGCTACGCCACCCCGTAAATTAGCGATTTCTTGTCCAATTTCTTGGGCAAATATTCCGCCGGTTATAAAGATTAAGCAAACGACTACGGTAATATATACTTTTTTCATCGTATTAGGCCTTCTCTAGTTTAACTGCGCATTTTTTAAAGTCAGTTTGTTTTGAAATGGGGTCAGTGGCATCTAATGTCACTTTGTTGATTAAGCGGCTCGCGTCAAACCAAGGGACAAAAACAAGCCCGCGTGGTGGTTTGTTGCGTCCTCTGGTTTCGACTCTAGATTTCATTTCACCGCGTCTAGAAATCACCTTAATTTCGTCTCCGCGTCTAAAACCTCGATTGCGGGCGTCATCAGGGTGCATATACACAAGTGCATCAGGAACAGCTTGATAAAGCTCTGGTACGCGCTGCGTCATTGAACCTGAATGCCAGTGCTCTAGGACTCGGCCGGTTGATAACCACATATCATATTCATCATCGGGCTCTTCTGCAGCAGGTTCGTATGGCAGGGCAAAAATGAGCGCTCGGCCATCAGGCTTGCCGTAAAATTCCCAGCCAGCGCCTTCTTTTACATAAGGGTCAGAGCCTTCTTTAAATCGCCATTTGGTTTCTTTTCCATCAACAACCGGCCAGCGAAGTCCTCTGCTTTCATGATAGGTATCGTAAGAAGCAAGGTCATGGCCATGCTCTCTACCAAAGCCTGCATATTCTTCAAAGAGGCCTTTTTGCACGTAAAAGCCAAAGTCTCTAGACTCATCGTTTAGCTGGTCTTCTTTAATGTCGCTTAGCGGGTATTTGTTAACGCTGCCGTTTTTAAATAACACTTCAAACAGCGTTTTGCCTTTAAGCTTTGGTGATTTTGCAAGTAATTCATCGCCCCACACTTCGTCAGTTGTAAAGCGCTTTGAGAATTCCATTAATTGCCATAAATCAGACTTAGATTCGCCTGGAGCGCTGACCATTTGATACCAAGCCTGTGTGCGTCTTTCGGCATTGCCATAAGCTCCTTCTTTTTCAACCCACATGGCGGTCGGCAAAATTAGGTCGGCGGCCTGTGCCGTGACGGTAGGGTAGGCATCACTGACCACTATAAAGTTGTCAGGATTTCGGTAAGCAGGTATCCCTTCTTCATTAATATTAGCGGCTGCTTGCATGTTATTGTTGCACTGAACCCAGTAAACATTCATGTCGCCGTCTTTCAGTTTTCGATTATGCAACACCGCATGATAGCCAGGTTTTGCAGGAATTGTCCCTTCGGGCAGGCCCCAAATATCTTCAGCCATTGCTCTGTGTTTAGGGTTTTTAACAACCATGTCAGCGGGTAAACGGTGGCTAAAGGTGCCAACTTCGCGCGCAGTTCCACAAGCAGATGGTTGTCCGGTTAGCGAGAATGGGCTATTACCAGGCTCAGAAATTTTGCCTGTTAATAGGTGAATATTATAAAGTAGATTATTACACCACACGCCTCGGGTGTGTTGGTTAACGCCCATTGTCCATAATGACATCACCTTGGTTTTAGGATTAGCGTAAAGCTCGGCCATTTCAATTAAGCGGGTTTCGGGTACGCCGCTCATTTCAGCTGCATATTCAACCGTGTAATCGCTTACAAACTTAGCAAACTCGTCAAAGTCGATAGGAGAGAATCCACCTGCTTTGTCACTGTTTTTGGCCGCTTGCTGCTTAGGATGCTCGTCACGTAAGCCATAGCCAATGTCGGTGTTACCTTTCACAAAGTTGGTATGTTTGTTCACAAAGTCCCAATTAACTTTGTCATTTTGAATAATATAGTTGGCAATAAAGTTAAGAATAACCAGGTCGGTTTGCGGCTTAAATATCATCGGGATATCGGCCAAATCAAATGAACGGTGTGTATAGGTTGAAAGCACGGCTACTTTTACATGCGGAAAGCTAAGGCGTCGGTCGGTAATGCGTGTCCATAAAATGGGATGCATTTCTGACATGTTAGAACCCCATAATACAAAGGCATCGGCGGCTTCAAAGTCATCGTAGCAGCCCATAGGTTCGTCAATACCAAAGGTACGCATAAACCCGCCTACGGCTGATGCCATGCAATGACGAGCGTTAGGGTCGATGTTGTTTGAGCGAAAACCTGCTTTCATCAGTTTGACCGCGGCGTAGCCTTCCATGACCGTCCATTGACCTGAGCCAAACATGCCAATTGAAGTAGGGCCTTTCGCTTTTAAAGCGGCTTTGTATTTGTCGGCCATGACATCAAACGCAGTGTCCCAACTTACGGGGGCAAACTCACCGTTTTTGTCAAATTTACCGTTAGACATGCGTAGCATGGGCGTTTTAACGCGGTCTTCGCCATACATTATCTTAGATAAAAAATACCCTTTAACGCAGTTTAAACCTTTGTTTACCGGTGATTTAATATCGCCGTGTGTTGCAACAACTTTGTTATCGAGCGTGGCTACGTTAATACTGCAGCCCGTTCCGCAAAATCGGCAGGGCGCTTTATCCCATTTTAGTTTAGTGACCGAGCTGTCGGTAACAATATTTGAGGCTTGCACCGGAATTGTCATTCCTGCAGCAGTTGCCGCGGCTGAAATGGCACTGGCTTTCATAAAAGCACGTCTATCTAAACTCATGGTGTTCTCCTTGCTCGATTTGGGTTTCTTGCGCTTTTGGGCTCGCATTCGCTTGCTCGGGCTGTTCGTATTCATGGTAAACCGCGGCTACATCTACAACGTGTTGCATGTCGCGAATGTTGTCGGTGATGATTGAAATTTGTCGATGGGTTTCACCTTCAGCGGTGACAATAATTTTACCCATGGGATCGTGGTCGTGGACTTGTGCGCCATCCATTTGCTCGATTAAAGCGCAAGTATCTAATAAGTGTTCGGGTATGCATCTCACTATAAAGCTAGCAATATGATATTCAGTCATCAGCGTGTTCCTTTTGTAAACTCACTAGCGGTTTATTTGCCTTAAGTGGATTGTGCTTATTTGTATTGGGCTTAAGCGTAATGGCTTGGGCTGGGCAGCTAGAAATACAAGCACCACAACTTGTGCAGGCCGACAGGTCAACTTTGGGTTTGGGTACGGCGTTAAGTTTGAATTCAAATTTAATTGCCATCGGCTCGCAAGCATCTTGGCAACTTTGGCAAACAATGCCTTTTTCAGTGAAGCAGGCATCGTTAATTTTGAGCGATAGATCCCAAGCATTCTCTTGCTTGGTGTCAAATAGGGATTCGGGGCATACTTTGGCGCAGTCTTCACAGAATGTGCATTCGCCTTTTGAAAAGTCTACCGTTGGGTAGCCACCTTGGCCTTTCACAATGACATTCTCGGGGCATGCCTGCACGCATTCGTTACATTGAGTGCATTTGTCTAAAAAGAGGTCTTCGCTTTTTAACCAAGGCAGGTGTACATCGTCGCTTGTTTTGTCGACGCGACCGCGGGTAAAAAATGCTCTTCGTTGTTTATCAATGCCCATGGACTTTCCTTACACTGTTGGTGGACCAAACAGCATTTGCGATATCCAAATGGCAAAACCTAGGCCGCCGACAATGGCCACTGCAAGAATGGGGAAGAGGAAAATTGTGATAAACAAAAATGCTCTTAACTCTGCTTTTTTGATGGCGTCCATTTTTACCTTCTATGAATCATCAAGTTTGATTAAAAAGACTGTTAACATAATGTAAACATTACGCCCTTTTTCTTAGTAAAGAAAAGAGATATTGTGGCTTAAGTGGGTCAAATCGTTGCTGTTTAGAGTTGTATTGATCTATGTCAAGAAAACGAACTGGAATAATTCAAAATGGGAGGTAAAAGACATCCATAAAAGGCAGCTGTTTTCCCTTTTGCCAATCACAAATAGTCTGAGCGACGCACGTACTGTATAAGCAAAATACCGCAACTATGTAATTGAGTTTAGTGCTTTGCGTAATTTTGAAATGCTAGGCTGTTGGCAAGACCGCGAGTACTTCCGTTTCACACAATAGGTCAGGCCGGCATACTCGCGCCTCAACAAGGACATTGGGGAAGCCAGTAAACCCTGCATCTACAAACTTATCTTGCAAACGTTTAGCATTTTTGCGCTCTTTTACGTAGGTGGTAGCCGATACAATATTGCTAAACGATGCGCCTTGCTTATCTAACAAAGCGGCAAGGTTAACTAGCATGCGCTCGGCTTGTGCATCAAAGTCATTTACATGCGCTGTTGCCCCAGCCTCATCTACGCTTGCTGTGCCTGATACAAGCAATGAAACCTTGTTTGATTCTGCTACTTTCATGCCTCGTACAAAATCAGCGCCGTATTCTTCTGCTTCATTGAGTGTTGCGCAAGTCATCACTTCTCTTGTTTGTGGTGATCTTGCTTTAATAGCATAAATACCTATCGACAAATCATGCTGTGAAGATGTTTGTCCGCCCTCTATGCCAGTACTAGCAGGAACAGGGTCAATATTATGTTGAGTAAAAAACTCACGTCGTGCTTTGTTTAAACTATCGTAATCTCGGTCCATTTCCCTAAGATGAATCCATGTACGAGCGACATCGGTAAATGTCATACCGGCCTTCTGTAAAAGCATTTCAGTTCGATTAAACATGGCGCTGGTTTGCTCAAAAGCACTTTTACCGTGCCCGCAAATGTTACTTGCGTAAAAACGAGTTTCATTTCCTATTTCAACCTTTAGCCCTTCAATTCGTTCGCCTTCTTCATCGGCGTCGATGTGTATGGTTTGTGCATGAATGGAGCCAGAGTGTGGAATGAGCGCTTGAATTGAGGTTTCAAGCTGCGATTGTTCATCAATGGGCGGCTGTTCTATTTCTAAAACCGCAGGTGAATAACTAAGGTTCTGATTTGCTGAGAAAGCCTGTTCACGTGCTTCACGAAAAGCGTCCAAATTAGTGGCTATGCTTCGCAAAAATATCGTTTCAGAGACGATAGAGCCCAGTGAACCGCCTTCTTTTTGCAAGCCATCTGCTAGCGCATTATAAATGGCTTTTGTTTGTTGTGTCGTTGAATCGATTTTGGGGTGACAAGTGGCAAAAATCTCAGTCGCTTCTGGCCCTTTTATTTTGCTTAATACAATTGTGCAGTCAGCATGTTCAATAATGTTGGTTTGCGCTTGAGTGGTTAGAGTTTGATTGGATAAAGAGTGCAATGAAATTTACTACCTGAAAGAGAGAAAATAATCCCCATACCAATGTTGGTATGGGGGCTTTATTACTGCGTATCTATCTAGTTATGTCTATGGCATTTATGTAGACGTAGTCTTAACTAACAGCCATCGACTGGAAGCTGTCCGTTAGCTTCTGATGAGACAATTGTGAAATCACGAGACCGAGATTTTTCAAAACAGTTATTTGCAGAGTTTTCACCAGCCGCAGGGCCTGCTGAGAAATACGTGATATCAGCTTCGAGTATTGCTAAGCCTGGCGGATAAAACTGCACAAAATCACCATTTCCGTTTCCGCTTACTCGATTGCGAGTAATCAAATTATCGCTAACAGAAGGATCATAAAATATCCCATCAATCACTGGTGGTCTGCTAATACAATCACGTCCTGGAATTTGTGAGGCTGCACTGCACCAACCAAGCACGCCAATGCCCACATATTGGTTGTCTTCAACAATGTTGTTGGCGATAGTATGACCCTGTACGCCTAAGGCTAAAATACCTACGCCAGGCGGTAAGTCGCGCTGGAAGGTACCCTCAGGTGCAGGATTTGGGAACAAGTTGTTATTGTATACGCGGTTGTATTTAACAACCCAGTTGCCCATTTCAGGTAAGGGTAAATTACCTGCGGTATTTGGATGAAGCAGCGCCACACCAACACTATTATCGTATATGTCGTTGTGCGTTACTTTGATGTCGAGCGACAAGTTGACTTCAAGACCAATAACGCTTGCAGACAGTTCGTTACCTATAACTCTTACGTTTTGCGAAGCCGCAACCCACATTGCGGTGTCTAATGCACCGTAAGATACGTTATTTTTAACAAGTCCATTGGCTGAAATAGTCGGATAGATGCCATTGTTTAAGTTGTTAGACGATTCGTTTTGAATGATTTTGAACCCATTAACAAATCGAGTTTGTATGCCGTTTAATGGGAAATCTTCAACCGTAAAACCACGAATGTACACGTCGTTTAACTCTTCATCACAACCACCCGTTGGAACATCGGGGCCACAGCTAGCTGGGGCAGCATAAATGCCAGTTTGTTGATCGCCAGTAGGCCTTAAGCGCACTTTTCCTTCGTCGCCTGCACCTCTTCTTACTCTGGCAATTAACCGGATATTGTCGGTACTAATGCGAAGGCCAAAAAAATCATCAGCGGTTTCTTCATATAAGCCTGGAGAGACTAAAATGGTGTCGCCCGGAGATGCAGCGTCGATGGCAGCCTGAATAGATTCACCTTCAGAAACGCGATGTACGGCAGAATTAGCAAGACTGGCACCAAAAAGCAGTGCGACTGCAGTAAAGCATTTTAAAAATCGCATGGTAGTGTTCCTTTCCTTTTTATTGTTAGGGAAATGCGCTTTTCTAGACAACTGCGACTGCTTACTGCACTAGAGTATTGTTAACTAGTTGTAAACCTATTTTTTATGATTGTCAATTTTGCGAGCATCGAGTTTCTATTTTTTTTAGATGTAATTAACTGATGACAATAGCATTTATCTTGAGTGTGGCTTGATTGACTTAAGATCAGCCTTATTAGATACTCATAAGTTCACAAATTATTAACGAGACGTACGTTAAATGTAGTGTGTCTTTACGAGCATATTTAAGGATAAAAGCGATACATGGCTAGCCCGCAAAATCAACATCATCTTGGCGTTTTATCAGGTACATTACAATATGGATGTAAGATGGTCTGTAGCATCATTTGCCTTTTAGTTTTATTTTCGTGTGAGCCACATTCACAAAATAATAGTGCCAATACATTCCCTGATTCACCTATGGGCGGCGTCGAGATAACGTATCCTTTAAATGACACCCTGTTTCCTGCAGATATCGTCGCCCCTACATTTATATGGAAAGGCCAAAATGATGCAGTTAGCCAATGGCAAGTTTTATTTCGTTTTGATGGCGAACAAACACTGCGCCGGTTTTCATCAACAAAAGCCACTTGGCGACCTTCTGAAGAAGACTGGGCAGAAATAAAGCAGTTATCGACATCCAGTAAGACTGATGTGGCGATAGTCGGTTTAAATGAACAAGCACAAGTCGTATCAGAAGCAAAGGTAAGCATCCAAACCTCTGTTGATCCTGTGGGCGATTCTATTTTTTATAGAGAGGTGCCATTGCCTTTTATTGAGGCTGTACAAGATCCGTCGCGTATACGCTGGCGCTATGGTTCTGTTGATTCGGTAGAGCAGCCTCCCATCGTGCTCGAAAATTTACCTGTGTGCGGCAACTGTCATTCGTTTTCGGGCGATGGCAGTGTGTTGGGCTTAGACGTTGACTATGGTAACGACAAGGGCGGCTATGCGGTATTGCCTGTGTCTGAACAAATGGTGTTAAATGATGAAAAAATCATTACGTGGAGTGACTACAAAAAAGACGATAACGAACCAACATTTGGATTACTATCGCAGGTATCACCCGATGGGCGTTATGTAATCAGCACGGTTAAAGACCAAGCGGTTTTTGTCGCGACCCCTGGCATCGAATTCTCGCAATTGTTTTTTCCTATTAAAGGTATCCTTGTTGTATATGACACCGTGACCGGCGAATATAAAGCCTTGCCCGGTGCAGATGATCCTGAGTATGTGCAGAGCAACCCTATTTGGAGCCCAGACGGCAAATCAATCGTATTTGCTCGTTCAAAAGTCTACAAAAAAGAGTCGATTGCTGATGCGCGCGGTATTTTACTGAGTGAAAAAGACGTCCCTGAATTTATAGAAGATAAAGAACCATTTAAATTCAATCTTTACACAGTGCCGTTTAACGAAGGGCGTGGCGGTGAGGCAACGCCGCTAGAAGGCGCCTCTCATAATGGCAAAAGTAACTTTTTTGCCAAGTATTCACCCGACGGCAAGTGGATTGTGTTTACCCAAGCAGAAAACTACATGTTGCTTATGCCCGACAGCGAGCTATTTATTTTGCCAGCTCAAGGCGGCGAGGCAAGACGCTTAAAGGCAAACACAACGCGCATGAATTCGTGGCATAGTTTTTCGTCCAATGGAAAATGGTTGGTATTCTCGTCTAAGCAAAATACGCCTTACACGCAGCTGTTTCTTACGCATATTGATGAGCAAGGCAATTCAACACCACCAGTCGTGCTTGACCGTTTCACGGGTACGTATGGTGCAGCCAATATTCCAGAGTTTGTGCCTTTGCCAGCTAATGCAATTGCGCAAATTAAAGAGCAGTTTTTAGATGCTTACTCGTTTTTACGGGCGGGTATTGCTAACGAGCGCACGGGTAATTACCCGGCAGCGGTAAAGGCCTACGAACAAGGCTTAGCGGTTGAGCCTGAAAATGTCGAATTGCTCAACTCAATAGGTTTTGCATTGTTCCAACAAGGTAAAAGCGATGACGCCGTTTCCTATTTAGAAAAAGCAGTTGAAATTGACCCTGAACATTACAAAGCGCATAACAACTTAGCACTTGCTTCAATTGACCTTGGCGAACTTGAAGTAGCCGAAGCACACTATCGCGAATCTTTAGCGCTTGAGCCTGCGCCAGAGATTTACAATGATTTAGGCTATGTATTAGAGCAACAAGGCTTGTCGTTTGAAGCCATCGAAAGCTATCGCAAAGCCTTGGACTTAGACCCAACATCTGCCACATCAATGTATAACTTGGGTGTGTCTCTAGCCGGTAATGGCGAATTAAATGAAGCCGAAAAACACCTGCGAGCGGCCATTGAAATAGAGCCGAGCGAAAGAGCGCATCGAGTATTAGCTAATGTGTTTTCGTCGCAGGGGCGCGAGGAAGAGGCGCAATTGGAGTTGAAAAAAGCTAGTACGTTTTTGCCTTAAACATTAATGCGTACAGCGCTTGAACTCACATTTGTACTGTCGTCAACAATGCCAAACGTGTACCCTCAAGTTCGCGTTTTGCTTGTGCACGAGGTACT
>CAYURD010000022.1:39356-47992 GCA_964446865.1 uncultured Glaciecola sp.
CAACAATGCCAAACGTGTACCCTCAAGTTCGCGTTTTGCTTGTGCACGAGGTACTTCAACAAGATATGCAGTGGGATCCATCACAACATCTTTAAACTGCAGCTTGAAGTAATACTCTTGTCCTGCTTTTGCTTCAAATGTGTGAAGTGCTTTGTAGTCAATCTTCGCATTGGTATGGCTGGCATCAACATAGGTTATTGCTGCTGTAATTGCTGCACTAGGTGAGGTTGGTGCATAAATTGGTGAGCTTCTTAAGTCGGCGAGCAAAGAGATTTTTTGTGGTGAGTCGTCAAAAGTGTAATACGTATTTCTTGATATTACGGCTAAAGGTTTTGCGCCTTGTGTAGCGACTTCTTTTGCAACTAACCACGAATATGCGGCGGCAAAGGCATCGCTATCTCGATAAATTATGACTCTTGCTTTATCAGCTGGCAATGGCGGTGAAACACCATCAAACTTCTCGCCAGTTGGTTTTGATGCGCAGCCTAAAAAAATGAATAGAAAAGCAATCACTAAAGATGTTTTTAGATATTTTTGTGGTGTCATCATAACTACGTCTCCAAGTGGAATATCACGAGCTAAAATCATAATCCAAATTTATCGATTTGAATGTATCAAATTGTATATTCTCTCTACATCTATGACTCAGTATTATTGACTACAAACACTGATGCTCAATGCCGAAATGCATTTAGCGTGAAAGATTTAACTCTTGACGCAACTTTTGAAAACTAATCGCCGTAAGTCTCCATGTATTTAAGGTTATTTTGCATAAGCCGGTCTACGGCCAAAAGAGAGCAGTCAGATGTCAGTATTCATTAGTCGCGTTTTTTTAGTTTCACTTAGTTTATTTGTGCTTTCTGCATGTGGAGGAGGCGGGGGATCAGGTTCGGATGATTCGGGCGGCGTCACGCCACCGCCACCACCACCTCCTCCTCAGTTACTATCACCTGTGCTTATTGCGCCAGACACGCAGACGTATACCGTTAGTACTGAAATTAGTACCCTAACGATATCAAATACCGGTGGCGGGCAAATCACCTCTTGTTCGGCCAATAGCCTACCAGCTGGTTTGAGTATTAATATTTCAAGCGATACCACAACCTGTGAACTAACGGGCACGCCCACGGCTTCACAAAATGAGACTTCCACTACCATAAGCGCAACCAACGCAACAGGGACCGATGATGTTGCATTTGGGATTATCGTAAATGAACAAGTTGTGAACGAGCCTGCACCAGCACTTCAAAATATAGCGTCTCTTACCCTTATTCAAAATGTGCCGTTTACACAGAGCTTTGTGAATGATGGCGGTGTTGACATTACGTCTTGTGAGGCAAATAGTTTGCCCGAGGGCGTTGAGGTCAATGTGAGCGATGATTTGGGTACTTGTGTGTTATCAGGTACGCCGTCACTAAGCCAAGCGCTTACAGAATTTAGCATTACCGCGACCAATAATAGTGGCAGTAATCAAGCGACGGTCTCGATTTTGGTGAACGTACCCGCCCCTGAATTAGAAGATATCACTGACTTGGCTTTACTTGAAGGCAGCAATGTTAATCGCGCCCTTGTCAATAATGGTGGCGGCGAAATCACTGCCTGTAACGCTGAAACCCTACCAGCTGGACTCCAGATTGAGGTTAGCGACAATTCAGAATCATGCGTATTAACAGGCTCACCAAATACCGTGCAAACAGCTACCGACCATATTGTCAGTGCCGTCAATGTTTCAGGTAGCAGTAACGCAACTATTAACATAAGCGTGGAAGCACCTGTAGTAATCCAACCTGCGCCTATTCTAAGCAATATTGAAAATATAGTCCTTGTGCAGAATGAGCGCTTTGAACAAGCCTTTGTTAACACTGGCGGTGGTCAAATTACCGCATGTAATTCAAATGACTTGCCTGCGGGCATCGCGATTAATATCTCAAATACCTTAGATACTTGCGTGCTTAGCGGCGCGCCTACTGCGCTTAGTGAGCAAACGACTTTTTCGGTGGTGGCGACGAATGCTGGCGGTAACTCGACGGCCACCGCAACTGTTACCGTTAACGTCGCTTTACCAAATCTAGTAAATCTTGAAAATCTCACATTAGTGCAAGGAGAAAGCGCTAATGTTCGCTTGGTCAATAATGGTGGAGGGCAACTCAGCGCTTGTTCAGCCAATGTCGCTGTTGAAGGCTTATTATTTTCAGTGTCTGCAGATGCAAGCACTTGCCAAATAACGGGCACGCCTACCCAAACCTTATTGTTTACTGAGGTAGACCTAACAGCAACAAATGTCAGCGGCAGTAACACTGCCACTATTGGTTTAACCGTAAATGTACCCGCACCTGATTTGATAGATGCAGTTGCGTTTCGCTTTACTGTAGGCTCATCAGTAGAAGAAGTGTTAATCAACAATGGTGGTGGAAGGCTAAGCTCGTGCAGCGCAGATAACTTACCAGAAGGGTTAAGCCTAAGCACGTCTGATGATGATAGCAACTGTGTCTTAAGTGGCACCCCAGTCAACTTACAAGCCCCGACCAATATCATTGTGACCGCCGCTAATATTACCGGCAGTGACCAATCTACAGTAACAATAGAGGTGGTGTCTGTTAGCCCTGACCTCACAGGCTCTCTTGGTTCTGTATTTAATTTATCCGAAGACTTCAGTATTACGCTCGAAAATCAAGGCGGCGGAGATTTGTTGGAGTGTGGCTTAGAGGCACCTGAAGGAGGTTCGATACCAGAGGGAATTGATGTAAGGCTGCTAGCCGATGCGTCTTCTTGTGAAGTGTTTGGTAATATTGCAAGGCCCCAAGAAGTCAGTGTTATTGTGAACACGGTAAATACGGGCTCAGCCGATTCTACCACGGTTAGCTTTACTGTTCGTGATACAAGCTCATACATCACGCGTTGGGACACAAGGTCTGATGGGCAAAGTAACATTGACCAGCTGACTATTTTTACATCACCGACTCAGAGTTATGATTTTACAATTGACTGGGGCGATGGCACCGTCGACACCAATGTAACAACAGATATAACCCATACTTACGACACGCCTGGTATTTATACGGTAACCATCAGCGGAAACTATCCACAAATATTTACTCCTTTCGTTGAACAGATTGGTAGTGAAAATCAAAAGCTAAAAGCAGTGGTACAGTGGGGAGATCAGCAGTGGCAATCAATGCATTATTCATTTGCTTTCACAACAGATGAGCTAGTCATTGAGGACAATACCGCACCAGACTTAAGTCAAGTAGAAGACATGAGTTTTATGTTTTTTGCGTCTGAATTTAATCAGCCAATCAATCATTGGGATGTAAGCGCCGTGATAAACATGCAAAGCATGTTTCGCAGTAATTTCGTTTTCAATCAGGCACTAGACCAATGGGAGACTGGTAGCGCGAGAAATATGGCGAGTATGTTTCATGATGCATCCGAATTTAATCAAAATATTAATACTTGGGATGTATCCGCGGTAACAGATATGAATTCGATGTTTTTTGATGCCAGCTCATTTAATCAAGATATTGGTGATTGGATAACCTCGTCTGTTGTTGATATGTCGCTTATGTTTACAAGCGCATTCAATTTTAACCAAGATATTGGTCGCTGGGACGTAAGTGCGGTTGAAAATATGTCTTCTATGTTTGAAGACGCGTTTCGTTTTAATCAGGACATAAGTGGGTGGGTAACAAGCTCAGTCACCGATATGAGCTTTATGTTCAATGACGCTGAACGTTTTAATCAGCCGATAGGTCGCTGGGATGTGAGCGCAGTGCAGTCGATGGAAGGAATGTTTTCATCGGCTACCGATTTCGACCAAGACATAAGCACATGGCAAATAGGGAATGTAACAAGCTTTGCAAGCTTTATGTCAGGAAGTCGTTTTGGTGTCGATAAGTATGATCTATTGCTAACCAGTTGGGCTTTGCAAGATGTGCGCTCTGGTGTAGCTCTTGATATTAATATTAACTTTACCGCCGCTGGCGCCGCTGGTCGCCAACGTCTTATCGACTTATTTTTATGGGATATCGATGACCTTGGAGAAATAACAGCACCTGATTTGTCTTTTGATGCCTCGGGGATGACGCTTTACACCAATAATCCTATCGAGTTTTTAATTAGCAACAATGGTTCAGAACCTGAATCTTGCGAAGTAATCTCCGACGGTGACATCATTAGTTTTAGTACTCAAGTTCAAGATGGAAGTTGCCTGTTAATGGCAAGTTCGACAGAAGTTACTGGCTTAACTGAGGTGATTGTCACGGCTAGCAATTTTGTGGATAGTTCATCAATTACGTTTTTCGCAAAAGTACTGCAAGAAACGCCATACATCACCACTTGGAAAACCGACAACGAAGGTCAAAGTAACAGTAATCAGATCCATTTAGACCTAAACCCGAATTTAGTTTATGACTTTACGGTCGATTGGGGCGATGGCGTGATCCAAAGTAATATTACTGAAGATGTCACGCATACATATGAATCGCCGGGCGAGAAAACCATTAGCATCACGGGTACTTACCCAGCCTCGTTTTTTGATGGTGATGGTGGTGACAGCGATACCACTAAATTGCTTGCTGTTAACCAGTGGGGACAGCGTTCGTGGTTAAGTTTTAGAGACGCTTATTTTGGTGCTAATGACCTAGAGATACTCGATACGGCCAGTCCTGATTTAACGCTGGTGCGAGATATGTCTCGCGCGTTTTTGGGAGCTGATAATTTTAATAGCGACATTAGTGCATGGGAAACGGGCACTGTGACTGATATGAGAAGTATGTTTGCCTTTGCCCGCTCGTTTAATCAAGATATTGGGCAATGGGATGTCTCTAATGTTACCGATATGAGCAATATGTTTGACCGTGCAGTTGTGTTTAATCAAGACTTGTCACTTTGGGATGTTAGAGCCGTAACATTCTTCAGTAATATGTTTTTAGGCGCGACTGCTTTTAACGGCGATATAACGACATGGCAGCCAGAATCTGCGACTACACTAAGCAGCATGTTTAGAAACGCCACGGTCTTTAATCAAAATATAGGTGCTTGGGATGTAAGCAAAGTCACGAGCACAAGAGATATGTTTAACAATGCAAGCGCATTTAACCAGAATATTAACGACTGGGATGTGTCTAATGTCACTGATATGACGCAGATGTTCATGGACGCCAGCATTTTTAATCAGCCGCTCGATTTATGGACACCCGCAAGCGCAGACTCTATGGCTGGCATGTTTAGAGATGCCCCACTATTTAACCAAGATATCTCTACTTGGAATGTATCGAGTGTTAGGAATATGAGCGACATGTTTTTAGGTGCCGAGGCCTTTAATCAAGCAATTGGTGGCTGGAACGTATCTAATGTCACCAACATGAGACGCATGTTCAGAGGGGCGACGGCCTTTAATCAGCCTCTTGATTTATGGATAACAAGCAATGTTACAAATATGAGTGAAATGTTCAACGGCGCAAATGCGTTTAACCAGCCAATAGGCGGCTGGGACGTGTCGCGTGTTGAGCGAACGGATTCCATGTTTGCTGGCAGTGGTATGGCATTTAATCAAGATTTAAGTGCATGGGTAACCAGCGAAGTCACTAACATGAGTGGTATGTTTTCTAACAACAAAGTGTTCAATCAGCCAGTTAATTCGTGGGATGTCTCAAAGGTAACTACCATGAGACGCATGTTTTTTGATGCTGACGCTTTTAATCAAGACTTAAACTCATGGAACACGTCTAGCGTGAACGACATGAGCAGTATGTTCGCGCGTAATTCAAGTTTTAATGGGAACATCAGTTCGTGGGACGTCACTGGCGTTAGAAGCATGACGGAGATGTTCAGAGAAGGGCGAGCCTTTAATCAAGATATTAGTGGCTGGACAGTTGATAACGTGACTAATATGCGCAGAATGTTCTTCGCTACTAACTTGTTTGATCAAGACTTAAGCGCTTGGATAATCAACAATCAAAGCAATGTGTTTGAAATGTTCAGAGGTGCCAATTTATCATTAGAAAACTACGACGCTTTACTGAATGGGTGGAGCCAGCAGCCGGACCTGCCGCGTGATCAAACCTTAAATGTGAGCAGTAATTTTTCAGCTGCTGGGTCTGATGCACGACAACGCTTAATTGATGATTTTGGGTGGGTGATCATTGATAACGGGATTATTGACTGAGTGTGCAGTGACTATAAAGTGTCATACTAAACAATAAACTATCATACTTGGGTCGAGTCTTTCGGCGGTAAAAGGGGGCAAAGCGTTCGTAAGATTCCAATATGAAGAAATGTCATTACCGCGGAGGTGGTAACCTCGTAAAAAGCACTCTGAACTTCTTATCGCGATGGTTTTGCGAGGCCCCCATTTTCGTGGGAATGACCTAGGTTGTATCAACTTATCCAAATAAATAAGGTCTGGTTTCCGCCACAAAGAGCCTTACGAGTACTAATAAAAAACGCTAAGTTAACTATCGTAAAGAGTGCAAAGGCAACTTTGTGCTCTTTTTACGTTTTTAAAAGCAAAATTCCGACTTTACACCTTAAAAAAAACTAAATTTCATCTTTGCTATGCCGTTAAAAAATTAATGAACAAGCAGAGTACGCAAGATGAAATATATAAAAACGCTCCCAATATTATTTATCATAGCATTAACAACGGCGTGCGGAGGCGGCTCCGATAGTTCGTCAGGAACCACAAATACTCCTTCTAACAATAATCTTCCTGCTAGTGCAAATGGAGAATTTAAGAGGGCGCAGAATACAGGAAGGTATTTTGGGTTTTCGCAAAGCGTGCATGCCGAAAATCGCTTTAGTGACGATTTCAATTTTGGAGCAACAACTTGCGTACAAGAATACGATAATTATTATTACGAAACTGATAGCGCCTTGATATATGGCGATTCGACTCTTCCAAATAGCGACTTTACAAGGGTGGCATCTTGGATTGAAGCCGAGAAGCAAAACGTCGCAAGCTTATTCGGATTTGCCAGTATCAATGATTTATTAGAGATGAGAAACGATGTTGCACCGGCTGCTCTGCGCATAGTATACGACAGCTACTATCTAGAAACCTTTACTAGCATCGACTACCCAGACAATTTTGATACCATGGATTTTAACCAACAAAGTGCGTGGTTTGCCAGGTACTTTAGAGCCTTACCAAAGCCAGATCAAAATAGCATTATTGATGAGATATTAAGCAGTATGAATCTAAGCTGGTCACTAGAAGATTATCGCTTAAATGACAAATTGTTAGTGTGTATTAATAAAAACGCATCAGATAACGAATACGCTCATGGTGGCCGTTATGGTGTGAGTATTGCCGCACCATCGGTTAATAGCCGTTCTGATGCTCCACAAATTATTCGCCACGAACTAATACACACCGCTCAGCGTTCACTTTATGATTCGTACCATAGTTCAACGTTGTTACCCAGATGGTTTATTGAAGGGCAAGCCGTGTTTTTGTCAGGGCAAGATATTGCTAATTCACGCTCTGCAAACTACAAATCCCCAACCTTCGTAAACTTTTCAGATGAGTCAAATGTAGATTTTGGTGAAGTTTATCGCCACTACGGTTTAGCCTACAAGTACTTGCAAGACAACAATAGCTTGGCCGATATGATTAATATTATTTCGAACATGGATGATAGCGATTTTAATCACCCTGGCACTGCTAGCTTTATTGAACCTGCATTGCTCAACGGTGTTCAGTATAACTTTAACGATGGCAACACTTCACATCATCCTGCGTTTATTTTTGGTTTTGACAATGCAAATTTGAATGATGATGAAGGTGTAAATCTTCGTCTTGAACGATTTAAGCGAGACTATGATATTTTAGTCGATTAAGCTTATTTTTTACACCAGGTATCAAGCGTACTTGCACTTTTTCGCATGACAAGGTCTGATCGATTATTTTGGTTGGGTGACCATTGATAACGGGATTATTGATTGAGTGTGCAGTGACTATAAAGTGTCACACTAAACAATAAACTATCATACTTTGGGTCGAGTCTTTCGACGGTAACAGGGGGGCTTTGCCATCCTACCATCCAAATAGCGCAATCAAGGATGAGACCGTTGCTGGCAATACAGCAAACTGCACAATACAAACGACACAGGCCAGAAAACACTTTGTTGTGCGTGAGTTTGATGATTTTTTGCGGTGTGGTCGCTTAGAAAATGGATTTTTGCGAGTAGTATGTGGTGATTGCAAACATGAGAAACTTGTCGCGTTTAGTTGCAAACGACGTGGCTTTTACTCCGGGCTTCCTGCCCTGCGCCCTTCAGGTCAACCTTCGGTTGTTCAAAAAACATTGGCACATCTAGACAAAGCATTTCTAAATTCAGAACCAGTCTTGCAACTGCCTCCGTTGCGCGCCTCTCCAGATCAGCAACATGACGCCTATATTGTTCAGCGCGACTTCAATTTTGGGGCAAAGCACAGCCTAACGGGGTACTAGAGAAAATAAATTTTGATGGTAGGAACCGTTGCATTTAACTTTAAGACTGGCAATGCCAAAGGACTATTAACACAAGCGACTAACTGTCAGCACTTTCGCAGATATCACCAAAAACTTCCTTAAGTAAACATCAAACCATACTGAAAAGCAGCTGTAACATTGGGTAGTAAATAGCTTTAATTC
>CAYURD010000023.1:0-21806 GCA_964446865.1 uncultured Glaciecola sp.
AAAAAGCCAGCAGCTTTGCGTAAGAAGTTATACCCACTCGGGTCAGTCATCGACATCGGATTATTCAGTACATACGAATACCGATTATAATTCTGCGTATTCTCTGGTGCTTGAATAAACGGGTCGGCTTGCATAAATCGCCCGATGCTTGGGTCGTAAATGCGGCCTTTCATATGGATAATACCCACATCGTTGAGCATATGATGGCCAGTATAACCTTGATGGCTTACTTCACTATAGGTGAAATTGCTTAAAAATGACGCCTGCTGCAATTTTGTTTGCTTGCCGAAGGGGTCGTAGAGGCTTTGGCTGACCACATTGGCATGTTCATCGGTGATGAGTCCTACTGAGCCTTGGGTGTCTTTGTGAAGGTAATGGGTATCTTCACTGCCGTTACTGCGCTGGGTAATGACCACGCTGCCGCCAAGCAAGTTGCATTCATCGAACAACGACCAATCACCCGTTGAATATGGAAATTCCTTTAGGAAGGTGTCCGGTTTTACTTGACCAGAACAAATATACTTTCTCTTGTATTCTCAAATGCGCATAAATGTGAGCAGTAGATAAATCATCATGTCAAAATTAACTATGCCAATTCAAATAACACTATTTCCCGTATAGCATCGTTTTGCGTCTGTTTTACCTTCATTGACGATGTATTTAGATATACTTTTAATGTCGTAGAAGATTTTAAGGCGATCGTCTGCTCGCAAGAATTTTGCATGCACAGTAACATAGCCATCTAGACAGTCCGTAAAATCTAGACTCTCATCGTGATAAGAAATGTTTATACCTCTGAAAACCATCATATTGTCGGCATCTTCTTTGTATGGAACTAAAAATACCGAGTCAAAAATATCTGGTTCTTTGAACAAGTAACCGAAAACAACCACAGACTTTTCTGAATAGTCACTAGTAGTCAATAGAGAATAAATATCTACTATATGATCATCTTCTTGGCGCTCTTCCGAGCACCCAGGTATAAAGAAGAACAGAATCGATACGCAAATGATGCTGACTTGTTTTGCTGTTTTATCCATTTTCCTTCCTGATATTGCAAATGTGTTAAGGATTCATTTGCCACTGACCAAATGTGCACGCCAGTGACTTTATTGGCTGCTAGATTTGATAGATTTGGGTAATTACCATTCTCGGGCTGCACGTATACTGCATCCGAGACTCTGTCAAACGGTATTCTATCTGTTATCATTCCGCAAAACCATCCAAATGAAGGAGCTGATTCTGCTCCTCCAAACGAACCGGTATTGGTATCTGTAAATTTAACGGCGTTGTAGTTAACTTTTCCATCGGTATAGTATTGTTTCGTGCCGTCTTCATTTGTCACTTCGTACACGTAAGTCCCTTCTGTGACTATTGTAGATAGTGCATCACGATCCTTACTACTCTTGTATTTTTCTTTAACATCTGTGACACCTCGTTTGATTACTTCTTCTCTCGTTGTAAGCCTAAAGTTTCCTACCTGATTAAACCGATACTGAAACACCGCTGTCTGCGCACCATTCGCAAATTTCCCACCCGATAATTTTGAAACCGTGCTGCCAATGACCGCTGACACCAAAGTACCATAGAAGATTTGATTACCTGTGAGATAGGTCCCTTCAGGTAAAAACGCAACACTCGCGGCTTTGGTAAATAATATTAATTTGATTTTTTAATCGTACATACATTCTAGAGTAATTGAGATTTCTCATTTTCTTGATGCTAACAATTCTTCTAAAGTTCGTGGTGTATTTGACAATGATTCTCCGGAGTCAATAAGTAGACCTAATTCCAGTTTTGCTTTAATGAAAATTTTTTGTGACCAAGCTGTACAACAGAAGTTTTCTTCGCGACATCTTTTTGCAATCAATTCGGCATCACCTTTATATAATTCGAAATACTCTGGTGGACAAAATTGATGTGCCACAATCTTCGATGTCTTAAACCTAAATTCTTTCGAAGAAAAATTGACCCATAACTCACCTAATAAAACGTCTTGAGTGCCGCTTTCACTAAAGTCAGGTGAGTATACTTTAATAATTTTGTGTTGTTTTTTGTGCTCTATTGTCTTGAATGTGAGATGTACTAAACTCATAGACCTATTGCCTTGGATAAAATGAACTAAAGCCGTATTAAATTCAAAAACCCTATATTGAGAAAACAAAAAACCCAGCCTAAGCTGGGTTTTAATACTTAAACAAGTTATGTGAAACAAATTTTCAAGTAACAGTTTGTGGAGACAAATTAACCATGAATTTGCTCACATGACTTTGTGTTTTTAATGCTCGGCTCAATCTAGCCAAACTCAAAAACAAAAAACGCTTTACTTGATTTTTGCTTCTTTAAACATCACGTGCTGGCGAATTTTTGGATCAAACTTTTTGATTTCCATTTTACCAGGCATGTTGCGCTTGTTTTTGTCGGTAGTGTAGTAAAAACCAGTACCGGCACTTGAAACTAATTTGATTTTATCACGCATTGTAAGCTTCCTTAGATTTTCTCGCCACGAGCACGGATGTCAGTTAATACTGCATCAATACCTTTCTTATCGATGATGCGCATACCTTTGGTAGATATTTTAAGCTTCACGAAACGATTCTCGCTCTCAACCCAAAAGCGGTGAGAATGAAGATTTGGTAAAAAACGACGACGAGTCGCGTTTCTTGCGTGTGAACGGTTGTTACCTACCGCTGGACGCTTACCAGTTACTATACATACTTTAGACATTTTTGTCTCCAGAACAACTGTTATGCCGTTTAACATCGCTGAACATGTTTATTACAATATCGCGGTCAAACGTGGTTAATTAAGAGGGCGCATTTTATACAGTAATTGAGCTAAAAATACAAACAATTTCGTGTAAAAAGTCTTAAATATTTCGCTTCTATTTGCCAACTTTTAACTCTACGCAGCCGCCAACAGTAGTTCCGCCTTTCAATAAGACAATATAAACCTTTGTTATTATTGGCTTATTTAGAATATTCGGTATTACAAAAGACCGCGCTGAGCAAAAGAAACGGCACACGAGTGACCAATCACAAAATGATCAAGCACAGTCACATCAATCAATGCAAAAGCCTGCTTTATCCGCTGCGTGATTTGTATATCAGCTTGAGAAGGCTCTGCGACACCCGATGGATGATTGTGCGCCAGTATAACCGCTGCAGCGTTGTCGTCCATAGCTTGTTTGACTAGCTCTCTCGGATAAACAGCGGCACTGTTGATTGTGCCTTTAAACATCTCTCTGTAAGCGATTAATTGATGCTGGCTATCAAGTAGTAACATCGCAAACACTTCGCGCTTATGAGACGCTAATTGCGCCCTTAAGTAGTCTGATGCAGATTCGGCACACGTAAAGCTAGACTGCTGAGAAAGTTGCTCTGCCATGCCACGTTTAAATAACTCGACGCAAGCTTGTAATAATGCAAACTTTGCCTCTCCTAAACCAACTTGTTTCATTACATGCTTCTGAGAGGCTAAAAATAGCGCTTGTACGCCACCAAATTGCACGATCGCCTGTTTTGCTAGCTCAACTGCCGTTTTACCTTTTACGCCCGTGTTAATCAATATAGCGAGCAATTCGGCATCGGATAGCGTTTGTGCACCAAACTGCAATAGCTTTTCGCGAGGCCGCTCTTGTTTTGGCCACTGTTGTATTTTCATCAATCCATTCCTTTGGGTTTATGATATTAAACTAGGTCACCTAAGACCTTTTAGTTCAAGTATCCATTTTTACTTAAGGTGCTTTTTCTGACTAGTTGTACTTTAGGATGTTTTACTGGTTTTCACGGAAATAACGGTTTCCATTCTTTAGCCAACAATGGTTTAATAATATGATTAATCTTTAACTGCGTACTTACAAATTGATTATGTATCTTAAAAACAAAAACGTTTTATTAGGTATTTCTGGCGGCATTGCGGCGTATAAAACACCAGATCTTGTGCGCAAACTAACCGCGCAAGGTGCAAATGTACGTGTGGTATTGACTGAATCTGCCACTCACTTTGTGAGCTCTTTGTCATTGCAAGCAGTCTCTGGCAACAAAGTAAGTACAAACTTACTCGACGAAGACGCGGAAGCCGGCATGGGTCACATTGAGTTAGCTCGTTGGGCTGACTATTTTCTGGTGGCACCAGCCACTGCAAACACTATTGCCAAGTTAGCTAATGGCTTAGCCGATGATTTATTAACCACCTTGGCACTAGCAACCACTGCGCCGGTTTTTATTGCACCGGCAATGAACCAACAAATGTGGGCGGCAAAAGCTACCACCAAAAATATGCAAACACTCCTTGATTACAATGCCCATATATTAGGCCCCGCAGCCGGTGAACAAGCATGTGGTGACTTAGGCTATGGCCGAATGCTAGAGCCTGAAGAATTGGCCGATGAACTTGTCAAGTTTGCCCAAAAAACAGACGATGCATCTGCATCTAACCACAGCCAGCTTTTCTTGGGTAAAAACATCATGATCACCGCTGGCCCTACTCGCGAAGCGATTGATCCTGTGCGCTACATCAGCAATCACAGTTCGGGTAAAATGGGCTTTGCAATCGCAAAGGCGGCGGTTGCCTTGGGCGCAAATGTAACACTTGTCGCTGGCCCCGTTAATTTAGATACCCCCGAACAAGTAAACCGCACAGACGTAATTAGTGCACAAGATATGTTAGAAGCAGTGCATAGCGACATCGCTAAACAAGACATCTTTATTGCCTGCGCCGCGGTGGCTGATTATAAAATAGACGCCGTTGCCGAACAAAAAATGAAAAAACAAGGCGATGCGATTAGCCTAGAACTCACGCAAAACCCAGATATTTTAAAATCAGTTTCGTTTTTAGATAAGCCACCTTTCACCGTTGGTTTTGCTGCCGAGACGCAAAACGTTGAAACCTATGCAAAATCTAAATTAGATAAGAAAAAACTGAACATGATAGCAGCCAATGATGTATCAAATTCAGAATTAGGCTTTAATTCTGATCGAAACGCGCTTATAGTTTTAAGTAAATCAAACACGCAGCATTTAGCTCCGAATAGTAAAGACTTACTTGCACTGGAGCTACTTAAAATAGTGCACAAGGAATTTAATAACAGCTAAAACTCACATTATTGAGTGGCTCGTTATTCAGACAAAGAAGAACTATTACCATGCCAGCAGCAAAAAAACCAAACCGTAAAGCGCAAATACTACAGTCTTTAGCCGGAATGCTAGAACATAACCACGGCAACCGTATTACGACCGCCAAATTAGCCGAAAACGTCGGCGTATCAGAAGCAGCACTGTATCGACACTTTCCAAGCAAAGCGAGAATGTTTGAAGGCTTAATTGAGTTTGTTGAAAACACGCTATATTCGCGCATCAACAAAATACTCGAAGAAGAAAAAGAAGCAGATGTGCGTTGCCAGCTCATTTTGCATTTAATCTTAGGTTTTGCTGAAAAAAATCCCGGCATAAGCCGTATTTTAAATGGTGATGCTCTACAAGGTGAGCAAGAGCGTCTTCGCGAGCGCATTGCAGAACTTTTCGAACGCATTGAGGTTCAACTGAAACAAATACTTCGTGAACGCAAGTTGCGCGAAGGCAAAGCACTAAACGTAGACGAAGCAATACTCGCTAATTTACTAATATGTTTTGCAGACGGTCGAATCAACCAGTTTGTTCGCAGTAAATTTAATCGCAAACCCACCTTTCAGTTTGGTGAAAGTTGGGCATTGATTAAAAATTATCACTTAAGTTAAGCTCGCCAGTTAATTTAGCAACCATTAATGTTGTGAACAACGCCTCGCGTCATTCCCGCGAAGGCGCAATACTGTTCGCTTAAGACTTCCTCGTCATCCTCGCGAATGCGGGGACCTGGTTGATGTTCATGAAAAACTTTATAAAACATGTGCTTATCAAATGTCGGTTGGCTCCAAAGAGGTTCCCGCCTTCGCGGGAATGACGTAATTAATGCTTAAGCCAACAGTATTGCGCTTCCGCGAGGACGGCGGTATTGAAAACCTAAAACAATAAGCGCTTTCTTTTAAATAATAAAACAATACCAAAACACGTCATTAATGCGATTCCCGGCGCCGAAACTCGAGCTAACTGCCCTCTCACTTCACCCGAACCATAATCCAGTGTATGAAGATTCAAGTATAGGTTCCCCATATTCAGTTCAGCAATAAGCGAATCATCAAATGCTAAGCCACTCACGCTAACACTAATCCCTGACATTGTTTCAGCAAAATAACTTTCTAAGCTAAAGGGCAACACAACACCACCGTTTGAACCAGCGGGCGCATTGTGGATATGAAAAGGTCCTGCATTTCCAAACATTAAACCGCCGCTTGGAAACGTAATATCTTGTAAAAAGATACCGTCGATGGTGGCTTCTAGACTTAACATCATTGTATCGGTATCAAAGCTTAACATTGCCATTCCCATCGAATCACTTGGATTGGGATTAGAAGGGCCCACTTCTTGTGCGTAATCTAATATAGCAGTAGCCTTTATGACCTCTGCATTTGAGACGCTTGCCATAGCAAAGCTCGCTATTATTAGGCCGATTTTGAGTATTTTTTGCATCGTAAATCCTTTATTTATTTTTATTCAACACACGTAAAGCGTAGTTGATAAACGTCATTATTTCCTTCATTCCATAAATTAATTATTTTTTTGGTTTAAGATTCTTTACGCTTTATGTAAAAAATAAACTATCTCTGAACTAATCAAGTAAAAATAATAGGTAAAAATACATATTTATTGGTGAGCAATGTCAAGCAAGAAAAGAGATAGTGCCTTACTTTAAATAAAGTATCTTATTGATATGCCGATATTTTTTATGAATTCACTAAGGTGTACAAAATAGAATGCGCTCGTTTACTGTTTTTATTAAACAAGTATTCACTCCAATTCTAGCAATTATTATTTCAACCAATATAATTGCTACGGACTCATACGCCCAAAATACACCAATAAAAACCGAAGTTGATTTTATTGAACACATCACCGAGCTCGAAAACAATCCTGATATCAACCCAATAGAAATGCTCGACCAAATTAGTGAGCTCGTGTCTTTAAGTCAAAAAAATGAATGGCAGGCGGGCTATGTACAAGCAGCAAATCTAAAATTAGGTGTTTTGGTCAATCTTGAAAATATTGATTCAGCAGACAAGTTATATAAAGAACTTCTTCCAAAAGCCCAAGCCTTGAACGACCAAGAAATATTGATAGAAATCGGTGTCGCAAACCTTTCCATATTATATGCCAAAGGCGCTACAAAAGGCATAAGCAGCTTGTATTCACCATTGATTGAGTCTGCCAAAAAAATCGAAAACATGGAGCTATTAGGAGATGTCTACTTAGCGATTGGCAATAGCCAATACAATAATAGTCAATATGCTGACGCCATTAGCTCTTTAAAAACCGCGCTCAACGTCTTTAATATCGAAAACGATGTCGACGCTAAATCAAGTGTTTTGTCATCATTAGGAAATATTTACATTGATATTGAAGATTATGATTTGGGCATACAATACTTAGAAGAAGCATTAGCATTAACCATAGATGACCAAGATTTATTTATAAAATCGATTGCACTTTATAATCTTGGCAATGCTCACATGCTTAAAAAAGATTGGGTAAAAGCTCAACAACTTATGACAGAAGCCTTCGAAGCGAGCGAGGAGCTAGAAGATGACATTGGTATGGCTTGGGCTCAAGGAGTGCTCGGTCAAATTGCAATCGAAAACGAACAATTTGAAAACGCGATAGTACTGCTCAACCAAGCGCTTGCCGTATTTGTAGACGTTGGTGACAGACAGCTAGAAGTGAAAACCCTTATTCACCTATCTCGCACGTATGTTAAGACCGAGCAGTTATCATTAGCGATCAGTAATCTTGAAAGAGCAAAATTATTAAACATTGACGGAAATTCAAAAACCGTCAAAAGGCGAATTTTACAACTTGAATCTGAAATTGCGCTTTTACAAGAACGTTTTGAAGATATTTACACCTTAAAAAACCAAGAAATTGAATTGCTCGAAGAAATCTATAAAGATGAAATACAACAGGACACCCAGCGCTACAAAGTGGAGTTTGATAGCGAATTAACGCAGTCTAAAAATGAAACATTAATACGCCAAAATGAGCTGAATGCCCTGCTCATTGAGCAACAAAAGCAGCAAGAACAAATTTGGATGGTGGTTTTTATTTTGGTCGTACTACTATTCTTAATTGTGGTGTTTTTACTCATTGTACAAACCAAAAATCGCAATCGCTTTAAAGAGATGGCCCTGCGCGACCCGCTTACTAGTAGCCCAAATCGCCGTGCTATATTGCAATATGCAAGAGAACGGCTCCAAGAAGCCCAACATACCAATATGCCCTTAAGTATCGCGCTGATAGATTTGGACTCGTTTAAACTGCTCAACGACACCTTTGGCCATGATGTGGGCGATGAAGTGCTCAAAATGTTTGCTAAAGCTTGCGAACAAGTGCTTCGCCAGCAAGACAGATATGGAAGATATGGCGGCGAAGAATGGTTGTTTGTGATTAGTGATACGCAGCACGAAAACATCAAAAACATATTTGAACGATTGCGAGAGTATGTAAATAGCGCAGCTGTGCCAGGCTTGCCAGACAATCATACCATCACCTTCTCGATGGGCGTTGTGCACTACGAAAAAGCGAATACTCGCACCGTCAGCGAGTTAATATCACTTGCTGATAAAAAACTATATCAAGCCAAACAAAATGGGCGAGACCAAATAGTGCTCTAGTAGCAGATTATCAGCAAGTTAAGAGTACAGGCTTACTCATTTGGCATAGTAAGCCTTTTAAGCGTTACTTACGGCCGAACGTTTGGCCAAAGAAACTGTCCTCATTCCATGTAGGACGCTCATCGTCATTACTTAAGGTCAAGCCTATTTCAAAATTCACCTGCGTGAATGTTCGAGCAGCTGCCCACACAAAATCTTGCGACATATCATCTGAGGGTCTGTGATAGTGAGTCGCTAAAAAGGTGTTAAGTACTTCACTACCGTCAACATCTGGGTCTTTTGACTCGATGCCAGTCACCAAAAATACCGCAGGAATTCCTTGCTTAACAAAGGCGTAATGGTCAGAGCGTGTAAACAAGTTAAGTTCTGGCCACGGATCATCCGTCAATTTAATATCAGCATTGGCGACTGCTGCACTGACTTTTTCACCCATGGTGCTATGACTCGCGCCAAAAGCAATGACATCCGCAAATTCATAAGTAAGTAGTGGCATATCAAGGTTAACGTTAGCGACTAAGCTTTCGACCGGACGCGTCGGATTACGCACAAAATAATCAGCGCCCAACAGGCCTTTTTCTTCACCCGTTACGGCAACAAACAATATAGAACGGCGCGGAGCTTCAGGCAGATGCGCAAACATGCGCGCTGTTTCCATGAGTACCGAGGTGCCTGAGGCATTATCTAATGCGCCGTTATTAATTTTGTCTTTCTCAACCGACTTCGAAATACCTAAATGGTCTGAATGTGCGGTATAAACAACATACTCATCTTTAAGCTCTGGATCGCTTCCTTCTAAAAGCCCTATCACGTTAGGACTGCTAATATCTTCATGGCTTGTGCTATATGCAATGTCAGCACTAAATGCTAAATCAAAACCTTTAATTGGCTCATCGGCAGCGAGCTTGGCAAACGTGGCTTCTAGGGTTTCTGGCGCACCTTCAAAAAGCTGTGTTGCTGTATCGATACTTAAAAACGCACTGGCTTTTAATTCTACGCGACCATTACCAGGTACGCCTTGTGTATCTATCCATGTCATGCGTGGCGCTTTAACATAAAGCTTTGAGCGGTCGTAAGGACGTCGTTTTTCAGCGGGTGGCGTTTGTAGGGTAATTACGCCAACTGCGCCGCGATCGGCCGCATAGTTTGATTTATTGGTACGTGACGACACATGCGAGCCGACTTCACTTGGAAAGCGTGCAGGCTTGCCGGTGAGCATCACTACAATTTTACCTTCAACATCAATGTCGGCATAATCGTCGTGATCAAGCTCTGGGGCAACAATTCCGTATCCGACAAACACTAATGGTGCTGATACTTGTGCCTGCGCGTGAGCTAAGTTTGGCCCAACTAAAAAATCATCTAAAAATGCCAACTCAATATCTTGTTCACCGCTGCTAATGCTCATGGTAGGTGATGCTTGATCAAGCAAGCCTTTTCTAAACCCAACGCGCTGCATAAACGTGCCGTCTTCACCACCGGGCTGTAAACCATATTTTTGAAATTCTGTGGCGATGTATAAAGAAGCAATTTCATGCCCACGTGAACCAGTATCACGTCCTTCTAGCAAGTCGTGTGCTAAAAAATTCATGTGGCCCTTAATGCTTTCCACATTTGGTTTTGGATTGGCTACTTTAACAATAGACGAGCTTAAAACTTCTTCGTTTGAAGGTCTTGATGTCGAATCGCAAGCTAATAGAACAGTACTGCTAGCTGCTACTAAAGCGGCCAACTTAATTTTAGATAATATTTTCACACTATTACTCTTAATCAGGTTTAGAGACGCTTTTGCACTTTTCTGCGCACAAGCATAAACTCTTTAAAAATTACTTATTTATCAAACTATTGGCAATATCAAAGGTAGCCAATATAAGTCTGACAATAAAATACCAAAGCATTTAAACAAGAATCAGCATCTAAGGCTAGTCATTCACGCGCTTTAGATTGTAATAATTTGTGATTTAAGCACTTATCTTGTATACCTACATGACACAAACAAGTGGAGACCGCTATGTCGCGAAAACCAGAGTATGAGTTAAACGAGGTGTTTGACCGCGCCATACCTGCATTTTTATCACACGGTTATTTTGCTTGTTCTATGGATACATTAATCAATATCACTGATTTTAATCGCCGCGCGTTTTACATTGAATTTGAGAATAAACAAGCCTTTGCGGATGCATTGCTTAACTATTATATTGAATATCATCTTACGCCTTTACAAAGTGAATTAGAGGTTAAAGCGCATTTTCCACAAGCGATTATCTGTTATTTTAAAGCATATCAGCAACTCATCGACAAGCAGGGCTGCTTGTTGGTGCGCTTAATACTTGAACTTGGTAAGAGCGACCCCAACATACAAAACCAAGCGCGGCGGTATTACGATAATTTGCAATCCAGCTTTATTGCTTGTTTAGAAAAAGCGGTAGCGCATAGCGAATTACCCGCATCAACAAATATCGAAGCTTTGGCGATGAAATTAAGCAGTTTTGCACAAGGCCTAGCGGTATCAAATCATCTTAAACAAGGTGATGATGATGCCTTAATCGTCATCAAAACTTTATTTGAATAACAAATGTAGAAACCTTATGAGCAAAAAAGAAGTCATGTACAAAGTACAATTTATTAATAGCGGCGAACGCTACGAACTCTATGTAAAAGAGTTGGTCAGCAGCCAAGTATTTGGTTTTATCGAAATCGCTGATTTTGTATGGGATACGCACACCGAACTTGTACTAGACCCTAGTCATGAACGCTTAAAAGATGAATATGCTGATGTAGAGCGTAGTTATATCCCCATGCATAACGTGCTTAAAATTGATCAAGTCAAAAAACAAGGTAGTGCAAAAATTACGGCATTTTCTGATAAGGTAGGAGCTGATAAAGTCACGCCGCTACGCAGTCCTATTTATACACCTAAAAACTAGCCTTGATGAGTAGGCTTTATTAGCGATATAGTCAAGTAAGTCTCTGCCAGCTTCAGCGAAACAAAGCCTAAGAGTATTATAAAAATAATAGTGAGCTAAATTAGTAAAATATAGATTAATGCAAAGCTCACATAAACGGACAAAAAAATGTCAATCAAACCGTCTACTAAACCGTTTTTCGTCACCTCATGTGTGCTAGTCGCAGCTTTAAGCATTAGTGGCTGCGCCCAAAACAGTCAGGTCTCGCCTAATCTGGCTAATATTGCTAATGACAATGCAAATGCAAACGTTACCGCATCAATAAAGCAGAATACTAACGTGAGCGCATTTGATGAATTAATTGAAGAAATCTATCGTTACGAAGGAAGCCAGTTTCCTGGTACCGCGCGTGCTCAAGGAACAAAAACAATTGATTTAGCGCGTCAGTTTACTGATATCAGTAAAAGCGCACTCATTAAGCGAAATGCCCAGTTTGTTGCCTACCGTCAAGCACTCGATAATATTGACGCTAGCGCTTTAGATGACAGCAGACGCATCACGCTTTTAATGCAAAAATACCGCCTCGACAATTACATCTCGTATTACCAATTTAACGAATATCGCGTGCCTATTACTTCAGAATTTGGGTTTCATAGTAGTTTAGGTAGCCGATTAAGCAATATGCTTATTCGAAGTAGTGATGATGCGATTGTTTATCAACGCATGCTTAGTGAACTAGCTGAACAATTTGAAATAAACACAGCCTACATGCGCGAGGGTATAAGCGTAGGTCATACCCAACCTCAGGTCGTGTTACAGGGCTATGAGAGCACAATTACTGCTTATATTGTTGATGATGTAAGCGATGACACAATTAAAACACATCCATTTTTTAAGCCTATCGCGAATGCAGCGCCTGATGTGATTGATGCTAAAAGTATGATAGCGCTCACTGACTTAGTGAAAAGTGCGAATCAAACTTACCAAGATTTTTATACGTTTTTCACACAAGAATACGTGCCCAATGCTAAAACAGATATTGCCGCAAAAAACTGGCCAAACGGTGAAGCCTTCTACAGTAACCGAACCAAGCATTACACCACTACCGATTTAAACGCAAAAGACATTCACGAAATAGGCTTACAAGAAGTCGCCCGCATTCGCGCTGAAATGCAAGGTATTGTCGATTCGTTGATTGAAAAAGGTGAGTTTAGTGGAGACATAAACGCATTTATCGAATTTTTGCGCACCGACCCTCGTTTTTATGCAAAAACACCCGACGAGCTTATTCAGTATGCGTCTTACGTGTCTAAGAAAATGGATGCTAAACTACCGCAGCTCTTTTATAAAATGCCACGTACACCCTATGGTGTGGCGCCAGTACCCGACGCCATTGCACCTAAATACACCACGGGCCGCTATTTATCACCACGCAGTGACGACCAACCAGGTTACTACTGGGTAAATACCTACGCCTTAGACAAGCGTCCACTTTATGCCATACCAGCCCTCACCTTGCACGAGGCTGTGCCAGGGCATCATTTGCAAATATCCCTTGCGGCTGAAATGGAAGACTTGCCTGCGGTGCGCCGCTCAACCTATATCTCTGCCTTTGGTGAAGGCTGGGGATTGTATTCAGAGTTTTTAGGGCTTGAAGTGGGCATGTACGAAGACCCTTACGATAACTTTGGACGCCTAAGCTACGAAATGTGGCGCGCTTGCCGATTGGTCGTCGATACCGGCATGCACATGTTTGGCTGGAGCCGCCAGCAAGCTTTGGACTACATGCTCGAAAACACCGCTTTATCTGAACATAACGTACGTACCGAAATTGACCGTTACATATCGTGGCCCGCTCAGGCCTTGTCTTACAAAATAGGCGAAATCAAAATTAAGGAGTTACGGGCTACAGCTGAACGTGAACTCGGTGACAAATTTGATTTACGCGCTTTTCATGATGCTATTTTGGCAAATGGCTCTATTCCTTTGTTTGTATTAGAGCAAAAGATGATGGCGTTTATTGACGCTGAAAAAGAGAAATAACAACGAACAAGGATGCAAATATGTTTTCAAAACGCCGTAGTATAACCCTTGCACTTAGCAGCGCAGTGTTGCTGTTGAGCGCGTGCCAACCTTCACCTGACAAAGCTGAAACACAAGTTCAAGCTCCGTCACAAGCAACAAGTGATTTTACCACTTATGGCGCAGACGCTTTTTTTGCGACCACTTCAATGGGCGGCTCGTCAATTAGTCACGACGGTAGCGCAGTATTAGTCAGCAGCGACGAATCCGGGATATTTAATGCGTATAAGGTGCCACTTGACGGTTCTGGCAAGCAAGCACTTACTTCATCAACAGCTGATTCGACATATGCCCAAAGCTGGTTTCCTAAAGATGATCGTATTATTGTTACCAAAGATACCGGCGGTAATGAGCTTAACCATGTGTATGTTCGAGAGCTTAACGGAACCTTAGTTGACCTTACGCCAGGAGAAGAACATCGCGCAGAGTTTTTTGGTTGGCACAAAGACGAAGAACACTTTTTTGTGGTCACCACAGAACGTGATCCCAAGTTTTTTGACTTATATTTGTATTCAACTAACGATTACAGCCGCGAGATGATTTATCAAAATGATGCCGGCACTGAAATTAGCGATGTGAGCAGTGATGCCAAGTGGCTTGCGATCACCAAACAAAATTCAAACGCTGACTCGGATATTCTCTTAATTGATCTTAGTAAGGATGACAAAACGCCTACCCTTATAGCCGGCGATGAAGATACATCGATTGCCTATAGCATTTTTACATTTGCGCCAGATAACCAACGATTGCTATATGGCTCTAATAAGGGCAGTGAATATACAAAGGTAATGGACTATAACCTAGATAAAGGCACACATAGCGTAGACTTTGAAGCCGACTGGGATGTGATGTACAGCTACTTTTCAAAAAATGGAAAGTACCAAGTTAACGGGATTAATCAAGACTCACAAACCGTGCTTAGCATTACCGAAGTAGCCACAGGCAAAGCGGTATCGATGCCAAATTTACCAGCTGGCGACTTACGCAGTGTAAACTTTACCGACGACGAAACCGAAATGGTGTTTTACTTAAACTCTGACACCTCACCATCAAATCTGTACCACCATAAAATTGGCTCAGACTCTGTCACCCAATTAAGTGACAATGGTAACCCCGCCATAGATGAAGCTCATTTAGTGGCAGGCGAACTGCATCGCTTTAAAAGCTTTGACGGCATAGAAATACCGGGCATTTTATATAAGCCTAAACAAGCCGATACTCAAAAAGTGCCTGCACTTATTTGGATCCACGGCGGCCCAGGCGGTCAATCACGATTTGGCTACTCGGCCATGGTTCAGCACTTGGTGAACAACGGATATGCTATTTTCATGATCAATAACCGCGGTTCAAGCGGATATGGGAAAACCTTTTTCCATTTAGACGATAAACGCCATGGCGAAGATGACCTACAAGATGTGGTATACAACAAAAAGTACCTTCAAAGCCTAGATTGGGTAGACGAAAACAAAATTGGCGTAATGGGCGGCTCGTATGGCGGCTTTTTAACGATGGCCGCTATGGCATTTACCCAAGAATTTGATGTAGGCATTAATATTGTTGGCGTGACTAATTGGGTGCGAACCCTAGAAAGCATTCCTCCATATTGGGAAGCATTTAGACAAGCACTGTATGACGAAATGGGCGACCCAGCCACAGACGGCGAGCGTTTACGCAGCATATCTCCGGTATTCTTTGGCCACCAAGTCACCAAGCCCGTCCTTGTAGTGCAAGGCGCGAACGATCCACGCGTTCTACAAGCTGAAAGCGACGACATGGTCGCCGCCATCCGCGAGGCCGGCAATCACGTAGAATACGTCTTATTTGAAGACGAAGGGCACGGGTTTAGCAAGAAAGAAAACCGTATTATCGCATCAGAGCGCTATCTAAAGTTTTTGCAAGAGTACTTGTAGTATTGAATATATAGATAGGAAATAAAACATCCTAGGTCATCCCCAACTCGATTGGGGACCTCGTGCAATCAACTAGCTAGTTAATAGAAAGATCATGTGTTCATCTACCAGATCCCCGCCTTCGCGGGGATGACGGGGTTTTGTCTTAAACGAACAGCATTACGCCTTCGCGGGGATGACGGTGCCGGTCAAAGTGTTAGCGTCATGATCGTAGATACATCAACCAGGTCCCCGCTTTCGCGGGGATGACTATTCAATAGCAAACTAACGAGCCTACTCGCCTTTCTCTTCTTCGGTCTTATATTTATCAAACCACGCCACGATAAAGCCAACTTTGCGCGCCAAATTAGAGGGTTTTGCAGCTATGCCATGGTAGGCCCCTTGAATACGCACAAGTGAACTTTCGACACCTTCTAAGCGCAGTGCGCCATAGTATTGTTCACTTTCTGACATTGGGGTACGCACGTCTAATTCGCCGGTTAATACCATGGTGGGTGTGGTGACATTGCCAACTAAACTAAGTGGTGAACGCGACCAATACTGGTCAATATCATTCCAAGGTAATTCAGTAAACCAATAGCGGGTCATAAAGGTGTAAATATCAGACGTACCTATCATACTTATCCAATTAATGACCGGCTTAGCTACCACGGCTGCTTTGAATCGGTCGGTGTTGCCAATAATCCAAGCCGTTAATACGCCACCGCCTGAGCCACCGGTAACAAAGAGGTTGTTTTCGTCTACATAGCCCTTTGCAATGGCGCCATCGACCATGTCGATTAAGTCGTTATAGTCTTCAGACGGATAGTTTTTGTCGATGGTATTAGCAAATTCACTACCTTGTGACGTTGAGCCGCGAGGGTTGCCGTATAGTACAACGTAACCTGCGGCTGCAAATAACTGCACTTCGGTTGAGAACTCTGGACCATAAGCGGTATGCGGACCACCATGAATTTCCAAAATAAGAGGATATTGTTTGTTTGGGTCAAACTGAGGTGGCTTCACAATCCACGCCATTAATTCACGCCCATCAACACTGCTTTTTACCGTCATTAGTTCAGGCTTGTTAAGTGTTTTATGAGCAAACACATCGCTATTTAAATCAGTCAGGGTAGTGACTTTCCCGCGCTTATTTACAATCGCTAAATCGGCAGGTTTGTCGCCTGTCGATAAGGTAAATACCACTTCGCCGTCTTCGCTAATGGCAAAGTCACCCGATGTATAAGGACGCCCAATGCTTTGTCCACCAAGCGCGTCGGTTTTTACACTTAACTTACCCGATAAACTCACATAAGCAACGTGCTTTTTACCTTCGCTATCATAACTAAAATACAAACCTTTGCTATTGTCGGCCCATACTATGTCGCTAATTGAACGGTCTAAATCGGGTGTAAGAGAAGTGATATCACTGCCGTCTTTGTTCATTACGTATAGCTCGGTGATTTGCGCCGATTTCCCATTGTCTTCAAAACCCGTAAACGCAATTTTATCGCCTTTTGGGCTGTACAAGGGGTTTGATTCGGGACCGCTCACCGTTGTCAGTGGCGTCATTTCCCCACTTTTGATATCAACCGTATGTAAATCGCTATTAAATATATCAAAGTCTTTGTCATCTCTAACGTTTGCCGACACCACAAGATGCTCGCCATTGTCGCCCCACGCCAAGCTGCCTGAAAAATCAAAATCACCTTGTGTAATTTGACGAGGTGTACCGCCAATTGTTGGCACAACATAAACATGCATATTACCAGGCCTATTCATGCCTGCGCCATCACGCTGAAATAACGTATCGTCGATGTAGTGAGCAGGCTCAGCCCACTGTGCACCATTGGGCTTAAACGACAAACTAAAAAGCGGTTTAGCTTGTTTTGGGGTAAACATCACAAATGCGAGTTGTTTTCCATCAGGTGAAAAGCTCAAACCACTTGGACTCATCGCTACGTCTGTCACGCGTGCTGTCACGCCACTGGCCATATCTTTCACATAAATCTGCACTTTGCCTTCTTTGCTCGACAAATAGGCAAGTTTGGCGCCATCATTTGAGAAAACTGGGCTGTAATGGCTTTTTTTGTCAGATAAAAACGGCAAATGGTTTTTACCCGATAAATCGACCGTCCATAAATTAGTGCGTCTAGAATCGGTCATAATATCCATGCTTTGACGCTCGTACAAAACACGTTTTCCGTCAGGCATCATAGTCGGGTTTGCTGCAAACTCTAAATTGAAGATATCTTGGTAGGCTAAGTACTTATCACTTTGTTTGTCGTCTGCGGCTTTTTCACCATGATTATGAGCGCTAACAATAAATGCAGGCGTTAAACTAAATACTACCGCAAGCGCCAGCATCTTTTGTTTGATGTTTAATAATTCCATTACTTTCTCACTAATTTTATTCGATTGTTTCTGGTTCGTCGTTTATCATGTTGTTTATTCAGAATATTGAGTGGTTTAGATCAATGCTAGCATGCCATGATGAGCTCATAAGGTATTGCAAAATCGGTCAAATTTTTCATATTCTTTGTTTTACCGCGATGAGCAAACTGCACATAAAAAGCACAAAACTAATACTTTAGTTTGAGAAATGTGCCAGCAAATGCTAGTATGCGCGTCCGTTTTAGTAGAGGTCGGATTTGTTCTATGTGTATTGGCGAGTTCATATTCACAGTAGTATTGGCAAATCGAAAGTAAATAACATGCTTATTCTTATTCAATTTAATCACTTAATTACAAGGAAGTCTTAATGAAAAAAATACTTATCCCCGTTGGCGTTGCTGTTGCAGTCGCTTTGATTGCGCCTAAAATTGTTAGCTCGCAGTTTGCAAGTGGTCTACAAAATAGCATTGACGCTGTTAACAAAAATCCAGCTTATGCCGCTTCGGTTACTAGCATTGAAAGTGGTTGGTTTAGCAGTCAAGCCGAAGTAAACGTTGCTATAGTCGTTCCAGAAATGGCTGAATTAAGCGGCGAAGGTATTGATATGTCGGCTGACATTGTCATAAACGCGCAACACGGTCCTATATTAACGCAAAGCGGTTTTTCCTTAGGATGGTTAGATACCAAGCTTGAAACGAAAAACGGTGAATTGCCAGCGGGTCTGGTTGTCGCAGACGACCAAGCTATATATCAATTCAATGGCGTAACTGGTTTGTTTATGAGCACAAGCTATCAAGATAGCGTTGCTGCCATGGAGTATACAGACCCTGACAATCAGACTGTCATTTCATTTTCTGGTTTAAACGGCGAAGGTGAGTTTTCTGGTTCAAAAGTTGTCTATAGCGCCATTTCTGAGTCAATGACAATGAGCATACCGGAAGTCGGTAATGCTGATATAAAAACGTTTGAAATCAAGCTTGATGCAGACGCATCACTTTCGGCTATGATGCAGCAAGGTTTATATGATTCTGAAAGCGTAATGTCAATTAAATCGATTATGTGGAATGATTTAGTTAGCGACACACAAACAAGCATTGATGACACTAAATTGCTAGCAAGCTCAAACTTTGATGAAGCATCTGGATTGGGTGGCGGTATTGTGTCAACCACTATTGCTTCAATGAACTTGCCTATCGATGGTGAAACACTGATTACTGATACCTCAATGGTGATTGAGCTTAAAAACCTACAAGCTAAATTCTTACTAGCGTATCAAGATCTGATGAATGATTTGGGCTCTAATCCAGATGATATAGAGCAAATATCAGAAAAAATGAATGCCTTTATGCAAGAGTATGCACTAGAGCAGTTGCAAGCTAATCCTGAATACAACATCACTGACTTAAGCGGTAAAATTAACGGCAGTGCGTTTGATGGTAAAGCCTTAGCTAAGCTTGAAGGTGTGACTGAGTTGCCACTAACACTTGAAGACCCTGGTTTTTGGATGCAACACTCTAATGTAGATAGCACATTGTCTGTCGAAAAAGGTGCTGCAGAGTTTATTGCCACTCAAGTACTTAAAGCACAATTAGGCGCAAATCCGCAGTTTGCCGCCATGCCTGCAGAGCAACAAGCTCAAATACTGGCACAACAAGTTGCCCCTACCCTTGAAGGTATGGTTCAACAAGGTATGTTGACAATGAATGGTGAGAAGTACGAGATTAGTTTTGCGCTAGTAGCTGGAGCAGCTAGCTTAAATGGTAATCCTATTCCTTTGTAAGTCTTTACATTCTTGATAGTAGCGTCATTTGATTTCAATTAAATGGCGCTTTTTTTTGGTCAATATTTAAAGTCAGTAATCAGAAACGTACTATCGTACAGTTTATAATCATGCGACTTCGTTCTAAAGTTAAGCTATATAAAAGACTATAGTGACGCGATTTTACAGTCTGAAATTTTCTGAATTCAGCACAAGTTGACGGTACTATTATTTAGTACTAAAATCACAAATGAAACGCAAACACTATAAAACTCTGGTACTCATTTTTGCACGGCCTATTAGCGGTAATGTTAAATGGAAGGACATTGAACAACTGTTCATAGAGCTTGGTGCTGAAATCATTGAAGCAGAAGGTTCTAGAATTGCCGTCAGACTTTTTGGCGATAGGCGCGTTTTTCATCGACCACACCCTAGCCCTGATACGGACAAAGGCGCTATCAGCAGCATAAAAAAATGGCTTGAATCAAATGGAGTCGTGCCATAAAAAGTATAGCAAAGAACAATATGAAAAATATTATGAAAATAGACGGCTTTGATGCGCTAATTAACTATGATCCTGAAATCAACATGTTTAGAGGCGAGTTCATTAATATCAATGGTGGTGCTGACTTTTACGCTTCAAACATTAAGGGCTTGGAGAAAGAAGGGTCGGCTTCTCTTAAAGTCTTTTTGAAAATGTGCAAAGAAGATGGTGTAGAGCCTAAAAAGAATTACTCAGGCAAATTTAACGTTCGTATTAGCCCAACACTCCATGAACGACTCGCAATTAAAGCCTCTGCAACCGGAATGAGTATCAATCAAATCGTTGTCGACACCTTGTCGAACAATATGGGTAAATAAGCCTTAAGGGTATTCATGCGCACAGTCAAAAGACCTGAAACAAAAAAGTGCTTGCGCTGCGGTATGCTCTTTAATGAATACGATATTAGATGCCCTTATTGCATTGGCAAAAGCAATGCAGAAATTATTAGAGATGTTCACTTAGTGAAATCTCAGCAGCAAAGACGAACGGCTAAAATCGGTTATTGGTTTATAACGATAGTCGTTGTTTTGCTTATTCTGCTTATAGGATATAGGGCTTGGACGTAAGCACTGTGAGCATAAAAGCCTAAGCGTTTTGTACAAACTCACTCAAATGATTATTAAAATGCATCGCATGAGCCCGTTCATAATCTGCTTTGCTTAATTTGCCATAAGCAAAATGCTCAGCCAATTCACCTTGATGGCTTTTAAACTGTTGCATAGACAGCTTAAATCGTTGTTTTGCTTGCTCTATGTTTGCGCTTGGATCTAGTACTTGAGCGCCTGGAATAGCTTCGCTCAAATTATGTGTCATCTTTCCCTTGGCATTAAAAGCACTAAACGCCAACGAACCCACGGTTGACTTAAATATTTGTGACTTGTGCTCTGGAAATCCAAACATCGAGAATTCGACGCTTTGTGCGCAGTGAGTGAATATTTGCGCCAAATTCCACTGCCCAAGCGTCGTGATTTGCTCACTATTTAATGCGTCTAATAAGCGTAGGCTAGCGTCAATGCTTAAATCGCCTTTATGCTTTTCTATTGCTAACCAAATGCCGCCGCCCGCGATAGCAACCGTTGCCGTGCCAATCGAACATGCTTTTACAAACTGTCTTCGGTTCATATTGTTTACCTAATATATGCGTGGCTATTTGAATTGAGACGAACAATACAATTAATAAATCTCCCACTCAGTTATTAAGTGTTTGCAATACATATTGAGGATCAGAGTCTAAAAATCGCAGTAAAACCTTGGCAGGGCCAGTAGGTTGACGTCTACCTTGTTCCCAATTTTCAAGAGTTCTTTTACTCACTCCTAGCAAATATGCGAAACGAGCTTGCGTGAGTCCAGTGCGCTCACGAATCTCTTTTACTTTGGGCTCTGAAATTTCCGTTACTCTAGATGCCTTTACTTTGCCCTTCATTATTCCATCTGCTTGTTGGACACTTTCTTCTAATTGCTTAAAAAGTTCGTC
>CAYURD010000023.1:21906-46006 GCA_964446865.1 uncultured Glaciecola sp.
TCGATGATTACCATTTATGATATTACCATATTCAATATATTCCGCCAGTGACGTATTAAATGATATCACTCAAGGTCACGAAAAATTACTGTACTGAATATCGGTTTTACCCCTAAAAGTAATCTCGAACACATATAAACATACGTTTCATGCTGCACAGCTATTTAGCCGCCGTCATACTAAAACCTAAATTTTGAAAAATGAGGATGAATATACAATCCTAAAACAATGCACCACAAACTAAACACGCCAGCCACTAAGGTCATGCCAAACAAGTTCAAAGTAAATATTTGCAAGGCCAAGCTCACGCTAAGGCCTATGCTGATAATCAGAAATACAGCAAATATCCACTTATGGTTAGCATGTGAATAAAGCATGTGCAAACACCAACCAGTTATAGCGGCCATCCAAGCAAATACCGCCGCTTTAGCCAATGCCTGATTAGCACTGTAAGCCATAGATTGCAGCGCTTCAAACACCTGCAATTGTTCGTTACTGGCATCGGCAAAATTATAAGCAATACTCGGATAAATAAACCCGCTAATTAGCGCCGCCCCAATCATAAATATATTGCCTATTTGCAGCAGGTAACTTGCAATTTTGCTTGTTTCAGAGACTAAAACACTGTCGCACAGATATCTAAAACAAAGGCTATACACAATAATCATGACAATTAAGATCCCGTGGACCCAGGCACTTAGGATTGCCATTGCGCTGAGTTCAGTTACCTGCGCTGCTAGCGTATGTTCGTGATGAACTGGATGATGTAGCATTAACGCGATGCTGGCTATGCTGATCATTATTAACAGTAAACTGACTAATTTATTTTGAAATTGATGCGCTTGTGTCATTGTTTGTTCCTTGAGTAAATAAAGGAATAAACTATCAATACCACTCAAGCTAACCTACCTACAAACAGTGGCGCATGTCTGTTAACAGACATACGCTTTAATATGTCTGCTAACGTTTGCTAATTACATGGTTATGTACCGCAGAGTTTTGTTATGCTTTTACGCAGAACTAAAAACCCTAGCTTTATTATCATGACCGCTCATAAACTTGAATCACTAGATAGACGAAGCAAACGCACGCGTATGTCCTTGTTGCATGCTTTTGTAGAGCTTGTACTAAGCGAGCCTTACGACACAATCCAAGTTAGGCATATTATCGACAAAGCCGATGTGGGCCGCTCCACGTTTTATGAACATTTTAAGAGTAAAGACGATTTGCTCGCGCAGTCATTAGATACACCAATGCAAACCTTAGCACTAGCATGCGAAGGAGATAAACACGCGGATGCTTTGCAGGCTATTTTGTCGCACTTTTGGGAAAATCGCGCTTTTGCTCGACAAATCTTTTCAGGGCCGGCAAAAGACAAGGTGATTGCCGTACTCAGCAATCATATAAGCGAGATTATTAAGCAACACTTAAATGAGTATCAGGCTAACAGCATATTGCCAATACACATGCATGCCAATCAAATTGCACTTGCGCAATTGGGCTTGCTTATTCCATGGTTAACAGAGGTAAGTGGCGCTTCACTTATCCAATTAACAGAAGCATTAATGATAAGCTCAAATCAGTTGGTAAAAAGCTGCTTTGTTAAAAAGTAAATTTGCCTTGACCATAAAAGAGCTTAACTAGTCGAGCATAGTAGCGCGATATCAACACTACGCTTCGAGTAAATGCTCAATAACAGCTGTAAGTGCAATTGATTTAAATCGACGCCTAGGACTGACTAACGATGCGCGTGCTATTTCCAAGCGTTGCGAAGGTAGTAGCTGAATTAACTCGCCATTTTTTAATTCTTGTTCAATCATAAAGTTAGGAAGTTGCGCGATGCCTTTATGGCAGAGTACTGATTGTTTGACTAAGTGTAAATTACTGCAGCAAAGCGTCCAGTTTAGCGTAGTTTTTACTGAGTTTTTAAACTGTACCGATTGGAGCAAAGGTGACTGCACCACTGCAGGAAGCTTTGTTAAATCATCAGGGCTATTAGGTAAAGAGTATTTTTTTAGTAGCTCGGGAGTGGCAACTATCAAACGTTCTATGTCGCAAAAGTGTCTAGCACTTAATTCACTGTCTTCCAGTTCTCCCATGCGTATGGCAATATCTATGCCTTCTTCAATAATATTGACCCTCGCCTCGCTGAGTAATAGCTGGACTTTTAACAGAGGGTACTTTTCGCTAAGGGTTTGAATTTTTGGCCACAACAAATGTTGGCCTATGGCATTGGTCGCAGCGATTTTGATCAAACCTTGCACTTGCTCAGCGGGTTGCCTGATCAAACTATTGACTTTAAAAACATCATCAATAGCAGGTTTAGCTAGCGTATAAAGTTTATTACCGTCTTCGGTAAGCGTTAGTTTGCGTGTCGAGCGTACAAATAGTGTTTTGCCTAATAGTACTTCGTACTCAGCTAAGCGCCGACTGACCGTTGCTTTAGGTTTCCCCAATTTCTTAGCTGCCTGAGTAATATTTAACTCATCAGCAATGATAACAAACATAGCTAAATCATCTATCGTCAACATATCAAATCATATCGTCTCATTAATGGAACAATCTATTCTCATATTAGCCACTACACAGCTTATTTGGCAAGTATTATTATAACTGTCAATACAATAGAGTAATAAAGAGAACAACTATGATTCAATTCAGTGATGTAATCACCCCTACCACCATGAAAGCCGGTACTCATTTTGAGGCACTACAATATTCGAGAGATGCCTTTGAAGGCCTGTCTGATCCCGTATTGCAAATAGATGCATTTTCAATGCAAGGCCCTACTTTTGCAGCGCATCCACACGCAGGTTTTTCTGCTGTCACTTATTTGCTCGATGACTCCCAGGGCAGTTTTATTAATCAAGACAGTCTAGGTAACAAGCTAGAACTATTACCTGGCTCCACACATTGGACTCGCGCGTCTAATGGGATTGTTCATGAAGAAACTCCCAAAACTAATGGTGTAGAGGTAAAGGGTTTACAAATATTCATGAATTTACCTGAGCAAGACCAAAGTGAAGCACCAGGCGCTTTTCATGTTAGCCCTTCTGCGGTTGATATTTCAAATCCTAAACAAGGGGTTACGATAAAAACAAGCGTATCTGGCACAAATATAGGTGGACAAAAAGCCTTAACGACGCCTGCGTACATCGTGGAGTTTGAGCTTAGTAAAATGGCTCAGTACGAAATGAATATAAACGCCAATACCGGCGGCTTATTTATTGTGATTGCTGGTACGGTAAAAATAGGGGAGGAAACCCTTAGCACCAATCAAGCAATCGCGTTTAACAGCCTCGAGCAATCTACCATCGAGTTTGTGAGCTTTCAAGAAATGGCAAAGTTTGTCTTTGTTGGCGGCGAGCGTTTAAACCAAGCTATTCATCAAAAAGGCCCGTTTATTTTAGCATCAACCCAAGCGCTAGCAGCCAGAATAGCTGCTTTTGAACGCGGTGAGTTTGGTCAAATTGAAACATCACAAACCCAAGGAGACGCGCAATGAATTTCACAAAAGCGCTAACAATAAGCTTAGTCCTGTTAATAAACACGTGCACTCTTAATGCAAAAGAACATGACCATAGCCACGATGATTTACCCAAAACAGCTAAAGACATTCCATTAAATGAAAATGGTTATAACGTCCGCGAAGTTGCCGATGGTATTTTTATGATAAGCGACAGCATTTATCAAATGTTGTTTGCACCCACTGGCCAAGGTGTGGTTGTGTTTGATGCGCCTTACAGCCTGAGTAAAAAAATGTTGATGGCTATTAAAGATGTCACCAATGAGCCTATTACTCATCTTGTTTATAGCCATGCTCATATTGACCATATTGGCGGGTCGAGTGTTTTTGGTCCAGAAGTCATTCGAATTGCTAGTCAAGCAACCACCGAAAGATTGTCAAGAGCAAATGATAAAAATCGTTTAGTTCCTACCATTACATTTGAACAAGCTTACGTATTAAAAAAAGGAAATTTGCACGTCGAATTAACAGATGCTGGCAACGGTCATGTCCCGGGTAATCTAAATATATTTTTCCCCAAGCAAAAAGTCTTAATGAATGTAGATGTTATCTACCCAGGTTGGGTGCCGTTCACCAATTTAGGTATGGCAGAAGACATTCAAGGCTTTATTGACCAACATGATAAGCTCTTAGCCATTGACTTTGAGCTGTTTATTGGCGGTCATTTAGGTAGACCAGGTAATCGCCAAGATGTAGTGATTGCTAAAGAATATGTCGATGATTTGATTAAATATGCTCAAGAAGGCTTAGATACAGTGGATTTTTACGCCGTGGCGAAAAAGGTAGGCTGGACAAATAAATGGTTACTAGTAAAAACGTACATGGATGAAGTAGCACAGCATTGTAGCGACAAAATGCTACCTCTTTGGCGGACACGACTTGGAGGTGCTGATGTGTCAACACCAGGTCACTGCTGGTTAATGCAAGAGCATATTAGTATAAATGGTATCTAGATTTTAGTGGTTTAGTATTCAAGGCGCCTCATCGCTTTTGCTCCTCTGCATGATATGGCGCCTAAAAAGGGGTCAGTGTAACTTTTTAAAAAGGGTACCAAAATAAGAACGTCGTAAAAGGAAGATGGAGGCCATCACAAACAAAACAATCATATTAGGCGAGTTAATATGCGGCACTGTTTCTGCGCCTTCGGGCGTTAAGTCATTTTCATCGTATTGTTGCTTCGTTTCTAGTACAACTGCACCACTAACGCTTGTCACTAAGCGAAACTCTTGGGCTAACATACCCGCCTTATCAAATTGTTTGTTTGCAATCAGTCTATTCACTTCTTCAAATGCCCAAAGTCGTGCTGGATGATTAAAGTTATTGGCATCTTCAATGACTTGAGGAGCGACTGTTCGCTGCATTTCCCATTGATTGTATCCGTTTGAAACTTGCTCAAAGAATTGACGTAAATCTTGCTCAATATTGCCTGATTTATTGAGTTGTGTTGCCAGCGAAAACAAATTCGGATCTTTAAAAAGCTTGTTGTCGCCTTGATCCATACTGTAAACCGCCAAGCTAGGTAATCGACTAAGACGTTCGCTTACTTGTTCTAGCATGGCTGCGCCAGCCCGAAAGTTGATGGGTTGACTGCCATGGATCCACAACAGCATAGTGTTATCTTTATTCTCAGCGTGAATTAAGGCGCTAGCAAGTGCACGAGCATTATCAAAACCGCCTGTTGCTTCTGCCGCTTCAAACAGCTGCCTGACCTTTGCTTGGCGCTCAGCAGTTCCCGGCACAAACGTTTCAGAAAACACCTCTTCACCAGCAATGGTAATATTTACCGTGGCTTTTTCAGATAGGCTGCTTATTGCATTTAGTATGCCGTCAAATTTATCAGCAACACCCGCAGAGCCATCAATAACTAGCATAATATTATCGTAGGCGGGATACTCTACTTCTTGTAATGACTGACTAATGATCCGCCCACCAATACTGTTATATGTTTGCGTTGTTTGCATAGCATTTTGTACAGAAGCATTTTGAGTAGCAGCCACGCTTGAAATAGCGCCTCGCCGCGCAAACATAGCAAAGGTCGGACTGGCAAATTGCACTGTTGTTAAGTTTTGCACAAGCCTGTGTGCGCCATTTTCAAGCTCAGCAGACTCAAAAACAAGGTCATTGGCCTCGTCTAGGTAAGTAAACTCGCCATCACTTTGTGCCCATATTGTATGCTTAAGCTCGTCATCAATTAAAAAGTTTTTGGATAAAATACGAAGGTGTTTACTGCTGACTCTAGACTGCTCTTCAAACATTAATGGACTCGTCACGCCAATTTTAAATTTCATTATGCCGCCGCGAGGTGGCACTGGGAAAGCCTGTAACATATTTCTCCCGGGGCCGGCAGTCGTGACTAAAAACGGGTCTAGTCGCTGTCTCACCACGCTCTGATAAGCTTGCTTAACTTTAGAAGTCTTATTAAACGCAGCCTCTTTGGGCTCGCCTTGCACCCATAAGGTCACGCGAGACACTACACCGCCTTCAGGCAAAGCCATTAAAAATCGAGCTTCACGTTGACGGATATCATTATTTTGGACTTCAAAGGTCCATTCAGTATACGTGTACGCATTTGCTAGGTTGATGTCGGTATCAACTTTAGACGACACTAGTACAAGCTTATCTACAGTAGCGCCTATTTGATCGCCTCCTAAATCTGCATCAAAGATGCCTCGACCCCATGCGCTTTTATCATTTGGATTAGGATACGACGTATAGTGTTTACCCGTGGTTTGATAGAGTATTTTGCGAGCGACCTGTGAAGTGGCTGAATGTGACCATGACACCCAGTTCACAATCAGTGTTGGCAGTCCGGTGGGTATCACTGAAGAGCGGGAATAGCTTTTATTGATGAGATATTTTTCACTGCCAATTAGACGAATAATCGTTAATCCAGTTTGTTCACTTTCAGCCGTTTGCTTACTCGCTATTTGCAGACCCACTTGCGTAGCAGCGTTAGGCGTATCTAATATGATGAGCGTGCAAAAAACGAGTGCCGACCATCTAATGAGTTGAGACTTTGGAAGAGCATCTTGTTGCTGCTCGAGCGTTAGTGTATTGCTTTCATATTTTAAATAGCGCCGTAGCCTCCACGAAGCAATAAACGCTAATAGCGGTGCAAAAGGTAACAAACCAATGCCGAAAAATACGATGCCGATAAGACTAAATGGCAATATGAAGGCATATAAAAGCGTGTAATAAATCGAAATAGCGATAGCAGCCGCATTAAATACCAAGTGTAACGCTAGATTAGGTAGTACAGGCTTCGACTCGTTTTGTGACCGCCTGTGCCCTCTTAAGACAAACCAAGAATACAAATTAGCAAACCCGACAAACGCGATAATTAAAATATGAAACACGCTAGGAATAGGGTTAATAAAAGTAGTACCACTAAAACTAGTGCTCACTTCAAAACCAAGGGTAAACAGCGGAAATAAAACCCCCATAAATAGCAAAACATAACCCGGTATCACTGTGCTGTCATTGTTCACCATTTGTTCGTCCTTTATTGGGTGGTATTGGGTGTGTAAGCGTCCTATTTTTACGGTATCAGATTTATGGTGATGCATCAAAAGTTAGGATAGCGGTGGAAATATTATTAGTTTTACACCTCAATAATGCAATCAAAATGATTATACTGTAAGGTACTTCTACATTTTATGATTTTCTTCCAGATCAAAAATTAAATATAAAACAATTAGATAACGATCTTAAGCACAAAATTTAGCATTTCTAACTTGCGTCTATCAGAAGAATATTTATACTGTATATCCGTACAGTATAAATAGATCGGATATAGAGACAGATGAATCCTATTCTACATGACTTACAAAACAAGCAATGGATATTCACAGGGGCTAGAGCTAAGCAAAATGCTGAAAATGCTGCGCAAACAAAGCTATTAACCGGGTTTGATGCGCTCGATAATGTTCTATCGGGTGGTTTTCCTAAAGCAGGCATGATCCACTTACATAGTCCACTAGGCTGCGGCGAGATGCGTTTTATGCTGTCCATTTTACAGCAAACACAAACAGCCGCAGAGCATAAGCTCCATATATTGATAGACCCGCCTTTTGAGGTAAATGCTGAATTTCTCTTGGCGCAAAAAATTGAATTAAGTCAGTTGGTGGTGTTACGCCCTAAAACACAAAATGATGCATTATGGAGCGCTGAACAGTGCGCTAAAAGCGGTGCTTGCCAAGCTATTTTTGTATGGCAACAGCGACTTAGTCATGTACAAGTGCGTAAGCTTGAACTGGCATCACAACAAGGTGATTGTTACTGCATATGGCTACAAAACACACGTATTGCGACACAAGCCAACAAGCACCAAAGCAGCTCACGAGCTCTTCATAATTTACCACTCACGCTTTCACTTAGTTTGAGCCGTGAATTTGACGACATTAACATTACTGTGAATAAGCAAAAAGTGGGCTGGGCACAAAAAGCCGTAAGAGTACCGCTACCCTTTACTAGTCGTGCGACTTCTAATAACCGTCAACTTAAACAGCGTTTACAACAATCAAATAATAATACGCCCAAAGTCGTCTCTATCAACGCCAGCAGGTGATTTATGCAGTTTGATACACGATCTTTGTGGATTTATATCCACTTTGGCCGTCTACAACTTGATTTGATTGAAGCAAACGGCAAGCTATGCACAAATAAAGACGCTCCTCGGGCGGTATTTAATGCAAAAGCTAACCAGCTTTGCCAAGTGAATAATGTGGCAAAAAAGCTAGGTATTACCTTAAATATGGGCTTAGCTAGTGCGAGTTTAAGCTGCTCTGATTTGCAGTTGCATGAGTACGATCAAGATGTAGAAAGTCAGCACATCATTAACATTGCTAACTACTTGTATTTGTTCACTTCAGATATTGTTCTGGCTCCGCCTAATGCCTTAATTTTACGAGCGCAAAATATGCTAACGCTATACGGTGGTTTACAAGCTTATTGGCAAGTGATTGAGCAATGCTTACAAAAGCAAAAAGTGCATTTTGTCGCGGCCAGTAGTTATTCGGTTCAAGGAGCTAAACTGTTAGCGCTTAGCGGCTCTCAATATCAAGCACAATACCAGTCGCAGCATCAAGCAAAACGCAAACTGCAGCACAAAACACAGCAAGGTTTATTGCAGCCAAGCTTATTGCAGCACAGCTTATTACAAAAATTCATTAGTGACGATCGTGACACACTGCAAAAGTATTTAATCAAATGCCCTTTATCGCTAAGCGATATCGACGCAAAAGATATTCAAAAACTCGCACGTATTGGGGTTAAAAGCTACGGCGATTTACTTGAGCTACCCTTGGCCGACATCGCCAACAGAGTATCTCGATTTAGCATGGCGATTATTAACGAACTGCAAGGCAAGCAAGCAGCAAAAGTCAAATTTTACCAGCCCACTCCTACTTATCATGATTATTTGGAGTTACTTTACGAACTAAGCAATACCGACAAACTCTTGCCTATTATTCGTATTAGTTTAGACAAACTAAGTGAGTTTTTAGCACTACGCAACGCCCATACGTTGGCGATTAAGATGCGCTTTTTTCAACGTGATCATGAACCGCTACCACTCGATTTCAGCAGCATTAGACCTATTTATAAAAGCGATGACTGGCTTGATATTATCAGCTTAAAACTCGAGTCTGTTAGTTTTGAGTCGCCAGTATATGCACTCAGTATAGATTGTGCTCGCTACGAAGTTGCTCAAGTCAGTAATGACGATATGTTTGCGAAAAAAACCACCCATGTTGAAGCGCTCACCTTGTTGTCTCGCTTACAAAGTAAACTTGGTAAAACCAGCGTGCGTCAAATTAACTATGTCGAAGACTTTAGACCCGAGTACAGTACTCATAGCATTGCGCTTAATGACGTAGCGCTTAATGACACATCAAACACATCCATACAAATCAAAGCATCAAGCATATTGGCTGACCGCCCAGGCTTGTTATTGCCCCAACCCCAACCATTAAACTTACAAGTAGAAGTGATTAAAGGGCCCGAACGCATTCAAACAGGTTGGTGGGACGACAAACCTATAAAACGCGATTATTACATAGGTCAAAGCCGCGATGGCCAACAAGTGTGGATTTTCAAAACGCCTAACAAAGAGTGGTATTTACATGGCTACTTTATTTGATGGCTCTGCGGGTGGTGGATCATCAGGTAGCGGTTCATCAGGAGGGAAGCCACCACCGCAAGATTCGTTTTTAGGCTATGCAGAGCTAATTTGTCAGTCTAATTTTTCATTTTTACAAGGCGCATCGCATCCCGAAGAGCTAGTTAGACAGGCTTACTTTTTAGGCTATCATGCTATCGCTATCACAGATGAATGTTCAGTTGCAGGCGTAGTACGTGCTTACACCGAAATTAAAAACAATCACTTACCTATTAAGCTCATTGTTGGTAGTAAATTTATTATTGAGCACCAAGAGCTTGTCTTAATTTGTCCAACTCGCGAAGCCTATAAGGAGTGTTGTCGCATAATTACCAATGCAAGACGTCGCGCATCTAAAGGACAGTATGAACTTTCACGCTGGGACTTAAGTTCTATTAAGCACTGTTTTTGTTTGTGGCTGCCATCGGGTAAAAATCTAAAGCCAAATATTCATAACAATAATACTCATCACAATAACACCCTCAGTAGTTTGGATAGCGCAGATAGCCATAGTAAAGCAGATACCAGCAATAGGGCTCAACACAATGAAATACTCGAGCACGCAGACTATCATTTTGCTCTTTGGTTACAAAAGCACTTCACAAACCGTTTGTTTATGTCGGTTAAGCGATGGCTTAGTGCCAACGAGCAAGACTATTTGCTACATTGCCAAGAACTCAGTGAAGCGCTTAGTCTTGATATTGTTGCTAGCTCTACACCCCTTATGCACGACCCTTCTAGACAAGCATTACAACAGTGCCTGCGTGCAATCGATGTAGGCTGTCAGGTAAAGCATCTTGGCCGAGACGCGCTAAGTAATAGCGAGGCCTGTTTACGACCTATAAGCAAATTAAAATCCTTGTATCCGATTACGTGGTTAAACAATGCATATTTGCTCGCCAAAGCCTGCACGTTTTGTATGAGCGAACTAGCATACGAATACCCTGCTGAAGTAGTTGCCAACGGGATGACACCAACAGAATATTTGCGGGTATTAGTTGAGCAGGGCATTAAAAAGCGCTTTGTTAATGGCGTATCAGCAGAGATCCGCGCTACCATCGAAAAAGAACTAACACTCGTAAAAGAACAAGCTTATGAACACTTTTTTCTAACCATTCACGACATCGTTAAATTCGCTCAAAGCCGTAATATTCTTTATCAAGGCCGAGGCTCTGCCGCTAACTCAGTGGTGTGCTACTGCCTTGAGATTACGGCAGTTGACCCTCGCCAAATTAGCGTTTTATTTGAGCGTTTTATTTCAAAAGAACGCAACGAACCGCCCGATATCGACGTTGACTTTGAGCACGAACGACGCGAAGAAGTGATTCAATATATTTACCAAAAATATGGCCGTGAACGAACTGCTCTAGCGGCTACAGTGGTGTGCTATCGATTTAAAAGCGCCTTACGAGAAGTGGGTAAAAGTTTAGGCGTTAACCCAAGCGATTTGGACTTTTTTATTAAAAACGTGAATCGGCGCGATCGGGCGCTCAGTTGGCAATCACAGCTAGGCGAATTAGGCATTGACCCTGACTCTTCTTTGGGCAATAAGTTTGTGCATTTAGTTGAGCAGTTGATTGGTTTTCCTCGCCACCTATCACAACATGTTGGCGGCTTTGTGATATCGGCAGGCCCATTATACGAACTAGTGCCTGTCGAAAACGCCGCCATGGACGAACGCACTGTCATACAATGGGACAAAGACGATCTAGAAAGCCTAAAGCTACTTAAAGTCGATGTGTTAGCACTGGGTATGCTAAGCGCCATTCGCAAGTCATTCGATTTACTCAAGCATCACTATGAGCAATCGTGCAGCATCGCGTTTATCACTGCATTGGGTGACGATCCACAAGTCTATAAACAAATTAGCAAAGCCGATACGGTAGGTTTGTTTCAAATTGAATCACGCGCGCAAATGTCGATGCTACCGCGCCTAAAACCTAAGTGTTACTACGACTTAGTGGTGCAAATTGCGATTGTCAGGCCCGGTCCTATACAAGGTGATATGGTGCATCCTTTTTTAAAACGTCGCGACGGTTTAGAAAAAGTGGAGTATCCATCTGAGGCGGTTAAAAGCGTGCTCGAGCGCACCATGGGCGTGCCTATTTTTCAGGAACAAGTAATACAGCTTGCTATGGTGGCCGCTGGTTTTACAGGTGGCGAAGCTGACCAATTACGACGCGCCATGGCTAGTTGGAAAAAAAACGGAGCCTTGGGTAAATTTCGCAAAAAGCTAGTTGACGGCATGACCGAGCGCAACTATAGCGAAGCCTATGCTGAGCGTTTATTTCAGCAAATATGTGGCTTTGGCGAATATGGTTTTCCGGAGTCTCACTCAGCGTCGTTTGCTGTTTTAGCCTATGTCTCAGCTTGGCTAAAACATTACTATCCTGCCGTGTTTTATGTTGGTTTACTTAACAGCCTGCCAATGGGCTTTTATACACCATCACAAATTATCCAAGATGCCAAACGCCATCATATAAAGGTACTGCCAATATGCGTGAATGCATCTAACTACGACCATCAATTGGTACAAGAGAAACAAGTTAGTAATGTAAGCAATACTCAATATTGCATGCGCCTTGGTTTCAGACTTGTTAAAGGTCTTAAAGCATCATCAATAGACGCATTATTAACGCTTAGGCAAAAACGTCCTTTCGACAATATTCAAGACATAAGAAAAAGCGGTATTCCGGCAGGTTGCTTGCAAGCCCTAGCCAGTGCAAATGCGTTTGCTTGTTTCAAACTAGACCGCTTTAATAGCCGATGGCAACTCATGAACGATAGTGCCGACCTGCCCCTATTTAAAGATATAGCACAGCAAGACACGATCATTAGACAACCCAACTTATTTGACGATTTAGTCGAAGACTACGCCAGCACAGGCCTATCAATCAAACATCATCCAATTGCCATGCTAAAAAATGCTGATTTACTGCCTAAATTCACCGCAGCCAAAGATTTACATAAAATAGAACACCAATCACTCATATCAGTCATTGGCGTTGTTTCATGCAAACAAAGCCCCGGCACCGCGGCCGGCGTGACTTTTATAACGCTTGAAGATCACACCGGCAATTCAAACATCATTATTTGGCAACGCAGTGCAAGAGCCCAAAAAAAAGCCTACCTAAATGCCAAAGTACTGCAAGTAAGAGGTATTCTAGAAAGAGGCAATGGCGGTGTTGAACACATTATTGCCGGCAGGCTAATAGACTTAAGCCATTTGTTAGATCAACTCAAGGTCAATGCGCGTGAGTTTAGGTAAGCGCCTGCACACTTAAAACATCTGCCTAAAGCCCTCAATACGAGTTAACTCAGTTTGCAAATTTTGACGAGTGCTAAGCATGACTTTTTGATTATTAGGATGCAAAGCAAAATGTTTAAGTACGCTATCGAGTAAAATTGGTAGTTGCTCTTGCTCACCGTTTAGCAAGTTGATTCGTTTAATAGAGGTGTCATTGCCAGGACTAAACGATAAGGTGTAAAAATAATTACCTTTGATTTGCCAACAGCTAATACACGAGCTTGACAATAATCCAAGTGAAAGTGGCTCTTGCTCACCTCGGTAAACAACCCTTGCTCGATTAGCAGCATCTATTTCAAATCTCGCTTTTTGCGCCACCTCTGCATTATTCACAGTGTTTGTAAGGTCGATTGTTTGACGAACTTTTATATCTGCTTCAATCAAACGAGATTGCTGATTATTTAAATTATATTCGTATAGACCAGCAGTTCGACGCCCAGTTTGCTGAGTATTCTGAAGGATTTGACCACTACTTGCCTGCGTCACTGCATCAATCGTTTTACCGAAATAAAGTAAGTCGTTTTTATCATCGAAAGACAAATGACTAATGATTGGCAGAGTTAATGGAATAAAACGTAATTTGCGAGAGCTCAAATCAAGAACGAAGGGACGTTGATTGACTACGCCTGCCAAGAAGTTTGCGTCATTATCGAGTACAAGTTCGTCAATCGCGACTTTATTTTCGAAGCTATAAATGACTTCTTCTTTATTGTTATTCGCTCTAAATAATATCGCAACTTTATTAGCGCTCTGCTCTATAAAATATAAGCCTTGCTCAGAATATATCGGCAAGCTCTCGTTTCGGGTAATTGAATTAGTTTTTATAAATTGGGCATAGTCATTAATGTCATTAGTTTGGCCCAGGGTACTACTTGCTCCGCTGTTATCATAAGCCCTAAACGGATTCGTAATTTCGCTCAATTTAGGAAGGTCTTGTGTATTAGCGACAATAAAGCAGTCACTCGCACAATCAACAACAATACGGCTAATCGACTCTCCACCACTATTCCAAGATGTTAGGCGCAGCGCACTTATCTGAAAAGAAAATAACTGACCATCACTAGTCGTAAAGCTAAAACGTTCATCACTCTCATTCCAAATTGCACTCACAATCTCTTGGCTGCTTGTAAATTCATACGCCGGACGTTCGTCATCTAAGGATGTATAAAGTTGGAAAAAACTCTTTGATTGAGTATGTAAAATTGCCATAAAAGCATCACTGTTGTTGGCTGGGTACAATTTTACATCTGCCATACGTTCAGCGTTTAATTCAATCTGCTTAGATTTAGACCAAGACTCCAAATACTTTAGCATTGGCTTGCTTATAGATTCGTTAGCCTGCAAATTGATAGCAGTCAATTCGCCAGACTCCCTAGCACGTACCAAAATCGTTGTGCCTTGATAATCAAATGCTAATACCTCTGATTGAGTATCAAGCGCGACTTCAAACAAGGTGACAAAAGGATCTGACCCATCTTTATAAAACTGCACCATGTAAAAGCCCGAACTATCGTTACGCATAACCAAAAGTCGTTGACTGGCCTTTGACCACCAAAATCCATCATACAAATGGCTATTAAATACTATTTTTTGTTGCTGCTTGCCCTCGATATTATCAATTATTAAGTGACCGACATCACGTTCATGGTCATTGCTTATTGATATATTTGTCAATACTCCATCTATATAGTAAGTGCTAACTTTTTTATCTGGAATGTTGGCAATTTTTGTTTTACTTAGCACAATTTTATTAACGACTTCAGGCGGCGGTTGATGGATAAACAAATACCACATTAGCAGCACGACGGAAAAAGTTACGAATAACCCAAGTGATACACTCAATTTCTTATTTGCCTGAAACCAAGTTTGCACAAGTGTAGAGCTAAGCGCGACAGGAGGAATTAACACATAACCTTTTGTGGGAATGGTTTTTATGTAGCTGGGATTTCGTGCATCATCTTTGAGCGCTTCTCTGGTTTTTTTCACCATAGCTCGCAGCGCTTCGTCGGTCGGTTTTTTATCGACCCACAATTGATCAATGACACTTTGCTTAGAAACAATGTCACCTTGGTGCTGGATCAGAAGCAACAAAAATTGAAAGACCAAGGGCTCTAAATTTTGCTGTACACCACTCAAGTTCAACTGGCCAGAATTACAATCTAACTCACAGTCAAGAAACTTGGCAATTTTGTTTTTTAAGATCATCAACTAACTCATTTGTGCTAGTGGGTAAACGCCGTAGTATCGTAAACTCTAGGTGAAACTGTGAGAATTATCTATGCGTGACTTTGTGTGAACAAGCATACACGCCTTTATTTATAATGTCTAAGTTTCACTAGACGAAAGCCAGATTTGACGTCCACTGCTCTGGTTAAAGAATAATCCTTACACTACATGAGCATTTTTGGTAACGGTCAGAGATTGACACAAACTGACAAAAACATACTCTTACATAGAATTATTTTGCAAGGAATTTGGTTTAAAATGACAATACTTAACTATCGGAACAAAATATTTTCACATAAATATCACGCTTGTGAACATTACAAAATCTAAATGGTCACAGCGATTAAACATAGAGAAAAAATTTTTTCAGTAACGACTTCGTAAGGTTATTTTTGGCAATAATTTGTATTATTAAGACACTCAAATTTCCGCATACTTGTTTTTAAAGCCTGCCCGGTTAGTATGAAATAAATAATCCTAAAATTGTTAATTGATAAGTATCATAATAAAAATCCACCTAATTCTTAGCGTAAAAAGAGAGCTAAATCTTTAATCTAAATTGCTGCGGATATGTGTGTATTTCGAACACTCAAGTTATGTTAGTGTTTACTCACTTACGTGTTTTTTGCATTCATTTGTTTTTTGGTCAACTTTTGCGTGGTTCAACCCAACAAAACTCACAGTAAAATCACTCGTGAAAATGAGTTTGCACTAAGCTAAATGCAGAGCATGGGCAATATTGAGGCACTGCCGGCCCAAAAATGATACAAACTCGCTAAGTAAATGACTGATTAAGCCGATAAATTTACATGATACATGATGCAGTAACCCTATTAGTCGCAAGGTGCTTTTACATGCCAAAACCTCATCTGCTGATCGCCGTACTAATGGCCTTCTTTTTATCGCTTACGTCCCAAACGGTGTATGCGACAATAACTAATGAGAAAGATGGTCAGACAGCTAAAGATGCCAGCGTTACTATAACCGATTCAAATGCACCAAAGAAAATCAAAAAATTTAAAATTGGCGTGAGCTACTTAAACTCTTACCCGTTATTCTCGTTTGTCGATGTCAAAGACAAAGGAATAGGTTGGCGAGTTTTAGAAAAATTCGCAGAAAAGAATAATATTGAATTCGAATACATTGCAATGCCAATGACGCGCTTGCAAACGGCAATGGATAATGGCGCTATCGATTTTATTTTCCCTGATAACCCCTTATGGGTCGCCTATCGGTCTAACCGCACACCCAACATATACAGTGGCCCACTGCTATCAGTGACGAGTTCAACCTTTGTCAGAGAAGAAAATAAGCACGTACCTATTTCTGATATTGAGAAAGTTGCCATCCCATTTGGTTACACCGCTATTACGTGGGTCGAGCCAATTAAAAAATATGATATTCAATCAATACCTGTACGAGACTTAGAAAGTGCGTTACACAGGCTTAGACAAGGCACGGCCGATGCGGCTGACGTAGAGTATAACATTGCCAAACATATCATTGAATCAGACCCAAGATTAACAGGCTTAACAATTAATAAGAATTTACCCAATATCTCTGTCGATTATCACATGTCGAGCATTAAACATATTATGACCTTAGAAAAGCTCACTGCTTTTATGCAAAAAGAGAAAGCATTTGTTGAAGCCTTGAAGAAAGAATACAACATCAAAACCCATGCAGAAGTTTTTGGCCCCGCTATCCCATAAGCGTAAACAAGAAAAAGCTCCTAACAAGCCCTCGACACAAGGCTTGTGCTTACCATAAATGTGCGCTTGATGTAATATATGCGTCACTCATACAAAACAAGTTCTCACTCATTATGCAAAACAAGCTTGCTCCATTCGCAAAACAAATACGCTTTGTTGGTTTTGTTTTTGCTCTACTCGCGATCATCGAACTTATCAATCTAGCAACTGGCAGAGTACTCAATCAATTCAGTATTGTGCCGCGAGACCTTGATAGCCTTATCTTTATACTAACAGCGCCCTTTTTGCATGCTGATATTCAACATTTCTTTTCTAACATCATCACGCTGTGCGTGTTTGCCTTATTAACCATGCAATTTGGTCAAAAGAAGTTCTTTATCGTCTCTGTGTTATTGATTGTCAGTACTGGCGTGCTGGTTTGGCTTTTTGCTCGCACAGCTTATCATTTGGGCGCGAGTGGTGTTATTTATGGGTATTTTGGTTACTTGGTACTCGCAGGCTTTTTAAGCAAAAAAATAAGCCTGACAATGATCTCACTGTTTGTCGCTGTTTTTTATGGTGCAATGGTATGGGGCGTTTTGCCTTCTAGGCCTTATATTTCATGGGAGTCGCATCTTTTTGGCTTTGTGAGTGGCTTGGGGCTAGCCTACGTATTTAGAGCAAAAAGTTAGTAAGGCTCTTTTTAAGGCTACGTAGCAACGATCAACACTCCCTTATTTCACGTAATATAATCACAATCAAAAGAACGCAATAAAACGATGCTAATTTTAGAATCTGTCTCAAAAAGCTACATTGACGCGAATGTCCGCCAGCAAATACTGAAAAATTTGAACCTTACCATTTCACAAGGTGAGAGTATAAGTATTCAAGGCGCATCAGGCTCTGGTAAATCAACGCTATTGCACCTTTTAGCGGCGCTCGACACACCCGATAGCGGTCACATATTCAAACAGGATCAAAAGACAGGAAGTCAACAAGACATCACCGAGTTTTCAGAAACGCAAGCAGACCATTACCGGCAATCTCAAGTAGGTATTGTCTTTCAAAAGTTTAATTTGATTGATTGTATCAGCGTAATTGACAACATTACCTTGCCTGCAAAGCTAAATTTGCCATCAAATCACAACACAATAGATAATGATCATATAAACCGTTTACTTGAAGCTTTGTCTATACACAAGCTTCAACATAAGCTGCCAAATCAGCTTTCGGGAGGCGAACAACAACGCGTAGCCATTGCCAGGGCACTATCACACAAACCTAGCATACTGCTTGCCGACGAACCTACTGGCAATCTTGATAACAAAAATGCCGATACTGTCAGCCAGTTGCTTATTGATATCTGCGCATCTCATCAAGCAAGCCTCGTCATTGTTACCCACAGTGAAAAAGTCGCGATGCTTACACAAAGACAGCTCTTATTAACGAATGGGCAGTGCCGAGAGTTGGGCCGAGAATTAGGCCAAGAGTCAGGCAATAAACATGCATAAGAATGTTCATTCTCTAATTTTAGTAAGCAAGTGGATAGCCTGAAAATGCATTTTATTAGCCTATTGCTTAAGAGTTATCGAAACAACAAATTCAGCATGTTAATGCTAATTGTTTCGCTCAGCATCGCGGTCACGGGTTTATCAAGCGTATTATTAATTAACAACAGCGCTAAGCAAAGTTATAGCAGCAACAACACTTTGTTAGTCAGCAATGTCAGCCACCAAATTATTGCCAAGCAAGACTCGTCAGCCAATCAAGCCCCTTTAACAAAGCAAGACTATGTCATGCTTAGGCGGCAAGGCTTTGATGAACTAGTCGCGGTTGCTCAGGTAAAGTCACACATTTACACCTCAGAAAAACGGGTCACCAGCAGGCGCGTTGAATTTACCGGCATTGATAGTTTTGCATTTACATCCTTTGTTAACACCAGCGGTGCTTTGAATCAAAGCGATGCTTTTTCTAATTTGGGCGCAATGAATACCATAGACAGTCAAAGCGCACTATTACACCCAACGCTTCTTGCGCAATTAACACAAGGCAATGACCGTTCATCACAAGACTTATTTATCAAAAATGAAACTCAACAAAGCCATTCTGCGTTGCCTGTTTTACGCCCCATTGAAGAAGCTAGCCTAGGCAACGATATCATTTTAGATATAGGCCGTTTTTATCAACTATTTCCAGAGCAAGCACTAAGCATGCTATTAGTCATAAGTAGCGAGAACCAAGCCAGTGTAAGAATAAATCGCCTAAAATCGCAATTGCCAGAACATCTAATTTTAGCCGAAATAGACAATGGCAATGATCAAAGCGAAATGACCGAGAGCTTTCATCTTAATTTGATGGCCATGGCACTTCTCATGTTTGTAGTGTGTTTATTTATTGTCTTAAACGCAGTCAATCTGACCATCGCCAGTCGCATGCCTTGGCTGAAAGTATGCCGCCAGCTAGGTATAAATCGCCGTCAAATATTTGCTACGCAGCTCGCCGAACTCATTTTATTAACGGCAATTTGCAGCTTGTTGGGAATTTACCTAAGCATCCACCTTGCAAACTTTGTGTCACCTGCTGTTCAAGCCACATTAGAAGGTTTATACGCAGTCGAATTAGGTTTTGGCAAACCCTCTTTATTAAGCTTATTTCTTCAAGTTTTTGGAATTAGCGTAGTAGGGACAATGCTAGCAACGGTTTTTTCATTTTCACAAGCAAACAAAAGCTTATCGAGTATAAAGGACGACTCTACGACTAATACAAATGCGACTTCTACGGTATTTTGGTACTTATTTGGCGCATGCTCTGTAGTGGGTGTCCTAATATTATTTTTCGCAAAAAGTCTGTGGCTACTGTTGCTTGCAACGGCTTTTGTTATTTTGGCTGGGTGTAGTTTGCTGCTTGCTAACTACCCCAAAATGATAGAACTACTTTACTTATGTATCCCTAACAAATTCCCGCTGTTACAGCTAAGTGTTAGACAAAGCGCAGGTTTGTCGGCTAGAACAAAAGTAGCATGTTGCGCATTTTTTATTGCCGCGACCAGCAATATTGGCATGAATTTAATGGTCGATAGTTTTAGAGGCGCTACCGTGTCTTGGTTAGAGCAGCGCTTAGTGTCTGATTACTATTTGTTTTATGAAGGTGATACAGACATCAATTCAATAGCACAACAGGCTGACATTGAGCTTATTCAGCGTTATGAGAATGAGATTGAATATAAAGGTTTGGGCATACAGCAATATAGTTACCCAACCACAGCGTCGTTTAAACAAGCTATGGTGTTTTACGCTGTCGACGATGTTCAACAAGCATGGCAGAGTTTTGAGGATGAAAACGGTGTTTTTGTAAATCAACAGTTTGCTTTTAATTTTGACCTGCAATTAAACGATACTGTTGAGCTTCCTCATCCAAGCACTAAAGAAGCCTCTACATACATTATAAAAGGAATAATTTACGATTTTGGCAACACCTTCAAACAAGTCCTCTTGCCAATTTCACAATTTGATAAACAGCAATCAAGCGGTGCTATTTACTCAATTAATGCCAATGATGAGCAAATAACAGCGTTTAGAACACGCTTAACAGATGCAGGCATTAATCATGAACGCAACTTAATCACGACAGAACAATTACTGGCTATTTCAACGCGAGCGTTTGACCAAACATTTTTGATAACCGATGGCTTGAATATTGTGACCTTGCTAATTGCAGCCCTATCACTAGCTTGTGCAATTATTGTATTAATGAAAACGGTACGCGCGCAAAATATGTTGGTGCGTAGTTTAGGCGTGTCAGCTTTAAAAACCCAAGGCCTTGCGCTATTTCAATACGCTGTATTGTGTATTGTTGCCCTAATATTAGCCACACCGTTTGGCATACTATTGAGCTGGATCTTAATCTTTGAAATCAATTTACAGGCTTTTCAGTGGACTTATCCTCTACAAATTGATGTGCTTAAAATCATTAATGTTTACCTGATTAGCTTGGCTGTGGTGATTGCGATAATTGCGATTCCGATTATTAGAACCAGCAAAAAACCCTTGATTGAGGATATCCGATGGCTAAATTAAATGTAAAAGTGCTGTTGGTATCTGCGTCAGTATTGATTGGAATTGGAATTGGCATAATGCTCTTGTTAAGCCTTAGCACCGAAAGTTACCCCCAGAATGATTCCATATTTGGTCGCACTGTATTTAATGAGAACACGAGACCTGGGGAAGTGGCTGATCCTAATTATAAAATAACATGGCCAGATGATCATGCTTCTCACAACAGCTTTGATATTGAATGGTGGTATTTAACGGCCAATTTAGAAGATGAAGAAGGCCAAGCATACGGTATGCAATGGACGCTCTTTCGATTTAGAAACCCAAGCGGCGAAAATACAAACAAAAATGCAATGAGTAAAAACCCATGGGCCAACGAGCATATATTTATGGCCCATGCCTCAATCCACTCAATGGACTCGCACTGGTTTGCCGAAAAGTTTGCACGCGGCGGCGTAGGCAATGCAGGTGTTGAAAGTACCCCTTTTAGCGCATTTATTGATGATTGGGAGTGGCGTAATACACAAGGGAAGAGTGATTTATTTCCGTCAAACCTACTTTTTACGGCTAAACACACTTCAAAAGCAACAAGTGAGCAAAACGACAGAGTTCAAGCAAACTTTACCTTAAAACAAAGCGGGCCACTGGTGCTTCATGGTCAAGATGGCTACAGCGTTAAGTCATCGGGTGGTGAACATGCGTCGCATTACTACAGCGCGCCTTTTATTGATATGACAGGTGAGCTACGTTTTGGTAGTTCGCAAAATCAAACCTTCAAAAAGGTAAAAGGACAAGCGTGGTACGATCACGAATGGACATCTCAGTTACTAGACACTCAAACACTTGGTTGGGACTGGCTATCGCTGCATTTAGACGATGGCAGTAAAATCATGGCCTTTAGAATGCGTTTAGACGGAGCGCCCGATTATATTACAGGCTCTTTCATCTCGGCTAATGGTGAACAGCTTACTCTCAAAGATGACATGATCACGCTTAAGCCCATTGAAATGACCAAAGTAAAGCAAAAAACCTTCCCTTTAGATTGGTCCTTAAACATACCGAGTAAAGATATTGAACTACAAATTACTACCTCAAAAGATGATCAGTACAATACCGCATCAGTGCCTTATTACGAAGGCATGGTGAGTATCAGTGGCACACATCAAGGCAGAGGCTTTTTGGAACTAACTGGGTATTAGTCCCAACATAATTTACAATGAATCTAACAAGCCAAATACATCCGCAAAACCAACGGCTAAGGCCAGTAAAACGAATGCGCCTAAAGCTATCCATAAAAAGTTATAAACTGTAAACTGGCTGTTTCTGGCACCCTTTGGGTCGTCTTGACTTATATTAATGGCAACTTGTGCTCTTGCTAATGAAAGCATGATGACCGGCCAAAACACAAATGCGACAAAATCAATCGCAGCCAATTCAGCCTCCTGATCAACAAAGCGGTCGAAAATATTAGACACTATGGTAAATAATACATAGACGGTGGCCCAAAGCATTGCCATCCATTTGTATTCTATTTTCTTTAAGCGCAGTTCTTCACTAATTTCAGAAAACAATGAATGCGCAAAAAAGATTGAGAAAATAGCTCTGGCTATCGGCCACATATGCCAGCCAGTAGCTTGGCGGTAATTACGCCAATTCATGTAAAACCAAAAAACTGAGTATAAGCCAAGCGTGACCACATATAACGTAATAAACTTAGGCATTGAGACGACATAAAATTTGTCGACTACTTCAGGACCTTGAGATGCAATTTCTAAATCTGATTCGGGTGGGGCGAAAGCGTCATTGCTCATTTTTGTTATTCCTTTTTATATAAAACTACGATACTTTTAAAGAGTGACATTTATTAAATCTGATGTAAATAGGCGTCAACGGTCAAAAGGACAATGACATGGAGCAAAACGTGAGCGTGAGTAAAAAAACTACCTTTGTGAGTCTGATAGCAGCGATTGTTCTAACTGGATGTACGCATACATCTAGTTACCACACATTTAATAACGATATCGCTAGTATAGACACTACTGTGCACCCTCAAGCGCCCACTTTTACAGATACCGGCCTTAATCGTCAATACATCGATGAAGCGCAAATATTTAGCCTAAACAACACGCAACAAGAAGCGTTTTTTGCCTTTATTAACTCACCGTCTAATGCAAATAAGCCAATGTATTTGCGCGTTGCAGCATACTTAGAGACACAAACTCGGCATTTTACCTATCGCGGTGCAACCTTGAATGCATCATCATCATTAGCAAACCAGCAGGGAAACTGCTTGAGTTTGGCCGTACTAACCACTTCCTTAGCAAAATTGACCGGGGTGACTATTCAGTATAAAAAAGTACATAGCTCGCCAGTGTACAGCCAAAATAACGACATTCAGTTGTTATCTACACACCTAAACTCTGTTTTGTACGACACAGCTGCTCCTAAAGAAGATCAAGTATTTATAAGACCTGCATCGGTAGTAATCGATTACTTCGCAGAGTCAGGTAACCATACTAGCGGTAACGTTAGCCAAGAGGACTTGCTGATCATGTATTGGCATAATTTAGCGGCGCAAGCACTGTCTGAAGATAACATCGATTTAGCGTATTCATATGTCATGATGGCTCACGATAAGAACTCACTTCATCCTGAGACCCTAAACTTAAAAGCAATTATTTATAAACGAATAGGCAAGCCACAACATGCATATGCGCTTTATGATTTTATGCTGGAAAACAGCATTTATTCAGTTACCGTGCTCGACAACTTTTACACTATGCTGAAAGCCAATGGTGAAGACGACAGAGCAGCAAAAATACTCGCACAAACAGAAAAAGCAAACGATGCAAATCCTTTTACTTGGCTCAAAAAGGGTGAGCAATTTTTTAACGAAGGTCGTTATCAACTAGCAGAAATCTATTTAAAAGAGAGTATTAAACGCGCGCCATATTTGCATCAACCTCAGTTCTCTTTAGCCAAAGTGTATGACGCAATGGCAAAGCCTCAAGCGGCTAAATTAGCACTCGAACAAGCTAAGCAATTGGCATATTTACCAGAAGATAAAAAACGCTATCATGCAAAGCTTATTTCTTTGAATCATTATTTTTAGTGTATTTACTCATATGAGTGCTTTTGGCT
>CAYURD010000024.1:0-45876 GCA_964446865.1 uncultured Glaciecola sp.
CCAAAAAGCTACCTGTATGTGACGATTTGTCTTTAGCGACATATTCAGGCGTACCTTCCGATACTATCATGCCACCGCCAGAGCCGCCTTCTGGCCCTAAGTCAACCACCCAATCGGCCGTTTTAACTACATCAAGGTTATGCTCTATAACGACCACGGTATTGCCATGGTCGCGCAGTCGATGAAGGACTTGTAGCAGTTGTTTAATATCGTGGAAGTGCAAGCCCGTTGTAGGCTCATCTAAAATATATAAGGTTTGTCCAGTATCGCGTTTTGATAGTTCTTTGGCCAATTTGACTCGCTGCGCTTCACCGCCCGACAAGGTAGTAGCTGATTGGCCTAATCGAATGTACGACAAGCCAACGTCCATCAAGGTTTGCAATTTACGCGCGATAGAAGGGATTGCATCAAAGAAATGACGCGCGTCTTCCACCGTCATGTCGAGTACTTCATGGATGTTTTTATTTTTAAAGCGTATCTCAAGTGTTTCACGATTATAACGCTTGCCTTTACAAACATCACAAGGCACATAAACATCGGGCAAAAAGTGCATTTCTACTTTAATAACACCGTCACCTTGGCAGGCTTCGCAGCGCCCGCCTTTTACATTAAAGCTAAAGCGACCGGGTTTGTATCCACGCGAACGTGACTCTTGCGTACCCGAAAAAATCTCGCGGATGGGCGTAAAGATTCCTGCGTAAGTAGCTGGGTTTGAGCGCGGCGTGCGGCCAATTGGGCTTTGGTCAATATCTACTACCTTATCGAGGTGCTCAAGACCGGTCATTGATTTATGCGCTGCAGGCTCGTTAACCGTCGCTCGGTTTAATTCGCGCTGAGCAATGCGGTAAAATGTGTCGTTGACCAGTGTTGATTTACCCGAGCCAGATACACCCGTAATACAGGTCATTAAGCCCGTGGGTATTTTTAAAGTCACATCTCGTAAGTTATTGCCCGTTGCGCCCTCAAGTACCAGCCATTCACGGCCTTTAGTTGGCGTACGAACGGGTGGTATATCAATCTTCTCAACACCACACAAATACTTGCCAGTGAGTGAGTTTTCGCACGAGGTAATATCTTCAAGTTTACCTTGCGCGATTATTTCGCCACCATGCACGCCCGCGCCAGGGCCAATATCGACAATATAATCAGCTTCACGAATAGCATCCTCATCATGTTCCACGACAATGACGGTATTACCAAGGTCACGTAAATGACGTAAAGTTTTTAAAAGGCGCTCATTGTCACGTTGATGCAGGCCAATAGAGGGCTCGTCTAATACGTACATAACGCCCACTAATCCTGCACCTATTTGACTCGCCAATCTAATTCGCTGAGCTTCACCGCCAGAGAGCGTATCGGCGCTTCGTTCTAGTGATAAATAGTTGAGCCCGACATTCACCAAAAACTGCAGTCTATCCATGATTTCTTTTAGGATTTTGTCAGCAATTGTGGCACGTTGTCCGCTTAGATTTAACTCGTTAAAAAACGAAAATGCTTCTTCAATCGACATATTCGCGATTTTAGGTAGATTGGTATCAGCAATAAATACGTTTCGCGCTTCTAAGCGCAACCGTGAGCCTGAACAGCTTGAGCATGGTTGATGGTTAAGATACTTGCCTAACTCTTCGCGCACGGTATTTGACTCGGTCTCGCGGTAGCGTCTTTCCATGTTGGGAATAATGCCTTCAAATGGATGCTTGCGCTCCATAATGTCGCCGCGCTCGTTTATGTACTTAAACTTGATTGTTTCGCCGTTAGAGCCATGCAGTACAATCTTTTTAGCTTTTGCATCAAGGTCTTGAAACGGTACAGTCAAATCAAAACCGTAGTGATCAGCTACCGACATCAACATTTGAAAATAGTAGTAGCTGCGCTTATCCCAGCCTCTTATAGCACCGCCGGATAAGCTTAATTCATCGTTACCAATCACGCGATGCGGATCAAAAAATTGTCTGGTACCCAAACCATCACAGGTTTGGCATGCACCAGCAGGGTTATTAAACGAGAAGATGCGCGGTTCTAATTCTGTAATGCTATAACCACAGTGTGGACATGCAAAATTGGCCGAAAAGACAATTTCATCTTTGTCGGTCTCGTCCATGTAAACCACTTTTGCAACACCCGATGAAAGGGTTAAAGCGGTTTCAAATGATTCAGCTAATCGCAATTGCAAATCTTCACGCACTTTAAAGCGGTCAACCACGACTTCAATAGTGTGTTTTTTGCGAAGGTCTAAATCTGGTGGATCTGATAAATCGCATACTTCGCCATCAATACGTGCTCTTATAAAGCCTTGTGCCGCCAAGCTTTCTAAGGTTTTTAAATGCTCACCTTTACGCTCTTGCACCACTGGCGCAAGCAACATGAGCTTAGTGCCTTCTTCAAAACTCAGTACTTTGTCGACCATTTGGCTAATAGTTTGTGCATCAAGAGGCACATTGTGATCAGGACATAGCGGCGTGCCAACACGTGCAAATAGCAAACGTAAATAATCGTAGATTTCGGTAATGGTGCCCACGGTCGAACGTGGGTTATGAGAAGTCGACTTTTGCTCAATAGAAATAGCAGGAGATAAACCTTCAATATGATCAACATCAGGTTTTTCCATCATCGATAAAAACTGGCGCGCATAAGCAGATAAGCTTTCTACGTATCGCCTTTGGCCTTCAGCATAAAGCGTATCAAAGGCTAAAGATGATTTTCCTGAGCCAGACAAACCAGTGATTACCACTAATTTATCGCGAGGAAGGGTTAAATCGATGTTTTTAAGATTGTGCGTGCGCGCACCGCGGACTTCTATGTAATCCATATTTGCTATCAATACACCTGAATTTTAGTAATCGACCATTATGCCACAGCTAGATAAAAAAAGATGCTCTGCGCAAGGATATTGCTGTAAAACAATAAGACAATTAACTTTGATGGGTAAGCAGTTGTTTACGACTGTTCTAGCGACAAGATCATCATATTGTTATGCCATCTTTTGGGTAGTTTTTTATTCGGGTTCTGTGCCACTTTCTGTGCCTCTTTCTTTGCGGTCGCTCCGCGTTGCTGTTTTGCGCCAGAACGAGGCAAGTATAGATCCGTTCACATTCATAATAGGACCAAACACCGCTGGCGCGACGCCCATTGTCGCGGTTTTACCCATTTCGACGGCGATACCAGAGGCTAAGCCTGAGTTTTGCATGCCTACTTCAAATGCGATGGCTCGGGCAGAGGCTTCGTCCATTTTAAGTAGTTTTGCTACGCCATACCCTAAGCTTAAGCCCAGTACGTTTTGCGCAATGACTACTGCAACTAATACAAAACCAAGCGTGATCAGCGTGTCTCTTCCTGCGGCTGTAATAATGGCAATGATTAGCACAATACCAAGCATCGATAACAAAGGCATTAGCTTGTCGATAAGCGGGAAGCGGCCATGTAAGAAATGATTAAATAAAAGACCTGTAAACACAGGCAAAATAACAATCTTTGTAATGCTCCAAAACATGCCCAAAGTATCAATTTCTATTAATTCACCGGCTAAGGCCGACATAAGCAAGGGCGTTAAAAATGGGGCAAGTAGTGTGGAACATGCGGTCAGTGTTAACGATAGTGCTAAATTAGCACCTGATATGTAAGCCATGACATTAGAAGCAAGGCCACCAGGCGCGCAGCCAACTAATAAAATACCTGCCGCAATTTCGGGTGGTAATCCCGATATGATCGCTAAACTTACGCCAACAACCGGCATAATTGTAAATTGGCAAACAAGACCAACCGCAACGCCTTTTGGCATTTTCATGACGCGCGTGAAATCGTTTATCCCGACTGAGGTTCCCATGCCAAACATAATAATCATTAGCAGTGGAACAATGAGGGCGGTTAATTTGAAATCACCGATTTGAGTAAAGTACTCGGGAAATATCAGCGTCAAGATGACAATGACAAAAATCGAAAGAGTAAATGCGGTGTTTTTTAACAATTTTATATTACCTTAGTCGTGTTAGTGAAAAGACCATCACTTTGATTAATGACTTAATTCACTAACTTTCAAGCTATTGTCACTCAAGGTGGTCGTTGTCGTTCATAATATTAAGCAATATAATATTAAGGTCAACAGAATATCCGAATGTCACGATATACAAACGATATGTTTTATCTGTACTTCTAAATTGGCTATTAATATTAACGCAAACAGTTTAAAATGCAGGCCGTTTTATCATCTGTACACAATAATATGCGTATTCCAAAAAGCGCGAAAGGCAGTACTTCTTTTATATGAGTTCTTCGTTAAATAAAACAGAATGGCAAGCTGGTATTAGCTTAGCGTCGGTGTACGTTTTGCGTATGCTGGGCTTGTTTATGGTGATCCCCGTGATTGCCGTTGCCGCTGTTGCTTATCCTGATTACTCGCCTTTGTGGGTGGGGCTTGCCATTGGCGGCTATGGCTTGAGCCAAGCCATTTTCCAAATTCCAATGGGCTTGTTATCTGATAAATGGGGGCGTAAACCCGTTATTTATATCGGCCTTTGTTTGTTTGCTTTGGGCTCATTAATAGCAGGCCTTGCCGATAGTATGTGGTTACTTACTCTTGGTCGAATTATGCAAGGCAGTGGCGCAATTGCGGGTGCAGTAATGGCCTTGGCTAGTGATGTGACGCGAGAATCTCAGCGCACTAAAATAATGGCCTTAATTGGTATTTCGATTGGCTTTTCATTTTACATCGCCTTGCTGCTTGGGCCGCTCATTGCCGCTAAGTTGGGCATGCAAGGCATATTCTTAATCACGGCAGGCTTATCGCTGTTGTGTATTCCAATGATAAAATTTGGTGTGCAAAACTCTAAGTATTCACTACCTACTGGGGATGCTTTGCCAAGGCTTGGCCAGCTTAACAACTTATACAAACACACACATTTGTGGCGACTAAATTGGTCGGTGCTAGTGGTGCATTTACTTATTACCTGCTTTTTTGTGCAAGTGCCTGTAAAGCTAATTAATATTAATGTGCCTTTGAGCGAGCATTGGGTTTTATATTCAGTGATATTAGGTGCGTCGGTACTTGGTTTGGTTGTCATGATCAAGTTAGTAGACAAACTGCCCATGAATATTAGCTTCAGGTTTGCACTATTGTTTATGGCAGGCGCGTTTGTTGTACTATTAACCAATGGTGATTCGTGGTTTGGTATTGCTGCGGCGGGTATCTTGTTTTTCACTGGTTTTAACTTTTTAGAAGCGAAAATGCCCGCCATGGTCTCGTCGATATCGCCAGCTGGTAGCAAAGGCAGTGCAATGGGCATTTATGCCAGTCATCAATTTTTAGGCGCCTTTTTAGGCGGTTTGTTTTCTGGCCTGTTGAACAGCTTTTTTGGCCCTGAATATACATTTATTATGTGCTTAGTGATTATCTTTTTGTTAAGCTTAATCGCGAAAGGTTTGACGAGTGTTGAGCGAATAAAACGCGTGACACTCAACTTAGCATTACTTAATGAGTCGGTTTTAAAAGAAACAAGTCGTGCGACTGTTATAGAACAGCAACTTGCTTTGCTTAGCGGCCAGATAAATGCCTTAACTGGCGTAAAAGAAGCACTAGCCGACCCTATCGAATCGGCCATTTATCTTAAGGTAGATGCAAAGACATTCGATATAGACTCAGCCTATAAATTGATAGAAGCAGCCAATTTAACAACATTAAAAATACAAGATTGAGAAAGGAAAGAACATGGCCTCAAGAGGTGTAAACAAAGTAATAGTTGTCGGGAATTTAGGAAACGACCCTGAAGTTCGATACATGCCAAATGGTAACGCCGTGGCAAATTTGAGCATTGCGACCAGCGAAAGTTGGAAAGACCAACAAGGCCAACAGCAAGAAAAAACCGAATGGCATCGCGTGACCATGTATCGTCGTTTAGCTGAAGTAGCCGGCGAGTACCTCAAAAAAGGCTCACAAGTGTTTATTGAAGGTAAATTGCAAACACGTAAATGGCAAGACCAGCAAGGTAACGACCGTTACACAACCGAAATTATTGCCGATAACATGCAAATGATGGGCGGTCGTGGAGACGGCGGTGGCTCACAAAACAATCAAGGCGGGTACTCAAACCAAGCGCCTCAGCAAGGCGGCGGTGCACCTCAAGGTGGCGGCCAGCAAGGCGGTTATCAACAACCCCAACAAAATTACAATGCTCCTAAGCCGAATGCGCCCCAACAACCAGCGCCTAAGATGTCTGAACCAGATATTGATTTTGATGATGACATTCCGTTCTGATCAGTAAGAAAAGCTAGGACATAGCTATCGCAAGATACAAAAAGCCCTCTAGAAGAGGGCTTTTTATTGCCTGTAACCCCTGTCTTTGTTATTACCAATAATTGTTACCAATTCAATGTAATTGTTACCAATATATATTTGGTTTCTTGCCAATAATAAATTTATTGGTAATAACAAAAGAAACTGTGTATTCTACGATAATAAGCTTGGCAGCGCTGTGATGGTGAAATACTCAATATCATCAGTGGCAATACCAACAAGCTAATATTGTGTAATAAAGGTTAAGAAATAAGGATAGTAAAGTGGGCTTAAGTAGAATCATAAAAAGCATGAGTGTAGTCGTTTTTAGTTTTTATTTGGTGCAGTCAATAAACGCAAATGCACAAACAGTTCACGACGATTTGGCTGACGGAGTTTTGTTAGGTGATTTAGATAAACTGGATCCTTCAAAGCCGCCAGGCGAAAATTTTGATTTGCTTGATTGGCAATTAACACTACCAATCGATACCGATAAAGATGATAGAGCAGATACGATTCCTGAGGTTGCCTTACATAAGGGTTTTGAACTTAAACCTCTTTTTTACACTGCCGACAGCGGCGGTATGGTCTTTGCCTCACCCAATTATGGCGCAAAAACATCTAAGAATACCAAATACGTACGTACTGAATTGCGTGAAATGCTTCGTCGCGGCGACCGCAGTATTAAAACGCGCGGGATAACTAAAAACAATTGGGTATTCAGTTCTTCACATTTTCGTAATCAGCAAAAAGCAGGTGGTGTTGATGGTTCAATGGAAGCCACGTTGTCGGTCAATCGAGTATCGGTAACGGGTAACGATAGAATGGTAGGTCGCGTGATCATAGGGCAAATACATGCCACTCACGATGAGCCAATACGCTTGTACTATCGTAAATTGCCAAATAATTCAAAAGGCTCAATCTACTTTGCTCACGAGATAGGCGACGATCCTGATATTTATGTAGAAATGGTAGGCACTCGTTCACATAAAGCCGAAAACCCAGAAGATGGCATAGAGCTAAATGAGATTTTTAGCTACAAAATATCTGTGGTTGAACACGACTTAACCGTGACACTAATACGTCAAGGCAAGCCAAATATCACAGAAGTGTTTGATATGAGTAAAAGTGGCTACGGCAAAACTAGTGAATGGATGTTTTTTAAAGCGGGCGTTTACAATCAGAATAATTCAGGCGATAAGAATGACTTTGTGCAAGCCACGTTTTATCATTTACACAATGAGCACAAAGGCTATGAATACGAATAGATATAGCTTAAAGTAACTGGCCTGCTGCTAAAAAAACAAAGAGAACTAACTGAAAAATGACTATCCGATCCAAGGTATTATTTATTGGCGAAGCAATGCTTGAGCTTGTACAGAAATCAGATGATTTATTAGCACGATCTTTTGCTGGTGATGTATACAACACTGCTGTTTATCTTAGTCGCGCTTACGATAACGTTGATGCTAGCTTTTTAACGGGTGCGGGTACAGACCGTTTAAGCGAACAGTTTATCGCCAAGGTTAAAGATGAGAATATAGGGACGCAGCATATCGCACTGAGTGATAGCAAACACTTAGGCACGTATATGGTGGTCAATGATGAAACCGGCGAGCGCAGTTTTATTTACTGGCGCAATGATTCTGCTGCAAAATCAATGATGTCTTTGTTAAGTGAAAAGCAGCAAACCGAATTGCTAAGTCAGTTTTCAGAAGGCGACAGTGTTTTCTTCTCAGGCATTACTTTGGCCATTTTGCATCCTGTAGAACGCGATAAGTTATTTGAATTGCTTACCAAGCTCAAACAAAATGGCGTACAAATTATATTTGACCCTAACTACCGCCCGGTTTTATGGGAAAGCAAAGACGTCGCGAAACAAAATATCGAAAGAGCTTTCTCAATTAGTCAGATGCTTATGCCAGGTCTTGATGATTTTGCCAGTCTATATGGGTTTACAAGCGTTCAAGAGTGTATAGATTTTTGCCAAGCCTACGACTTTACGGAACTTGTCTTTAAACAAGGCCCAGAATCAGTCCACGTTGTTAATTCAACTGGGCATCATGAAATAGATATCGTGAAAAGTGATAACGTGGTTGATACGACATCGGCAGGTGATGCGTTTAACGGCATATATTTGGGTGCGCGTCTACAAGGGCAAAGCCCGCAAAATTCAACCAAATTAGCTAACTATGCAGCAAGTAAGGTGATTGAAACACCCGGGGCTATTATGCCTCACGCATTATTTACGCAAAAGTGGGCGCAAAAGCCTCAAGTGTAAAGCGCTAGCTCTTTTTTTATCATGCGATGACACACAATAATTAAAGCGGCAATATTTTGCCGTTTTTTCGTTTTATATCTCCCCAAAAATTACTCAACTCTTCCTCATTTCAATACTGGCACAAATACCAGCGCATCCTTGCTGCATAAGTCATTAATAAAAATCGTAAGTGGCCGATACACCCTTTAGAAGACCCTTAAAAGCTTGTAAATACTTGGCAGAGTTATTGCTACACACGCTTCAAATACAGCCAAAACAAGCCTGTGGTCAAATATTTGTAGGTGAAGCGTCATGCTTTATGCCTCGTTATTTTGTCAATGTCAGTAAATTGGCATGTAAATGAACACAATGAAAGGTGCCTGAATACCCATATGCGATTAACGTTAACGCAATATATGAAACAAAGACTTCGTCGGCCGTCTGCTTACCATGCTATTGGTATTGCATATACTGCTGACCAGGTGTTGCTTTGTGCATTAAAGTACAAGGCAGGCGTTTATTCTTGGGCGCTAGATGCGAGTTTTTCGCATCAAAGCTGGCAAACAAAGCTAAAAGACTACGTACAAAAGCACAAACTTGGCGGCACCCCTTGTTTTTTTGCGTTGTCATCACATTGGTATCGAATACACCAAGTCGACAAACCTCAAGTTGCTGACGATGAGCTTTTTGACGCTTTGCAGTGGCCCGTGAAAGAAGCGCTGGGTACCGACAAAGACATTGTATATGACTTTGCTGAGTTGCCCGTGCAAGTCGCTGGGCAGAACAAAGTGTTAGCAGTTGCCGTGGCCAGCGAAGAAATCAAAAAGCTAAGCAACATCATTTACGCCGCAGATTTGCGCTTAAATTCTATTGTTGTTGAAGAGCTAGCCATGACACATTTGGTTGAATCGTCTAGCGAGCCTGTTATTACCTTAGTGCAAGAGCATGGCGAAGTGGTTGTGCTAAATATCATTAAAGACAATCAAATATACTTTACGCGGCGCATTAAGGGCTTTGAAAATATAGGTGAGTTTTCTGAAGCTGAATTGCAAATGGGTATTTCTGAATCTATCTGCGTGCAAATACAAAGGTCGATGGACTTTTTTGAAAGCCAGCTAAGACAAGCCCCCATAAAACGTATTTTGTTAAAACTCGACTCTCCCCATATTGACTATTTATCGAGCCTAATTGCAGATGCAATGGGTGTGGAGTGCGCGTCTTTAGAGCCTGATATTGAATGCGCAGAAGGCCTCACCTTTAAAATGGCGAGTTTTAGCTGCTTGGGGGCGGCAATTACGGGCGCCAAAACAATGCTCGATAAACCCAAAGCGAATAAAAAATCATCACGTAAAAAGCAAGCTAAAAATGATGACAATGTAAATGAAATGAATGAGCAGGAGGTAGCCGATGAAATCGCAAATTAATCTACTTCAAGCTCGATTTACACCAAAGTTTGAATGGGTATGCGCCAGTCATTTTCTTGGTTTAATTGCGCTAACTTGTGTCATTGGTATGGCGAGTTATGGCGGCGTGTTTTATTGGCAACTAGAAGCACAAAACAAGCTGACTGCGGTGCAGAAAAAAGTCGATGCAGAGCAAGCAGCAGTTGCTGAACTCTCTGCAGACTTAAGCGCAAGGAATACCGATCCTTTACTGATGAGTAAACTGGCGAGTTTTAAACTGCAAACCCAAGAAAGAAGCATTTTACTAAGTCACATACAGAGTTTGTCTGATCTAAAACAGCGGTCTTTTTCATCTTTGTTTGATGCCTTAAGCTCATCAAGCTCTAAAGATTTATGGCTCACTAAGTTTGAAGTCACGCCAGAGGCCTTATCGCTTGGCGGACAAGTTGCGCAGCCTAGGGCGCTGCCTTTATGGATAAGCCAACTAAGTAGGACAGACTTCTTTAAAGGTCAGGAGTTTAATGTCGCGAGTTTAGAAAGAAGCTCTGGCATATTAGTGTTTGAATTAAACAGCGTTGACTCAACATCAAATAGCGAGAGTAACTCTGGTAGCAACCAAACCATCGCACAAACAGGAGGCAGCCAATGAGCAATTCGCAAGCTAAGCCTGTGTCCTTAACGGGCAAAATGATGGTCGCGTTTGATAGTTTGCAAAAACGAGAGCAAAACCTACTATTTTTTGGTGTCCCCATTACCATACTCGTTGTTGTGTATTTGTTATTTGCTGAGCCGGAATTTAAAAAGATGCAGCGTTTGAACCAAAGCGCAGCAAGCTTAGACAAACAATTAGTGCTTGCCCAGCAAAGCAAACAAGAACTATTAAGCCTTGCTGAGCTTGATCCGAACACCGAAGTTAAGGCGCAAATTGATAGCTTACAACGCCGTTTAGATCAGCTTTCTCAAGAGTTTGAAGGCGAGCTAAGTCAGCTTGTGTCGCCACAAGCGATGCCCGTATTGCTTGAACAACTGTTTTTTAAAGCTGAAAACTTGTCTGTGCTAACCATGAAATCAATTGCTCCCGAAAAAATAAGCCTTAATAAGGCTGGCAATGGCAACTCCACAAATGCTAATGCAATCAACACTAATGCCGCAGGCGCGCAAAGCAATTCACCTAGCGCAATCCCCATATTCAGGCATGGCATCGAAATTACGTTTGAAGGCAGTTTTTTTGCTACCCGAGACTTTTTAGCTGAGGCACAAAATTTGGGTTGGAAGCTTTATTGGCAAGATTTGTCTTATGAAGTTGCCGAACATCCCAAGGCAGTTACTCATCTCACTCTATTTACTTTAAGCACTAGCGAGGCATTTATTGGTGTTAACTAAAAATTGGAAGCGTCGGCTTTTAAAACATTTATTCGCAAAGTACACGCTTATCAGCGTGTTTAGTTGTTTGATGCTCTTTATTTGCGGCGTGTTAGCCGAGCCAGCCTATGCTGCTCAAGAAGCTCCGTCTGCTCAGTCGACAAATGATCACGCAACGAAGAAAGCCAAAGATGATAAGAAACAAGGGCTCGTCAAAATTGGTGAAAACAAAGAAAACACCAGAAAGCAGGCGCTCAAGGAGTTTGCGCAAGACCCAACAAGACCGCCTAGTATTGCTACAGCTCAGTTGGCTAACGATTTAGACATTAAGCCCGAGTTTGAACTTACCGCTATTTTTACTCGCAACCAACGCCAGTACGCGGTGGTAAATGGCAATGTTGTGACAACCGGTGATTCACTTGCCGATATGGTTATTAGCGATATATCAACAAGTACAATAAGCATGCTCGATACAGCATCCTCAAAACAAACGCTAGTGCTTGAACTCAACGGCGCATCACAAGTAAAAGTACAGGTGAGCAAATGACGCTTAAAACGACTGATTTAAAGATTGGTATCCGAATTAAATACGCCATATTATCAATGGCCGCTAGTGGTTTACTCTTCAGTTGTGCAAGCGCTGAAAAAAGCCATGTAGAAGATTATTTAGCGCAAGAGATTGCTGCACAAGAAACGCCAGACGCGTCTTTAAGTAGTTTGCCTGATTCAGTCTCTAATGTCTTAATGGATGGTTCTGCTTTAGGTGCTCCAAGTAATCAAAGTGCAACTTTACAAGCTGAAAAATACGACATTAGCGCCAGTGGCGTTAACGCTTCAAGCTTTTTCGCTGGTTTGGTAAAAGACACGCCCTTCTCGGTCGCGATCCACCCAGAAGTAGCCGGTCAAATCAGCCTTGATTTAAAACAAGTGACACTCGAGCAAGTCTTTTCTTTAGTGACTGACATATACGGCTATCACGTGCAAAAACAAGGCACGATTTATCGTGTCTTTCCTGCTGGTATGCGCACCGAAACCTTTACCGTCAATTACTTAATGATGCAAAGAGATGGTTCTACTCAAACCAGTATTATATCTGGTGGCGTAGCCCAAGGCGGCGGTAATAACCAGCAAAATAATTTTGCTAATGGTGGCGGCGCAGGTTCGTTTGGACAAATACAAAATTCTGGCGGTGGCATGAATGGCCAAAATGGCGGAAATGGCACCACTATTAGCACCAGTATCGAAACAAACTATTGGGACAACCTCGAAAAAAGTTTAGTGACCATGCTTGGTGGCAAAGAAGGGCGCTCGGTGCTCGTGTCTCCTCAGGCGGGCTTAGTGACGGTTAGAGCATTGCCAGATGAGCTTAAAACAATAAGAAAATTCTTAAAAACAGCCGAAACAAACTTAACAAGGCAAGTGGTCATAGAAGCAAGGATTTTAGAGGTCACCCTAAGTGATGAATTTCAACAGGGTATCAATTGGAATCAAATTGTATCTAACGTCGGTAGCACTGACTTAACATTTACGAGCTCGGCGGGCGTATTAGGAAATGCAATTTCCGGCGCTTTAGGCGGCATTGCTAGCTTGTCATTTGTGAATGAAGATTTTTCGGGTGTGTTAAATCTATTGTCCACTCAAGGTAATGTTCAGGTGTTATCAAGCCCTCGCGTAACGGCGATTAATAATCAAAAGGCGGTTATTAAAGTGGGGGATGATGAGTACTTTGTGACGGATATTTCGAGTCAAAATACCATTACATCAACAACGACCTCGGTTGTGCCAGATATCGAATTAACGCCGTTTTTCTCTGGTATTGCGCTTGATGTCACCCCACAAATCGACGAAAAAGGCAGTATTTTGCTGCATATTCATCCATCGGTCATTGAAACCGAAGAGCAAGAGAAAATAGTCACGCTAAATCAGGAGCAAATTGTCTTGCCTCTAGCCCAAAGTACCATTCGTGAATCGGATACCATTATTCGCGCTAACTCAGGCGAGATAGTGGTTATTGGTGGCTTAATGCAGTCAGTTAAAACAGATGAAGTATCTAAAACGCCACTCCTTGGTGATATTCCGCTGCTTGGAAATTTATTTAGGAACATACGCGAGAAAGAAACGAAAAAAGAACTCATTATATTGTTAAAGCCAACGGTGGTCGGCGCTAACACTTGGAAAGAACAATTAGAAAACAGTCGCTCACAAATGGCCGACTGGCTCTACGTGGAGTAAAGCATGTATCTTTATCATTTTGGCATTAGAGAACTACCTTTTACATTAACACCCAATACGCAGTTTTTCTTTGGCTTGCCTACACATAACGAAGCTTTAACGGTGCTAAGTACAGCCTTAAATTCAGGTGAGGGCTTTATTAAGGTTACGGGCGAGGTAGGCACCGGTAAGACATTGGTCTGCCGCAAATTACTGAATGAACTTGGTGCTGGCTTTGTTGCGGCTTATATTCCCAACCCCTATTTATCACCAAGTGAACTTCGTCATGCTGTTGCCACAGAGCTAGAAGTAGATCTTGCGCCAGGTAGTGACCAGCAAGCCTTTTCGCATGCTATTCAAGAAAAACTGATTGAGTATAGAAAACAAGGCAAAGCGGTTGTGCTTGTTATTGATGAAGCTCAAGCCTTGCCAGATAAAAGTATTGAATCCCTGCGTTTAATGACCAATCTTGAAACTGAATCGACAAAGCTAATGCAAGTCGTGTTGTTTGGTCAGCCAGAATTAAATCAAAAAATTGCGCAGCCAGAGCTTCGCCAATTGCGTCAGCGCATTACGTTCTCGTACGAACTTGCACAAATGGATCACGATCAGGTCTTTCAATATGTTAATCACCGAATGAAAGTAGCGGGTTCTGAAAAAGATAAGCCGGTATTTTCAAAATCGGTTTGCCGGAAATTACTAAAAGCCACAAATGGCACGCCACGTTTGGTCAATACAATTTGTCATAAGGCGCTGATGCTAGCTTATGGTGAAGGTAAATTTGAAGTGTCGTCAAAGCACGTAAAACTGGCGATTAACGACACGGAAGCTGCTATACATGTTTCAAAAACAGCATGGTTGAGTTGGGCAATTCCCTCTGTAGCTTGCGCGATTATATGCACAAGCCTTATCACTCATGGTGGCCTTGGTTTTGAATATCAGCAGCTGCTGTCTTTTGTGTCTGAGTGGAATAAATGAGTGTAGTGAACAAGATGCTTCGCGACCTCGAAAATCGTGAGCAGCCTATCACAAATTCGGCAGACTATGTGCCGCCCAAGCTAGCGTTTAACGGCTGGTTATTGGTGTTAATTGTTTGTGTTATCGCATTTGTTGCGACGAGTTACAGTTTTTACATCGTCAATCAAGACCAAGACGACCCTATTAACAATGAAACCGAAAATGACTATGTGTTACAAGATGGTGAGCAATATGCAGCCTTAAATCAGACCTTAAGTCAGACCTTAGATCAAAATAACCCACCAAGTAACTCTTCTTCAAACACGATTAACAATAAAGGTTTAGTGCAGCCAAGCGAACAAATCTCAACAGGGATGCAAGCCCCCCTTAATGTTAAAGGTCAAAATGTTGGTAATTCACTCAATCTTCAGGCATTGACCACAACAAAAAGTGATAATCACGAGCAAGCTCTGAGCACTAATCAAGCTCAATTGAGTCCATCGAATGAAAACTCAACACAGGGCACATTCATTAAAGTAGCCCCAAGTGATGGCGCAAAAACAAAGCTATCAAGTTTGCGTGCAAGTGCCCATTTGGCATCTAAAGATAATGACGAAGAAGAAGTCGTTAGACTATTGCAAGAAATATTGAGAATTGCGCCAAACGAACTGCGCACCCGCAAACAACTTGCCGCTCTGTTGTTCTCAAAAGAGCAATTAGATTACGCGCAAAAAGTATTGGCCGAGGGTTTACGGCTTGCGCCATCAGACTCTAGTCTGCGTCTAATGCTAGCTCGCATACATTTTAAACTAGGCGACCAAACAAAGGCATTTAGTGTGTTGTCACAGCATCCATACGAAGCACTCGCTAATGATGAGCTTATTAGCTTTAGGGCTGCACTTGCTGAAAGAATTGGTAAATACCCAGAAGCAGAACAAGATTACTTAGTACTGATTAAACGCAATCCAACAGAAGCAAAATGGTGGCTTGGTTTAGGCGTGAGTCAAGATAAACAGCGTTTAAGTAAAAAAGCGATTACCTCATATCAGCAAGCGCAATCTTTGAAGCAGTTGCCGCAACAAGTCGATACCTTTGTAGAAAGCCGCATTCAGCTATTGGCGAGACGCTCATAATGGTGCAAAGAACTAAACTTCGTATGGGCGACCTATTGGTCCAAAACGGTCTAATAAACGACGGTCAACTGCAAGACGCGCTAGCCGAACAACGACGCTCAGGCAGAAAGCTAGGTGCGAGTTTGGTGTCGATGGGCTTGGTAACTGAATTTCAGTTGCTTGAGTTACTATCGGAGCACTTAAAAGTACCGCTTATTAATTTGTCAGACTTTAAAGTTAGTGCAAACGCTGTAAGGCTACTGCCCGAAATTCAAGCACGCCGATACAGAGCCCTTGTGCTTGAAGACAAAGGCGATACGCTGCTAGTTGGCATGAGTGACCCGGCCGATATAAACGCACTTGATGATTTAAGTGCTAAATTACCAAAACCTGTAGAAGTTGCCGTCGTTAGTGAAAGCCAACTGTTTGATGCCTATGAGAATTACTATCGTAAGACTGAAGAAATTGCCTCTTTTGCACAAGAGCTAGCGGATGAATATCAAGATGAAACTGAGTTTCAGTTAAATACAGGCTTAAGTGACGACCAAGACAACGTGGTCGCCAAGTTATTGCAATCGATTTTTGAAGATGCAGTCATGGCAAAGGCATCTGATATTCACATTGAACCAGACGAAAACCAATTACGCATCCGCATGCGCGTTGATGGTGTGTTGCAAGAAAATATCATCCAAGAAGCAAATATAGCCGCAGCCTTAGTGCTTCGCTTAAAGCTAATGTCGGGCTTAGATATTTCGGAAAAGCGCTTACCTCAAGATGGTCGAGCACAGGTGACGATTAAAAATCACTTGATTGATATTAGGGTCTCAACAATGCCCGTTCAGGAAGGCGAATCGGTAGTGCTTCGTTTGCTAGACCAGTCTCAAGGAATTCTTAGTTTAGAGCAAACAGGTATGCCTCCAGACATCATGCAGCGATTTAGAGGCTTATTAAGTCGCCCGCATGGCATGATTTTGGTTACAGGGCCGACTGGCTCTGGTAAAACGACTACGCTTTATGGTGCTTTAAACGAACTCAACAAAGCTGAAACAAAAATTATTACCGTTGAAGATCCGGTCGAGTACCGATTGCCGCGAATCAATCAAGTGCAAGTAAACCCTAAAATTGACTTAACATTTTCCAACGTATTACGTACTACTTTAAGACAAGATCCAGATATCTTAATGGTAGGCGAAATGCGTGACCATGAAACGGTAGAAATTGGCCTTAGAGGCGCATTAACAGGCCATTTAGTCTTATCAACATTACATACCAACGACGCCATAAGTAGTGCAATTCGATTACTAGATATGGGCGCGCCAGGTTATTTGGTGGCAAGTTCATTAAAAGCCATTGTTGCTCAGCGTTTGGTGCGAAAGATTTGCGATAACTGCGCGATAGAGCAAACGCCAACAGAAGAACACAAAATTTGGTTAACGCAGATTGAAACCGACTTAGGTTCGTTTAATTTCAAACATGGCAAGGGATGTCAGCGCTGTAACTTTGTTGGTTATAGAGGCCGCGTAGGTGTATTTGAGTTGCTGCAGTTGAATGAAGACATGATGTCGGCACTCAAAAATAATGATACCGCAGGGTTTACTGATGCTGCTAAAACAGCGTCGGGTTATCGCTCTTTAGCGCAAGCTGCTTTTGATTACGCAAAAATAGGCATTACCACACTTGATGAAGTCATGAGACTAGTGGAAATGGTGCAAGACGCGCCAGCCTTGAATAATTCTTCGAGTGCACATACTCAAGATAATCCTGCATCAACGGATACAGTCAACATCCAAACGCCTGCTAAACATGATGCTAAACCGAGAGTAAAAGCAAATACGACATACTCTGAAGCACAGGTACCTTTGCCTTCATCGCCAAAAGACAAACCGGGCACTTTTAGCTTAGAGGACATTGATTAATGCCTTCTTTTATCTACACGGGCCGAAACGCAGATGGTGATGAGTTAAATGGCGATATTGATGCAAACGATATTCACGCTGCGGCTAAATCCTTAACAAACAAACGTATTACGCCTATTAAGATTGTGCCTAAGGCTGCAAAAGTGGGTAGTCAGAGCAGCACAAAAGTTGAAAAAGTGCATTTTTTAACACCCAAAGTTGCGCTTGCCGATTTGATTATTTTTACACGTCAAATGTATTCCCTCACAAAAGCGGGGATCCCTATTATTAGGGCCGTAGCTGGGCTAAGTAACACAAAATCTTTACGCCTCAAAATGGCACTTCTTGATGTCATTACGAGTCTTGAAAAAGGTCGAAGTTTTTCATCGGCATTAGCGCAACATCCAAAAATATTTAACCAATTATTTGTCAGTGTTGTTCATGTTGGTGAAAACACGGGTCAGCTTGATGCCTCATTTTTACAATTATCAAATTATCTAGAGCGCGAACAGGCCACTCGAAAGCAAATCAAAGCAGCCACTCGCTATCCTTTATTTGTGATTGTCGCCTTAGTGGCTGCCATCATCATTTTGAACATATTTGTTATCCCCGTTTTTGCCGGTATGTTCTCAAAATTTGGTGCCGATTTGCCCGGTATGACACTGTTCTTATTAGGCATGTCTGACTTCTTTATTAATCGATGGTATGTGTTAGTTATTGGTACTATCGTATTAATTTTCATAACAAAGCAATACATAGATACCCAAAATGGCAGATTAAAGTGGGATCATTGGAAGATAAAAGCTCCGTTAATTGGCTCAATCGTAGAGCGTAGCCTACTTGCGCGATTTTCAAGAAGTTTTTCAATGATGTTAAAGGCAGGGGTACCACTGACCACTTCGTTGAGCTTAGTGGCAGACGCAGTTAACAATGCATATATGGGGAAAGCTATCTTAGGCATGCGAAGTCGCATCGAGAAAGGCGATAGTTTGACTCGAGTAGCTAACGGTAGTGGTTTATTTACACCGCTAGTCTTGCAGATGATAAGCGTTGGTGAAGAAACAGGGCGCGTAGACGAGTTGCTAGCAGAAGTATCAGACTTTTATGAACGTGAAGTTGACTATGATTTAAGCAGTCTTACGTCAAAAATAGAGCCTATCTTAATTTCGATTGTCGCGGCCATGGTGCTTGTGCTGGCGCTGGGTATTTTTACGCCAATGTGGGACATGATGGGTGCGGTAGGCTAGCTATGCTAACACCTTTAGTTTGGCGTTTTTTGGCCGCTATAGGAATTATAGCCGCGTTAATGCTGGGCTATGCAAAGTTTATGACTAACGAGCCAAGTGATTGGCAATACGTTAGTGGGATTGGCCTACAAAGCAAAGTACAAACTGGCTTAAAGCAGATGTATTGGCAATGGCAATCACAGGGCCGAAGCAAAACGATTAACTACCAGCCAGGGAATGTGGATTGGGTGGTAGTGGTAAACATGAATGATAAAGGTTTACCGATATTAGATGGCGGTAAACAAGGATGTGATGCATTTATTGCTTGGTTTATAGACAAGCGGGTATTTGACTCTCAACTACAAATGAGCGCCGAATTTATAAAACAAGATGTTGATGCCCCAAGCAGATATCTTGAGCAGAACAAAGCGGTTGTGGGAGAAGAAAAACGCAAATTATCATTTTGCCGATTTGTCCTCAACGAACAGATTTACAGTTATTACCCACATACGGGTGAATTTACCTTTTTAGGAGCGAACAATGAGTAAGCAGCAGTTTCACAAAGTAGCCACCCATCAAAGCGGTTTTACTTTAATTGAGCTGGTCATCGTCGTTGTGATTTTAGGCCTTTTAGCCGCCACTGCAATACCGCGATTAATTGACGTGACTGAAGAAGCTGAAGACGCAACAGTCGAAGGCGTTGCCGGTGGTTTTGCGACTGGCGTTGCACTCGTTAGAGCGCAATGGGAAATTGAAGCAAGACCGCAAAATAATCAAGGCACGAACTCATCATTTGTCAGCATTGATGGCTTAGCGGTTGGGATTGACGGTGATACCGGTTACCCGACCGGGCATACAAATAATGATTCAAGCACTGAAGACGACGCCATGACAGCAGACGACTGTTCAAGCATTTTTAACCTGATTATGCAAAGTGCACCTACCATTACAGCTGATTGGAACCCAGTGGTTGCCGACGAATTTCAGTATTTTACCAACGCTAATCAAAACGCTGGCAGCGGCGGAAATGACGTCTGTCATTATTATTTGCTGCAAACAGTAAAGAACCAACAAAATGAGCCGTTAACAGTAAATACAGGAAACGGTTTTGTGTACGACCCACGAATTGGTCAAGTACAAGTTTTTAGCAATAATTAATTTTAAACATATCCAGGAGCATCCAATGAAGCAGCAAAGAGGCTTTACGTTAATCGAACTTATCATCGTGATAGTTATACTAGGTATTTTAGCGGTAACCGCAGCCCCTAGATTTATAGATATTCAGTCTGATGCACGCAAAGAGACAATACAAGGCGTGAAAGCGGCCTTGCAAGGTGCGTCGCAGCTTGTTTATGCGAAATCGGCGATTAAAGGCGTGCAAAATGGAAGCGAAGAGTTTGTGACCATTGCTGGTCAGCAGGTTGATGTAAAATTTGGTTATCCAGATGTCACTAAAATTACGTCAATCGGTGCTATTCAAGAATTTATGGATGTCGAGTTATACAATGCGGCTACAGCGCCTAGTGCTGACTTAGAATGGATTGATGGCACAGCGTCTGACGATACATTTCGGATCAGTTATCGTGGCGTAGCGATAGATGATTCGGCTACTCCACCGACCGGTTGTTTTGTCGAATTTACCGGCGCGGGAGCAATGGGAACAACCCCTTCAGTTACTGTCCGTAACGAAAGCTGCTGAAACATTTGCGTGTTTGGGTGAATATACAATAAGGCGACTTTACTCAGCCAATGAAAAATGCGCAACGCTCCAATAACGATTCCCTAAGAGCTCAACAAGGTTTTACCCTTGTTGAGCTTATTACTGTTGTTATCCTACTTGGTATTTTAGCCATTGCTGTGGCCCCACGTTTTTCTGACCGCTCAGGTTATTCCGAATTCTCTTTGCAACAAAGGCTTATCGCCGCTTTACGAAATACTCAGCTAAAAGCAATGTATGACACCCGTAGCGATTTTTGCTATCGGATGATCTTACAAGTGGCTACTAACGGCAATCATCAGTTTGGGCCCTCAAGTGCAAGTTATGTAAACGGCCAACAAAGCAATTCGTGTGGTGTATCTATCGATGCCGCAAGTGACGATTTCTTGCGTTCTGAAGATGGGGAAATCCAAAGTGCTGGCTTGCAAATGCAAACTCGTGATGGTGCTTCTGCCTTTAACTATATACAGTTTGATAATTTGGGTAGGCCTCAGTCAAACGCCGGAAGCTGCGCAAGTACATGTACTGTGACATTTTCGGGTGAGAGTGATACAAGGATATGCGTCGAGTCGCAAGGGTATATCTATGCCTGCTAAGACTACTATTTATCCCGCTGCGTTCATAAAAGACCAAAAGGCGAATCAAGGTTTTACGCTGGTCGAGCTGATCATTGGTATCGTGCTTTTTTCAGTTGCCTTGGTAACGGTGGTCTCGGTCATCATGCCACAAACCAGAAAAGCAATAGACCCAATTTGGCAGGTGCGTTCGGTCACCCTAGCACAATCAATCCTTACCGAAATCTCATCAAAGGCGTTTGATGAAGCCTCGATCACCAGCTCGGGAAGAAAAGCGTGTAATGATTCGGTGGCGTGCAGTGCATCTGGTTCGCTAGGGGCTGACGTCGGAGAATCAAGAAATACCTTTGATGATATTGACGATTATAACGGATTGCGATTAATTGGCGGCGATATTACTAATTCTAGTGATGCAAGTTTAACAGCATTGACCACGGATCTATTTTTAGGTTTTGAAGCACAAATAACAGTTTTTTATGACGATAACCAAGACGGTATTAACGATGATGACATTGACCAAGATGGAACACTTGATAGTGGCAACGTGGTAGGTAATCGAAAATTAATAAAAGTAAGTGTGTTTACGCCAGATGGCGAAGAAATACCGTTTGCTAGTTATCGGAGTAACTTCTGATGCAAAAAGCAAGGCAGCAATCAGGTTTCACCCTTATTGAGCTCATTCTCGTCATCATCATATTAGGCGTGGTCTCTATTGGTTTAAGTGGCATTGTTGGCAATGCGATGCAAGCGGTTATCACCATAAATGACCGCGAAAAATTACTGAGAGAAGGCAGCTTTTTAGTTGAACGCTTTAATAGAGAAATAAGCGCAGCGGTACCAAATTCGGTGCGCATTAGCGGCAATGCCAACGTGCACTGTGTCGAATTTGTGCCCATGCTGTTTAACGGTATTTATTTAAGTATTCCCTTAACCAGCCAAGCCGAAACTAGGTTAAACGTCATGGAGCTTAGCGATATACAAGGCCGAGCATTTGTGCCATCAAATGGAGATTATGCCATTGTGTATCCCACGCGCCCAAGCGAGGTATATGATGCGTCGTTAGGACAACGGCGCACCGTGGCTAGCTGTAGTGACGACGATGGCGACTGTGCCACCTTAACGGATGCCGACAATGTGGTGCAAATTGAGGTTAATGACGGTTACAACCAGACTTCACCTGCTAATCGCTTATATTTTGCTAACGGAAGCATTAGCTATTGTTTGCGCGGCAATCAAGTTTTTCGCCACGAGTCGGCCATTGCGGCTACACAAACGCTGTACACAAGCGGCGGTAGTTTGATGGCACAAAATGTCGTTAATTTATTAGGGCCAAATGCGAGTGTAGGGGAGCAAAACCCTTTTAAAAGCATTGGCGCGAGCTTTCAGCGCAATGCCGCAACGCAGTCATTGTTTATTTTTGGTCGTGAAGACGAAAGAATAACGTTTATGCAAGAGGTGCAAATCCCTAATGCGCCTTAACTTACGCCCGTTTCAATATAAAGGTCAGCAAGGCAATATGATTGTCATGGCTATTTTCGTGATTGTGGTGATAAGCCTTCTGGCTGTTGCCCTAATTAAAACAATTTCTGCTTCTTCAAATACGACAATACATCAAATATATGGCTTGCGCGCGCAACAAGCCGCTCAAGCCGGCGTGCAAACATTACTGCAAGCGAGTTTTGCGGTAGATGGCAGCGCGACTCCGTGTAATACCACTGCAACGAGCCCTGCTAGCTTTTCGAATGTTGGCGGTTTAAACGCCTGCGCTTATCAGGCTAGCTGCGTTACCGAGACTGTTAGTTTTGCGAATGTAGACCGTTTGTATTTTAAATTTAGCAGCACAGGTAGCTGTTTAATTAATGACAATGTTGTTAGCCGGACTATTTCAGTCGACGCTATGCAGGAGATTAACCCTTGAAAATAGTATTGCTTAGTAGGCTACGTAAAAAGATTGGCGTTGCATGTTTTGCTGTATTAATGGCAGCTTTTATGATGAGCAGTCGATTTTCCTATGCAAACAGTTGTTCAGCGGTTTTTCCTGATGCCGCTACCGCGCACAGCAGTGGTGGCAGCATATCATTTGGTGAATTTTCTGAAATATACGACAGTGACACCATTTTAGACATTGCCATTGGCACCGACCTTTCAACCAGAAGTTGTCGAACAGCAACCTGCACCTACAGTGGGTCACCAGCAGCATCATTTACGCTCCCTAGCTTTAACTTTACCAATAGTTCTCAGGATTTATTTGGGTCTGCAAACGCAAACTACACACTAGATCAAGGCTCCTATGATGACCTAACTATGGAGCAAAACACTGGTCTATTTATCTTGGACAGAAATATCGAATCTAGGTTTGACACTGTGACTATCGGGGATAATTCAGACCTAGTACTCGCTAATGGCGTTTATTGGATAAACACTTTACAACTCGGTAATAATGCTACCATTATTGTCAATGCAGGTGAGCGGGCTATTGTTTACGTCAATAATTTTATATTAGGGTCTAATCTACGATTTAACATCAATGGCAGTGAAGACCAGCTCACTATAGTGGCTATGAACAGCATGGCGGTCGATATTAATACGCAAATGCGCGGTTACTACTACATTAATAACGACTTTTCACTAGGTGATAATAGTAAATTTTATGGATCAGTCACTGCTCAAAATATTAGCTTAGGTCAATCTGTCGATATGTTTACAAGACTATCGGGCCTAACTACCGCAAAATTTGATGGATTGTGCGATCAAAATCAGACCTTACCTCAGCCCTTTGCTTATTATTCTATGGATATGTGCAGTGTTTCGACGGGCAGCGCTGCCGTTAGTGACGATATTGGTAGCGCTGATGCGGACCTCGAAGGTAGTGCAAGTATTGATTTTTCGGGGAAATATTGCCAAGCCCTATATTTAAATGGCGACAAATCATATCTTGACATACCAGATCCATTTAATGGCAACCTGTCACAAGGCTCTATATCATTTTATTTTAAAACGCCTGATATTGATCACAGCAACTCGTCAAGCGCAGGCGCAATGACATTATTATCGCGAGACCGCTCAAACACCGATAGCGCCGGGCATTTAAGTCTGTGGCTAAGCGATTCTGGCGCACTATATGCGAGACAACAAAGCGCCACTACTTCTTACGATTTGACAACTACTTCAAGCATAGTAAGAGAAAACACATGGCATCATGTGGTTTATACTTGGGGTCCTTCCGGTATGCAAATATACCTAGATGGTTCCTTAAGAGCTAGTCGTAGCGATTATACCGGCGGCTTTGTTGGCGATAGCTTACCACTAGCCGTTGGCGCAAATGCGTGGCAGTTTAACCCAAACAATTCGACAAGCACCCGCGTTAGCCAGTTGCGTGATTTCTTTTTGGGCAGCGTAGATGAAATTCGGATTTATGACGAACAATTGGAGGACGCCCAAGTTGCTGCGCTAGAACAATTGAGTTCCCAAACATGCACCTCATGCACGAGTGATCCTCAAATTGTTGCTCATTGGGGAGCCGACGTATGCAGTATTTCTCAAAACCAGTTAATCGATGTTGAAGGTGGCATGAATGCGGTCGCTCAAAATGGTGTTGGAATCAATTTTGCTAGCCGCTTTTGCCAAGGAATGACATTCGATGGGTCTCAATCGTATGCCACCGTTGAACATGATAGTCGTTTACAGATCGCCAGCGGTGCGATTTCTATGTGGTTTAAAATTCCCGATTTATCGCACTCTAACAATAGCGGAGAGGGCGGCAATGCATTAATTTCGAAAGACAGTCTAAACTTCAAAAACGGCGGTCATTTAGAAGCTAGGGTTAGCGCATCAGGTACTATTGAAATTAGGCATCAAACAACGACCAGTTCTAAATTTTTTAACACAGGCTCAACTCCCGTTGTTGAAGAAAATAAATGGCACCATTTTGTCTATAGTTTTGGGGCTAATGGCGCGTCTATTTATGTTGATGGTGTCGAGCGATATTCTGATCCAACGTACACCAATGGCTTAGCAACAAATGATGAAGTCTTGGTATTTGGCGCAACAGGTCGAGTAGCCGATCACGACGCTACCTCTGCCAGTAATTTCAGAGATTTCTTGCAAGGCGAGTTAGACCATATAAAATTCTATCGAAATCAACCAAATGGGGCTGATGTTCAGCAGTGGTTTACAGAAACACCAAGCCAATGCGTCACCTGTGATTCGGTCGTTGCGCAATATTCGTTTGATGAAGCCAACGCGCAAACCGGTGTCGTAGAAGATATTAGTGGTAATGGCAACGATGCAACATTGGGAAGTAATATATCTACTTCGATTTTAAGCGATAATATTGCTTGTAGAGCAATGGAGACGTCTACCTCAACGTCAAGTGATTTTCAAAGCTATGCTCTTGACACAGGTTTAGATGTAGCAACAGATATCGGCACCCAAGGAACAATTGCATTTTGGTATCGAGCAAAAGATGATTGGGATTCAGGGACAGCCAGACAATTGTTTGATGCAAGTAACAGTACTAGCAGCAAATATTTCTTTTTAGTTAGGCGTGCAGATGGTTCTCTTCGCTTTGCTCTTGAGGATTCAGACGACAGTGACGTTTATATCACCACTAGTTCAAATTCCTTTGCTGCAGATACATGGGTACATATCGCGGTTAAATGGAACCTCGAACTTGCCGAACTTGCGATTTACATTAATGGCCAAGAGCAGAATGTAACAGTATTTACCGACTCTTTATTAACCCCAAGTTTTCCTGTACTCGATACCTTAGTATTTGGCGATAACCGCTCAACATATAACGTTAATGGCTCATCTAGTAATTCGTCAAACGGTTATATTGATGAAATAAAAATCTATTCACAATCAGTATCAGACAGCACCATCACGCAACACATGTCAGAAGCTGAGAGCTGTGCCATAGTGAATAATTACCTTATTGAGCATCCAGACAGCGCTTTAACGTGTGATGGAGCCGAGGTGGTGATCAAAGCTTGCACAGATGCAACTTGCTCAGAATTATCCTCTTTACCTAGCACAATAGTATTAACACCCGACCAGTTCTCGCCTGCCAGTTCAATCACTTTCACTGGACAAACAACGCTTACGCTCACCAGCGCAAGCCCCGGCGAAGTCACTATTGGCTCGTCCTCACAAGATCCGATTGCGCCCGTAAATTGCGATAATAATTGTTTGGTTGACTTTGAAAGTGTCGGCATACAGTTTTTTAATCGTATAACAGGGCAAAGCAACTTTAGTGCAACACCTTTTATCGCACAAAATGCGCTTTCAGATGTTGGCATTAGGATTGTGGGCGCAAACAGCAGCGGAGTTTGTGAAGGGGTCACTAATGGTAATGTCGATATAGATTTATCGTATCAATGTGTTCAAACTGCATCGGTAGATTACACTCCAACCACTTGTAATGTGCCATTTGCAGGTATACCTCTATCTGGAGGCCTAAATAACACGGGTAGTATATCGCTAGAGTTTAATAGCGATGGTGAATCCGATTTTAGCGCCTATAACTTTGCCGACGCAGGCATATTGCGTTTGTCAGCATCGGCAACGGTTAATTCGACGCCGGTGCAGTCGGCAACAACTGATTTGAGTATAGTGCCCGACAGCTTAGTGATTGCTGCAGCAGCCGATAGCAATCTGAGCCCAACAAATACTGCTGGCAGCCCATTTGCATTAAGCATTACGGCTGTTGGTAGTCAAGGCGCAACCTTACCAGGCTTTCAATCAAATGAACTGCAACTTAGCGCACAAAGACTAATACCAAGTAACTTTAACGCTGTTGATTCACAATTTTATGTCAGTTCATCGGTCAATGTCACAACATCAATTTCAGAAAATTTCGGTTCAGTAAGCTTGAACTTTATTAACGGCGTGGCAAATACCAATACCGCATATATGGAAGAGGTGGGTACATATAAACTTGTGTTTAGAGATGCTAATTATTTGGGCAGTGTGATTAGTGCAAATGAAGTGACCTTGGGGCGTTTTATCCCAGCTTATTTTGATGTGCAACAAGTTCACCAGCCAAGTCTTGACAATACCTGCAATAATTCATTCACCTATCTTGGCGAAGATTTTTCATATACGCCTGGGTTAGAACCAAGCGTGGCAGTCACCGCTTATAATTCAAGGGGTCAGATCACTCGAAACTACACCGATACATTGTGGCGCTTAACACCTAATGCATCTGTTCTTGCCGCACAAACGAGTATTACTGATAACAGTGTTTATTCTAGCGCGATTATTCAATCCTCAGCTTTTTCAAATATAAGCGTAACAGGTACCGAAATTTATGACGGAAGGGCGGTGTTTACTGCCACCGGCGCGCAGTACACTTACCCTAAAATCGTCAATCCGACCGGCGCGGATGCTTCACCATTTAATAGCGATTTTGATCTTAGCTTACAGTCTAGCTGGTTTACTGACGCCGATAACGTGTGCTATCAGTCGAGTTATCCGAGCGCTTGTGACGCATTTACGTTTAATAATATTAGTGGCGCTAATATGCGCTATGGCCGTTTAAATTTAGCCAATGTGTTTGGTCCAGAGACTGAGTCGCTATTTCTACCTGTTTACACAGAGTACTTAGATGCAGGTCAATGGCGAGTCAATACTGAAGATAATTGTACTGCTATTGTCACGACACAAAACAGCAGCGATGTCGCCATTACGCACGACGCACAAAGCCCAGTGGATATTACATCGTTTGTCGGAACCGTTAGTATCAATGGCAGTATGGTAAATGGCGTTTTACCTGTGGGTGCAACAAGCTTTGGTCCATATTTATCAAATGGCACAGCACAAAGCGGTAGTTTCTTTATTGAACTCTTACCTGTATCTGCTGGCAATCACTGGTCAAATCATCTTAATTACGATTGGGACGGCGACGGCGATATAGATGCTAACGACAACCCATCTGCTAACCTGAATTTTGGTATTTACCGCGGTAATGAGCGTACACTGCATTGGCGTGAAGTGCTAAATTAAAGCAATGCTTGCGCATAAGGGCAGGCATTGCTACATTTATACTTGAAAAGTGCGTGTTTACTTAGTTTCTAGGCTATCACAATGCGATTACTTGGGTTACACTACGCCAATTTGATTAATTATTAAAATAACAAAGGCATTCCATGTTCAAAAAGCTTCGAGGCATGTTCTCTAACGATCTGTCCATCGACCTCGGTACGGCTAATACTCTAATTTATGTAAAAGATAACGGCATCGTGCTAAATGAGCCCTCGGTTGTTGCGATTAGGCAAGAGCGAGCAGGCGGCCCTAAAAGTGTTGCGGCTGTAGGTCACGAAGCCAAACGCATGTTAGGCCGAACACCAGGTAACATAAAAGCAATACGCCCTATGAAAGACGGTTTTATTGCAGATTTTTACGTCACTGAAAAAATGCTTCAGCATTTTATCAAACAGGTTCACGATAATAATTTTTTACGTCCTTCACCACGCGTACTTGTTTGTGTGCCATGCGGGTCTACACAGGTAGAACGTCGTGCGATTAGAGAATCAGCATTAGGTGCTGGCGCTCGTGAAGTTTACCTTATTGATGAGCCAATGGCGGCTGCTATTGGTTCTGGACTTCCCGTTTCTGAAGCAACAGGCTCGATGGTGGTCGATATTGGTGGCGGTACAACAGAAGTGGCGATTATTTCATTGAACGGTGTGGTGTATTCATCATCAGTTAGAATTGGTGGCGATAAGTTTGACGAAGCTATTATTAATTATATTCGTCGTAATTTTGGTTCATTGATAGGTGAAGCAACTGCTGAGCGCATCAAACACGAAATTGGCGCTGCTTACCCAGGCGAAGAAGTCAAAGAAATTGAAGTGCGTGGTCGAAACTTAGCGGAAGGTGTTCCGCGTGGTTTCACCCTAAATAGCAATGAAATTTTAGAGGCCTTACAAGAGCCTTTATCTGGTATTGTTAGCGCTGTTATGGTCGCACTTGAGCAATCACCACCAGAACTTGCCTCCGATATTTCTGAGCGCGGTATGGTGTTAACAGGCGGTGGTGCCTTGTTAAAAGATTTAGACCGATTGCTGATGGAAGAAACAGGCATCCCAGTCGTTATTGCTGATGATCCTCTTACCTGTGTTGCCCGTGGCGGCGGTAAAGCATTCGATATGATAGATATGCACGGCGGCGACCTATTTAGTTACGATTAAGACATCGTCTTATGAATGAAGTATTTGCGCGCGGGCCATCATTATTTACACGATTTATTATTGTGTTGATTTTGTCGGCCAGTGCTATGGTCATCGATACAAAAGTCGAAAACATATCGACCGTGCGCACCTACTTAACATCCCTTGTGAGTCCTTTACAATATATCGCTGATACGCCAGGCGCATTGCTTGATTGGAGTGCATCGCGTTTTACTTCTCGCCAGACCATGCTTGAAGAAAATGAGCGCTTAATCAACCAAATCACCTTGATGAATGAAAAGCTACAGCGCTTTTCAGTGCTTGAGCAAGAGAATATTAATCTTCGCAAACTGCTAGACGCCCCTATTCGTGAAGGTATGCATCGAATGATTGCAGAGCTCATGGCGGTCGATAATAATCCATATAGCCATCAAATTGTGATCAATAAAGGCGCTATCCACGACGTTTATGAAGGTCAATCAGTACTTGATGACCGCGGTATAGTTGGGCAAATAATTGAAGTAGGTACGACAAATAGTCGTGTTTTACTTATTTCAGATATCACACATGCTATTCCCATTCGGGTGAGTCGTAACAATGTACGTTTGGTGGCAAGTGGAAATGGCACCCTAACTCAGCTTGCGCTTGAGCATGTCCCGCATAGTGCTGACTTGCAAATTGGCGATTTAATTGTGTCATCCGGTTTAGGTAATATTTTCCCAGAAGGCTATCCTGTTGGTACGATAACTAAGATCGTACGTGACGAAAGTCAACCTTTTGCTGAGGTCGAAGCAACACCCACTGCACAATTGCAACGTCTGAAATACTTACTTTTACTTTGGCCGTCAGACGAAGCGCCAGAAGAGGCCTTAGCCCCTGATGAATTAATTGTGGTAAAAAGCGACTGATATGAAAACCAATAAGTCATTTATTTTTATCAGCATTATGATAGGTATTGTTTTACAAATCATACCTATGCCGCCTCCTATTGATTTGTATCGACCTGATTGGTTACTTCTCATTTTATTATATTGGGCGATGGCCTTGCCAAATAGAGTCAGTGTCGGTATTGCAGGCATTGCAGGCTTAGTACTCGACATACTATATGGCACGGCACTTGGCGTGAATAGTTTTGCCTTAGCAATTCCAATTTATTTGGTCTCGGCAAACTATCAGCGCTTACGAAACTACTCGATGTTGCAACAAGCTGTCATGATATTGGTACTGTCGAGCTTGTATCATATGATTGTGTATTGGCTGCAATATTTGATTACCGGTATCGAATTTAATTGGATGTTTTTATGGCCGGCCTTAACCTCAATTGTTTTTTGGCCATGGCTGTTTTGGTTATTACGGAAGTTTCGTCGTAACCTGCGCGTTAGCTAGTTGACCAGTTGATGCTCAAACACAATTCCTCACAACACGGTAAAGCACTAGACAGCTCGGCTATTTCTAAAAAATCTTCTGTTGTACTAGCGTCGGCGTCACCCAGACGAAAAGAGCTTCTTTCATACATTTGCGCCAACTTTATTTGTCATCCTGCTGATATTGACGAAACGCCACGTGGGCATGAAAGCCCAACCCAACTTGTTGAGCGTTTAGCTAGGCACAAAGCTCAGCATGTCAGCCATCAATATCCCAATGATATAGTGATAGGTTCTGATACGGTTGTTGCTGTAAAAGGCAAGATTTTAGGAAAGCCAATCGATTACACTGACTTTACAAGCATGATGACCTTGCTAAGTGATTCTGTTCACCAAGTATACACGGGCGTGTGCGTCCTTCAACAAGGTCAAATACACTGTACCACGGTCACAACAGAGGTTAAGATGATGAACATCACCGCCCAAGATATTGAATCTTATTGGCAAAGTGATGAGCCTCAAGACAAAGCGGGCGGGTACGCTATTCAAGGAATAGGCGGTCAGTTTGTGGTTTCTATTAATGGCAGTTTTAGTGCTGTTGTAGGGTTGCCGCTGTTTGAGACCAAACAACTTTTGTGTAAGTTACAATAAAGACCAAGTGAGTAAGCCATTATTATGAGTGCCGAACTGTTAATTAATGTTACGCCTTCTGAAACGCGAGTTGCGTTAATAGAAAATGGAATTTTACAAGAAATACATATTGAGCGGCATACCAAAAAAGGCTTGGTTGGCAATATTTACAAAGGAAAAGTTAGCCGTGTATTGCCCGGTATGCAAGCAGCGTTTGTTGATATTGGTTTAGACAAGGCTGCATTTTTGCATGCATCAGACATTGCCGTTTACGAAGAACTTGCCGACGAAGTTAGCGCCACGCAGATTGAAAAGAAAGATATTCGAGAGCTTGTACGCGAAGGACAAAGTATTTTTGTGCAAGTAGTTAAAGATCCAATTGGTACTAAAGGTGCTCGTTTAACTACCGACATTACTTTACCCTCGCGATACCTTGTTTTTATGCCTTCGGTTTCGCACATTGGCGTATCACAAAAAATTGAAGAAGAGTCAGAAAGAGAGCGACTAAAGGCTATTATTTCAGGCCTTTGTGACGACAGCTCGAACAAGAGCGGCGACGGTAATTACGGCGGCGGGTTTATATTGCGAACAGCGGCTGAAGGCGTTAATGAACATGATCTTGTGCAAGACGCTACTTTTCTTCAACGTCTTTGGGCCAAAATTGAATCACGAAAGAAAAACAAGAAAACACAGGTCTTATACGAAGACCTGCCAGTTGCACGGCGGGTTTTGCGTGATTTTGTTGGGACGCATATTGATAGGATCAGAATTGATGCGAACCTAACTTATCAAGAGCTGAGCGCTTTCACAAAAGAGTATGTGCCCGAACTCAGTGATAAGCTTGAGTATTATCAAGGTGAACTGCCCATTTTTGATTTATACGATGTTGAAAATGAACTACAGCGCGCGCTTGGTCGGCGTGTTGACTTAAAATCAGGTGGGTATTTGATTATTGACCAGACAGAGGCCATGACCACCATTGATATCAATACCGGCGCATTTGTTGGGCATCGCAACTTAGAAGAAACTATTTTTAATACCAATATCGAAGCAACGTCAGCCATCGCTAGGCAGTTAAGACTGCGTAATCTTGGTGGAATGATTTTGATTGATTTTATCGATATGATGGAACCCGAGCACAAACACCGTGTCTTACATTCACTAGAGTCGGGCATGGCAAAAGATAGAGCTAAGTCGAATATTTACGGCTTTACTTCGCTTGGGCTAATAGAAATGACACGCAAACGCACAAGAGAATCATTAGAACATTTGTTGTGCGGCGAATGTACTGCCTGTAAAGGGCGCGGCAGCATCAAAACAGTCGAAACCATTTGTTTTGAAATCACACGAGAGGTTGTGCGAGTCAATAAAGCCTACAAAGCCGATAAGTTCTTAATTTATGCCTCTGCTGTTGTTGCAGATGCGCTATTAGGTGAAGAAACACATGTACTTGCAGAGTTAGAAGCGTTTGTAGGAAAACAGATTAAAGTGCATACCGAACCGCTTTATCATCAAGATAAATTTGATGTAGTAATGATGTAGGAACGAATAATCAATAAATATGGCCGAGACTACTAAAAACCAACATCGTCTGAGTAAACTTACCATGTATATGCTACGTAAGTTATGGACGCTGATGGCTATTTTTTTAGTTGTCATCGCATTATTGATGAGCTTTCTACGTTATTCACTTCCTCTCTTAAATGATCAAAAACAACACGTAGAACAATATATTGCAGACACTTATTCTGTCGATTTTAAAATAGGCGAGTTACTGGCAAGTTGGCAAGGAAATGGGCCCGTTTTATTGTTAAAGGATGTCAGTGTAGAACAAGATACTGATTCACCTTTGTCGATAATGGCCAATGAGGTACTTATTGAAATCGACTTTTGGACTTCGTTATCGTCTCGAAAGCTGCAAAACAATCAAGTTGTGCTAAACGAGCTCTCTGTCACTATTGATTTGACGCAAATTGAAACAAAACGCACTGATTTTCCGGTGATTGATGCACTTGAAAATGTATTTTTAGTGCAGTTAAGCAGTTTTGAAGTGTCGGATAGTAAGCTTAATTTGATTAGTCAGCAAAATAGCAAAACAATCGATATACACAGTTTGGCTTGGCTAAATAAAGGCAACCGACACCAAGGTGAAGGTGAATTATCGATAAAAGACTTTTCTGAAAATAACGCGAGTTTTATTCTCGATTTGTACGGTGATGCGCAAAGTTACAGCGGGACCTTGTTTGCCCAAGCGCAAGACATTAATTTATCGGCGTGGATAAATGAATTTACTGGCTTAAAAAGTCAACTCGCGTCAAGTAAGGGAAATCTAGAAGTATGGGCGCAAGTCGACAGTGGCGGCATAAAACGCATCGACGGTAAGGTGCTACCAACAACATTTGAATGGGCAACAGCCGATCTTGAAATACCAACATCACTAAGTGCAAGCTTTGCAGCAGTTCATAACGAACAGCGTTGGGATTTCTCTATTGCCGATTTATTCATCGAAACGCAAGGTAAATCTTTTAATACCGATTTATTGGGCTATTACACCGATGAGAACGGGGTAGTGATTGCCTCGACTACCGCATTTGCGGTTGAAAGTTTGTTGCCGCTTGCTGGGCTTGCGTCTGTAAACGTCGCCGACAAACTCGCTTTGCTAGGTTTGCAAGCTAATGTGGAGTCATTTATTCTGCAATTAGGTGAAAAAGGACCAGTAGCCCAAGCCAATATTCGTAATTTGAGTTGGCAAGAATTTAATGAAACCTTGGGTGTTGAGGAGTTACAAGCTGAGTTAATGTTGCTTGGTTCAAAAGCAAAACTGTCTCTATCTGCTGAAAACGCAAGGGTAAAATCAAATCATTATTTTGAACGTGAGCTATCGCTTTCTAATTTGGATGTGCCAATCTGGTTAGATTTTGCAGATGAGCCAATGTTTCGCATCGAAAATGCGCAAACCACGATAGAAGATATCACCTTTACGTTTAGTTCTGAGTTTGCCAGCGCCTCTCGTTTTTTGTCGTTGCATGTTGATATTGATGAGTTTGCGCTAGATTTAGTGCCCAAAGTCTTACCTAAACATCTGCTTAGTAACAACACGCTAAACTTCTTACGGAGTGCTTTTCCCGGTGATGGGGTCGTAGAAAATGCAAATTTGCTATGGCATGGCGACCTAAAAGGCTTTCCTTTTGCGGATAATACAGGTGTATTTCAAAGCCAGCTAAATATTGGAAAAGCAGACTTTTCTTTTTCCAGTGAATGGCCAGCATTACGCGAGCTTGATATTCAATTAAATTTTGAAAATCGGCGGCTGACCATGCTAAGTCCAACTAGCACCTTGGGAAATGTAGTGCTTCAAAATTTACGCGCGGATATACCCAATTTAACCACCAATGCTTTGCTCACTATTAATGCAAGCGGTGGTGCAAACAGTCAAGATGTTACCGAACTAATGATGGCAAGTTCACTTGCAGGTAGCTTAGGTAAATTGCTTAGCAATGACGTAGTGATAGATGGCGAGCTCTCGACACAGCTGGACCTTGTGATCCCTTTAAGTGATAGTAGTCAAACGCGCGCAAAAGGATATGTCGCCTTAAATCAGAATAATGTGTCGATACCCGCAATTAACGTGAGCTTACAAGACGTCGTCGGGAAAGTTGTCTTTGATAATGAACTTATCAATATAAACGCTCTGCAAGCGAGCTTTTTAGATCAAGGTATTAGCGTTGATATTACGGGCGAAAAACTGCCACAAAAATATCAACTTAACACGACCGTAAACGCAAATTGGGACATATCTGAGATTGCGAAGAATGTAAGCGATGATTTTGCAACTTATATTGATGGCAAAGCTGACTGGGAGCTTGCGATAGAACTCGATCTGTATGATGGAAATTTTGAATACGAAGCATTTTTACGCAGCGATTTAGTGGGTGTACAAACTACATTTCCGGGAAAATTAGCAAAAGAACGCGACTTTGCAATGCCTTTTTTACTAAGTTCGGTGGGCAATCGTATCGCTTCAAGTATTGAGCTAGACCTGGCGGACGTGCTTGAATTTGACGGTGCACTGCCGCACAAAGAACAACAGTTTAATCGAGCACATTTGGCTATTGGACCTACTGAGTTAGAGACGCGAGGTCTTGGCTTTAGCATTAGTGCAGACTTTGAAGATTTGGATTTTGAGCAGTGGTATCCGTTTATCACTACTATCATAAACGCAGGTGAAAGGCCTAACGAAGAGCTAACCAATAAGCCACGTATTTTCGATATTCCGAAGCGAATTTTTATTGATACAGAGCGTTTGCGAGTGGGTGATATGCGTTTTAGTGATGTCGACCTAACGATTAAACGCCTTGATGATCATTGGGGCTTTGACATTGATGCAAATGAAATGCGGGCAAATGTCAGTCTTTATGATGAACGTTACAGTAAAGGTGTGGTGATTGATGCTGAGTATATTCGACTAACTAAACAGCAATTATCGCAGTCGGATGACAAGCAAGGTGATGCAGAAGGGCTCGACGAACTGCCTATTGCTTCTAGACAGACACAAAGTAAATTAGACATTGACCCTAAAGCCTTACCAAGCATTAATTTTACATGTAAAGCCTGTGAGTTTAATGATGTCAAGCTAGGGCGAGTAGAAGTAGAAGCAGAGCCTAACAGCGATGGTTTGGCTATTACGCAGTTTTTAGTCAATAATCAAAAAGGTAACATTAATGCTTCTGGACAGTGGTATAAAAGAAATCAAGATCACTATACTTTTTTAGGTGGAGCCTTAGATAGCGCTGATTTTGGCAGCTTTTTAAATGAGTTGGGATTAGATTCAGGTATACAAGATTCGTCAGCCCAGTTCTCGTTTGCTTTCACCTGGCAAAACTCACCTGCTGACTTTAGTTTTGATTCGTTAAATGGTGAAGTAGACTGGCGTTTAGGGGATGGCTACTTAACTGAAGTTAGCGACCAAGGATCGCGTATATTTACGCTGTTGAGCTTAAACTCCTTGGTTAGAAAACTTTCGCTAGATTTTAGAGACGTGTTTGCCAAAGGGTTCTTTTACGATGATATGCAAGGTACGATTCAAATTACCGATGGTAAAGCAGATACTCGCGACACCAACATTGATGGAGCCGCAGGTGAAATTGAGATTTATGGCTACACCGATTTAGTCAATCAAGAGCTTAATTATAACGTGAGTTTTACGCCAAACGTGACCGGCAACTTGCCCATATTGGTCTATTTCTTTACGGTAAGCCCACCATCGGCGCTTGCGGCGCTCGCCTTAGATCAAGTACTGACATCTACAAAAGTTATTTCAAATATTAACTATTCGGTGACTGGCACAATAAAAGAGCCCGTTTTACTCGAAACAGGTCGTGAAAGTACTGATGTTGAATTACCCGCTAGACGCAACAACCTCCCTAAAGATGATTTACCCCCATTTGTGCCACCAACAGAAGATGACTTAATCAAAATTGAAGTAAATGATGGCCAGTCTGATTAGTATTCAACTAAATGGACAGGGTAATTTGAAGGCGAATCTCGCAAAAGTTGAGCAATTAATTGCGTATGCATGTCAGCAAGCTGATAGCGAAAAACTCATTGTGTTACCTGAGTGTTTTTCTTTGTTTGGCGTTGCTAAAAAGCAGATGTTGAGCGCGGCAGAAGCATTGGGTGACGGGCTGGTGCAATCATTCTTAAGTGATATCGCTAAGCAATATGATGCGTATATCGTTGGCGGGACTACTCCCATTTACGCAGACCCAAGCGAACATGACAAAACGCGATATTATGCTGCTAGTTTAGTGTATAACCCGCAAGGCAAGCTCATAGCTAGGTATAACAAAATTCATTTGTTTGACGTAGAAGTAAACGACAACACCCAATCATATAAAGAATCAGCATCCACCATTGCAGGGCAACATTTATCTTTATTTAATACGTCTTTCGCTCAAGATATTGCGCAAAGCGTATGCTACGATTTACGTTTTTCGGACATGTTTAGCGCTTATGCTAAGCATACTGAGGCTGCACAGGCACCCACAATTATTGTTGTGCCAAGCGCATTCACAAAAACGACAGGGGCTGCCCATTGGCATGCTTTATTAAAAGCGCGTAGTATAGAGAATCAGTGTTATGTCGTGGCCGCAAATCAGGTTGGAACGCATGCCGATGGCAGACAAACTTATGGTAATAGTTGTGTCTATTCCCCTTGGGGACAATTAAGTGCAGTGCAATTTACTGATGAGGTAAGCCACGAAGGCTACGCCATAACAACTTTTGATAAGGCTAATTTGTTTAGCATAAGAGCAAAAATGCCTGTTTTATCCCACAAAAAAGAGAGATACACACTTGGACAATAGCGTTGTTGATAATTTACTGACTCAATCTGGTTTACAAAAGGCTACGTTAACTGATTTGATGTCTTCAATATTGGAGTATCAGAATGACTTTGCAGACTTGTATTTCCAGCTGTCCCAGCATGAAAGTTGGGTATTAGAAGATGGGATCATCAGAGACGGAAGTTACAACATTGAGCGAGGTGTTGGTGTACGAGCGATATCGGGTGAAAAAACTGGCTTTGCTTATTCGGATGAAATAAGTGAACAGGCGCTCATAGATGCATGTAAAGCAGCGAGAAGCATTTCAGGCAAAGGTGGTTCATCAAAAATAAACGCCTTTAAAACGAGCAATGACCAAGCTCTTTATACTGCCAGTAACCCTTTGTTAACAATGCCTGACGCTGATAAAGTTGACTTATTACGCACGGTTGACGCTTATGTCCGCAGCCAAGCGAAAGAAGCTAGCCAAGTCAGCATCAGCTTAAGTGGTGTTTATGAAGAAGTGCTTATTGCTGCTACCGACGGTACTTTTGCAACAGATGTTCGCCCTCTCATTCGTTTAAATTGCAGTGTACTTTTAGAAAAAGACGATAAAAGAGAGCGGGGTAGTGCGGGGGCTGGTGGCCGAACCACTTATGACTTCTTTACTCAAACCCTAGACGATAAGCGTGAGCGCTATAAAAAAATAGCTGATGATGCAATCCATATGGCTCGTGTCAACCTATCTGCGGTTGCAGCACCTGCAGGCACAATGCCCGTCGTATTAGGCAACGGTTGGCCAGGTGTATTATTGCATGAAGCAGTAGGTCACGGCCTTGAAGGTGACTTTAATCGTAAAGGCGCATCTACATTTAGCGGTCGTGTCGGGCAACAAGTCGCCTCAAAAGGTGTCACGGTTGTAGACGATGGTACATTGGAAAATTGCCGTGGCTCACTGTCGGTAGATGACGAAGGTACGCCTACACAATACAACGTGTTAATTGAAGATGGCGTATTAAAATCTTACATGCAAGATAAGCATAATGCAGGGTTAATGGGTGTTAAGCCAACGGGCAATGGCCGTCGCGAATCGTATGCACATTTGCCGATGCCAAGGATGACAAATACTTATATGTTAGGCGGTGAGCATAGCCCTGAAGATATCATTTCTTCTGTCGAAAACGGCATTTATGCACCTAATTTTGGCGGTGGTCAAGTCGATATCACCTCGGGAAAATTTGTTTTCTCGACCTCAGAGGCATATTTGATTGAAGATGGTAAATTAGGGGCGGCTATTAAAGGCGCAACGCTTATTGGTAATGGGCCAGAATCAATGCAAAAAATATCGATGATTGGTAATGATTTAGCCTTAGACCCAGGCGTTGGTGTTTGCGGGAAAGATGGTCAGTCAGTGCCAGTTGGGGTTGGCCAACCCACGCTTAAAGTCGACGAAATGACGGTTGGTGGTACCGCATAGGCCTTGCGTTTAGCAATATTGTATATTGGTAAAGACTGACGTTAATGCATTAGCAAAGCGCTTGGATGACGCTTTGCTAGCTTTAATTTGCTTGTTTCAGTTCAATTACTTCTGCGTTTTCTTTTTCTAACAAAGAGTCTGCGTCAGTTCCTTTCAATAGTTTACCTACAGAGTCTTTGTTCTTCGCTAGCAATATTGATAGCTCTTCTGCTACGTCTTCTTTTAAATCTATTCCTTTGGCTTGGATATAAGCAGATAGATTGTCGGCGACTTCTAGCATTTTGTCGTATTGATCGGCTTCTTTTTTATTTGTGGTGACCAATTTGTCGACTCCTTTGTGTTGCACTACATATTGAGTAATGACTGCCATGTTTCACTCCGATGATAATTAAGGAAAGGATCATAAATATAGCGCAGTTAACTGTATAAATAAACAGTTTTTAAAAGCCTAATCGTTTTTAACGTAAAACACGTATTTAATCAATATCATAAGTAATCGCCTATTTATCGTTTTCAGATAAATTGATTGTAAAATCTATAGGTTGTAGCAGGGAATGACATCGGAACCACAGTATGACATTTGATTTTGCACACGTGCGCGGCATTATTTTTGATTTAGACGATACCTTGGTAAAAACCCAGCTAGACTTTGCTCGTCTGAAAACAGAAATTGGCTGTAAAAAAGATGACGATATACTGAGCTTTATTGACGACTTGGTTTGCCCGCTTGAAAAAGAAAAGGCAAACAAGATTGTTCTCAACCACGAATTAGATGACGCTCGTTCGTCAGTGTGGCTGCCGGGCGCAGAAACATTCGTTAACATGGCAATTTCTCATAATTTGCCATTGGCGATTGTGACAAGAAACTGCAAAGCGGCCACGATGATTAAAATTAAACGCAATAAGATTCCTATTTCTCGCATTGTTACTCGCGAGGATGCTCCGGCAAAACCTGACCCTACTGCTTTGCTCGATATCGCAGATGCTTGGCAAATTAATTCATTAGATATCGCTTACATTGGCGATTATATTTACGACATTGAAGCTGCTCACAATGCCAATATGCAAGCATGGCTTTACCAAGCAAAAGCAAAAACATTGTTTGCTCAAAATTTACGCTTTATTCCGAACAAAAAATAATATAGCGCGATTGTTGCCTGTTTTTTTCCTCAAATTGATTGTTATAGTAATGAGGATTGCTAAGATAATTTTGAGCATATTAAGCTAGCTTCACAGCACAACACAGCACAGCACAGCACTCTACTGTACTGCAATGCGCTGTACTGCACCTAAAATAATAATAAATAATCGGGCATTAAAAACCTGTTCAAGGATGTTGTAAGATGTATTTCCTAGAGAACAATCCGACGCTTGTCGTCCCTGTCTCAGCGTTTGATTACGCGACTAAAACAATCTCTGTAAACGACCTTATCTTTTCTCAATATCATTGGCTTTACTTGCTGTTATGTGTGCTGGTAGGGATGCTTATTGGGTTACGATTGACTTTTTTATTGCGTGAGCCTGATAACAAAGTAACTAAGGCCGATACTCAATCTCACAAGCATGCTCACCTACAAAATACGCAAGAAGCCGCGCATTCAATCGACTCGGTTATTCGAGATTTAGTTAATTCTCAATTTATATTCAAAGAACAAACTTCTAGCGCGGGCAGTCAGCAAACATCCGTGAGGGAGAGTATTCGGCAACTCAGAGTCATTTCGATGTATTTGCAAAATGAAAATGATGCTACGGTAAGACTAGAAAAGACCTTGACACCAAATTCAGATAAACGAAGCAAAGCGCCAAGAAGCTGTGAGATTAAAGAATTAGTAAATGAACAGTTTATATTGGCTCAGGCGTATTTAGACGGTTGTGATTTGTCATTGTTTGATGAGATAGAGGAGCGCGTTGATGTCATATTGCCAGCAGATTGGTTACGCAAAGCCTTCAGGGAACTCATCGTTAATGCAGTGAGGCACAACAAACGCAAGCATGGTTTAAGGATCACATTACGGGTAAGCAAGACTGACACCCACATTTCTGTAGATGTATGTGATAACGGCCAAGGGATCCCAAGCAGTTTGATGAATGCGATTAACCAACCATCAAACGAATTTAAAGCATTACAGAGTTTATCTAACCCAGAGCTTTTGCCTATTAACCTAAGTGCAATACAGTTGTATCTTCTTGAACAGGGCGGAAAATTAGCAATTACAAGTGCTCGTCACTTCATGACAAAAATTAGTTTGCAACTCCCATTGGCAAGTGAAAGTGTGTTGTGTGAAAAACACATGCGTGATAATAATACTCTATCGACATCACAGCGAAGCCGCCTTTCTGAAGTTAATGATGAAGGAAAAGGCACCTTTAATGCAACACACCATTTCCCAAATCTATTAATTGTCAATCTAGATCAATTGCCAATATCAAATGCACGCACGGTTCTGTATCAACATTTTAGCATTATTGATGCCACTTCTTTAGCTGACACAATTGATATTATCGGTACACAAAAAGTAGATTGTATGCTCGTAGATACAGGCACTACAGGCACTTACACGATTGATACGCTTAATTTCTTGCGTAGTCATGACAAGTGCAAAAATATCCCAAGCGTTATCATTGGCAACGAAATAGATACAAGTACTCAACTGAAGATGTTAAATATTGGTACCTTTGGTTTGATGGTGCATCCAGTACAAGGGCAGCAGATTTGCGAGGTCTTGAAGAATCTTTTGCAAGTGAGCACACCCCAAGTGGGGAATATTAATGAAAAATCGGTTGCTTACAATATGCAAGATGCTGGTGCGCAAGAAGGAGACACTATAGAAGACGATGAGGATAGTGCTTTTTCTGTTAGGTTCCAAAAAGTGCTAGAGACTCATTATAGTGACGAAAATTTTAATCGACAGGCAGCATCTTCTTATATGTTTTTACATGAACGTACTTTGCATCGCAGGTTGTCGGAGTATTATGAACTTAGCTTTACGGAAATGTTAAAACAGTATCGATTACAAGTCGCAAAAAAGATGATTGAAAGTGGTGAAAATATTACGACAACTGCATATCAGACAGGCTTTAGTTCGCCGTCATATTTTGCGCAATGTTTTAAGTCTTTTTATGGGGTTCAGCCCTCATCTATTAGCAAGCAAGCTTAATGCCCGCTTAAGATTTGTATTTGGCTAACGTCGGTGTCGCCTTTAATGACTTTTAGTACAGCGTCCTGGGTAAGCGAGCGCATACCATCTGTGCTTGCTTGCGCTTTCATTTCATTGACTGAGGCTTCTTTGTAAACTAGGGCTCTTAAATCATTTGTCATGGCAAGAAGCTCATGTACACCAGTTCGACCTTTATAACCCGAATCGCCACATTCGTCACAGCCAACGGCTTTGCATATTTTAAAATCGGGTTCTAGGCCTAATTCGGGAAATTGCTCTTCGCCGTATTGTCTTTTCAAAAAGGTGATGTCTTTTTCAGTGGCAACATATTCTTCTTTACATTCTGGACAAAGCGTTCGGATAAGGCGCTGAGCTAAAATACCGACGCAGGCATCCGAAAAGTTGACAGGATCAAGCCCTAAATCTAACAAACGGCTAATCGTTTCAGGTGCTGAGTTGGTGTGTAAAGTAGACAATACTAAGTGACCGGTTAAAGACGCTTCAATACCGGCATGCGCGGTTTCTTTATCCCGCATCTCACCAATTAATATAATATCAGGGTCGGCACGTAAAAATGCCCTTAATGCGTTAGCAAAGGTAAAGCCTATTTTGGCACTCACTTGCACTTGTTGTAAGCCTGGCTGCGTTATTTCTACTGGATCTTCTGCTGTCCAAATTTTCTTATCTGGCGTATTTAAGTAACCTAATATGGCATGTAAGGTCGTTGTTTTACCTGAACCCGTCGGCCCCACCACAAGCAGAATGCCGTGAGGCTTTCTAATCATTTCCTCGAGCATGCTCAGGTTACGCGGTGATAAATTCATTTTTTCGATGGGTAACGCGCCGCCAGTGGCCAAAATCCTCATCACAACGCCTTCACCGGCAACGGTAGGAATAGTGGCTACACGCACTTCAACTGACTGACCCGACATTCTAAACGCTAATTTACCGTCTTGCGGCACACGTTTTTCAGCAATGTTTAAACCCGACATTATCTTAATACGGGCGATAACAGCATTATGATGCGAAGCAGGGACTTGATTGATGTCTCTTACCACGCCATCTACTCGCATTCTAACTCGCGTAGGTGCACCTTTTTCAGGGTCGATATGAATATCAGACGCATTTAAACGCTTAGCATCGTGTAATACTCGACTAACAAGCCTTACGACCGCAGGAGCGTCTTCGGCTAGGTCTTCATTACTGTCTTCGTCTTCTTCGCCCGATGTGCCAATTTCGTCCAATATTTCGTCTAATTCGCCGGGGCCAGAACCGCCCGTTTTTTCGCCTAAATATTGTAAAATGTGATGCGGCAAACCAACTGCTATTTCATAACTATCAATGCCTAATGCGCTTTCAATTTCCATCAATAAAGAGGCGTTATTGGGCTCAGCCATCAATACGATTGGATTTTCTCGAACATCGGCTATTACCGCAACGGTATTGCGTTTCAGGTAAGAGAGGTTGAGTTTATTTTCGTGTTGATAAAGGTGATATTTATCGGGCAAGTAGGGCATAAATGGCACTTGAAAATGCACCGATACCGCATTCGCAATTTGGTCTTCAGGGATTCGATACTCTGAAATTAAACGCTGAACAGTTTGTTTGACAGTTGTGTCTTTAGTCAACTCATCGATTATTTTTTCGTCAATCAAGCCCTTATGAACCAGATAGTCAAAGGGGTTTGTTGTGCCGCCTAATTCCCATCTGAATTTGTCGCCAAGCATATCTGAGATTTTAGACGCCAGCTTTAAGTCTTCGTCTTGAAAAAAACCGTTTGCCGTATTAATTATTTGCATGACGCCCATTAATACCCCTGCGTTCATCACAGGAATACATAAAATAGACTCGGTCTTAAAGTTACTCGCTAAGTCGAATTTTTTATCAAAGCGTAATCGTGAGTGAGTCGCTTTTAATAGTTCGGCATCATATGGGTCGTTAATAATGAGCGGTTGCTGCGCCATGGCTACGTAGCCGGCAATAGACTGCGGACTAATTGGCACTTTAATTTCGCGTGTTTCTTTACCTGTTTTAAATCGTGCGACCAAGTCTTGATGCTGCAAACGGCGCTGAAACAAAGACATGCGTTTAGCATTGAACACCTGCAAAATTAGCGGTTCAATTTGTTGATAAGCAGTCATTAGACTAGGCAACTCTTTTAACTGAGTTTGCAGGGTTTCTAATAAAGCAGACTGATCTTCGCCATCAAACATGTGCTTAATCGTTTCCTTAACCAAATAATGGTGTGTGTTTATTTAAAACATGGTTGTATCTAGAAAGTATCGGCAAAATAAAAAGATCCATAACTCTGAAATTTCGATTTGAGAGCAATATGCCCCTAATAGGCCAATTAAGGTGAGTTTATCTACTTTATAATGTAAAGAAGCCTGAACAAAAGGCGAGTTTTTGCTCGACTAAGGCCTGTAGACTTATTGATTGCATTACAAAAATACGCTGTCAGCAACAACTTGTTACTTTTGTCACATCATTTTTGTTTTATTGTGCGCTATGATAGGCATATAAATTTGAAATAAACCAAGGAACATTTTATGGACGGTAATGAATTTGTATTGGCGATTTTATTTCTTTTTGTCTTACCCATTGTCATTATTGGCACATTTACCAGCCACCGAAAAGAAATGGCGAAAATGAAACTCAAGCTGGGTGAGGCACAAGCTGACAAAGTCAGCATAGAGTTAGAATCGGTAAAGAGTCGATTAGAAGTTTTAGAAGCTATTGTGACTGATAAAAAATATCAATTGAACTCTGAGTTTGATGCACTGCGCAACGAAAATACGGCGTCGCGTCAATAAGTCATTATTTATTCAATAATTAAGAGTGGCAGTTTTACTTATCACCAGTAAAGGGTTTTGCCGCTCTTACAATCCAACCACATAAAATATTAAGCGTAAAACACGGGCCCTTTACCTTGGTCTTTAAACCATTTTGTAATAATCATTTTTTCGCCTTCTTCCACGGGTAAACCACAATGACTTACCCAGGAGTTTCCAACACCGTTTTCATACAGGTTATTCCATATAAGGGCTGTTCCTTCTTTAGGATAAAATGTTTGATCAAGTTTCGGAAAATGTGTGCCGCCTCCTTTGACTGTATTATTTAAATAAATCATGAATGTCCAAGTTCTCTGCCCTTGAGTCGCATGTTCGTCAAAATCTTGACTGTTCGGTTTAAAGTAATCGTAGTGTGTTTTAAATTCTTGACCCACTAAATATTTTTGTCCTTGATTCCCTTCTGACCAAGGTAGGCGTATTCCCAAGGCTTTTGAAATTTTCTTATCAAGTGTTTTAACAGTTGGATATTTTGCAGCATCCAGAACAGAAGTGCTGCTTGTTCGAAAGTCGCTGGCAGCTTTATCATTTGAAATCTTTGAGGGCACTAAATTTAAATTGATTATTTTTCTCAAAGAGTCACATTCTTTAGCGCTTAAGAAGCCTGGAATGGTATAAATTTGTGCATGTTTGGTATCAATTTTTTGACCACCTAAGGCGTCAATGTTGCCTACCAAGGGTGGGTTTGCCATAGCCTTGTAATCGACTAACTTATTAACGCCATTAACAACATTCGGGTTAGCTTTTACACTACGCTTGCTCGGTCTATACTGCGCAATCACTTGGTTGATTTCACTATCTTCTATGCATGCATTGCGTAAAGTGTTTTTAATTACGTTAATGTTTTTTTGTTGACGCATACTGTCGTGGGTCCATGCAACCCAATAATCAGAAACAGCCATAGTTTTCCTCGCTATCTGC
>CAYURD010000025.1:0-23312 GCA_964446865.1 uncultured Glaciecola sp.
ACCGCCCTTTCACGGCGGTAACAGGGGTTCGAATCCCCTAGGGGACGCCATTTTCAAGCAAGAAAACCAACCGTCGGGTTGGTTTTTTTGTATCTTGTCTACAGCACTTATGTTCTATTGACTTGTGAGCCCTAAAATGAAAGGATCACGAATGTGTAATGATTTTGCTCAATGGATGTGTAGCAAGCTTTTATAAATGCTACTTATGTGAGCTAAAATTTAATGTATGTGACGACTGTTCTCAAAAAAAATAATCATAAGATGTCTAAAGTAACTTCTCTCTATCCGTTTTTTTCCTTGTTTTTTATGCTTTGTTTTGTTTCCGAAGCGGTACATGCATTACAGACTGATATCGAAAAACCCTCTTCTGTTTCAAGCATTTCAAGCGCTGATTTTATTAATCGCTCTTATACACCTACCTTCGATTGTCCAGCGCCATCATTGCTTATTGATATTAATGCGATATTACAAAGAGAGAACCTAAGCGCCGAACAAAAATTACAACTAACGAGTATGCGCACACATTCTCTTATATGCGCGGGTAAATTAGCCGAGGCGCAAGGTTTGCTACAAGACCTTTTAGCGTCTGAAGATGCTAATCGCAGTGCAAAATATTATGTCTCTGCAGTTTACCAATATGGCTTTATATACGACCAGCAAGGCAACCCTGAGCGATGTAACTATTACATGCTGTCGCGAGATGCTGCAAAAGGTAAATTCAGTGATATTCACGTTAGTGCGACCTTAGGGTATGTGACTGAATGCATCAAAAAAGACGTTACTGAGCAAATAACGCAGCTTTATGATGTATTAGAAAGTGTCACCAAAATGAATGACAAAGCAGCACTGGCTCATGCATATAATCGTGTCGCTTTATTTCATTCTAGTATTAATCAGGCGTCATTGGCCGCCGACCAATACGTTAAGGCCATCAATATAGCGACAGGTATTTATACTGACGAAAACCTTTTGACACTTTACTTAAATGCATTCAATGCCTCAATGTTAGCCGATAACCAAAAACAAGCCGTTGATTTACTCGAAAAGTTCATTGAAATAAATACGAATGTTGGTACGCCTGCGACAAATTCGATGAGATATATGATGCAAGCTCGCTATCAATTAGAAATTGAAGATTTTGTATCGCTTGAAAGTACGCTAAACGCGTGGGACGACATTCAAAAAGTCTACGAAAATCAAGTATATTCTATTTTATATCAGTGGAATTATGCAGAGCTTTGCTTACATAAAAATGACATGCAATGTATTCAGGCTTTTGAAGAACAAGAAAGCAATAATTCTGCAGCTATCACTCGATATTCACAAAAAAGCAGAGACTATTTATCGCTAATGACGCGTATACATGTTGCATTAGGAAATACTGAAGAAGCACAAGCAATCTTTCGAAAATACTCAAATCACATGAACAGTCGCATGTCACACATACTCAATTCTTCAACAAACTTAGGCATTGCAGGCTTGCATCAGCAAATCAATGAGCTTGAAAACTTGCTTAGTGAACAAGAAAATAGACGTAGTCTAATTATGCAAATGCTAATAGTGGCCCTGTTTGTTATTGGCGTTACTCTTGCCATATTCATAAAACGAAAAAATGACCGAGCTAAAGCCTACGATAATGTGACCGGCTTACTAAATAACACGGCCGTCTTAAATAAAATATCGCATATATCTCCACCTGGGCCAAAAAGAACAAACGCCTTAGCGGTATTTGATATCGCCAACTTTACCGAAGTGAATCTTCAACTAGGCTCAACAAAAAGTGATTTTGTACTCAAACAGATAGCGAACACGTTTAAAAGTATCACCCGTTCTTCCGATATTATTGGTCATTTAGGGCCTGCCCAGTTCATTTTATGCTTAGCTGATATCGAAGAAGAAGCGGCTCAAGCCTTTTTTGAACGTGCTAAAGAGGCCCTAAGCAATACGTTTTCTGATCATCATCATAGTAAATCAATAAGTGTCGATTCGAGTATGAGTATTTACTACAGCACCGAATCTTTTAGCGATCTAAATGAGATACTAAACAATATGATGCTATCACTTAGCATGAAAGCCGCCGCAAACTAAAACATCTTACACTATGAATATTGTATTAGCGCCTATGCAAGGCGTGGTTGACCATTTAATGAGAGAAATGCTGACTAGCGTTGGTGGCTTTGACCTGTGTGTTACCGAGTTTGTTAGGGTAACAACGACTAAACTGCCTAATAAAGTCTTTTATCGTTTGTGCCCAGAACTCAAAAACGGTGGCCTAACGCCTAGTGGCGTGAAAGTAAAAGTACAGCTTTTAGGACAAGAGCCACACTGCCTTGCCGAAAACGCGCTAACAGCCATTGAACTGGGCTCCCATGGCGTTGATTTAAATTTTGGTTGTCCAGCTAAAACCGTCAATAAATCAAAGGGTGGGGCAGTGCTTCTGCAGTATCCTGATACGCTATATGAGATTGTAAAGGCCGTAAGAGACGCTGTTCCAAGCGAACACGAAGTCACCGCAAAGATCCGTTTAGGCTATGAAGATACTTCGCTTGCGATAGAAAACGCTCAAGCGATTGATGAGGCAGGCGCGAGCTCATTGGTGGTGCATGCGAGAACCAAAACGGATGGATATAAACCGCCTGCGTATTGGGATTGGATAGCAAAAATAAGAGCAAATACGCACTTGCCGATAATCGCAAATGGTGAAATTTGGACGGCGCAAGATGCCACAAATTGTATTGAACAAAGCCATACACCTGACATCATGTTAGGCCGGGGCGCGCTTGCTATGCCAAATTTAGCTCGCACTATTAAAGACAATGTTGAGCCACTGACTTGGCAAGAAGTCAAAGCCTTGCTGATTGAGTATTCAGGGTATGAGATATATTCTGAAAAGGGCCTCTATTATCCTAATCGAATTAAACAATGGTTTTCTTATTTAAAGAAACAATATCCTGAAGCTGAGGATATGTTTTTAACATTGCGCAGAATGAAAACAGCCGACGAGATTGTGGCGACGCTGGCTGCATAATTAATAGCGCACCGCACTTAGTGCGGCTTAATAACCGAGAGCTTCTATGTACTGCCAGCGCGCTAGCAGCGCGAGGTTGTAATCAACTGAGCTACTAAGGCCTCGATTGCAAACTAAAGTTTGCGCCAAAGCTTTTGATGTAATTGATAGTTGCATCAACGTCTACACCAAATATGCCAACTAATTCACCTTCTGAGAAAGCCTCGCTATTTAAGATAAACGCGTTTCCAGACACTGTATAGATTTTGCTGGGGACGATAGCTTTATTGTTAATCAGCACCATATCGTCTTCATTAATGTCGACGTTACTACTCCAGTGGTTTTGTTGGTTAATAAGCGCCATGAGCTGCTTACCTGAGTATTTTCTTTTCACCAAAGGGTTGCTGAAAGGTTGAATGGCAAATACATCCCCCCAGGTGACGTTTCCTTCGTTTAACTTTGCTCGCACGCCGCCTCTGTTCATGATGCCTACGTCTGCTTGCACAGCTAACCTATGTGAATCAGCAATAAACTGACCAAGAGAAATATCATCTGAACCAGCTTCATAGTTGCCTATTAACTCTTGAGTCAGGTCTTTTGCAAAATCGGTAGCTTCGGTTTTTAAAGCACTTATATCGCGCAAAACCCCTAGTGTTTGGTCAGAGAGCTGTAAGTCTTTAGATGAGTGCGTCATGACGACTTTGGCCGACGACTTTACGATGTCTTTGCTTGTTTTGTCGATGGTGATGCTTATATCAGAGTATGCGCGTCCGCTTGAAAACGCTTGTGTGACTAAAAATTGTTTACCTGTGTTATTCGCTACATAGGCGTTTGTAAATCGATGAGAATGGCCTGTCACCAGCACGTCTACAGAGTTTGGCAATGCTTTGATAAAACGTCCAAAACGACTGTCTTCTCTAATGCCGCTTGTGGGCGACGTTTCGCCTTCATAGTATTCGTCGGCGCTGCCGTCGTGAACAATAACGACAATAGCATTTACACCTTGTTCTTCGAGTTGTATAGCATAATGGTTGACTACTTCTGCTTGATTTTGAAACACCAAATTATCAACGATGCCAGGTATTACCACCTCTGGTGTAATATCTAAGGTGATGCCTATAAAGCCTATAGGTACATTGTTGACTTCTCGCACAACATAAGGAGGCAGTATCAATTCATTAGTATTGATATCTCGTATGTTAGCGCCCAAGGTAGTGTAGTTTGCGCCTTGCCATTGTGGATGAATAAAGGGGCCATTTGCGTGGTTGCCGCCATCCAATAAACGCAGCATTTCATCACTACCTTCATCAAACTCGTGGTTACCAGCTGCACCTATTATTTCGCAGGTTTGTGGCTTTTTAGTTAGGCAATAAGCTTGCAAAATATTCAAAAAATCAATAGCTGGTTCGTCTTGTAGCAATGCAGACTCTGCTGGACTTGCCCCTACTTGATCACCTGCGTGCAATATAAAGCTTTTTTCATTACTTGATTCAATGGCATGTAACAAGTGACGAGAAAGTTGATACATACCACCTTGCTCACTTAGGTCTGGGATTTGGCCGTGAAAATCATTAATGCCCAATAGTTGAACAGTGAATTGATTATTTTCTTTCCTCGTGTCTTCACTATTAGCAATGTTATTGGCGACCTTAACATTGGCGCAAGCACCTAGAAGAATCACTGTACTTGTCGCCACCGCGTACTTTAGCATACGCGTAAATAGCGGATGCAAAAATGAAGGTGTTTGTGGCTTACATATCAAATGAATATCTAACTTCAGAAAGGTTTTGTTCATGTCGATTTTACAAGACTTATTTTCATATTTATTGTTCCTATTTTATGCCATTTCACGCGCTATATACACATTATATTGTGTTTCTTTTGTTGAATTTGGTATGCGGTGCATACGCCTTTAAAGAAGCGTATTTTGCTAAAGGCGTTTATCTATAATTTCTGACAATCTTAAATTGCACTTTGCTAGCAAGCAAACTAGTCTTATATTTACAAAAGTAAAAAAATCCAATCTGCACTTAAGGAATACCATGTTAATTAATCCAAAAACACGCATTGCGTTAGCAGTGTTAGTGTCTTCTGTCTTTTTAAACGCTTGCAGTGATGACAAACAAAGTGAGCAAGAGCCCGATCCAAGTAATCCTTTTCCTAGCACGTATCAAGTGATCAAATCTGCCCCTATTTTTATCAGCAATGTGACCTTGCTCGATGGTTTAGGTAACAAAATGGAAGAAGCCGAAATTTTGTTAGAAGACGGTAAAATTGCCGATTATGGCAAAAGTGTGTCGGTGCCTAGAGGCGCAATCGAAATAGACGGCACGGGTAAATGGGTAACGCCGGGCATTATTGATAACCATAGTCACTTAGGAGTTTATCCGTCGCCAGGTACACAGTCGCATAGCGATGGAAATGAAATGACAGGTCCGGTTACCGCTGAAGTGTGGGCCGAGCATTCTATTTGGCCACAAGACCCAGGTTTTCAGCGCGCGTTAGCAGGTGGTGTTACCTCAATGCAAATTTTACCTGGCTCGGCCAACTTATTTGGTGGACGCAGTGTAACGGTTAAAAACGTACCTAACCGCACTATGCAAGATATGAAATTTCCTGAAGCGCCATACGGCATAAAAATGGCCTGTGGTGAAAACCCTAAACGAGTATACGGCAGCCGCGGTGGGCCAATGACGCGCATGGCAAATGTGGCCGGTTATCGCAAGGCGTGGATAGAAGCCGAGGCTTATAAAAAGAAATGGGATAAATACAATAAAGCGCAAGAGGACGGTAAAGGCGGAGATAAGCCAAGTCGAAATTTGCGTTTAGAAACGCTTGCGGGCGTGCTAAGCGGTGATATTTTAGTGCACATGCATTGTTACAGAGCCGACGAAATGGCTATTATGATGGATGTGATGAAAGAGTTTGATTATCAAATTGGGACATTTCATCATGCCGTTGAATCTTACAAAATTTCTGACATTTTAGCTGAAAATAACGTGTGTTCTGCTATGTGGGCAGACTGGTGGGGCTTTAAAATGGAAGCGTATGACGGTATTCGTGAAAATATACCCATGGTTCATAAGGCAGGCGCATGTGCAATTGTGCATTCTGATAGCGACATTGGCATTCAACGCTTAAACCAAGAAGCGGCAAAAGCATGGTCAGACGGCCGCCGCGCAGGAATTGATATATCGCAAGCTGAAGCATGGCAGTGGCTCTCGGCAAACCCAGCTAAATCTTTGGGCATATTTGAGCAAACTGGCTCAATTGAAGAAGGTAAAAACGCAGATGTCGTGTTGTGGTCAAGCGATCCGTTCTCGACTTATTCTCAAGCCGAAAAAGTCTTTATTGATGGGGCAATGGTGTTTGACAGAACGCAAGCAAACACGTGGCCGGTGAGTGACTTCGAACTGGGTCAAATTGCGCAAGGAGATGCCAAATGAAATATTTATTAACACAAGCGAATAATTTGCATACTAGTGCATTTAAACAAAAAGCTACTAAAACAATCGTCGGTACCTTAGGGGCGATTGCCATGTCCATTAGCATACAAGCTCAGGCCTTAGAAAATCTCGCCATTACGGGCGCTGAAATACACACTATGGCAGGCCAAGGTATTATCGAAGAGGGCACAGTGTTGATTGAAAATGGTGTGATTACCGGTGTTACTGACGGTGTATCGGTACCAAGTGGTTACACAGAAATAGACGCCAGTGGCAAGGTGCTCACGCCAGGATTTATGGGAGCACTCACTAGCTTAGGCTTAGTTGAAGTCAGTTCATCAGCGGGTGTTAACGACTCTAGAGTAGATGCGCATCCTGTATCGACTGTAGGTGCTGCTTACGATGTTCAGTATGCAATTAATAACGATTCAACTGTGCTTGATGTTACGCGTATTGAAGGCTTTACGAGCGCGGTAACGGGTATTTCGGGCACCGGGCAGTTGTTTAACGGCCAAGGCGCCATAATAAGTCTCGATAAGTCTTTTGATTCTGTTCTATTACCCCAAGCGTATATGCACGTTGATGTTGCCAATGCTGGCGCAGACCGAAACGGCGAAAGTCGCGCCGCTCTATGGGTATCTTTACACCAAAGTTTTGATGAAGCACTAGTGGCAGCGTCTGTAGATTTAAGCCCTAGTAATGAATGGCATGGCATGATAAGCCGTGCAGACGCTATCGCGTTAAACAAAGTGCTTGAGGGCGATATGCCATTATTGGTCAGCGCAAACAGAGCAGCCGATATACTGCAAGTACTTAAATTAAAAGCGCGTTATTCTGCACTTAATATCGTGTTGGTAGGCGCAAGTGACGGTTGGCGCGTGGCTGCCCAAATAGCTAATGCTGGCGTTGCTGTCATATTAAGCCCTGAAAACAACCTGCCAGGCAATTTTGATGAGCTTGGCGCCACCCTAGAAAACGCTGCTCGACTTCACGAAGCGGGCGTTATGATTGCCATTGGCATTAATACGCACAATGTACGTCTAGCAGCACAACACGCAGGTAACGCTGTTGCAAATGGATTACCTCACAGTGCAGGCATAGCGGCACTTACAGTTAATCCTGCGATTATTTTTGGGATGAACGAAAAAGTCGGCACAATCGAGCGTGGCAAACGAGCTGATTTAGTTGTGTGGTCAGGCGACCCGCTAGAAGTAACCGAAGCGGCTGAAGTTGTGTTGATTAACGGCGTAGTGACTTCTATGGAATCACGCCAAACAAAACTTAGAGACCGTTACATGAACAGAGACCCTAAGCTACCCGTAGCTTACTCTCAATAACACCGTCATTTCCAAGAAACCCCACCGTCATTCCCAAGAAAACCCACCGTCATTCCCAAGAAAACCCACCGTCATTCCCGCGCAGGCGGGAACCCCCTTGGAACCAAGGAATGTTATTTAAGAGCTTGTTTTTAAAGATAAAGGCTAATATCACGAGGTTCCCGCCTGCGCGGGAATGACCTAGGGCTAATCACCTTAGAGCGGTAACCGCATCCACTAACTTCGGCGCCATAAACTCAACAATTAGCGGCTGCGCTTCTTTCGTAGGATGAATACCATCGTTTTGCATAAGTTCTGGGTCAAGTGCAATCTCTTGCAAAAAAAACGGAATTAGCGGTATTTCAAAGTCTTTCGCTAAATCATGAAAAATTTTAGTAAACAAGCGAGTATAGCGAGCACCATAGTTAGTGGGAATTTGCATTTCTTGGATAATAACGTCAACGTCATTGCTTTGGGCTAACTCAATCATTTGAATTAAATTTTGTTTAATTTTACGAGGGTTATGTCCTTGCAGCGCATTATTACCACCAAGCTCAATATACAAGTGCGAAGGCTTGTGTAAATCGAGCAAGCGGGGCAAGCGAGCCAAGCCTCCATCAGTGGTATCACCACTTATAGCAGCGTTTACAACGTCAATATTGATGCCTTCTTGTTGCCACTTTTCAGCTAATAAGTACACCCATCCTTGCTCTGCAGTCAGACCATAAGCCGCGCTTAAACTATCCCCTAATACCAATAATTTATATTCTGTTACAGTTTGCTGGCTATTTGCGCTTGTTTCTTGCTGATCTGAATGAACGTTAATCGCGAATAAAAGACTAACAAATATAACCATCCATTTAGCCGTACCCGCACAACTGAATGTTGACTGCGAAGCAAATGCTGAAAAACGAGCTATCAAAAGTTTACAGGAATTATTAGTCACTATGAGTCAAGCCTCTTTGATGATTGAAACAAAAAGCGTTATTAAGAAAGTCTCTACGAATGAAGGCGAGTTACAGATCCTTCAGCCTATCAGCTTTAATGTAAGCGCAGGAGAGAGTGTAGCAATTGTTGGCGCGTCTGGCTCGGGAAAATCTACTTTGCTAGGTTTATTAGCAGGATTGGATGAAGTCAGCGGTGGCCATATTTTCGTTGATGGCGAACCACTCCATACAATGGACGAAGAACAGCGTGCTCGTTTACGGGGTGAAAAAGTAGGCTTTATTTTTCAGAGCTTTATGTTGGTGCAAAGTTTAACCGCGCTTGAGAATATCATGTTACCTGCAGAAATAGCAGGCATGGCAGACGCCAAAAAGCGCGCGAATGAGATTATTAAACAAGTAGGTTTAGAGCACAGGGCACATCATTTTCCTAATCAGCTATCGGGTGGTGAGCAACAGCGTGTGGCGATTGCGCGTGCATTTATTACCAACCCTAAACTCTTATTTGCAGATGAGCCTACCGGTAACCTTGATTCTGTTAATTCTCAAAAAGTTGAAGAGCTGTTATTTGCCTTAAACAAAGATTCAGACACAACCTTAGTGTTAGTGACTCACGACAACGCATTGGCAGAAAAATGCGATCGTCAACTACGCATGAACGCTGGTGAACTCACCGAACAAACTACTCACCTAAAAGTCGTGTCGGGAGAATAAGGGATGATGGCGTTTAATTTAGCGTGGCGTTTGTTTAAACACGAAGCGAGGCGCGGCGAATTAACAATTATTTTGTTGGCAATTGTATTGTCTGTCGCTTCGGTACTGTCTTTATCAATGTTTTCAGAACGTCTTCAACAGGCGTTAACCGACCGCAGCGCAGAGTTTATTGCTGCCGACAGTCAATTGCGTTCACGCAATCCAGTAGACCCATTGTGGATAGATGAAGCTGCCAAGTTTGGTTTAGATACTGCCTTTCAGCTCTCGACACGGTCTATGGTCTTTGCTGGTGATGATTTAGCGTTATCAGACGTGCGAGCCGTCAACAATGCTTACCCACTCAAAGGTAAAGTAAAACTTACCGACATCCCATTTGGTGAAGGCATAGCGACTGACAATGATGTACCTGCGGGCGAAGTGTGGGCCGATTCGCGCTTACTACAAGTCTTACAAATTGAACTTGGTGATAATGTGGATGTGGGCGATGCGTCGTTACGCGTCACACAAATCTTAAGTGAAATTCCTGATGCAGGGTTTAGCGTATTTAACACTGACCCCATTTTATTGATGAACGCAGATGATATCCCTAGCACAAACATCACTGGGCCGGGCAGTCGTGTTAGTTACAAATATTATTTTACCGGTGAGCCAAACCAGTTAGAAGATTATTATGACTGGTTACGGCCACAGCTAAACCGTGAAATCCATCGCTGGACTAGCGTTAAAGACGATGATTCGGCGATTGGTAATTCTATTGCGCGTGCCGAAGAGTTTTTCTTATTAGCGAGCTTACTCGCCATTGTGTTAGCCGCAGTATCAATCGCGGTTGCTGCACAGCGATTTAGCCAACGTCATTTTGATCCGGTTGCCATCATGAAGACCTTGGGTGCTGGCAAGTCGATGGTGCGCACTATTTACTTAATTCAGATTTGTTTTATTACGTTGCTAGGTATTGTGCTTGGTGCAGGCATTGGTTACGTAATTCAAGAGGCCGTGGCATATGCGATTAAAGATCAAGTTGAAGTGGCCTTAAACACTTGGTATTGGCGCCCGCTCGGTATTGCGATTTTTACTGGCGTGACATGTGCTTTGTTGTTTTCTATTTATCCGCTGTTGCAGCTCTTTTCAGTCCCGCCTTTGCGCGTGTTACGCAAAGACATTAGCTCTACTGTTTCATCTAAATTTTTGCAATTTGCGTTTTCAGGCGGCGCAGTCTTTTTGTTGATGTGGGTGTATAGCGGCAATTTAAAAATTAGCAGTATTTTATTTTCTGGCGGCATTGTATTAGTGCTTAGCTTATTAGCAATGACCCATTTACTGATTGTAGTTGGACGCAAGTTAGGCAGCGGCAGCATGGGCGCATGGACATTAGCCTGGGCACGCATCCGTCGCCGGGCAATGGGTAACTCTGTGCAGTTAATAAGCTTTGCCATCACAATCATGTTGCTACTGGTGGTATTGGTAATGCGTAATGATTTGGTCAAACAATGGCGAGATCAACTGCCCGAAGGTACGCCAAATTACTTTATTTCTAACGTCACCGAAGCGCAAAAAGATGCGCTTAAGCAGCATTTTGATAATAACGATGTGCAATATGAAAAGTTTTATCCTGTTGCCCGCGGTCGATTTGCTGGCATAAATGACGAGACCGTGCGTACCGAAATTACCAAAGAAGGCGAAGAGCGCGCTGATGATGGTCGCCAAGGCTTGGGGCGTGAAGCTAATTTGAGTTGGGGTACCGAGTTGCAAGACGGTAATATCATTACCGAAGGAGAGTGGCACGACAATTGGCAAGAGGGCGATCCTATACCCTTGTCGATGGAGACCGAAGTGGCTAGGCGCTTAGGTATTTCATTGGGCGATACCTTAACATTCAACATTGGTAGCGAAGTCGTAAAAGCACAAGTTACCAGTATGCGCGAAGTGAATTGGCAAACCTTACAACCTAATTTCTTTTTTGTTTTACATCCTAAAGCAATGGAGAATTTTAGTGCAACGTATATCACCAGCTTTCATTTGGACGAGAGTAGAAAGAATGAAATTGCGCCGTTAATGGCGCCATTTGCTAGCGTGACCTTATTTGATGTTGATGCGCGCATCGACCAACTGCGTGAAATAATTGATCAAGTCTCGGCGGCGGTAGAGTTTATTTTAGTCCTAGTGCTAGTGGCTGGCGCACTAGTATTAATCGCGCAAGTACAAGCCAGCATGGACGAAAGGCTACAAGAGCTTGCGATACTCAGAACCTTAGGCTTAAAAGGGCGCAGCATTCGATTTAGCGTCATTAATGAGTTTTTAATAATTGGTGGTGTGGCAGGTTTGATGGCTGCGTTTGCGAATGAGTTTAGTTTGTACTTGTTGCAAACAATGGTTTTCCAAATGCCGTTTTCGCTTCACTTTGAGTATTGGGCTATTGCACCTACTATCGGCGCGGTGGTTGTAGGCATATTGGGCGCGTTCGCGTGTTGGCGTTTGCTGTCACTGAATACTGCTCACTTGTTACGTAAGATGGTATAGGGTTTATCTGTTGGGTGAAGCTTACACAGAATGGTCGTTTAAAATGTCTTCGTTATCCCCGCGTAGACCTAATATTGGTTGATTAAGACTTCCTCGTCATCCTCGCGGAGGTCTAATATTCGATAAAGACTTCCTCGTCATCCTCGCGGAGGTCTAATACTCGTCGATAAAGACTTCCTCGTCATCCTCGCGAAGGTCTAATACTCGTCGATAAAGACTTCCTCGTCATCCTCGCGAAGGCGGGGATCTGGTTGATGTTATTGCAAAACGTATCAAAATATACACTTAGCCAAGATCGATTGGTTCCAATGAGGTTCCCGCCTTCGCGGGAATGACGGGGTTTTGTTTTGAACGAACAGCATTACGCCTTCGCGGGAATGATGAGGTTTTAGCTTAAGCGAACAGTATTAGGCCTTCGCCAGAATGACGTGGAGTTTGTTTTATGCTTGTAAGAAAGAATCAAATATCCAGCGCATCAAGCGCTTCAACTAGCGTTGGGTAGGTAAAGTTAAACCCGGCAGTTAATAAGCGTTCAGGTACTACTTTTTGACCGTAAAGCACTAATTCTGACGACTCACCCATTAAGGTTTTAAGCACAAATGCGGGGACTCTAAAAATACTTGGGCGCTCGAGTCTTTTAGCCAGTTTTAGGGTGAAGAACGCATTAGTATTAGGATTGGGAGAAGTAAGATTATAAGCGCCAATGCACTTATCATTTTCTAATAAAAATACTAATGCGTTTACCATATCTTCAATATGGATCCACGACATAAATTGTGTACCACTGCTAATAGGGCCACCTAAACCAAGTCTAAATGGCATTAGCATTTTGGCTAATGCACCGCCGTCTTCGTCTAACACAATACCTGTTCTAGCAATACATACGCGAGTGTCTGCTTGTTGTGCTATATCTTCCCATTTTTTACACACCTCACGTGAAAACTCTTCATGGAAATCAGTAAAGTCTTCGTTAATAGGTGTATCGCCTTGCCGGCCATAAATACCCACGGCAGAGCCACTGATAAATACCGATGGCTTCTTACTTGCCGTGTTAATTAGGTCAACAAGCTTTTGCGTAATGTCCCATCTAGATTGGCATATGCGCTCTTTTTGCGCATCGCTCCAGCGTTTGTCAGCAATTGGCTCGCCCGCTAAATTGATGATGCCATGAAAATCGTCAACGCTTGACATAGACTCAAGCGTACACACGTTTATATCATCACTTAATAAGCGCTTTGCACGACTTGGGTCGCGGCTTATCACGCTTATCTTATATTTAGTTTTTAATTTGTCGACTAACTGCCGACCAATCAGCCCCGTGCCACCGGTCACCAACAACTGCTGCATAGCTTACTCCTTAGTACACGACAGTGCTAAAGATACAGAGTCAGAAAAGCGCAGTGCGTGAGGCTTATCTACTTCTGCTTCTGCGAATGTTACCCATGGATGTTCAGCGGCAATGGCTAATACATCGGCAGTGAGTTTTTCTAATAACGAAAAGCGATTGTCTTCGACTAAGCGGATTATCGCTTTAGTAATAATTTTGTAGTTTAGCGCGTCTTCCATTTGATCAGAGTCTGTTGCGCGCTTGGCGTCGTAATGAATAAGAATATTGATGACAACATCTTGCTGATTTTTAATTTCGTCTTCATTAATTCCAATGTAAGTGCGTAGTCTTAAATTTTTTATCCTAATAGTCGCAAGATTAAGGTTCATTGTTGTGAGTATTCCTTGTTATGATGATGAACTACTAAAGTGTAGTTCGAAATTGTCGTGCACGTTTGTTAATTTTACGTTTTTTGTGAATAGTTTTACTTTGGATAGCCTAAATGGATATTAAATCGACCCCAGTATTAAAAGCATTCCTCATTATGGCGTGTGTTGTTGTTGTACTCGCCGGAATAAAAGCTGCTAGCCTTGTTTTAGTCCCATTTTTACTATCTATTTTTATCGCCATCGCGGTAAGCCCGCTCATTAATTGGTCGAGTAAATACAAAGTACCTCGCTGGCTGTCTATCACATTAGTTATACTTTTAATGGTAGTGATTGGATTTATGCTAGCAGGCTTAATCACGCAATCACTGGCAGAATTTCGTGCCAACCTGCCCACTTATAAGACGCAGCTGGCTGGAGAGTTTGCTTGGATAGTTGAAAAACTAGCCTTACTTAACATTCATATCAACCAAGACCTCTTTGTATCCTACTTAGATCCTGCTATGGCCATGAGTTTAGCGACCAATATTATCAGTGGCATGGGCTCCGTTTTATCAAACGTATTTTTAATATTGCTCACGGTCATCTTTATGTTGTTTGAGGCCGAATCTATGCCACGTAGAGTGCACATTGCGATGTCTGATCCTGACATGAATTTAACTCACATAGACCGCTTTTTAGAATCGGTTAATCAATATCTTGTTATCAAAATGTTAGTGAGCCTTGCTACTGGCGTGTGTATTGGCACATGGCTGTACTTTTTAGGCGTTGACCATTACATGCTGTGGGCTGTACTGTCGTTTATGCTCAACTTTATTCCTAACATTGGATCTATTATTGCGGCCATTCCTGCTGTACTTATGGCCTTTGTCGAGTTTGGCTTCGTTCAAGCCGGATTAGCTGGCTTGGGCTTTATTGTGGTTAATATGGTAATGGGCAATGTAGTTGAGCCACGTTTTATGGGGCGAGGTTTAGGCTTATCGACGCTTGTCGTATTTTTATCCTTAATTTTTTGGGGTTGGTTGTTAGGTACTGTTGGTATGCTTCTTTCAGTACCATTAACGATGGTGGTAAAAATAGCTTTGGAATCAAGAGAAAGCACTCGCTGGTTAGCTATTTTATTGTCGGGCGACGAACGAGACTTAATTATAAATGAGCAAAAAGAAGCGACAAAAGAAATTCCTCATATGAAATAAAAAGGTCTTCCTGCTCGCGTATTAGTGCTTTAAAGGTGCTGATAAGCGAATATTTCTCAAAAACCTATTTTTATTGACGTCACGCAACTGTATTTTGAGGTTAAAAGAGTAAGTAAGCCAAGCTACTTGTCGCCTAATTCACTCTGGTCGTTAACACTGCCGCGAATACTGCGATTTAACTAAGCTACCAATACCCAAGAGTGTTCAATTTGCTTGAAATACGGTAATTAATGACGATTTTCAACAAATGCCTTAAGAAAAATTGTAAACAGCCCACAAGTCATTAACTTAATGTTAACATCAAGAAATTATGGTCATAACACTGCTATACCTTCTATACATGGCGCAGTCTATGATTGTCGGGCTAAAATATGTAAAGGCAAACAACATGAATAGACGAGAAATACTCAAATATGCTGCTTTGGTGACAGGCACGGCAATTTGCGCACCAATGACCCTTGCAATGCTATCTGGATGTTCACCGCAACCAACCGGTCCTAATGCGACGTCTGAAGGCAGTGAAGATCTTGGACAATTCTTTAGTAACGCCGATTTAACCTTACTCACGCAAATAATGGACGTTATTTTACCTAAAACTGATACGCCTTCGCCAAGCGAGGTCGGCGTCCCGCTGATTATCGATAATATGTTCGCCAATGTATACGAGGTCAGTTATCAAGAAAAGTTTATGACTTTGTTTGCTGAGCTTCGAACTCACCTGGGTAATTTTACTGATGTAAATACGACACAACAATTGGCCATGTTAAGAGAGCTTGAAACATTACCTGCCGACCGGCGTGATAATGCATACTGGGCTTACATCGACATAAAGCAACAGTGCGTGGCCTTTTATCTCTCTACAGAGCAGGTTGCAGAAAATCACTTAAACTATTTACCAATACCAGGCCAATACAAGCCATGTGTTTCTTTGGATGAATTAAACGGTAAGGCATGGGCGATATAAAGATGAACAATAAACAAACACATTTTGACGCTATCGTAATAGGCTCGGGCATTAGTGGCGGCTACGCTGCTATGGAGCTGTGCACTAAAGGCTACAAAACACTTGTACTTGAAAGAGGCAGAATGGTCGAGCATGGCGAGTATCCCACCGCGCATGACGACACATGGGATTTACCTAATCAAAATAAAGTCTCGCGCGAAGAAATAGCCGAACATTACCCCAAGCAAAATCGCCTGCCATGGTGGGTCAATCAAGACAATAAGCATTGGATAAACAAAGATTCTGATTATCCTTATAACGAGGACTCACGCTTTGATTGGATTCGAGGTCATCATGTTGGCGGGCGTTCATTGATGTGGGGCCGTCATTGTTATCGCTGGAGCGATATTGATTTTGAAGCTAACCTTAAAGAAGGCGTTGCGATTGATTGGCCAATTCGTTATGCCGATATTGAGCCGTGGTACGATTACGTTGAAACATTTGTTGGCATTAGCGGACAAAAAGAAAATCTTAAGCAAGTACCCGATGGCGTATTTTTAAAACCTTTCCCCCTTAACTGCGCAGAACAATCGTTTCGTGAAAATGTGGCTAAACAATATCCTGAACGAGTAGTAACGCCGGGCAGGATTGCAAACCTTAGTGAGTATAATCCTGAGATCCACAAAGGTAATCGTGGACAATGCTTATCTCGCAACCGCTGTTGGCGCGGATGCCCGTTTGGTGCGTACTTTAGTAGCCAGTCTGCGACCTTACCGGTTGCCAAAGACACGGGCAACATGACCATACGTCCTGACTCTATTGTGATGGAAATTCTATATGACGAGGGCTCAAAAAAAGCAAGCGGCGTAAGAGTTAAAGATGCTCAAAGTGGTGAGGTAATTGACTATACAGCCCGCATTATTTTTTGTAATGCAAGCACAGTGGGTACTACCGCAATACTATTAAATAGCCGTAGTGACACTTTTCCAAATGGAATGGGTAATAGTAGCGGTGAGTTAGGTCATAATCTGATGGATCATCACTACGGTATGGGCGCGTCAGGCTTTTTACCCGGCAATGAAGGCGATTATTACTTTGGCAGAAAACCTGCTGGCTTTTATATTCCGCGTTTTACCAATATTGATGAAGAAACAAAACAGGACGATTATACACGCGGTTTTGGTTATCAAGGACAGGCAACTCGCACTAAAAATATCCCCGAAGGTTTAGTTGGCGAAGACTTAAAAAGTGAAATATTTAAGCCCGGCGGTTATTTTATATCAATGACTTGTTTTGGTGAGTTGCTGCCGTATCACGACAACAAAATGTATCTTAACTTCGACGAACGTGACCAGCACGGCATGCCGCTAATTACCTTTGATGCTAAACTGCGCGACAATGAAATGAAACTGCGCGAACACGGCGTCAAGTGCGCACGAGAAATGCTTGAAGCAGCAGGTGCTACCAACATTCAAACGAGTAATAATTTAACGGCAGTAGGCGCATGTATCCACGAAATGGGCACCGCACGTATGGGACATGACCCCGAAACTAGCGTACTAAACAAATGGAATCAGATTCACGACGTACCTAACGTGTTTGTAACAGATGGTGCGTGTATGACAAGCTCGGGCACGCAAAATCCGAGTATTACCTATTTAGCCTTAACTGCCCGCGCGGTAGATTATGCGCATAAGCAGATTCAAGCGGGTGAATTGTAATTGTATGATAGGTACCTTACTAATTTAGAGAAAATGAAACAACCCAGGTCATTCCCACGAAAGTGGGAACCTCGGACAGTACACAACTAATTGACCACAGAGCTAATGGTGCGAGGTTCCCAATCGAGTTGGGAATGACTTTTCTTCGATAGTGATTAACTTCCAAAACCGTACAAAAAAATTTTTAAGCCAATACGCAAACAAACAAGCAACTATGCCAGCAACATAAAACACACCAAACCAATCAAGCACGCAATAATAAAGCTTAATACCGCTCCTTCTTTTACCATTTCTCGAATAGTAAATAAATTGGTGCCGTAAGCAATCGCATTAGGTGCGGTGGCGACGGGCAGCATAAATGCGCAGCTTGCGGCCATGGCGGCCGGGATCATAAACACCTCTGGGGCGACACCTTGATTTATTGCCACTAAATACAAAATAGGCATAAGTAAGGTGGCGGTAGCGGTGTTACTGATAAGTTCTGTTAAATAAGTGATACATAATGCTAAACCAAGCATTGTGAGCAAGACTGGCATGCCGGCAAGTGTTGATAAACCATCCCCAATCAATTCACTTAAACCCGATGCAGTAAAACCCTTTGCCAGCGCAATACCGCCAGCAAATAATAAAAGCATACTCCACGGGATCGACATGGCCGATTTTAAATCAAGGACTCTTGAGCCTCTGCCATCAGGGTATAGACACATTACAACGACAAAAAATAGGGCAACGGTGCTGTCACCTGCATTTGTTATGTTAAACAATTCACTCCATCCGCCAAATGGGGCCACTCGCGTGATCCATGCCAGTACCGCTAAGCCAAATATAATAAGCGTGCGCTTTTCTTCTACGCGCCATGGACCTTGTTCGGGTAAAGTGACATCCACCGGTCCCGACAGGCCTCGTGTAAGCCAAAGTGCCATGATAGGGATAGCAAGCAGCACTGTGGGTATACCGATTTTCATCCATTCTAGAAAGCTATATTCTTGTCCACTTTGCGCTTCGTAAATCCCTGCAAAAATAACGTTTGGAGGTGTACCAATGAGTGTGCCTAGGCCACCAACACTGGCTGAATAAGCGAGTCCTAGTACTAAGGCTATCTTTAATTTTCTATCGTCGATTGTGGCTAAAATGGCTAAAGCGATAGGCAACATAATGAGCACAGTAGCAGTGTTTGAAATCCACATACTTAACACGGCAGTCGAAAACATAAAGGCAATCACTAAGCGCTTTTTACTACTGACGCCAATAAGGCGGATCATGATTAAGGCTAGGCGTTCGTGCACATTTGATTTTTCGAGGGCTTTAGACAGCATAAATGCGCCCATAAGCAGTAAAATAACGTGGCTACCCAAGGCGCTTGCTGCTGTTTTATGGTCAATGATATTAAAAAGCGGTAACAGGGCAAAAGGCACAAGTGACGTAATGGCAATAGGAATGGGCTCTGTCACCCACCAAATAACGGTGAGTACAGTAATGGCAATCGTAAGAGTAACCACATGGTCTAATTGCGTTTGTTGTAAAGCAAAGTAACAAAGTAGGGCGGCTAATGGGCCTATCCATGAAAAATGTGAAGTCAAAAAAATCACTCCTAAGGGCTTTCCAATATGTTGTTTTATCTACACTAGCTTACTTTGTAATAGCAGTATAAAACACTAAATAAAACTTGGTCGCTTTTTTGCATTGCTCATCATACTAACAAAGCAACATAAACGTGTGAATAGGCAGTAATGAAAGCTTCTTTTAAAACAATTTTTATCATTTTTTTCTTATGCACTGTTGCAGCTTGTGGCGGTGGTGGCGGTAGTGATGGCGGTTCGTCAACACCACCATCTTCACCAATTACACCGCCGACACCACCTGTCACACCGCCAGCGCCCGACACTAATGTAAAAACGTTTACCGTGAGTACAAGTTTGTCACTTGGGGGGCAAGTTTCTGCCAGTCAGCTGATTGTTAACGAAGGCGAAACAGCCGTTTTTGTTATAACACCCGATAGCAACTATGTACTTGATAGTGCAAGCGGTTGTGGCGGCAGTTTACAAGGTAATGTGTATACAAGTGGCGCTGTTACCAGTGACTGCTCGATAAGCGTTAATTTTACCTATGTAAATCAATTGCCTGTTATTAGCATTCAAGGCCCAACTAGCGCGACAGAAAACAGCACCCTTGTCCTTAATGCAATTGCCAGCGATGTTGAAGACGAAGGTTTAAATATCGTATGGACCCAAACTAGCGGTACAGTGCTGCAATCGAGCACCACTACTAACCTTAATGAAAGTCAGTTGACTCTTGTTATACCGTCAATTTCACAGAATGAAACCGTTAGTTTCCAAGCAAGTGTGACAGACTCAACTGGTGCGAGTGCATCACGAAGTGTTAGTATTAATTTGCTAAATGAACAAGACACTTCAAATCCACAAGCAAACGCCCAGCTTGTTCTTACTGGCGCTACAGCGACATCTACCACAAGTGTTAGTCTTGATTGGCAGCTTATAGATAGTAGTAATGAAATAGTCGAACAAACTGAGTTTAGTGTCTATATGGCTCAGCAAACCCCATTTGTGTTAAACGAACAAAGCCTACAATATAGCGGTGTTGGCCAAAATTCAGCGGTAATAGATGGCCTAGCTGCGAATACAAACTATTTTGTGATAGTGACTGCTCGATATGAATCACTCGATTTACGCTTTTCAAACCAGCTCAGTGTTACCACAATGTCGACCGCTCCCGTTAGCAATAACCTTGGGACCTTGCATACGCTAGAGACGGTCGACGTTGATGGAGATACGCTGCGCTATACATTAGCCGATGGTGATACCGCACCTGAGGTGGGTGAAATTGTCGTATCGGCTGCTCAAAATGGCATGTTGCGTCGAGTCACCGCGGTAGTGATAACGGGCAATATGGTAGAAATACAAACCACATCGGCTGCGCTAAATGAGCTATACGCAAACGTGGGGATCAACGCCACAATTAAGTTGTTAGACGAGCAAGATGAAGACCCCGTTGGTAATGAACTACTTGCCCTAAGTAAGACGGATAAAGACAACAAATCACCTTCCCACGATAGTAATCAGTCATTATCGTTTGTTGATTCTCTTATCAGTAAAAGTGCAGCTAACACACAAATTCAAAGTCGTGAGGCTGTTGAAGTCGAACAAAGTCAAGAAGTACTCGATTTACATCTATCCCTGTCAGGCCCTAAAAGAGTGACATTTACACCCAATGCACAAAATACATTTATGGTGAATGCACAGCTTATTAATGACGCCTTAAATCAACTTGAAATCACTAATTTCCAATTTTTAGGATTAAGTCATCCTTCTATTACGCCTCAAATTGCGAATTTTAATGCAAGTGCTACTAGCACTTCTAGTGAAGGCACACCTGCAAATACTGAAAGTATAGAGTTTTCATGGCAGCCAAGTGAAGGTGATATCGATATTAACAGTGCACAGCCTTATACCGCTTCGTTTAAAGCGCAAGTCATTGAAAGCGATTGCACCCACGCTTGCTTGCGCAGCACTGCTACTTTTCACGTTAAAATAGCGGTGAGTAATGCTCAGCCAGTTAGTTTTCAAGCAATAAGTTTTGATGATTTTAATGACAGTGACAATGTGCAAATGCAAGCTCAAGGTCAATATCATTTTGAACCTGATTTGTCACTTGCCATGCAAATTGAAGACGCTAGTTTACGCAACGCTAAAACTAGTTTACGCGGCTTTTTAGATATGGAGCTTCTACTCAATGTTGATGCTAGCACTGCAGGCACAGTGAGCGGAATAACAGAAATCACAAGAAGAGCATTCTCTAAAACCTTAGTGGTAGGTGAGGTACCGATTGTTATCCATGGCGATTTTGTATTGCATGGAGAGTACGACATCACCTCCCAAGACGCGCTTAACATTGAACAAACATTCGATATCGCTTACTTTTTTGAAGCGGGTTTTGAATATGTAAATGGTGAATGGCGAGCGATAATGTCGGGTCAACCAAGCTTATCGTATCGGTTAAACAGTGGCGCTAAGTCTGAACTAAGTACTCAATTGACCTTAATCCCAGAGATACAAATTAGACTTTACGAAACCGAGCTTGGACATATTCAAGTGCATACCAATGGGCGAAGTGATATTGCACTAGAAGGCGAGTTTTTGGGGTTATCGCGTGCAATAGACGATATAGCAGTGCCTACTGAATACAGCTTCACAAAACTAGATGCGACATTAGCCAGTGAGCTTAAACTTAAGGCCGACTTAAGCGCCATTGACCAAAATGTGCCAACATGGCCGCAGCAATCATCTGATGGGTTTGTGAGCTTCACAAAATTTTCAGAAACGCCTATGTTTGCTTTATCTGATGTTAATATTCAAGATGAACTGCGTTTTGATTTGCCCAACTCTTGTGTGGTGTCTGCTAGGGCAAATATCTTGCCAAGCGTTACCAGTAACTTTGCTGACACTGACTTACATGAATGGGAAGTAATGAGCACACATTGGGAGTTAATCAATGCTGATCCAGCAAGCCAACTGAGCATCGAGAATCGAGGAAATACATCAAGAGTGCAGGCTTTTCATCAAGGGTTTTCGCCGCTTAATCTTCGTCTATCGGGTTTTAATGGCATGGGCGCTTGGGCCAAGCAGTATCAAGACTTAAGCTTTGATTATCGTGACAACAATGGCGATGGCGTGCCCGATTACTGGTCAAGCAAATATAACATCTCAAATTTACTGACCGATTTTGATAACGACGGCATTATTGATGCTAACGAATTCCAGTATTGTACCTTTCCTAATAAACAAGACAGTGACGATGACGGTATGCCCGATGGTTGGGAAGTCAGCAATAATCTAGATCCCATTTTAGATGATGCAGCTCTTGATAACGATAGTGATGCTCGCAGTAATCTCCAGGAATACCTAGATGGTTCTGATCCGCAAATCATTGATGAAAATCAAGCGCCCGTTGTGAGTGTTAATGGCAATCAGACCGTGAATGAACTCTCTACGGTAAGCTTAATAGGCAGCGCGACAGATGGCGGGACTATCGATACTAATGCTTGGGAGCAACTAACAGGCCCACTAGTTGCTTTGGACAATGCTAATGTGTCAAACGATATGGCGACAAGTGTGTTTATTGCCCCAAGCGTGACGCAAGAAACAAGCTTAAGCTTTATGTATACAGCCACTGATAATAGTGGTGTAAGCACGTCAAGTGAAGTACTCATCATGGTGTTACCAGTTAATACTGCACCTGTTGCTGTTGCAGGCACTGATTTAAGCGCGATGAGTGGTGATGTAGTTAATATTGACGGGCAGAGTTCGTTTGATACAGATGGCAGTATTGAACAGTATTTATGGACGTCACTCGATACCACCAATATTCGTTTTAGCAATAATACCTTGCCTGTCACTCAATTTATTGCACCAGAGGTGGTTGCAGAGACTGAGTTTGCGCTTGAGCTTAGCGTCACAGACAATGAAGGAGCGGTGTCAACAGATATTATTAACGTTCAAGTGAGTCCAAACCCTGAACTTCCTGATTTAAGTCGTGTGCTGTTAAGTGAGCTTAGTGACAAAGTCATTATTGTTAGAGCTCTTGATCAAGATGGCCTTAATATCAGTCTTGCGATGCTATTTACACCATTGATAGACGATGAACAGTCGGTAAATGCGTTTGTATTGAGTGAACGCTTCAATACAGAAACCAACCAGATTGAAAGCATATCCAGCGAGTATAGTTGGCTGTGGGAAGCAGACACTAGCTCATTGTTTCTACAAAACGATGTTGAAAAC
>CAYURD010000025.1:23412-44714 GCA_964446865.1 uncultured Glaciecola sp.
AAAACGATGTTGAAAACAATGCCGAACCCTTATCACTGCTATTTGCCGACGGCTCAATTGATATTGGGGATACGATTGCCTCGTTTGGCTCGCTAACTAATGATGTATCCATTGATAACGCGCAAGTAAGTGCTTTGTATAATCGAAAAACCCTAAATACCAATGATTTACAAGGTTATAGCTTTACGCTGCTGCAAAACCCAACAAATCAACAAATCGATTTTGTGACCGATAGTCGAGCGTTTATTTATGATGATGCTCAAGGTGAGGCGACAGCAGTAGATTGGCGAGTGCAAAATGGCCAAATAGAAATTGATACTTCACCTGTCCAGATTGTCAGCGATATAGGCACTTCTTTTACCAGTTTTGATAAGCTTGGCGATACTCTGATAATTAATTTATCACTGATGCCCACGATTGATTCGCCTATTAGCGAGCTTGTTTTTGGCGACAGTGCACTAAACACTTGTGTGCAGAATACCGCGCAAAGTAATGATTGGCTCAGTGTTGATGAGTTTACTCAGCTAAGCTGTCCAAACCTAAATATTAGCAATACCCAAGGTATTGAAAACTTAATCGCGCTTAATGATATTGATTTAAGCGGGAATCGCATCGTCAATATCAATTTGTCGCAACTAAGCGAGCTTGAAACCCTTAACCTTACTAATAATCTTTTGCAAAGCATCGACTTTAGCAACAATCCATTGCTGCAAAATGTGCAGTTAACCAATAATAATCTTAGTAACGCTAGCATCGCGTATTTGTCGAATATTGCTTGGATAGACAATCTTAGTTTTGATGAGGTGACCGCGTTTCCTACCGGTAATGATTTTATTATGCAAGTAACGGTAGAGGCGACGCATGAATTTACAATATACACTAACGATGCTTTTGAGTATGACTTCACAGTAGAGTGGGGCGATGGCAACATTACAACATCTCACAGTGAAGATGCGTCGCACACTTATACTCAAGCTGGCGCATTTGAAGTCAAAATTTATGGGACCTATCCCTCGTTAGCATTTTGCGAAGATAACAGCGGTTGTTCTGACTTTAAACTCGATATTTTGCAATGGGGCAGTAATCCTTGGCAATCTATGCAAGCCAAGTTCTCAGGCTTGAGCAAAATAAATATTCTCGCCGATGATGCGCCCGATTTGCGTGAAGTCGAAAACCTAAGCTTCATGTTTTACAAAGCCAGCAACTTTAACAGCGATATTAGTCATTGGGACATTAGCAATGTTACAGACATGAACTTTATGTTTGGATTGGCAACGAGCTTTAATGGCGACCTTAGCCAATGGAATACCAGTAATGTTAGCAACATGGGCGGTCTCTTTTACTTTGCCGAGAGCTTTAACGGCAACATAAGCCAGTGGAACACTTCTTCGGTAACTCGAATGCACTCACTGTTTGCCTTTGCTACCAGCTTTAATACTGACATTAGCCAATGGAACACCAGTGCCGTGACACAAATGACCACCATGTTTTTAAACGCTACTAGTTTTAACGGCAACTTAAGTCTGTGGGACGTTGGTCAAGTAAACAATATGAATAAAATGTTTTTTGATGCGACCAATATGGCAGGTAATTTGAGTAACTGGAATGTGAGTGACCAAGTTACGCATCGTGATTTTAGTCATGAAGGTAGCTTGATTAGTGAGCCTAATTGGCTGAACTAGTTTAGTGTTGCCAATTAAGCTCCTTTAAAAACGAGATAGAAAATTGAACCTTATGGCAGAACCTTTTTAAATGGCTTTACCGTTACCTCTTTATACACGCCCGCTTTTACATATGGGTCTTCGTCAGCCCATGCTTTTGCTGTTTCTAACGAGTCGAATTCAGCCACAATGAGAGAGCCTGAAAAACCTGCAGGGCCAGGGTCTTCTGCGTCGATAGCTGGGGTAGGGCCTGCAATTAGCAAGCGACCTTCGTCAACGAGCGCATTCACCCTGACCAAATGGTCAGGACGGGCTTTTAAGCGTTTTTCTAGACTGTCTTCAACATCTTGTGAATAAATCATGTAGTACATAAGACTTCCTTTATTACAGAGCGGTTGCTGCTTTCATTTCACTAACAAAAGATGCCAATTCAGCATGCATGTTATCGCTGTTGCCTAAGTTTTTAGCAATAATATTAACCGTGGCTGAGCCAGAAATTGCGCCGGCTGCGCCTGCTTTAATGGCACTGCTGACTTGTTCTGGTGTTGAGATACCAAAGCCGATTAAGGGCGGTGCTACGTTGTACTTTTCAAGTTTTGCAACAAGCTCAACGGCGGGTAATTCAACAGCAGTTTCGGCACCGGTTACGCCCGCTCGTCCTAACAAATAGGTGTATCCGGCTGACTTTTCACCAATGCTTGAAAGTGTTTCATCAGAGGCATTGGGTGGTGCAATTAAAATTTGTTGAATGCGGTGCTTATTTGCGATCTCAATAAACCGGTCTGCCTCGCGCAAAGGCACATCAGCAATCAATATAGAATCTACGCCAGCTTCATAGGCCTTGCTATAAAAATCGTCGATTCCGCGTGCCAATACTAAGTTGCTATATAACAACAAACCAATTGGCACGCTCGGAAACTCAGCTCTGATCTGCTTTAAAATATCAAAACAATCATGTGGCCTAATGCCCGAGCCCAATGCGCGAATGCTGGCTTTTTGAATAGTAGGACCATCGGCAATTGGGTCAGAATAAGGTATGCCTAGTTCGAGCGCATCGGCACCGCTATTGACAAGCGTGCGAATAATATCAATAGATGTTTGAAAGTCAGGGTCGCCTAGCATTACAAATGGCACAAAGGCACCTTGGTTTTTGCTCTTAAGACTGTCAAACATGGCCTCGTAACGGCCTGTATTTTGGCTATTGTCCATTACAAGTCATCTCCTAGAATGTTGGTCACGTGAGCAAGGTCTTTGTCACCACGGCCAGATAAGTTAACCACGATAATGGTTTCTTCTTCAGCTTCATCCGCCATGTTAAGTGCATGGGCAAGGGCATGAGAGGTCTCAAGGGCGGGAATAATGCCTTCTTTCTTGGCGAGCAGCTTAAACGCGTTTAAGGCTTCGGTGTCGGTAACGGCATGATATTCAGCGCGTCCCGTTTCAGCTAAATAAGCATGTTGCGGGCCAACGGCTGGATAATCTAATCCTGCACTAACCGAGTATGACTCTTCAATTTGACCGTCATTATCTTGCATAATAAAGGTAAATGCGCCGTGTAATATGCCTTTTGTGCCAGTGACAATGGTTGCACCGTGTTCTTTGGTATGTACGCCTTTGCCCGCAGGTTCAACACCGACTAAGCGCACGCTTGGCTCGTCAATAAAATCAGCAAACATGCCAATTGCGTTTGACCCACCGCCTACACAAGCAACAACTGCGTCAGGTAATCTGCCTTCTTTTTCCATTATTTGAGCGCGCGTTTCTTCGCCAATCATGCGGTGATACTCGCGTACAATCGTCGGGAAAGGATGCGGTCCTGCCGCGGTGCCTAACAAATAGTGCGCCGTTTGATAGTTTGCAGACCAGTCTCGCATGGCTTCGTTTACCGCATCTTTAAGTGTGCCTGAGCCTGAATCAACAGGTATCACTTCAGCGCCCATTAAACGCATTCTAAAGACATTAGGTGACTGACGTTCAACGTCTTTTGCGCCCATATAAATACGCGCTTTTAAACCTAACAACGCGCAGGCTAGTGCAGTGGCTACGCCATGCTGACCAGCGCCCGTTTCGGCTATTACTTCAGTTTTACCCATGCGTTTGGTCAACAATGCTTGACCTAGGACTTGATTGGTTTTGTGCGCGCCGCCGTGCAGTAAATCTTCACGCTTTAAATATAATTTAACAAGTGGGTTATTGACGATATTGCGGGTTAAGGTCATTGCAGTGGGGCGGCCAGCATAATCTTTTAGCAAGCCCATAAACTCTTTTTGAAAACTAGGATCGTCTTTGGCTTCTAAAAAGGCTTGTTCTAACTGATCAAGCGCTGGAATAAGCAGCTCTGGCACATACATGCCACCAAAATCACCAAACTTTGTGTCTAATTTATTCATTACTTTGTCTCTTTTAAGCCCGTAATTGGCTAAATAATGCTTTTAATAATTCGCTTGATTTTACGCCGGGTGCGCTTTCAAGTCCTGAGTTGGTGTCAATAATATCAACACCTATTTTACTTGCTGCTTGAATATTCTGACCAGACACACCGCCCGCAAGTACTAGCGTCGATTTGTCTTTTATATTGTCTAACAGCCGCCAATCAAACGCTTGGCCAGTGCCACCACTTTGTGTGCCGACTTTGCAATCTAATAAAACTTTGCTTAACACCTTATCGGCAATTATATGGCTGTATTGCTCAATGTCTTTGTGAATTGAACTTGCTTGATATAAAGCGACAGGAAGTGCTTTCCAAACTTCACAGTTAGCATCTAGCACTTGCTTTAAATCTCGCATATATTGCTCGCTTTCGCTACCATGCAGTTGCACAGCGCTAAGTTTTAACTTTCGAGCATAATCGGCAACCATTTCTAATGGTTGGTCAACAAACACCCCCACAAACTGAGCGCTCACGTTTTGCGTAATTTCTAAAGCCGATTCTACACACACAAAGCGTGACGAATTGGGCGCAAAAATTAAGCCTAAATAACTAACAGGGAAGCTACTTATCATTTGCGCTTGTTCAAGGCTTGTGACGCCGCATACTTTTACTTTGCCATATACCAATTGCGATACCGCTAGGTCTAAATTAGGCTTAGCCATTAGCGCGCTACCCACCAAAAAGCCATCGACTAATGGCGATAAGCGGTGAATATCTTGATTGGTGTAAATACCCGATTCTGAAATAATCACGCCCTTGAAGCTTTTATCCTTCCTAATTAAGGGCACGAGCTTTTCGGTGGTCGCTAGGTTGGTCGACAAATCTCGTAAATCACGGTTGTTAATGCCAATTATTTTTGCGCCAAGTGCAAGCGCACGCGCGGTTTCTTCTTCGTTACTGACTTCGGTTAATACATCCATGTCATATGAATGGGTTAAGGCTGCTAATGCTTGATATTGTTCATCATCAAGTACCGACAACATAAGCAATACCGCATTCGCTTGTAAATGACGAGCAAGATGAATCTGATATTCGTCAACAAAAAAGTCTTTATTCAAGGTGGGCTGTTTCACTTTTTGAGTGACGTAGGGCAAATACTCATGTTTACCTTGAAAATACTTATTGTCGGTGAGTACCGAGAAACAAGCTGCCTCTTTTGCGTAAGCCTGTGTAATTTCATCCAAATCAAAATTTTCTCTGATGAGCCCTTTGGATGGCGAGGCTTTTTTGCACTCAAAAATATAACTGGTGCCATCTGCTGCTAAGGCATCAAAAAATGAATTGGTGCTGTTGCTGAGCTTATCTTGAAAGTCAGACAAAGGCAGCTTGGCTTTTAATTCGACAAGCTCTTGTTTTTTATCTTCCACTATTTTTTCTAACACATTGGCCATGTTACGCTACCTCGCCTGTGTTAGCGCCTTGACTAATGCTCGCGGCAAGCTCCATTGTACGCATAGGTGCAGCGTCGTTAATGGCATCTAATACCGTTTTAAAATGTTCTCGTAGGCTAAGTTCTGGGTCGTGCAACCATAATAGAGTCGCCGCATTAATGCCAATTGCATGCATGTGCGCTAATTTACCTTTACCGTTAAAGACAGCCTTGATTGCTGACACGTTAAATTCGGGAGTATCACCTTTTATATCATCTAAGTCTTGAGGCGAAATACCAAAATCAGAGGGAGTAATGGTCATTTTTCGTAACTCATTATTATGCACATAAATGGCTTGTGTTGGACCATGCAAGGCAATTTCATCTAAACCAGAACCATGTACGACTAAGGCATTGTTATGACCTAGCTTATTCAGTGTTTGTGCGTACACTTCAAGCAAACTTGGTTGATAGACACCATAAATGCCATGTGTTGGATTGGCCGGATTGGCTAAGGGGCCCAGCACATTAAACAAGGTGCGAGTTTTAAGGGCCAAACGCACTGGCATCGCATGCTTAACGCCTGTGTGATATACCGGCGCGGCTAAAAAGCAAAGGCCCGCTTTATCTAAACATTGACGCGCAGTGTCAGGGCTCATATCGAGTTTTAAGCCCATGCCTGCAAATAAATCTGATGAACCTGATTTACTCGATACGCTTCTATTTCCATGCTTGGCGACTTTAATACCGCAACTTGCTGCTACTACAGCCGCTGCGCTAGAGATATTGATGGTGTTATGTCCATCACCGCCTGTACCAACCAAATCACTAAAGGCATAATCGGGACGTGCAAATTCAATCGCGTTATCGCGCATTGCTGCAGCCGCCCCAGCAATTTCGTCGCTTGTTTCGCCTTTTATTTTAAGCGCAATAAGCAGTGCGCTTAATGTTGTACTATCAATATGACCTTGCATGACCTCGCTAAAAATATCATAGCTTTGGTCTTGGCTGAGCGATTGACCCTGATACAGTGATTCAAACAGGGGATAAAACGCTTCTTTCATGTCAATATTCCTTTTTATTCGTAGAGTGAATATGTGTGTATGTAATACGAGTATCTAATACATATTGTCAATGTGTGGTTTTAGCTCACATCATCTGATTTGACTAGAAATTGCATGGCATTCATTAACAATTGGCTTCCTTGGCATGTCAGTACCGATTCAGGATGAAATTGAAAGCCTAACATTTTATCATCCTGATGCAGTATCGCCATAGCCAGCCCGTCTATATCTGCAATAATCTGCAAACAATCAGGTACGTTTGTGGCGGCTAAGGAGTGGTATCGAGCAATCGACATTGGATTTGGCAATTCGCCAAACAGTGACGGGCAGTTATGCTGCATCATCGACGATTTACCATGCATAACATGCGGTGCGCGGCCAACTTTGCCGTCATAGCTTTCGACGATGGCTTGGTGACCTAAGCAAATACCTAATACGGGGTATTTCCCTTTAGCTTGCTCTATAATGGATGGCATGTTGCCAGCATCGCTTGGTGCACCGGGGCCCGGAGATAGCATCAAAAGAGTTGGGCCTGTCTGCGAGTAATTCTCAAGCGTTTGCATCACCTGTTCACTGCTCACAGTATTTCGAAAAACCGTTAAGGTGACACCCAAGACCCTAAGCTCATCAACAAGATTATAGGTAAATGAATCTTGATTATCGATTAGGACTAGGCGCAAGTTTTTTAACGATGACATTGGCTACTCTCCTTGCTCATTTGCTCTAGAATGGCTGCGCATAATCGCCGAAATAACCGCTTGGGCTTTTGCACGTGTTTCATCAGCTTCTGATTGAGGAATGGAATCGTTAACGACACCTGCGCCTGCCTGCACATAGGCGATATCATTTTTAACAAAGGCCGAGCGAATAACAATGCAGGTATCAAAATCGCCTTTGCCGTTAAAATACCCCACTGCACCGCCATAGCTACCGCGGCCTTCTTTTTCGGTTTCTCGAATGAGGCTTGCCGCACTTATTTTAGGCGCGCCCACCAGCGTACCCATATTCATGCAAGCTTGATATGCATGCAGGGCGTCTAAGTCTTCGCGTAATTTGCCGACCACTCTCGAAACAAGATGCATTACATGAGAATACCGGTCGACTTTTAATAAATCTTTGACAAAGCGTGTGCCTGGCTGACTTACACGGGCTACATCGTTTCTTGCCAAGTCAACAAGCATAATATGTTCAGACTTTTCTTTATTGTCTTGTTGTAAATCAAGTTCAAGGCGACTGTCTAAATCGAGGTCTATAGTGCCATCGGCTCTTTTGCCACGTGGCCGGGTACCGGCAATTGGGTAAACTTCGACAAGATTTGTGTTAGCGTCATACTTAAGGGCTGATTCGGGCGAAGCACCAAAAATCACAAAATCATGATCGCGCATGTAAAACATATAAGGAGAAGGGTTGGTCAGCTTGAGTTGTTGATAAGCGTTTAACGGGTCTGGGCAGTCTATCGAAAATGTCCGAGAGGGCACTACTTGGAATATATCACCGTCCAAAATGTGCTCTTTTAACTCAAGTACATCTTGGCAATACTGCTCATCTGTTTTGTTCACCTTAACATTTACGTCTTGATTAACCGGTAACAAGGTGTCAGTTGTTTCACTTAAATGACTTATTTGGCTTTTTATACTCTCCAAACGCTGATGTACGGCAAAATATTGCGCAGCCACATTCTCACCGCTAAACACACTACCTATTATTTCGGTACTTTTGGCTTGGTGGTCGACTAAAACAAGTGTTTCCGCCAAATAAAATAGGTAATCAGGACATGTGTTACTCGATAAGGGAACATCGGGCAAATTTTCAGAAGACGCTAATAAATCATAAGAGAATACACCGCCAACAAACACGGCGTGGGGATGGTTTCGTAAGGCTTTTATTGATTTTTGTACGGTTCGTAATACGTCAAATACACTTGATTGTTTTAAGCGGGAATCTTCGTCAATATCGACGAGTCTTTCGGCAAAATTAACTAGCAAAGTCTGTTTTTGTAGTTCGACTTGTGCCGACGCATGCATGCTAATTTCATCTTTTAAAAAAACCAGTAAGGCTGCACCATTTTCACTTAAGGCCTTTATCTCGACTTTACGTTTGTTACATTGAATTCTGAGCGCAGAATCAATAAGTAAGAGGCTTTTAAGATCATCTTTACTTTCGATTTCAGCCGATTCAAGTAAAATTGAATGTTGCCCTGCGAGCTGATTATATGCATCTAATGGGTTAGCAATATAGTTTGCTGTTACCGTGATACTTTCCACTTTTCCTGGCGTGTTGCCTAAGTCCGACAAATTCATTACCGTAAACTTCCTTAATGTATCTATGTTTCTCTTTATTCGTGCCTGTCGGGCTTTTTTGTACCGTGAATTTTTGCAACAAAAAAGGCCCTAAAATTGGGCCTTTGGATATACGTGCACACGCATGCAACCAAGCCCTAAGTCTGGTTGTGCCACCACCAAGTGGTTTGTAAAGCGTTTAGCAAAATGTTGCTATGCATGTCTATGTCCTGTTGTTAATTTTCGCCTATAGGAGAAACCAAATAGGATGCAAAGTCAACCAAAAAGTTATGAATTACTGGATTTTTTAACACTAGGTAAACGGCAACAGGAGAATGGGAATGCACTAGTGTGGCGAATTAGCATTTATATTCCCAGCAAAATTGTGTCATATGCGTTAACGATATTTTCTCTAACATCAGATATGTTACTGACAAAATTATCTAGTCTTTTGTGCTCGATAGTTGCAACAACATTCATACAAAGGAAATACTTTTTTCCTTTTACCATAATAGGAACGCTGACTTTGTCGAGTGCGTAGGCTTCCGAATGGGTAATAAACGCAACAACTTTTGTAGATAGTGAATGTAGCAAATCATTTTGTATGCAGCACACAAAAGGAAAGGTCTTTTTACCTTTAGGAATTGGGTTTTCGTATACGTCAAATTGATGCATAGGCTTACAGTGCTAAGTCGTCGTCATCAAAAGGTAAATCGCCTTCTATCAATTGATTGTACGCATCAATTTTAGGCTGATTTTGCAACTGCCATTTTTCAGCAATATCTTTTTTAAGTGCGCTTTCTAATAAACTACTCATGTTAATACCCAGACGCTTTGCATCGTCGCTAAGAGATTTTGATATGTAGAGATTCACTCGGGCCTTCTTTTTGTTCATGAATAAGTTTGTGTGTAGAATAATATACGTACATTATAGTGTGTAAATGTTGCAATAGTAAACTTGGTTTGATTGTTTATGAATTGTGTAAACGCAACTGAATCAAATTTGCTAATACAAACAACAAGATACAAGTTTGAAAGGCAGCGCTTTCAATAATAGATTGTTGATACACAAAATAGTCATAAATAACGTTGATAAGCGGTACAAATAGCAATGCTTGAACGACCGTGCATAAACGGTGTAGATATTTTTTATTCATTTTTTTCTTCATATTTAGTGGCTCATTCGTCTAGCTTTTAAGAAGCCAAGCGATAAAAGCCACGTTACGTAAACTACTTTTTAAAAGTAGTTATTCATGTTTGTTCGACCATGGTCTCTGTATATTGCGTCGTTGGCATTTGCTTGGTGGGCAAAAAATTCCCCAACCATGTACCAAAAGCTTTCTTCTTGTTTATGTCCGCCGCTGATCGTGGCAATTTCAGACAGCGTCAATTCATTTTCATTGCTTAGTTTGTTCATTTTAATACTCCTTCCTATGGTCGTCGTAGCCTTTTTTAACGTCTTTCATCGCTTGTGCGACTTGTTCCATTGCTGCAATAGCAGCCGCTACAGCTAATGCAGTATTTAATGTGACTGCACCACCATTAACACTTTCAATTTCTTGAGTATTTAAACTTTGTAATTTCATTGTAAATTCCTTTTTAAATGAGTCGATAAATATTGTCGACGGTCAAATCATAGGCGTTTACACATGCAAAAACACCTGTACTTCAGACCAGAATTACACTATTTACATGGTTTTGTTATAAACTACGTGAAAAGTGGTGTGCTAAATACCTTCTGTGAACCAGCATTTTGTTTGCAGAGAGCAAATAAAGTGATAACGCGCCACATGTAAAAATGTGAATGAGGAATGATGTGTTAAAAATTGATCTTCACAGCCACACCACGCATTCTGACGGTAAATTGAGTGTTGAAGCATTACTTATGCGTGCTGAGCAAATGCAAGTTGATGTGTTGGCGATTACTGACCATGATTGTGTAAACGGTATTGCACCTGCACTAGACATTATTAAAAAGAACAATCAAAAGCTCCAATTAATTAGCGGAACGGAAATTTCCACCAAGTGGCATGCCTTCGAAATTCATATATTAGGCTTGGATGTCGATCATACCGACACTAAATTTACACAGCGCCTTGCTTCACAGCTTGAAAAGAGACAAATAAGGGCTGAAAAAATCAGTCAAAAGTTATCAAAATTAGGTTTTGATAATGTATTAGACGATGCTCAAAAGCTTGTTCATACCGGCTGTATATCTCGCGCTCACATTGCACAAGTGCTTGTTGATAGAGGTGTTTGCGCTAATTTTCAACAGGCTTTTACCCACTATTTGGGTAAAAATAAGAAAGCCTTTGTGTCGGCTGATTGGATAAGTATCGAACAAGCGGTTACTTGGATCCATGAAGCAAAAGGCAAAGCGGTGATTGCCCATCCTTTTCATTATGATATGACAACCAAGTGGCTACGACGCCTTGCTCACGAATTTAAAGGCTATGGCGGTGATGGCATGGAAGTACAACATCCTAACCTTGCTAAGAAGAAACATGACTTAATGGTAGATGTCGCCATAGATGCGGGTTTAAGTGGGTCAGCGGGTTCAGATTTTCATGCGCCTTCTAAGTGGACTGAGTTAGGGCGGCGTTTGCATTTACCTGAAAGCATCCTCCCTATTTGGCGAAGTTTTAATACGCCAATTCTTGAAAAATCTTAACTATTAGGTGTATTGGCAAAAAAATGGCTTGTGTAAGCCATTTTTTAGCTTAACTTACGCTTAGTGTCATCTTTGTATGCGTGTTATACTATTGATTACAAGCATTTTACATGTGTTTTGGAGCTTCTCGTCTTCACGAGAATGACGTATTTATGAGTCAGTTTTTTTATATTCACCCAGATAATCCGCAATCGCGATTAATTAAGCAAACCTGCGAGCTTATTAATCAAGGCGAGGTTATTGTGTATCCAACGGATTCTGGTTATGCGATTGGATGTCAAATGGAGAATAAAAAAGCGCTTGACCGAATTTGCCAAATTCGTGATATCCCTAAAGAACACAATTTTACCCTAATGTGTCGCGACATGTCTGAATTGTCTATATATGCTCGTGTCGACAACACTGCCTTTAGGCAAATTAAGAATAATACGCCAGGTCCGTATACCTTTATTTTAAAAGCCACAAAAGAAGTGCCCAAGCGTCTGCAAAATCCAAAGCGTAAAACGATTGGTATCCGCGTGCCCGACAACGCAATTGCTTTGGCAATACTTGAAGAACTGGGCGAACCACTCATGTCGACAACGCTTATTTTGCCTAATGAGCTTGTGGCAGAGAGCGACCCTGATGAAATTAGAGATAAACTTGAAAAACGTTTAGGGCTCATTATTCATGGCGGATATTTAGGCGAACAAGCCACCACAGTGATCGACATGTCGGAAGGTGGCGCTACAGTTGTGCGTCATGGCAGTGGCGATACCAGCCCATTTGAATAAGCAATATTCATATGGAGCTTGAACAACAGCAACCCTTAGCCCTAGCTTTTGTTAATGGCGAAGCGCTAATAACAAAACCTGAAGACTTGTATATCCCGCCCGATGCTCTAGAGGTAATATTAGAAACCTTTGAAGGCCCGCTAGATTTATTGTTGTATCTTATTCGAAAGCAAAAGTTTGATATTGTAGAGCTTCCAGTTTTACAGGTAACCCAGCAATATATGCAATACGTTGACGTGATGACCGATGTAAAGCTAGAGCTTGCCGGTGAATATCTATTAATGGCTGCGATGCTGGCAGAGATTAAATCACGTTTACTTTTGCCAAAACACGAAGGAGCCGACGAAGATGAAGATGACCCTCGCGCAGAGCTTATTCGGCGATTAAAAGAATATGAACAAATTAAAAATGCGGCGCAAGCACTTGATTTAGCGCCTCGTCAAGGTCGTGACTTTCACATCGCAAAAGCTGAAACAAGTGACAATGTGCAACCAATTAAACACTTGCCTCAGGTACAATTACAAGAATTAGTCATGGCTTTTTACAGCGCGATGCAGCGTGCAAACGCCTTTGATAACCACCAAATTGAACGAGAAGTCCTATCGACCCGAGAGCGCATGAGTCAATTGTTACAAAGGCTTAATTCACAGACCTATGTTTCCTTAGACAAATTGCTTGATCCTCAAGAAGGAAGAGCAGGCATTGTTGTCACGTTTATTGCCATTTTAGAGCTGGTCAAAGAATCCTTAATTGTGTTTGAACAGGTTGAACCTTTTGCCAATCTTCATGTTAAACTAGGCGAATATGAGCAAGATTAGCGATAAGCAACTAAAACAACTAATTGAAGCCGCTATATTTGTTAGTGACAATGCGCTTAGTACAGAAAAAATGCGAAACACCATTTTGAGCGAACTAGATGTGTCGACGCGCCAATTGAATAAAGTGCTGAAGGAGCTAGAGTTAGATTATGCGCCTCGTGGTATTAAATTGGTAAAAGTAGCGAGTGGCTATCGGTTTATGTCAGATACAGGTTTAGGGCAGATTTTAAGTAAGTTATGGCAAGAAACAGTGCCAAAATACTCAAGAGCAATGCTAGAAACGCTCGCCTTAATTGCTTATCGACAACCTATCACGCGTGGTGAAATTGAAGATATTAGAGGGGTTACCGTTAGTTCAAATATTATCCGTTCGTTAACAGAACGAGAGTGGATTAAAGTAGTTGGACATAAAGAGGTGCCGGGAAAACCAGCTCTACTGGCTACAACATCAACGTTTTTAGATTACTTTGCACTACATTCTTTGAGCGAATTGCCCTCTGCAGATGATTTCACCGCTAACATTGAAGCGGCTATTGAAGCGTCTAATCAACCTGATGTTGCGCTTGATGACGAGCAAAAAAGTGAAGTGCAGTCTGCTGTAGTAAATGACGGGCAAACAGCAAAGAAAGCGCCCGAGCTGAACACTCAAGAAGACTTGCTAGCGAAAGAGCAAGAAAATGAAACAGAAACAGAAACAGACCAAAGTGAATTGTTGACCCAAGAGTCAAGCGATCCAAACAAGGCAAACATACACTAATGAAATTTGATAAAAAAGGCTCAGACAAACGTTCTGCTAGCAAACAAGCCCCCGTTAAAAAGCAAGCTGACAAAACTCAAATAGACAAAAAAGAAGATAAATTTCAGTCTGAAAAGCTACAAAAAGTGCTTGCTAACAATGGTGTAGGATCACGACGCGAAATGGAGCGGTGGATAACTGATGGAAGAATATCAGTCAATGGTTCAACTGCCTCGTTAGGAGACAGAGTGTCGCCGTCTGATCAAATTAGGGTGGATGGCGTGCAAATTACCAGAAGCCAAGAAAAATCTGCATGTCGCGTGTTGATGTATAACAAGCCAGAGGGCGAGTTATGTGCTCGTGTTGATCCTGAAGGCCGTCCCACTGTTTTTGAGCGTTTACCAAGGTTAACTGGAGAACGATGGATAACCGTTGGTCGCCTAGATATAAATACCAGTGGCTTATTATTATTTACCAACGATGGCGAACTCGCCAATCGTCTTATGCACCCTAGTCATGAAGTTGAGCGAGAATATTCGGTACGAGTATTTGGCGAAGTGACGCCCAAAATTCTCAGAACCCTAAGCACAGGCGTAGAGTTAGACGACGGCGTGGCTAAATTTAATCACATTCATGTTAAACCTGGCGATCAAGAGAGCCTAAACAAATGGTTTAACGTTACTTTAAGCGAAGGTAAAAATCGTGAAGTCAGACGCTTATGGGAATCACAGGGCTTGCAAGTCAGTCGATTGATCCGCTTCCGTTATGGTAATTTAGAATTGTTTAAGCGTTTACCACAGGGCGCTTGGATAGAGTTAGATTTAGAAAATGTGAATGCCTTGCGCAAAATAGTGCAGTTGCCTGACGAAACAATCACCAAAATTAAAATACCAGAATCCCTCGATCATACAAAGCTTAGTCGCATGCGCAGAAGTGTTCGCAAGCACAAACAAAGCAAGGTGTCTGGTCAACGTCAGCGCCGCAACCAAACACAAAACCGATAAGCATGAACGCAGTGTTAGCATGAACGCAGAATTAAAAGACACCGATATTATTGCACCTGGCCGTGTTGCCTTAGGTGTTGAATATATGGGCGCGCAATATAGCGGTTGGCAGCGTCAAGCAAGTGTAGATTCGATTCAAGCGAGAGTGGAAGACTCACTTGAGAAAATTCTGCGCGCGCCTGTCAAAATTACTTGTGCGGGTCGCACTGACGCCGGCGTGCACGCAACAGCACAAGTCGTACATTTTGATGCCACTGTGCCACGTCCTTTAAAAGCGTATACGAGGGGCATGAATACCTTATTGCCAAAAGACATCGCTATTACATGGGCGCGCCCGGTGAGCGATGATTTTCATGCTCGTTATAGCGCTACCGCGCGTCGCTATCGTTACATTATGTATAACAATCCACTTCGCTCGGGACTACTTAATGCAGGTTTGACACATGTGTATCAAGCACTTGACGTAAAGGCAATGCACAAAGGGGCGCAATGTTTAGTGGGGGAACATGATTTTAGCGCTTTTAGAGCGGCCCATTGTCAAAGCAACACGCCTAATCGAAACTTGCATTTTATCAATGTATATCAGCAGCAAAAATATGTGATTGTAGATGTTAAAGCTAACGCGTTTTTGCATCATATGGTCAGAAATATTGTTGGTTCTTTAATTGATGTTGGCAGCCATGAAAAAAGCAGCTCTTATATACAAGAATTGTTAGCATTAAAAGATCGCACAAAAGCATCAGCCACGGCCAAGCCAAACGGCTTGTATTTAGTGGATGTAGAATATGCTGACACGTTTAATTTGGGTAAAACAGATATTGGGCCGTTGTTTTTGCAAAACTAACTGACATGCAAATGGCGACAATATTTTATTAACGCTTAAAAAATGGCCTAAAGTCTGACACTTAAGACCAGTTAAGCGTTTAGCTTAATGGTAATATGTGATTTAATTCACTATTATCATCGAATACATAAGAATAATAATCAAAACAACAGGAATTATTCATGAGCTGGATTGAAAAAATACTGCCAAGAACCCAAACGGGAACTAAAAGCAATGTTCCGGAAGGCATTTGGACAAAATGCACTTCGTGCAACGCAGTATTATATAAAACAGAATTAGAAAAGCTGTTAGAAGTCTGTCCTAAGTGTGACCATCATATGCGCATTACAGCCAGAGCGCGTATAAATTCATTTTTAGATCAACAAGATAAAGTAGAACTTGCGAGTGATTTTGAGCCACAAGATATTCTCAAGTTTAAAGACTCAAAACGATACAAAGACCGCATTAGCGCAGCGCAAAAATCAACCAAAGAAAAAGACGCACTTATTGTCATGAAAGGGACACTCAATGGCATGCCGATTGTTGTCGCAAGTTTTGAATTTGCCTTTATGGGCGGGTCAATGGCGTCGGTCGTTGGTGCGAAATTTGTGGCAGGTGTTAATGCAGCAATCGAAAATAATTGTCCGTTTGTGTGTTTTTCGACAAGTGGTGGCGCACGCATGCAAGAAGCTTTGCTGTCACTGATGCAAATGGCCAAAACCAGCGCTGCATTAGCTAAGCTTAGCAAAAAAGGCCTACCCTACATATCGGTGTTAACCGATCCTACAATGGGTGGTGTCTCTGCAAGTTTAGCCATGCTCGGTGACGTAAATGTGGGCGAGCCAAAAGCACTCATTGGTTTTGCTGGCCCGCGCGTTATTGAACAAACGGTCAGAGAAAAGCTCCCAGCGGGCTTTCAGCGCAGCGAGTTTTTACTCGAAAAGGGCGCCATTGATATGATTGTTGATAGACGTCAAATGCGCGATAAGCTTTATAGCATCCTAGCTAAACTAAACCATTCACAAATGAGTTCAGTCAGTGAGCCTGTGATAGAGCTTCCGCCTGCCGAATAGACTTATGCGAACACTACCTGAGTGGCTCGAATACATAGAGCATGCTCACACACAAGAAATAGATATGGGCCTGTCGAGAACTCGACAGGTCTTTTCTCGTTTATGCGCACTCACAAATTCGAATTTGTCAAACGCATGTGTTGTTACAGTGGCGGGCACCAACGGTAAAGGCACAACTTGTCGTTTTATTGAGCAAGCATGTTTAACTGCGGGCAAAACAGTATCAGTCTATGCGTCTCCGCATATAGAGGTGTTTAACGAGCGCATACGAGTAAACGGTGCTAATGTGCCTGATAGTGAAATATGCGATGCTTTTGCTTTAGTTTATCAAGCGACAAAATCGCCAGAATTGGATGTGTCGGCCGATGTTGACACAAACCAATATCAAGACGCTGACATTAGCTTAAGCTATTTTGAATACGCAACCTTATGTGCATTTGTTATTTTTGCGAAGGCGAATGTCGATGTCTGTGTTTTAGAAGTGGGCTTGGGTGGGCGCTTAGATGCGACTAACATTATCGATGCAAATATTGGTGTCATTACCAGTATTGGATTAGATCACCAAGCGTATTTAGGTGACACAAAAGAGCTTATCGCTAAAGAGAAAGCGGGCATTGTTAAACAAGGTCAAACTCTAGTTGTTGGCTACAAAGAACGCCAAAGGTCTGTTGATAATATTATTGCCCAATACAAGCTTAATACGCTGTTAGCGGGGCGTGATTTTGATATTGAGCCAAGTCGCGACTTGGAAGGTAATCAGCAACAAAGAGGTGATAGCCAAGGTTGGGTAAAGTTACAAAATACACATCATCGAGTAAATTTAAAAAATGCACTTATACCTCCACAAAATGTGATGACAGGGATAGCGGTACTTTTGTCAATTTCTCGCTATTTTGATAATAAAAATTCGACAGTACTTGACCCCTTTTTAGTTAGCTTCTCTCAGCTTCAGCAATTAATTAATCAAGTAAGCATGCCGGGTCGATTTGAGATTATAGAGACATCTGTTTTACAAACTACGCAAACCCTTATTTTAGATGTGGCACATAACGAAGACTCTGCTAAATATCTGGTTCATAAACTAAATACCTTTATTACTGACAAGCAGCTACTTGCACCAGATCTCGCTTGCCACATTATTATTGGCATGCTTAAAGATAAGAATGTAGAGGCGACAATAGACTGTCTTGCAGACAAAATTCAAATAGATAAGTGCGATTGGTATGCGGTCGATTTACCAAGCCAAAGAGGCGAAAAAGCCAGGCGCTTATCTGATGCGATTAAAAAGAATGGTGGGTCAGTATCTTGCTATACTTATGATCATGAAGCTATTGATGATACTAATAATGAAACTGTTAATTGTGCTGTTAAGGCCGCATTTAGCGCAGCTATAGACAGCGCACATGCAAATGATATTATTTTAGTTGTCGGTTCGTTTATATTGGCGAGTGAATTGATGCGCGAGATAAAACAACCATGAGAAAAAGTGTGTCGCTACAAAAGGGTAAAGTATAATCATGTCAAGTGCATTTCTAAATAGGCTAGTTGGCACCATCATCGTTGTTGCGTTGATCGTGATATTTGTGCCCGAATTTTTAGATGGTGAAAAACGCATTAACCAACCTGAGTTTATGGACATCCCACCTGTATCCGATCTTGTTGAAGTTGAGCCTATTGAGGACTTTAATACCGAAACGATAGAAAATACGCTTGTTCAACCCGTTGCCATCATTGATGAAACTGCATTAGACGATGATGAACAAGATAACGATGATAAACAAGATAATGATGTGAACACAGATTCGCCTGTTACAGCGCAGGTAGAAGATACTGAAACACGCAATGCTGCAACCGATACAGCAGCAAATACTGCCGCCGCAAATCTCACAGGTAATTCAGCAGAACAAGTACCTTCAGACACTCAGATAAGTGAGAGCCAACAAGATACCCCGCCGCCTGCAAATACTGATACCTTGTCGCAGATAGAAATCAAAGATTCGGGTTGGGTCGTTCAGTTAGGGAGTTTTCGTCACCAAAAGAATGTGCGAGAACTTGTGAAAAAATTAAATGACGCTGGCTATCGCGTTTACACCAGACCGGTGCAAACCGCAGCGGGCGAACTCACCAAAGTATTTGTTGGACCAGAGCTAGAGCGAGAAAAGCTCGAACTTGCGCTTCCGCATCTCAAAGAAGTGACAAAATTAACAGGTAAAATTACTGCATTTGAGGTTAGCGCTGGCTAGCTTTCTTTGGTAAACTTGCGGGCAAATGGATTCTGCTAGTAATTTCTAGCCTTTTTTACCTAAAGACCTCATGCTAACAACACTGTGTGCAAGCTTTCATCGATTAAATCGGGAATTTAAACGCCTATGAATTGGTTCGATTTCACCATTATAGGTATTATCGTTCTATCCTCGCTGATCAGCCTGATACGCGGGTTTGTTAAAGAAGCTATTTCTTTGGTCATTTGGATAGCCGCTTTTGTTATCTCTCGCACATTTCACCCTGAGCTTTCTCAGTTATTGACCCAAATTCAAGATCCCTTATTTCGTACCGCCAGCGCCGTTGCCATCTTATTTATTGGTACATTGATTGCTGGCGCTTTATTAAACTATGTTATTTCGCAGTTAGTCAAAGCCACTGGCTTAGGCGGCACTGACCGCGTATTGGGCGTCGTATTTGGCGCACTTCGAGGCGTATTAATCGCCAGCGCATTACTGTTTTTTATTGATACTTTTACCACCTTTGCAGATTCGCAATGGTGGCAAGATTCAGTGTTAGTGCCCGAATTTGGCGTGATCATTGAATGGTTTTTTGAATTTATGAAAGAGCGTTCAAGCTTTTTAAACGAGTCAACTTAAGATCCGAATGCAGCAAGTCAGTGGTCTTTTTTGTTATTATTGGGAATCAAAGGTATGTGTGGCATTGTAGGTATAGTCGGTAAAGATGACGTAAATCAATCAATTTATGATGCGCTCATCGTATTACAGCATCGCGGCCAAGACGCAGCCGGCATAATGACAATTAAAGACAACATGTTTAATTTACGCAAAGCAAATGGCTTAGTGCGTGATGTTTTTCATACTCGTCATATGCATCGTTTAACGGGAAATGTAGGAATAGGGCATTGCCGATATCCTACGGCAGGCTCGTCAAGCTCTGCGGAAGCACAACCTTTTTACGTTAATTCACCTTATGGTATTGCTTTTGCGCACAACGGTAATTTGACGAATGCTCATGAGTTACAACAAGAAGTATTTAAAATTGCACGCCGTCATATCAACACAAGCTCTGACTCAGAGTTATTGCTCAATATATTTGCACATGCCTTAAGTCTGTCTACCAATTTAGATGTATCACCTGACGACATATTTTCTGCTGTAGAGACGGTTCATAGTAAAATAAAAGGTGCATATGCAGTGGTTGCCGCCATTATTGGTAACGGTATGGTCGCCTTTCGGGATCCAAACGGTATTCGTCCGCTTGTATTAGGGAAACGTCATACCGTAAAAGGTGACGAGTATATGGTCGCATCAGAGAGCGTTGCGTTAGATGCGGTTGGTTTTTCTTTTATTCGAGATGTCGCCCCTGGTGAAGCTATTTATGTGAATGAAGAGGGTCAACTTTTTACTAAACAATGCGCGCCTAAAGTAGAGCATCATCCGTGTATTTTTGAATTTGTGTATTTTGCCCGACCAGATTCGTTTATTGACGGTATTTCTGTTTATGCATCACGCGTAAACATGGGCAGAAAGTTAGGTGAGAAAATTAAGCGAGAGTGGTCACATCTTGATATAGACGTGGTTATCCCAATCCCAGAGACCTCTATGGACGTTGCTTTACAAATTGCCAATACACTTGATAAGCCTTATCGACAAGGCTTTGTAAAGAATAGATATATTGGTCGCACCTTTATTATGCCAGGCCAAACTCAGCGCAGAAAATCAGTTAGACGTAAGCTCAATGCCATATCTTCAGAGTTTAAAGGCAAAAACGTGTTGTTAGTGGATGATTCGATTGTGCGCGGCACGACCTCTGAGCAAATTATAGAAATGGCACGTGAGTCGGGCGCTAGTAAAGTATATTTCGCGTCTGCAGCACCCGAAATTCGCTTTCCAAATGTATACGGCATAGATATGCCATCGGCTAATGAACTCATTGCTTATGGTCGAGAAATACAACAAATATCTGACTGCATCAAAGCTGACGGCCTTATTTTCCAAGACATTAATGATTTGGTAGAAGCCGTTCGTGAAGAGAATCAATCAATCATGTCGTTCGAGACATCTGTTTTTAACGGTTTATATGTGACTGGTGATGTTGACCAGAATTACCTCGAAAGTATTGATAAGGCAAGAGGCGAGGCGTCAAAAGCAAGCCCAACCATTCAAACCGAGCTTAGCAATTTAGAAATGCATAATATGAGCAACTGAGTAAAAGCGACGCTTTTAGCAAATAATCTTCACCATTGTGGTGAGCGCACACCGTCTTTCTGGCAAGCGCATACCGTCATTCTGGCGAAGGCCTAATACTGGTCAGTTAAGCCAAAACCCCGTCATTCCCGCGAAGGCGTAATACTGTTCGGTTAAGCCAAAACCCC
>CAYURD010000026.1:0-39107 GCA_964446865.1 uncultured Glaciecola sp.
CCAGTTGTTAAGTTTTCTTCGGCATCTAGGCTTATATCATTTACTCTTATCATTCGTGCTTCTGCGCTTAAGGACCACTGCTCCGAGAGTTCATAGTTAACACCGGCAGTTAATTGAAAACCGACATCGCCGCTGCCAGATAGTGAACGCTCTAAGTCATTATCTTCAAGGTCGATATCAATTTCTTGGGCATAAACTAGACCAGCACCTGTATAAAGTTGCCATTTTTCTTGCTTGGCGAATAAGTAATATGCGTTGAGGCCAATTAAACTTGATGCATAATTACCCTCAGTAAAGCTTGTTTGTGGTAAGTCTGTTTGTGAATCGTTAGAGCGGTAGTGCCAGTCGAGTTCTAGCGCTACGTTTTCGTTGAGTAAATAGCCAAATGCAATACCTGCATTAAACCCACTATCGAGCTTTACCTTAGTTGAGCCGGTTTGCTCAAGAATATCAACTGCATTTGCCGTTTTGTCGGACATGATGCTCAAGCCCAAAATAGGCTTAACGTAAAATGATGTATTCTCTGCCGCCATTGTGGTGCTGGTAGATAGACTAAGCATAAAAAGTAGTGTGATAAACAAAATATATTTGATTGCGGTATTCATAAGGTGCCTTATTAGGTTTAAGTAACAATGAATTGTGAGTTGTTGTCGCCAACAATATCGATAACTGAAGTAAAGCAACTAACTACAACTTTTTCACGGGCTTTTGTATGAATGGGCAAAGTTTTGTACGAATGGGCAGTGTTTTTTGCGCTGGCTGTGCGCTCAACGGTTGAGCTTACTTATCATATTAGCTTATAGTGTGATAAGCGATGGTGACATAAACAACTTATTAACATATACCAAGGGTTTGAAAGTGCTTGCTCAATTGCAGAAGAGATTTGAATTTCAGTGTAAAATAACTAAGAAAGTTTGTTTTCAAGTGCCACTTATCGGCCTAGCAACACTCTTAATGCTTTTGAGTGCAAGCACAAGTGCTGAGGAAGAAACAAAGCCTAGCAAAAATAAAGGTGACCGACCTGGCCACGACATGACAGACCCCATTCCTGCTGAACAAATACCACCAGCACCGGTTTTATCTGTGCCCGAAGCAATCGATTCTATTGTGCTCCAAAATGGCTTTGTCATCGAAAATGTCGCTAGCGAACCACTTGTTCAAAGCCCTATTGACATCGCTTTTGACGCAGATGGCCGAATGTGGGTTGTCGAAATGCAAACTTACATGCCAGACCTTGATGCTAACAATGAAGAAGTGCCAGAAGGTCGTATCGTGCTTGTTGAAGACACCGACGCCGATGGCAAAGCCGACAAACGAACGGTCTTTTTAAACGATATTGTGCTGCCCAGAACCGTCACCACGGTAAAAGGCGGCATTTTGTATGCTAGCCACGAACACCTTCATTTTGCCGAAGTGCTTAGCGATAACAGCGTGGGTATTCATGAAATAGTGGATAAGGATTACGCCAAAGGTGGCAACGTAGAGCATAAGCCAAATGCGATGCAATATTCCCTTGATAATTGGTATTACAACGCAAAAAGTAACCGTAAATATAAAGTAATTCAACTTAGTGCAGACTTACCCAGCGCTTCAGAAGAGGTTTATCGCAACAAATATTGGAAAATGGTGGTAGCGAACACCGATAACCGTGGCCAATGGGGCATCAGTGTGGATGATTACGGACGTCTTTATCACAATGGTAATAGCTCTGCTGCACAAGGGGAGTTTTTAAGACCTGGCGTATTAATGAAAAACCCAGGGCTTAAGTTTGCCGTTAAGGCGAATACACTAGGTTCAAATCGAGTCTACCCCATTCGGATAAACCCAGGTGTGAACCGCGCATATTTACCCAATACATTGGTTGCAGAAGGCCCAAACAAAGGTAAGTTGAACAAATATACAGCCGCCGCGGGAAACAATTTGTATCGAGGGGATCAATTTCCTGACAACTTTTACGGCGCATCTTTTACGCCTGAACCGGCAGGTAATCTAATAAGTGTGCGCACAGTGACCGAGGGCATAGGCCAGCTAGAAGGTAAAGAAATATATTCAGAAGCAGAAATTTTGGCCTCGACCGACGAGCGTTTTAGACCGGTTAACTTAAATACTGCGCCAGATGGTTCTTTATACATTGTCGATATGTATCATGGCGTTATTCAGCATGCCGATTACTTAACCACATACTTACGCAAGCAATATGAGTCGCGTGAGTTGCAAAAACATAACCCCGGCATGGGCCGAATATATCGCTTACGCTGGGCTGATAAGCCTTTAGGTATAATGCCTAGCATGAGTTCGCAAAGCCCTAAAATGTGGGTAAAACACCTTGCCCATTCAAATGGTTGGTGGCGAGATATGGCGCGTCAGCTAATTGTGCAAGATGATCAACAAGCCTTAGTACCCGCCATCAAAAAACTATTTTTCTCAAGCGACAATCATGTTGTGCGCATAAACGCCCTGTGGACCTTAGACGGTTTAAATGCACTAGATGCGAACATAATTGAAGCAGCCCTAGCCGATAACCACAATAAGGTAATTGTTGCTGGTATTGAACTAAGCACTAGACTCTCGGCTGTGCATCATCAAAAAATCGCAACAGACTTTATGCGTTTGCAAGAAAGAGGCTATGAGTTCGCAATTAATATCGCGACGGTTACTAGCCAAATCAATAGCCCTTTGTCCCTAGAGGTCTTGAAACAAATTTTGGTTAATTACTCAGACAAACCGTTTATTGCTGAAGCGGCGATTAGTGGGCTTGCCGGGAAGGAAAAAGCATTTAGCGACCTTGTTGCCAACAGTGAAAGCTTTAATAATCAGCCGTTTTTGGATTTACTTGCAAAAGTGGGACAAAAAGATATCGCTAATAGCAACATGCTAAATTTAGAGCCGTGGGAGCAAGATATGTACAAAAGGGGTAAGTCCCTTTACGACGGCAGTGCGGCTTGCTTTGGATGCCATGGGAAAGATGGCGAAGGCATTGATAGTATGGGGCCGCCTTTAGCCGGCAGTGAATGGGTTGTTGGGAGCACAGATGTTCTCTCCAAAGTGCTATTACACGGGTTGATGGGTCCCATAACGGTTAACAACATAAATTATGATACGAGCATGGTCATGCCGGGCTTTGCGCAAAGTCTGAGTGACAACGAACTAGCAGATATTAGCACATATATCCGTAACAATTGGAGCAACAAAGCAAGCGCCATATACGGTGATGCGTATACCAACACCAGAAAACAAACAGCAGCTAGGCAGTTGCCCTACACCGCCAAAGAGCTAGATATGTTGAGCACTGAAGGGAAGAAAAATAAGGAAGCCAATGAACAATAATCAAGTTAGAGTAGGGATTATTGGTCTTGGGAACATTGGGCAGCAGCATATTTCTCATATATTAAATTATCCCGTTAAACGCTGCGAAATAACTGCGCTGTGTTCTAGAACCAAAATCCAAATTGAAGGCCTTGCATCGGCGAAACACTTTACAGATTACCGAGATATGATTGATTCTGGAATGTGCAATGCGGTTATTATTGCCAGCCCCACAATGAGTCATCTAGAAATGGGTGAATACGCGCTTAAAAAAGGCCTTCATGTATTAATGGAAAAACCGCTTGGTTTGTCGGTGAAAGAAGGCGAAACGCTCTTAAATGTGGCTAAACCAGATCAGGTTTTCGCATTGATGCTTAATCAGCGTGTCGCGCCAGTCTTCTCCAAAATGAAACAAATCATTCAAAGCAATGAACTTGGCAACATGCAACGCGTCCATTGGACCATGACAAACTGGTTTAGACCTGAAGTCTATTTTAAAGTCTCAGATTGGCGAGCAACATGGGCGGGCGAAGGTGGCGGATTGTTGCTTAACCAATGCATTCATAACATAGATATTTTGCAGTGGCTAACCGGCATGCCCACATCTTTACAAGGCTTTTGCGGCTTTGGACGGTATCACGATATTGAAGTAGAAGATGAGGCAAGTGCATTTTTTGAATATGAAAATGGCGCAAGCGGCGTGTTCATTGGGTCAACAGGTGAGTCGCCCGGTATGAATCGCTTCGATATAGTTGGCGACAATGCAATGCTGAGTTTTGATGGTACATCGCTTTTACTCACGACCAACACACCCGCGACCTCACAATTTAATCAACAAACAAAGGATATGTTTGGGCAGCCTAATACCAATACAAAAGATATAACGCCTCAACACACGGTTAATCAGCATGCACTTATTATTGCTAACTTTGTCGATGCCATTATTGATAAAAAAGCGCTTATTGCACCTGCAAAAGACGGGCTTAACTCACTTGCGATGGCAAACGCAATATTGCTATCTGCTTGGACGGGTAAAAAAGTGAGTTTTCCGCTCGACAGTAAAGTTTATCAAGCAGCATTAGATCAAAAACTAGTGCATTCCAGTTTGCGCGAAAAAGCAAACATTGACGTTAACATTGACATGGAGTCATCGTATCGATGAACACATCGAATCAGTCTACACAAGCCAATCTATTAAGAGAATTAAACGCGAAGCCTTGGTATATCAAGGTACCTAAATACACTGCGCTAAGCGGCCCAGGTTGGTTGCAAGGCGCCATGACTCTTGGTGGCGGTAGTGCGGTTACCTCATTAACCATAGGGGCGGTATTTGGTTACGAATTCTTATGGGTACAGCCTGTTGCAATGCTAATAGGCTGCGTGATGTTGTTTGCGCTGTCGTATCAAACTTTGCACAGTCAAGCGTCTCCATTTGAATCAATGAAAAAGCACGTTAATAGCCCTTTGGCATGGGCGTGGGCGATGGCAGCTTTTGCCTCTAGTATCATTTGGGGTTTTGCTCACTATCCATTAAGCGCAGGCATGCTTGAAGAAATTGTGTTGGTAACTACTGGGTTTTCGGTAGAGCCTGAAAACGAGTTTACTCGTAATATGTATCTTCTAATTTTGGCTATTTTAGTATGGGCATTATGTGCATTTACGGCATGGAAATATGGTTCGCAAGTCGATAATGAAAATGAGTCTAGTGATAAACACAACGTTGTTAAACTATTCGAAACGGGTATCAAAATACTCAGCGGGCTGATTATTGTCGCCTTTGCTTGGGTGGTGATAAGTGCAACACTCAATGACAAAATAAACTGGGGTGCTGTGCTTGCTGGTTACATTCCTAGTTCTCTGCCACAAACATCCCAAGGCGTGACTATGATGATGGCGGCACTTGGCAGCGCAGTAGGGATAAACATGACCTTTATTTATGGTTACACCCTTTTGCATAAAAAGTGGACGCCTGATCATGTCGAGTTATCTCGATACGATATTGGCATGGGTCTAGTGCTACCTTATATTCTGGTGACTAGTCTAATAAGTATTGCCGCTGCTGGCGCGTTTTTTGGTTCAGACTTAGATATTCAGGGGAAATTAAGCCCCACCCAAGCGGGTAAAATGTTTATGTCGGCAGGCTTAGACGAGGTGACCAGCCGGCTGATTTTCGCCTTTGGTATTTTGGGTATGGCAATAGGATCGCTCGTTATGCATATGCTGTGTTGTGGATCAGCAGCGGCTGCCATGTTCAAATTTAAGGAAGGTAGCTTTAAATATAAGCTTGCTTTATTAGCACCAACGCCCGCAGTGTTAGGAGTTTTTGTATGGTCAACTATGGGCGCGTACGTTGTGCTGCCTACTTCAGCCATTTGCGGTATTTTATTGCCCATCGCGTATATCGGTTGGGCAATATTACATAATCGCAAAGACTATTTAGGTGATGCGAGACCTCATGGGCTTAGGCGGCATTTATTTAATGTTGCGATGATAGTGTGCATTGTGACGGTGCTTGTCAGTGTTATTTATTCTACCTATGTTCAGCTAAGGTAAGCCAATGTCGACAACTAGCAATATTAAAGATGGCGCAAATTACAGCCCCGAGGGTCAAGTAAAGCAAGTCGTTAAAAAAGGCGAGTTTTTCTTTTCAGTGGCGTATTTGGATCATGGTCATATTTATGCGCAAACCAAGGCGCTTATGGCGGCTGGCGCCACGCTTAAATATATATACGACACCGACGCTGCTCGATTACAAAAATTTTGTGCTGAGTTTCCACAAGGCCAGGCCGTTGACACTTTTGAACACATACTTTCTGATAAGCAAACGCAGTTAGTAGCTAGTGCAAGTATACCTAATTTGCGCGCTCAAATTGGTATACAGGTAATGCGCGCAGGTAAGGACTATTTTACCGATAAATCACCTTTTACCACGCTAGAACAACTTGAAGAAGTAAAAGATGTTGTTTCTCAAACCAAGCAGAAATATGCCGTTTACTATGCAGAACGGCTTCACAACGAAGCGGCATGGCATGCGGGTGAATTGATTAAACAAGGCGTAATTGGCAAAGTGCTGCAGGTAATGACCATTGCGCCGCATCGTTTGGCAAAAGATACTCGTCCCGAATGGTTTTTTGATAAAAATGCATACGGCGGTATTTTGACCGATATTGGCTCGCACCAAGTTGAACAGTTCTTAACATATTCGGGTGAAACTTCCGCGACAATTAATTTTGCAAGAGCCAGCAATCTCAATAACCAAGATAAACCGGGTTTGGAAGACTTTGGTGAAATGTCGATGACAGGCGCTAACGGCACTTCATTTTATGCAAGAGTCGATTGGTTTACGCCAGAAGGTCAAGCGACTTGGGGCGATGGTCGCACCTTTATATTGGGGACTAAAGGCAATATTGAGTGTCGCAAGTACAATGATGTGGCCCGAGAAGCACCCACCTCGAAGCTATTTTTAACCAACCATGAGCGTGAGCAAGAAATAGACTGCCGCGGCTTAAGTGGCTTTCCATTTTTTGGTCAGTTGATTTTGGATGTGATCAACCGGACTGAAAATGCAATGACGCAAGAGCAGGTATTTTGTGCGGCAGAGTTAAGTATGCAAGCGCAAGCGCTTGCAGATACTTATAAGTAGTTGACTCATATACATCGACAATCCAGTTTCATGGCGCGAAATGGACTAAATCAACTCTATTTAAGCCTTCTGCATCACTAGCTTGGGTTTTCTATCTACCGTAAATAATCCCCAGTGTTTTTCAGGCTCTAAAGGGTCTTGTGAACCTTTCCATGGTTCATCAAACGCTTCAAACACAAATACGATGATCTGATTTTTCTGCGCCCAATCAACGAGTTCGTTATAATATTGCCTTTGGCGTGACTCACAAACATTAGATGGCTCTATCCCTCGACCATTTGAATTCGTTGTCCATCCTGCTTCTGTGATGACTACTTGCTTTTCAGGATATAACTCAGCAACAGCGTTATAGTTTTGTTCAGTGTAATCAATTGCATCTTCAATTTGTTGATATTCCCATACTGGGTAGGTATGAATTGAGATAAAATCTACTTCTGCTGCCAATGGCTTTAATTTATCTAACCACGGAACATAATTTTCGCAAAAGGTTACGCTTTGCGAACAATGAGCTTTTACTCTTCTAACAAACTCTATAATGCGTTCTACTGAGATCAAATGATCTGTCCACTCAACCGTAGCTTCGTTTCCGACAGACAATGAATGAACAATGCTAGGGTAACGTTTTGCCCAATTTATTAGTCGGTCAATGCGTTCGTCATTAAACTTTGCGTTTTTGATTAATTGTGAGTGATCATAAGTGCCGCCCCAAGGACAGTTTTCATTATTGATTTCAGCGCTTACATAAGCGCCAAGCATCACTTGCAATGGGAGGTTTTCGCTTTGAATGACTTCTAACACAGTTTGTGCATGGGGATCGCAATCATAAAGTCGGATATAAGACCAAGATTGGTTAATGATTAATAAATCCTCTTTGACCTCTTCATAACTTGGATAAATTTGTAGGTCAGGACTTTGATGCTCACGAAATCCAGAATAACAAATAGCGGGTTTTATAGGTAATGTTTGAGTCATATTAGCGCTCGTTATCCTTGACTATGGTTGATATTTTAGTTGTTCATGCTTATCCCAAATGCCCCAATAAGCGCCAACGTCTCCTTCTGCCCCTACTTTCCAGCTTTCATCAAAGGATGAAAAATAGAACATTTCAATATTATCTTTTTCGGACCAATATTGTGCATCTATAAAGTATTTCATCGCGTTTGATTCAGAAGGTTGTGCACCATGAAATTTTTCTCCGTGGCTCGGCCATCCGGTTTCTGTAATTATCACGCGCTTTCCATTTGCTGCTTTTTTGGCCCGTTGATACATATCTTTCATATACAGTAGCGAATAGTCTATATGACAGCCTTCCCAATAAGGATAGCAATTTGCCAATACTACATCACATGCTTTTGTTAATTGTGGTCGATTCTCAAACTCATAATACGCATCAACGTAACCCACGGGAATATTGGGTAATGCTTGTTTAACTTTCTCGATATATGCTAACAATTGCGTTTCGCTTAGTTCTTTGCGATATAGCACCTCGTTGCCGACAGCACAAATGTCTACAACACCACTTTTCGCTAAAGCGATTAAGGCATCAATTTCACGTTGATTTTTCTCTTCGTCTTCACCTAGCCATGCGCCAACAAGTGTTTTCATACCCAAGTCTTTTGCAATTATCGGTATATGCTCATTTCCCTCTGTGCATGAGAATGACCTTACCCATTGGCTGGTTGGTTTTATTATTTTCAGTCTTCTTTCGACTTGCTCTTTCGTTAATTCGTCCCCTGGCTTTTGGGTTTCTTCATAAGGGCTAAAACATAAGCCAACCATGCCTTTTTGCAATTGTTGACGGTATAACTCTCGAAGCTGCGTTTCACCAGCTTGCGCTTTATTAAGGCCAGTCAAAGATAGAATATGTTCGTTTCGTGCACTCATAAAATTTATATCCGTAAGGGGTAAATGTTAACAAGCGAAACCTAGCCGATTTCTGCCGAAGATGCTCCATAAAGTCGACAAAAGGGACTACTGACGCGATACACTAACTATTACTATTATTGGACAACAAGTTTTGGCGTTCTGTCCGATTGATAGATGCCCCAATTTTTTTCCGCAATACCGTCAGGCTTGTCTTCGCCACCTTTCCATTTTTCGTCAAACGCTTCAAAATAGAAATTGGCGATTTTGTTTTTGCTCAACCAAGCACGATATTCGTCAAAAAAGACCTTTTGGGCTTCTTGGCTTGCCTCTGCAATAATCAAACGCTCGTCGCCATTGGTATTAATTGAGCTTGTTGTCCAACCAGATTCACCTAACACGATTTGCGTGTCTGGATATAAGGCTTGTATGTCATTGAAGGTTTTTTCAGTCCAGCTCACTGCACTTTCGAGGCTTTGTGAGTTCCACATTGCATAGGCATGTAGCACCATAAAATCTAATTCTTCTGCCACCGCTTTTGCCCAAGGTTTATTCCAAAAGTTATAATCATCGGCTAGCGTTACCGGTACAGATATCGCTGATTTGACCTGTTTTACCCAATCAAGATATGTAGGTATTTGTTCAACAGGGAATTTGTGTCCCGACCAATCGACAAATATTTCGTTGCCAAGGTTAACGGCGACAATAATGTCGCTATATTCATTTGCGAAGCGAATCACTTCGTCTATTTGTGATTGGTTTTTACTATTTTCGTCATAACCATTTAGCCAAGCACCTTGCATGACTTTTACCGGTAAGTCGTGTTTTCTAATGGTTTGTAACACCTTTTCACTTGCAGGGTCGGCGGCATACATGCGAATGAGATTCCACTTTATTTTTCCTGTCTGAGTCAATATTTGCATATCTTGCAGTATGTCTGCTTCACTTGACACGCTATCTCGCATTGGGCTTTCGCCGTCTCGGTATGAGCCATAAGCAATGCCCATTCCAATCCACTTCCCGTCTATTTGAGGATAAAACACTGATTTTTCAGAGCTGGCATTACTGTGTTGAGTTAATGTTGCTGCAGACGCAGTCTCACTTGTTTGTGTTGTATCGCTTGTTTTTTGCTCTGTACAAGATATTAATAAGCAGGCAGCAAAAACCATAAATGTGTTTCTAACGATTGCCATAAGGTGTCCTTTGCTCTTTTAGACCATTAACGTAAAGTTAACATATGAAAGTTAACGCTAAAGGAATTCGCGATGAAAAGGGCAATTTTTCAGGTCAAGGAGGACATCCTTAAAAAGAGTCACTAATAAGCTAGATAAAGCCGTTCTCGCAAAGGCCATAATTTCTTTAAGGGTATATCTGTCAGATACTTATGTATTAACAAGGCTAATTTACATCATCGTCTTTTATGTTAATTTTCGTGCGCTTTCGGTAAGGATTATGCTTATGAATAACAAAAATTTAAGTCATGATGTCCAACAAAAAAACAAGATAACATACGCGATATCAACAAAACAAAAAGGCTTTACGCTAATTGAGCTCATGATTGTGGTCGCGATTATTGGCGTGTTAGCGTCGGTTGCTATGTCTTCATATCAAAACTATGTTGTGCGTGCGAAGCTAAGCGAAATGACCACACAGTTGGGTCAATTTTCAAGGGCGTTCGATATTTGGAAAGAGATTAATGGGCGCTACCCCGACGATAGTCATATTACCTTGCCAAACGAAGCGCGGAATTTAAATATTAGCGAAGCTGAATGGTTAGCACCTACAGCGCTTGGTGGTTCTTGGAATTGGGAGGGGCCTGATTCGCATGATTTTGCTGGTATTTCAATTATGGGACACACTGCACCTGATGAACATATGCAGATATTTGATGCGATACTTGATGATGGCGATCTTACAACAGGTAAATTTAGACGTGTTAAGCCGGGTCGAGTTACCTATATTCTAGAAGAATAGCCAATTTAAAAAAGCCACCCAAACATGAGTTTGTGCGGCTTTTAGTTGGCTAGTGAAACGTTAAGCTAATGACAGTTACTAAGTGTTTGTTTCTAGTATCCTATCACTGTTACAGAGCTATTCTGTCTCACCTTCTTTATCTTTAGCCGCTTTCAATCTTTCGTCCATGCCTAGGTCTAGTTCTGGCATGGCGTCCATACGCGTTGCATCTTCAGCTAAATAAGTGTCCATCCAACGCATAAAACGCAGCGAATAATCATATTGAGCGGCTGCTTTGCGGTTTCCATGACCTTCTCCTGGATAAAATACAAGGCGAACTGGCGTTTCAGTCCGGACTTTCATTGAGCGATATAGCTCCATTGATTGGCTCGGATGCACTCGCGTGTCGTTTTCGCCATGCATTATTAGGGTTGGCGTTTTACTTTTGCCCGCATGGAAAATGGGAGAGCGTTCAAGTAAGTTCATCCAATTATCTTCCCATGGCCACTTAAGTGAATGCACTAAATGCATTTCGTTAGGAATGTCACTTGTCCCAAATTTTGATACTTGGTTAGAAATGCCAACAAAGGCGACCGCGGCTGCAAAATGATCTGTTTGGGCAGTTGCTCCCCACATTGATGCGTAACCGCCGTACGAGCCACCCGTAATACCTACTCGGTCTTTATTAACAATACCGGCTTCAACTAATGCGTCTACGCCATCGACTAAGTCATTAAACTCTTTACCTGCATAGTCATTTTGATGCTCTTTCGCAAAGGCAACCCCGCGCCCTGTTGAGCCTCGGTAATTAGGGTAATACACAGCGTATCCGTCGGCGGCAGCAAATTGACCACCATCTGAATATCGAGTGATCCAGCCATCGCTATAGTGCGCTTCAGGCCCGCCATGTACGGTGAGTATTAGCGGCCAACCACCAGCGGGCTTAGTGCCATTTGGCGTGACCAACAATCCTTCGATTGAAGCGCCATCACGGGCTTCAAATGTGAAAGTTGTTTGCTGGGCAAGTTCTAATTCATTTAGCCATGCATTGTGCGCCGATAGTTTCACGGTTTTATTTCTTTTTTGGCTAAATACTTCGCGTGGATGCTTGGGGCTATCGGCAATAAAACGTATTTCATCATCACCAACATCGGCGCTTCGCACTACGATATCATCGGGTGTTTTCAAAGTGCGTTTAATATCGCCGTCAGTTTCATAAACGACCAAATCACTTTCAACACCGCTATGGACAACGGCTAAAATATCATCGTCTAGCCAATCAATATCTTGTATGTGCTGTAAGGCGTCTTTAGTAAGCTGCGTAAAGCTATCGCTATTAGCCTTTGCGACCATTAACACACCCGATGCTGTATCGTGAATATCGGTACCCGCTAAAAAGGCAAGATGTTTGCCATCTTCAGACAGTTCGAATGCGCCGAGTTTGCCTGGAATATCGATGGTCGAAATTGTTTCGCCGCTTTGCGGGTTAACAAAATACAAGTCGCGAAGCATTAACGAGTCATCCACCAAATTTGTGGGTGCGGCGGCAAGCACGAGCGTTTTTTCGTTGGGAGAGACTTCAAAAGCGGACACATGCCCACTATCAAAAACTTTCACTGGCTTTGCGTCATCATCTATTAAGCTAACTGACCATAGTGACGCTAAACGCTGGTCCTCTTCATATGCATAGGCCTTAAAACCTTTATCTTTTAGGTCTTTTTTATCGTCTTTTTCGCGTGCAACAAAATGTAAAGTAGACCCATCATTTGTCACGCGGTAATCACCAATACTGGTTTCATATTCAAAGACTTTTTCGGCTTCACCACCGGCTAAGGAGATAGAATAAAGGCTGGTGTTTTTATCATCGCCGCGCTTACTTTTAAAATATAAGGTAGCGTTATCAGCGCTAAATTGTAATGCAGACACACTGCCGTGCGTGGTAATAAAGGGGATAGGTTTACTGTCGTCTTTTATTACGTATAAATGTGTGTCAGCGGTGCCGTCTTTATCACCATTTAATACGTCACGCGGTACAGAAATAGTATACGCCGTGATTTCTCCGTCATTTGACACGCTAATATTGCCTGCATGCTGCACTTTAGGTAAATGTTCAATTTCAAAAGTGTTCGCGACGGCGTTTGCGCTGCAGGCTACTGCCATGCCCGCAATAACGGTGGCCGTTAATACCGAGGTTTTAAAACTCTTTGTTCGCATAGATTTTGCTCCATCGTAGCGTTTTTTATTGTTATAAATTAGTGTGTGATTTCTTGCTCGTAGGCATTTACATGCTTTTGACAAAAGCGTGCCCATTTTTTAGCAAGAACGCTGTTCGTATAATTCTTACATCTTATCAAGCAAAAGCGTTTATTTTTTTCTTCCGAATTATTCTACCCTTTTTATTGTGATAATAAAAAGTGAATAAAATGTAAATAAAATGAGTCTTTTGTGCGTAGGTAGTGTAATAATTAGTAGGAAAGTTTATTTATATACGCCCCACGATTTTTTGTTTGTTTGCAAAAAACGAATAAAGCGTATATGTGCAAAAAAACGTGATAGGCCTTACAAGCAGTCAAGCTGAACCCGGCCAAGAAAGGATATAATAATGATAAAAAAACGACCTGATGGTGAAGTACAGCCCGGCATAAATTGGGGGCCGTTTACTATGCGTATCCCCTTAGTACATTTGCGTTTTTCGCTTGCTGATATGTTACAAGGGTTTGCGGTCGCAGGTGCAACTGCCTTAGCGCTTGTCCCATATTTCATGGCCCTGCTTGGCTTGAGTTTTGAAGAAGCTGTCGTGATGGCGATGATCCATAGCATGTTGATATCGATTTCTTGGATGTTTTTTGGAGACCCTTACGCACCAGGTTGGTTAACTCCCGCTATTCCCTTTGTCGTCGCGTTTATAACTGCCCCCGCTTATTTAGGAAATCACGTTTCTCAATTTCAGGCGATGACCGCGCTGTCATTAAACTTTGCCTTTATTTTGATATTTTTGGGTGCCACAGGCTTAGGTGCAAAACTCATTAAAGTGGTGCCTGCTGTGTTTAAGGGCGGGATTATTTTAGGTGCGGCCCTAGCTGCGTTTTTGCGAGTAACTAAAGACGGTGACCCAGCCAATGTATTCCAGTCGGCGCCAATTGCCGGTACCTTAGGCGTGGCTGTATGTTTAGTGTTTGCTTTTTCAAAACCCTTGCAGATGATGGCGGCAAGTAAATCGTGGCTTGCAAAGTTGCTTGGTCTTGGCTTGTTACCAGGGTTTATAATTGCTGGTGTTGTAGGGTATTTTACGGGTGAACTAAAATATAACATCCGCTGGGAAATACTAGACGTTGGTGCAGCGGCAAGTTCGCTGTGGTTAAAGGTATCGCCTTTTGCCATTGGTTGGCCTCCTATCGAAACCTTCTTAGCCTCTTTTCCGCTTGCGCTTATTACATATATCTTGTTTTTTGGTGATGTGGTAACCGGCAACGAAATGATTGAAAATGCACAAAAGGCAAGGTCTGACGAGAAGCTCGAACTCAATGGCAGCCGAGCGCATATGGCAACGGGTATCCGCAATGTGTTAATGGGCATATTCGCCCCGTTTTTTGCGACGCAAGGTGTTTTATGGACAGGTATTCAGGTCATATTACTCAAAAAATGGGCGGAAGGTCGCGAAAAAGTTGACTCAATTTTTGATAGTATTGGTAGCTTTTATGCGTTCGGTGTCCCTTTCTTTTTTGTTGTATTGCCGCTAACTACTTTATTACAACCCTTACTACCGCTAGCCCTTGCCGTTACTTTGGTATTAACAGCTTTTGCATGTGCAACATTGGCCTTATCGTTAGTAAAAGATGCAACAGAGCGCGGCGCAATGGTAATAACTGCAATGGCATTTAGCATATTTGAACCTTGGCTAGGCTTATTAGTTGGCTTGATCACTATTGTTGCGCTATGTGGCCCAAGCGTTTTCAAGCCAAAGCAGGCAGAATCGCTCCCAAGTGAGTAGCTCCACTTAGTGTAAACAAAAATCTAGGTCATTCCCGCGAAAGTGTAATGCTGTTCGTTTAAGCCAAAACACCGTCATTCCCGCGAAAGCGGGAACCTCATTGGAACTAATCGATCTTAGGTAAGTGTTTGTTTTGTAGAGTTTTGCAATAACATCAACCAGATCCCCGCCTTCGCGAGGATGACGAGGAAGAATCAAACGAACGGTATTCCACGAAAGTGGGAACCGTAAAAAGTAATATGAAACAACCTAGGTCATTCCCACGAAAGTGGGAACCTCGCACAGTACATGACTAATTAACTTCAGAGTAAACGGCCCGAGATCCCCACTTTTGTGGGGATGACCTAGGTTGTATTACTGCAACTCACCCTTTTCTCAAGCGAAGTAAACTTCAAAAGGAGATAAATTGGTAAAGCCACATGATAATTTACGTAAGATGCATTATCATAGGAAAAACTACATTCTGAAAACCTAAAGGAACACAGCATGATTGAAACCTGGAGATGGTTTGGTCCAGACGACTCTATTAGCCTACAAAAAATCCGCCAAGCTGGCGCGACTGGCATTGTCTCCTCATTACATCACATCAAAACCGGTGAGCTGTGGACGCTTGAAGAAATTAATAAACAAAAAGCCTTAATTGAGTCTAATGGCCTTACATGGGATGTGATTGAGAGCATCCCTGTGCACAACGATATTAAAACCCGCACAGGTAACTATCTCCAATACATCGAAAATTATAAGCAATCTGTTGTTAATGCAGCCAAGTGCGGGGTTTACACCATTTGCTATAACTTTATGCCGGTGGTCGATTGGACTCGTACCAATTTAATGTATAAGTTACCCAACAATAGTCACGCTTTGCGTTTTGAGATGACTGATTTTGCCGCTTACGATGTGTACATGCTTGAAAGAGACGGTGCACGCGAAAGCTACAGCCCAGAAGTGTTGGCAAAAGCTGATGCGCGTTTTAATGCAATGTCGGCGCTTGAACGTGAAGAACTTGAAAAAAACATCATTGCTGGATTGCCTGGTGGTGAGGGCTCATATACGCGTGACAGCATTCGTAGCACTATTCAGCAATTTATTGATTTAGGGACAGAAGGTTTTAGGGATCACTTGTTTGAGTTTTTGCGCGAAGTCATACCGGTGGCCGAATCGGTAGGCGCAAAAATGTGCATACATCCAGACGATCCTCCTTTTTCATTATTTGGCTTACCTCGCGTCGTGTCCACCGCCGATGACGCAAAGTTACTGCTAGAAGCGAGTCCAAGTCCGGCTAATGGTTTAACTATGTGCGCGGGTTCATACGGTGCTCGTGGCGATAATGATTTAGTGCAAATGGTGCGTCAATTTGGCCCTAGCATATATTTTGTCCACCTACGAAATGTTATCCGAGAAGATGACGGTTCGTTTTATGAGTCTGACCATTTGGATGGTGATAACGACATGGTGGGTTTGGTTGAGGCTTTACTCGTCGAAGAAAAACGACGCAAAGCTGACGATGGAGATGATTATTTGCGTATTCCTATGCGCCCTGATCATGGTCATTTGCTTGACGACGAACTTGGTCAAGATGGTGTTAAGCCCGGCTATAGCTACATGGGTCGAATGAAAGGTTTGGCAGAGTTACGCGGCGTTATTCACACTATGTCATCGATAATCGAGAAACAGCCATAATGTGTTTGTTTGATGCTTTTTGACAAATAATGAATGCAAAAAAGCCACCCATTTATACTGCAAATGAGTGGCCTTCCTGAGGGAACTGATTAAATTAGTTCGCCGCCAAGACTGTATCAGATTTATCTTTAATGCTCACCCAAGTCGTATCAGCCGTATTGATAAAAGTATTAGTGTCGCTTAACCAACGCTGTTGAACCTTAGCATTCAGGTTTAAATACAATTTATTATCAACTATTTTGTATGCTGTTGGATCAGTATCAAATTTTCTGTCCATGGTCACACCAAAAGCACAAAAACCACCATACTGAGGCGCATATTTGGCAGGGTCTGCTTTAAATAAGTCTCTGTTTTCTGCACTTGCGAATTGATAGATGGCATTTTTGTATGTAGCCGTATAATCACTCGTACCAAGAACGGGAGTAGATGCCGTAAAGTATGAAACCGTGTCATAACCTTTTATTGCGACGTCGTTTGCATCTGCATTCATATCAATATCGGCGGCAAGACTTAGTGCACTGAATGATAAGCTAACGGCAGCTACTGATAGTTGTAAAAAAGTACGTAATTTCATTTTGTTTTCCTTAGTGTTGTGTTTTTCACTTTTTAATTTGGGTCTACTTTGCAAGCTCTCTCTTTGCAAGCTAAGCTGCGTTCGGATAATAAGATAGGCTTTTTACAAGATTTATTGCGCTATATGGTCTATAAATTAATACCAATCGTCTATTTTGGTAAATAAAAGTGAAAAATAATGAAATTGACAAGCTTTCAGATATCTTGTCTGTCCATCAAATGCATGCGAAAGTGTTTTTTAGCGGTAATTTATGTGAGCTAAGTGAATTTGATGAACCAAGTGGCCTGAAAGGGCATTTGCATATTTTGCGCGATGGCTTGCTCTCTATTATTGGCCAAGACGGCGTAAAAAAAGAAGTAAAGCCGCCATGTTTACTGTTTTTTCCTCAAGGGCGTAGCCATCGCTTAATACCAGACCCAAGCGTGGGCGCCAATTTGGTGTGTGCAACTATCGAGTATAGTAATGTTCAACAACATCCTGTTTTAGCGGCGTTACCATCTTTTGTGTCGTTTTCTTTGGACAATATGGCGCATCATCGTTTGGCGTATACCGCCGATTGGATTTTTGCAGAAGCTTTTGAAGTGACAAATGGCAAGCAAGTTATGTTAGACAAACTTTGCGATATTTTTATTTTACAAATATTACGAAGTGTCATTGAAAGCGGTGATCAATTTTTTGTTAAACAAGGCATGTTAGCAGGCTTGGCTCATCCGCAGTTATGCTTAGCGTTACAGGCTATACATAAAAATGTTGAGCATCCATGGCAGGTTGTATCTTTGGCTAACATAGCACTGATGTCACGAGCAAAGTTTGCTAAGTTGTTTGTTGAGGTTGTAGGGCACACACCACTAGACTACGTGACTGATTGGCGTATTCATAAAGCGCAAAACTTATTGCTGCAGCATTTATCAGTGAACATAGTGGCCAATAAAGTCGGCTATGACAGTGGCTCTGCGCTTGCTCGTGTGTTTAAAAAAAAGCTGGGTATATCCCCCAAGCAATGGCTACAAAACCAACTTTGACGAGTGTTTTATCGCTTGTTAAGTATTGCTAACACTATCAGGTACAGGGCTAACGCAAAGATCAACAGGCCCTAGATAAACAAAAAACGAAAAGTGTTCGTATAACTCACTCTCTTAATATTAAATACGCTTTCTACATTTTATTAACTGCTGCAATGCGTAGCTCATGGGCATTATACAATGGATCTTATATTTTTTGATTTGGATGGCACTTTGCTAAATAAATCATCAGAAATCACGTCATATACCGCTGAAACTTTGGCGCTGTTAGCAGACAAGAATATCGCGTATACCGTGGCGACAGGCCGAACAATGCTATCTGCACAGCACATTATTGGTGAGTATGAGTTTGCACTACCTCACATTTATAACAATGGCGTGACCATTTACAGACCAAAGCAAAATGAACTTACGCTTGATAACCTGCTTGACGTAAGCGAGCTAAATACAATTGTTGAAGCCGTTTTAAAAGCAGGAGTCGCGCCGTTTATTAATACGATAGATGCGCTTAAACATCAGCACAATATATACCACGGTGAAGCTCGCCATCAGGTAGAAAAAGACCTGATCACTAACTACTTTGCTAAAACAAAAGCAAGCTTGCTCCCCATCGAATCTTTGCCTGAAAACAGTAAAGTCACCAACATCAGTATGATTGGTGAAGCAAAGACAATTTATAAAATATGGGAGTACTTAAATACCTTTGATAGCCTAGTTGCCTATTCAGGCCCAGCATTAGAAGGCGGTCAATACAGTTGGATGGATGTGCATCATACGCTTGCTAATAAAGGCACCGCGGTAGAAAATTTAAAAGCAGAACTAGGCGCGACTAATATCATTTGCTTCGGCGACAGCGATAATGACTTAAGCATGTTTGCCTTAGCTGATGAGTCATATGCCCCCGACAATGCAAACAAAGCAATTAAGCAAAGCGCGAGTGCGATTATTGGCCATCACCACGAAGACGGTGTGGCGCATTTTCTGCGTGAACGATTTTCTTTATAACTTCAACTGCTAAGATCTTTGCATAACACGGTGTCATTCTGGCGAAGATCTAATAATGTTAGTTTATGACTTCCTCGTCATCCTCGCGAAGGCGGGGATCTGGTGAATGTTGTTGCAAAACTCATCAAAACAAACACTTAGCAAATATCGATTAGTTCTAAGGAGGTCCCCGCCTTCGCGGGGATGACGGAGTAAATGGTGCGGGGATGACGGAGTAAATGGTGCGGGGATGACGGGTAAAGCTGCGCGAAAATGAAAATTACCTTTAGCTGCACTAAAACGTTTTTTTCAACAAATTAAGCATATCTTCAACAGATAATTTTTCTGTTACTTCTGTCCCCGTGAGTAGGTTTTCTGCAATGTCTCGCTTATGTTGATGCAGTGACACAATCTTTTCTTCAATTGTATTAGCAGTAATGAGTCGATAAATCGTCACAGGGCGCGTTTGTCCAATGCGATGCGCGCGATCAGAGGCCTGTTCTTCAACCGCTGGGTTCCACCAAGGGTCCATATGAATAACATAATCTGCTGCCGTTAAATTTAGACCTGACCCGCCAGCTTTAAGGCTTATTAAGAATAAATCACCATCACCAGCCTGAAAGGCATTAACGCGCTTTTGACGTTCTTTTTGTGGGGTAGAGCCGTCTAAGTATTGATAGCTAAAGCCCAAACTCTCGATATGTTGCTTGATTAACTGTAAATGTCCCACAAATTGGCTGAAAATCAGCGCTTTGTGATTGTTTAATCGTAGCTCAACTAATAGCTCTTCGAGTGCAGCGAGTTTTGCGCTCGGTATGGTGCTTTCAGCCAACACCAGTTTGCTGTGACAGCATGCTTGGCGTAACTTAACCAGTTCGGCTAGCATTCTAATACGCTGTTCACCTGCATTGCTTTGATTACCTTGTGCAACGCCTTGACTGATATTTTCTATCGCATTGAGGCGCAACGCTTCATAAAATGCTTCTTCTTTCTCGCTCATGTTGACCTGAATATTAATGTTGGTGCGAGGTGGTAATTCAGTTAACACTTGGGTCTTCATGCGACGTAAAATAAAGGGTTGGATCATGGCCTTTAGCGCTTTATTAGCCGCATGGGCTTTTAACTTGTCCTCTCTTGCATTCGCGATGGGTAGGGCGAAACGTTTTCCAAAAGCTTTTAAGTTACCTAATAAGCCAGGGTTAATAAAACGAAACAAACTCCATAGTTCAGTGAGGTCATTTTCGATTGGAGTGCCTGTGGTGATCATTTTAAAGTCACCTTTTAGCGCAAATGCTGCTTTGCTGCGTTTTGTCAGAGGATTCTTTAAAGCTTGAGCTTCGTCGGCGACAATGGTGTGCCATTTAACTTCTTGAAGCTTTTCACTCATTCGTTGTAGTAAGCCATAGCTAATAATGACGCAGTCAAATGCTTGAAGGCTAGCAAGAAGCTCACTGCGTTGGTCACTTGTCACGGCATCCGCAAACAGCCTAATGTTAAGTGTGGGGGCAAACGTCAACGCTTCTTGCTGCCAGTTGTGGCAAACCGAGGTTGGCGCGATGACCAAAGCAGGCCCGTTTGGCGCGCGGGCAAGCAGCACACTTAAGGCTTGAAGTGTTTTACCTAAGCCCATATCGTCGGCTAAACAGGCACCAGCTCCCCAATGTGCCAAGCGCATCGCCCAATCAAAGCCCACTTGTTGATAATCTCTGAGTTCGCCTTGAAATGTCGAGGGTATTTTGGGCGTGATATCAATTGACTCGCGCATTTTAAGCGTTTGCTTGTCCCATGCGTCTATGGTTTTCATGCGCATGCCGGTAGTGGCTTTTTCAACCTGTAGGCTTGCAAGTGGATGAAACCTACCGTCTTCGATGACTTGGTTCATTAGCTCAAGCCTTTCTCGCAAGTCTTTTGACAGTACCAGAATGTGTTGGCTATCCAGTTCGATATAACGACCGTTGCTAGTACCAACTAACGCCAAAAGCCTTCGTAAATCGATAACTTGCTCATTGTCGATGCTTAGGTCGCCACCAATATCAAACCATTCAGGTTTTTTGTTTAACGCCAATTGTAAATGCTGACTCTCAAGCGGTTTGCTTAAGCTGATTTTTTTGCCTTTTGGCCAGCGTAGCAATAAATCAAAGTCTTCATTGCTGCTGGCGAGCTCTAGTTGCTCTAGTGCTTCTAGCGCTTGTTCGGGTTCATCAAGACTTAAGCTGTTGCCGGGCATGGCTAAAAAGGCTGGGCATGCTTTGTCTAACTTATCTAACAAGGTTTCTTCTATGACTAAGTCACGCTGTGTCGCTAAGCGTTGGCCGTCAATTTCTGCCGATAAACTCGCATCACCAATGCCTGGTGTAAACGCCGGGCCAGTTTCCCCAAAAGGCATCACAACGCACGTAAAACTGAGTCCTTGTTTTAAAGGCGCAATATTAATAATTAAATGCGGATCGCTTTCAATGGTCTTTAAACCAGTGTCTAAGGCTTCAATATTTGAACGAATGTTGAGCAATGGCGCGATGGCTGAAATGCCGTCTAGGGCTTTCTGCTTAGCACTTATGGGGATAAGTAAGCCATCATCGCCTAATATATCGATCACTTTTTGGTGTTCTGGTAAAAATTCAATCAGTTGATAACGGCGATACGATAATTCACTAAAGCTATAAACGTCTTTTGAGTATTCATTAAAGGTATCTTCAACTGTCGCATGAGGGATGCTAAGGCATAGCTCAGCGCCAATCTCAGTAACGTGCAATTCGGGCGTCTGTTTTATGATTTCGACGGGGTCGTAAAAGTCATCTTCTAAATATAAATTATCAATACCCACAGCTGCGCGCAATGCCGGTAAACCAGCTAATTCGTATTCGGTCGAGGCATAATAGCCATAGCCTTGGTATGCTTTGATTGCACTGCAAATGTTTAGGTCTGAGCTTGTTAAACTAGTAAAAAATTCAGTTTCGGTTTTTAGGCGCTTTAAGGAGATGACGCGGCCTTTACTCCACCCTGATTTATTTAGCTTTTGTTCTCTAGCTCTTAATGAGGGCTCTCCATCTAGGCATAACTCCCAAATGATACGACTGGTTTTTTGTGGCTTATCAGGCGTTTTTTTGTCATCGCTTCGACCTTTCAGCGCAATGAGTTTATCGAGCGCAATATCCCATTGGGCTTTGCTTTTTATCTGGGTAGGCAAGTTTATAAGAGTTTGCTTGTCATCGATACTTTGTCGACTGAAGTAAGTTGCACATTGCTCGAACATTTTTGCGAATAATATGTAACCCATATCATCAAACACTTGCTGACTTTCTATGGCTTGTTTTGCAAAATCACCCTGTTGGCTTTGATTGCACCAAATGCTCCCTAACATGTGATTTAAAAGACATAAGTGATGGTAGAAGTGGTCTTTAATATCATCACTTAAGCTTGAAAAGGCCCTATGTGTATAACTTTCACCATCCTGTAAGCAATTAATAGGTTTACGAAGGGCTAAAGACAACACAATAGAATCGTCTTGAAGTGCTTGACTGCGCTGTTCAAAGTCAATTTGCTGTAATGCTGCAAACGAATAGCTTGCGTCTTCTTGGTTCCCTTTAATAATCAGCGCCAGTTTATAAAAATAGCCACCAATACCCGTCATGAATGGATTTTTACGTCGCACGAGTTTGTTTTTTGCTTTGATTGCTTTCTCAAACAAAGTCAAGGCAGCATTAATGTCGCCTGTTATAAACGCATAAGACGCGAAAAGCACGAGTGCATAAAATGAATCATCACTTGTATCTAATAAACACTTAAATTCATCAATTCTTAGCTGATATAGGTATTGCTCAGCTAGTAAGTACTCACAGAGGGGCTTATTACTTCCTATAAAATTATCTTCTACGGAATTAGTTTCTACCAGATTGGCGGCCGACTGCTTACCACATACTTGTTCTAACAGTTGTGTAAGATACAAAACATCTTTTTTGTGGCGCTGATGGGTGCGAAACATGGTAGCAAATGCTTGATAGGCGACTTTGTCTGACAACTTGTGAAAATAGTTAAGGAGAAATGGTGAGAATAGTATCTCTGCAAACGGCTCATTTGCTTTGTAATCTATGCATTGTGGGTCTTTTGGCACATTAAGCATTTTTTCAATTTCATCGTCTTGGCCAAAATATAAAGCATCACGAAAACTGCGCTGGCGCTCATAGAAGTTATCGTATCCGTAATACATGGCGCCTGTTGGTGCGACTTGTTCGCACGCTCTCATGATGCCAAGTAGCTTATCCTCTTCGCTTTTTTCTGTATGGCACGCGAGCAGGTCTAGATTATTAATCAGATAATTAGCCATAAATAGATGAAGGTGCACGCCATGCTGGCCTATCTTTATGAGTGATAAATCACTTAGTTTTGTCTTTTGTTTAGTTGATAGCCGATACCTAGCCTTAGGTTTAGCAAGCAATTGCTGTTGTTCTAACAAAGTGATGATGTCATCAAGCTTTTTAAAACTCATCGGTTTGCAGGCCACGGCCAGCACAAACAGTGCGGTTTGCTCAGTATCTACTAAGCCATTAAACGCTTGAATTAAGCTTTGATTGGCCTGTGGGCTTGTTGCCTCGGCAAAGATGGGCTTGATGATGCGGCGATAATAATTAATACGAGCACACTCCGGTTTTACTTATCGAAGTGAGTCGCCGCGTTGGCGGTTGCGTTCTCGATGTGATCTTTCATGGCTAGGCGCGCTTTTTCAGGATTTCGTTGCTCTAAGGCGTGCAGAATCTTTTTGTGCTCGTCAATTGAAGGGTGCACACCTTCTTTGCGGATGCTTTCCAAAAACATAGTGCTTAAGTCAGACTCGTTGCGTAACTTCCATAGCCAATCGACGACCGAGGATATCGCGCTATTTTGAGAAGCTTGCGCAATTATCGAGTGGAATTTTTGGTCAGCACGTTCGGAGGCATCTGATTGCTTTTCTTCTTCTTCCATCTCTTTGATAGCTTGGCGCAGTTCTTTTAACTGCTCATCAGTAATTCGCGCAGCGGCTAAGGCACACGCCTCTGACTCTAATAAATAGCGGATTTCAAGAATTTCAAATGGCCCTACGCCTTTATCTTCAAGCTGTATTCCCTTTTTGCTGGTTTGATGAGTGACATAAATACCAGAACCCGTGCGTATTTCGATAACACCCGATAGCTCTAACGCAATCATGGCTTCTCGAATGGTCGGCCGACTAACCCCTAGCTGCTCTGCAAGCTCGCGCTCTGATGGTAAACGTTCGCCCGGCTTAATGACTTCGTTACTGATAAGGCGTCTAAGCTGTTCAGCCACTTTCATGTAAAGACGGTCACTTTTGACCATTTGCAATTCTAAATTCATAATTTTATTAAATGGTGTCTGTTCCATTGATGTAACTTGAGTGTACGTCTTTTTTATTTAAACAACCATACTCTAATGCTTATTGGTGGTATTTTATTTCGCTATCCTAAAATAATGTTATCAAGTGCGGGCTAAGGCTAAATTTAGTTTTAATGCCTGTATTTATTAGCTTATAAAGGTAGTTGGTACTAACTAGGTTGGTGTGGTTAGATCCTTATACCGCATAAATAAGAAGAAAAAAGCAAAGATTATGCGGCGATGACAATATCAAAGTAACGCATAACGTCAATCGAAGTTTGATAGATCTCTTCAACAATTTGTCGCTAGTAATGTTAAAAATAAAAAGTTAGCAGGGACTTCAGTGTGAGCGCAGTGATTTGGCGGGTAGCCGTAGAGTCAAACAAAATCGAGTACTTTTTGGGTATGTTTTTTTATTCCTTTATCTAGAACTTCATAATTATTAATTACCTTAATTACACACAAAAAATTAGCTAAGTGTTATTAGGTAGATAGCGAAGTATTGCACGTTTTTTGGGCGTTTTTAGTCATATGTGGCAAGTTCTTGCCTCTATACACTCCTAAAGCTTTTCGCTATAAAAACGATGAAATCATCATAAGTAAAATTTCTAAATGGGTAAGGTTTTTTACTCATTGTTCGGCAAAGTTAACTTGCCGAGTATTTACTATTTGTCATGGATAACTGATTGAAACGTACTCAACGACATAATCTAGCAAAAATGCTCGATAAATCTAAGCATAATAACGAGCGTGCATTTAGTCACAAATCGCTACGTCGCTTTGTGAAAGGTGCGCTTGGCTTATTGAGTATCCAAGCGTGTCTGCAAATGGCAATTGCCCAAGAAGATGTCCCGGATTCGACAGCACCTATCTTACAACGCATCACGATTTCGCCAGACTCTATCAATACGGCTAATTCAGCTCAAAGCGTCTCAGTTGAATTGAGTTTCTTAGATGAAAACCCCGTCACTACAAATACGTTTTATCTCGAAAATATAACGAGTAACCAACAAATTCCGCTGACCTTAAACGGCAATTGGACCAGCACAAACAATACTCATTCTGCAAACTTTACGGCTAGCGTCTCTACCCTAAGTGACGATGGTATTTGGTTTGTTAGCGGACTCGTGGCTCGTGATTCAGAAAATAACAGTAACGAACGTTACGACACCCTAGAAGAACTCATTACTTCTCGCCTTGCTCCGTTTATGTCAGTCAATAACAGCAATAGTATTGTTCCTTTTGACGCTGTGTTATCTGCAAATCCTGCACTGAATCAAACTGGAAACGCTCAATCAAGCACCATAAACGTTACCGTGCAAGACGCGGTTGAGTATGAAGTGTGGTTTGTGCCTAACGAAGGGACTGTCTTCACCGATATCGATTTTTCAGGTGCCATTAGCCTCGCGCAAGCGTGTTCAATTTTTGATAATTTTGCTAAATGCATCGTCACATCGTCAAACAATAACGCGGCGATTACTGCTTTAGTTAGCACAACGTCAGATGACATCAATAGTTTTGGCTATAGTGCTTTTTTGCAGCCTACGGCAACAAGTTTTGAAGCACAATGGCACAACAACTACATAGAATTTCCCTTAGAAGACTTTGATAACGACGGTATCCCCAACGAGCAAGACCCCGATGATGACAATGATAACGTATTAGACATTGACGATTTGTTTCCATTTGATCCGCTAGAGTCAACAGACTTCGACAACGACGGTATTGGTGATTTTGCCGATACCGACGACGATAATGACGATGTGCCTGATGACCAAGACGCTTTCCCATTTGACCCTTCAGAAAACGCCGACAATGATAATGACGGCCAAGGTAACAACAGTGATTTTGACGATGACAATGATGGCGTGCTCGATTCGCAGGATGCCTTTCCATTTGACCCAACAGAAACCATCGATACTGATGCAGATGGTATTGGTAACAACGCTGATACAGATGATGACAATGATGGCGGTTTAGACGTAAACGATGCATTTCCACTAGATCCAACTGAAACGATTGATTCAGATGGGGATGGCATTGGCAACAACGCCGACCCCGATGACGATAACGACGGTACCGATGATGTAAGCGATGCTTTTCCTCGTGACCCAACAGAGCAGCTCGACACAGACGAAGATGGTATTGGCAACAACACCGACGACGATGACGACAACGACGGTGTGCGCGACGTTGATGATTTATTTCCACTTGATCCTGGGGACTTTGCCGACAATGATTTGGATGGCTTAGGTAACAGTATTGACCCCGACGATGATAATGACCTTGTTCTTGATTTTGAAGATGCGTTTCCGTTCAATCCTAGTGAGAGCGCCGACAATGACGGCGATGGCATTGGCAATAACGCAGACTTAGACGACGATAACGATGGTTTAGATGATCAATTTGACCGCTTTCCTTTTGACGCCGGCGAAACTTCCGACTTTGATGGCGACGGTATTGGCAATAACGCCGATACCGACGACGACAACGATGGTGTGTTAGATAACGTTGATGCCTTCCCATTTGCGGTAAGCGAATGGTTTGATACTGACAACGATGGCATTGGTAATAACGCCGATCCAGACAATGACAACGATGGTGTGCTCGACCAGTTTGATGCGTTTGAGAATGACCCTACTGAAACTCAAGATTTTGACAACGATGGCATAGGTAATAATGCCGATCCAGATGATGACAACGATGGCGTAAACGATAATGTGGACGCTTTCCCTTTTGATGCAAATGAATCCTTAGACACAGATAACGACGGCATAGGTAATGAGGTCGACGATGATGATGATGGCGACCGTGTACTTGACGTTGATGATTTATTTCCGCTCGACAGCAGTGAATCTCGCGATAACGATTTAGATGGTGTTGGCAACAATGCCGACCTTGACGACGACAACGATGGCGTACTTGATGTTGACGACGCGTTTGACTTTGATCCCAGCGAAACGCTTGATTTTGATCTAGACGGCATTGGCGATAATGCTGACCTAGACGACGACGCCGACGGTTTTAATGATGATATTGATGTATTCCCGTTTGATATCACAGAATGGTTAGACTCAGATGGCGATGGTGCGGGTGATAACCGCGATACAGACGACGACAATGACGGCGTACTTGATACCCAAGATGCCTTTCCTTTTGACCCAAGCGAAACACTCGATTTTGATCAAGATGGCATTGGCAACAATGCTGATACCGATGACGACAACGACGGCGTATTAGACGATATAGATGCCTTCCCATTTGCACCAGGCGAATCGGTAGATAGCGATGGCGACGGTATCGGCAATAATGCCGATCCTGATGATGACAATGACGGTATTGTTGATGAAGATGACGAACAACCTTTAAACCCTACTATTGGTGATAATGAAGCGCCTGTATTAGATGGTATTAGCGACTTTACGATAGAAGCAACAGGTCCGCTCACGAGTCTAGTGTTGACAGAGCCTAGGGTGAGAGACAACAACTTAAATCCAGCCTCATTAGAAAACAACTATACAGGCCCTTTACCTGTAGGCGAGCATATTATTACGTGGACCTCGGTTGACTTTGCGGGAAATCAAACGCAGCTTAATCAAACCATTACGATTGAAGATACTACAGCGCCTGAATTTAGTAACACTGACCCCCTTTTAATTGCGGCGCGGGGTATTTTTACTGATGTGAGTCAAGACGTGAACATAAGCGCGATTGATTTAGTTGATGGTGCGGTACTCGCAGATATTGTTACCACAGCGACCTTAAAGTCGGGTCGCCAGAGCGTATTTATAAGCGCGACTGACGCCGCGGGCAATACCAGTATGCAAGAGCTGTTTTTAAATATCTTGCCGAGTATACAAGCGCGAACTCAAGGATTTGCTTCGCCAGGTTCACAAATTAGGATACCGCTAACCTTGTCGGGTATGGCAGCACAATATCCGGTGACCGTTGATTATACGATTGTTGGGCCTGTGACAAACGAGAGTGATGCAAGTTTGCAAATAAGTGAGGGGCAGCAAGCTGAGCTTGTTTTAGACGTGTCGCCAACTGCGCAGTTTGGTCAGCAAATATGGGTGTCGTTTGCAAACCCTGTTAATGCCAGTTTGACAGAACTGTCGCAGGTGCAAATAGGGATAGATAATGTTAATCGCATACCCATAGTGGATATAAAACTGCGTCAAAACGATATGAGCGCAAGTCTTGTTTATCAAAATTCGGGCACGGCTGTTCTCACGGCAAATATCAACGACGTTAATGTGAGCGATAGACATAATGTTGATTGGCAAGTGAGTCGAGTCGAGAACAACAGTAGAATTGATATTAGTGATTTAGCGATTGATAACGATTTGCGCACTTTCGAATTTAGCCCAAGCGCGCTGAATACCGGTAATTACATCGCAAAACTAACTGTTAGTGAAAGTAATACGATAGAGCGACATAGTGTTAGCCTAGAATATGCATTTACGATTGAGAGTGAGTTACCACCATTGTCGGCTTTAGTAGATAGTGATTTTGACGGGGTGTCAGACTTTAGCGAGGGCGTTATTGATAGCGATCAAGATGGTATCCCTGACTATCTTGATAATGAGGGTAACACAACAATACTGCCCACTGGCGCAAGTGAGCAACCACTAACTGTAGAAAATGGTTATCGGATCACGGTCGGTGATATTGCAAAGTTAGCGAACAATAATTCGGTTAATAACAGCCGTGTCACACAAGCGGATATTGCCGCGTTTGGCTCTGAAAATGGCGGCGCAAGTTCAATGGCCGAAGACATTCATTTTGAGGCCATTCAGCAAATAAACAACTTCAATATAGAGAATTTGCAAGGTGTTGGCGAAAGCGTGCGTGTGGTTATCCCTTTAAATACGGGAACTGAAATCATCGCCAATACGGTATACCGAAAATACAACAGTCGCGATGGCTGGTTTACCTTCGTCGAAAACTCAAATAACGCTATTTTATCGGCTAGTTTTGATCGTGACGGAAACTGTCCTGAGCCCAACGATATGGCTTATAGTTCGGGTCTTAATGTTGGCGATACATGTATTTTGTTAGTGATCCAAGACGGTGGCCCTAACGACAGTGATTTACTCGTTAACGGCATGATAAAAGACCCAGGTGTATTGGCACTACAAGGACAAAACACCTCACCAAACATCAGTGTACCTCAGCAGGTATCTGTATTGGAGGGCGATTTAGTGCGCGTTGATGCGTCACTTACTACCGATGTTGAAGGTGACCGACTTGTTTATACGTGGCAGCAAACAGGTGGCTTACCCATTAGCATTGGCGAAAACTCTTCACCACTTCTAAGTTTCATCGCGCCCCAAGTCACTCAAAATCAAAGCTTAAGATTTAGGCTTGACGTTTTTGACGGGCGAGACACATCAAGTGTCAACGTTTCAGTCACTATTCGCAATAGTAATACTGCACCTTCTTTGACGATTGAGAATCATGGTGCCACTGTCAATGAATCTTCCCAGTTTACGCTCGTCGCGCTTGCGAGCGATGATGAAGGTGACTTTTTAAGCTATCAGTGGCGGCAAACAAGTGGCCCACAAGTTAATTTAGTGGGCGCAAATACAGCTAGTTTATTATTTTCAGCGCCTGATGTTAGCAGTAACCAAAGCGTTTCATTTACCGTATTTGTGAGTGACGGTGATAAAGAAGTCTCTGCGACAACTACCATAACAATTGTCGATACAAGTGCACCAACACAGCCCAGTACTGACGATGATGGCGGTGGTGGTAGCGTACCGCTATATTTATTCTTAATTTTATTACCGCTAATTTATATGCGAAGACATGCTCAAAGCAGGACTAATTAGGTACACATCGATACCCTTCTTTTAATGAGTTCTCTGTTATTTAACCCTACACTAAAGTCTCATATACTCTTCAGTCTTTTTAGATTAGCGTTGAGTGCTAACATTTAATTAGCGCAAATAAAGCACCGTTTTTTTGCTTGTAACTTGAGTTAACGCAAAAAGCAGCTATCACTTATTTGTGCCATGAGTGAATATTAATATGTCGACCTCCCGCACACCTAACACCATTTCTTACGCATCTGAATATGCCATGTCGGTTGAGCAACCCGAGCATTTTTGGGCGCAAAAAGCGAGCCAATTAGAATGGTATAAACCTGCTGAAACTATTTTGTCAAAAGATGAAAATGGCATGGATAGGTGGTTTAGTGATGGTCAAATGAACACGTGTTTTATGGCGGTCGATCATCATATTTATGCGGGCCGAGGCGATCAGGTCGCCATTATTTATGATTCGCCAGTGACCTTAACTAAACAGAAAATCACCTACTCACAGCTTCTTGAAAAAGTCTCCGCTTTTGCTGGATTGTTGCGAGAGCAGGGCGTTAAAAAGGGCGATCGTGTTGTTATTTATATGCCCATGATCCCACAAGCCGTTATTGCGATGCTTGCGGTAGCCCGCTTGGGCGCAGTGCACTCTGTGGTGTTTGGCGGATTCTCATCAAACGAACTTGCCGTGCGAATTGATGATGCAAGGCCTACTGTATTAGTAACGGCATCTTGCGGAATTGAAATAAATCGAATTATTGAATACAAACCCTTGGTTGATGAAGCCATTGTGATAGCCGATCACAAACCCAGCAGTGTGATTGTGTTTCAACGCAAAGAGTCTCTAGCGTCTATGCAAAGCAAGCGAGATATTGATTGGGAAGCGGGCGTCGCAAAAGCGTCACCCGCAAGTTGCGTGTGCGTGTTGGGCAAGGACCCACTTTATATACTCTATACCTCTGGCACGACTGGAAAACCAAAAGGTGTTGTGCGCGATAATGCGAGTCATGCGGTTGCGTTAAAGTATTCAATGTCGGCAGTGTATAATATGCAGCCAGGAGAAGTATTTTGGGCGGCATCCGATGTTGGCTGGGTAGTGGGCCATTCGTACATAGTATATGCGCCTCTATTACATGGTTGCACAAGCGTTGTTTACGAAGGCAAACCAGTAAGAACACCCGATGCTGGCGCCTTTTGGCGAATGGTTGAAGAGTATAAAATTAAGGCTGTATTTGCCGCACCCACCGCGTTTAGAGCTATTCGAAAAGAAGACCCCGATGCCAAACTCATTGGGCAATATGATTTATCGAGCTTAGAAAGCATTTTTATGGCTGGAGAACGACTCGATCCATCAACATATGAATGGACTACCGAAAAAACCGGTAAGCCTGTTATTGATCACTGGTGGCAAACCGAAACAGGTTGGGCAATTGCTGCAAACTTGGTTGGGATTGAGAGTTTGCCCACCAAGCCCGGTTCATCTACCAAGCCTGTGCCGGGCTTTAACGTTCAGATTCTAGATGCAGATGGGCAAGTACTACCCGCGAATACGCAAGGCGCAATTGCTTTAAAACTGCCGCTTCCACCTAGCTGTTTAGCGACTATTTGGGGCGATTTTGCTCGTTACCAAAGTGGTTATTTAAGCGAATTCCCAGGTTATTATTGTTCAGGCGACGGTGGGTACATAGACGAAGACGGTTACCTTTATGTCATGGGACGTACCGACGATGTGATTAATGTGGCTGGGCACCGTTTATCAACGGGTGAAATGGAGCAGGTATTAGCGTCTCATGATGCGGTTGCAGAGTGCAGTGTTATTGGCATCCACGACAGCTTAAAAGGGCAAGTACCTATTGGCTTAGCATTATTAAAAGACGGTAAAGATATAAGCGAAGCCGACTTACAAAGCGAACTAGTCGCCATGGTCAGAAAAGAAATTGGCGCCGTAGCGTGCTTAAAACAAACCTTGATAGTCGAGCGACTACCCAAAACCCGTTCGGGTAAGATTTTACGAAAACTACTTAGGCAAATAGCCCAAAACGAGCACTTGGTCGTGCCATCTACTATTGATGACCCGGCCAGCGTTGACGAAATAAAAGCATTGATGCTAAAAAATGGCTTGGTTAATGATGCGGTGACATAAAAGAAAAAGCGCCGCACTTTACTGCCACGCTTTTTTGCCATAATTGCTTGCCACAATTGCTCGCCACACTTTATTGCAAATCGGGATTAATCAACGGCCCTTATCTTGATATTTCTAAACCATACTTTGTCGCCATGGTCTTGTAAGACAATGTGACCACCAGGTGATTTAGCAAAGTCTTGCCAGTCGGCAAACTTACTGTTTTGAATTAGCTCGTTCCACTGTGGCGTGAACATTTCAGTGTCAACTACCTTATAACCATTTAGCCAATGTTCAACCTTCCCGTTGTTTACAATTAAACGCGCTCTATTCCAGGTGTTTGGTGGGTTAACTGCCACGATTTTACTCTCAATTAAGTCGTAGTTATCACCCGCTCGGTGAGTCAAAATTCGGCCATCGGGATGGCCTAAATTATCCAAAATTTGATACTCAGGGCCACTTAAAAAAGGAAAATCCAAATCATCACTTTCTTTTACGTTGTAGATGATCCCACTGTTACCATTGCTTGAGATTTTCCACTCAAGGTAAAGCTCGTAATTTTCAAGAGGTTCAGAGGTTATAACAACATCTCCGCCGTCTTCAGTTTGCCAGCCGTCTTGGTTTTTATCGCGACCGGTTAAATGCAGTGCGTGGTCGTCAATAATCCATTTTTTGCCTAAAGTTTCTTGGTTGTAATTGCGAAAGTTATCTAACGATTGGCCGTCAAACAATAATTCCCAGCCATCTGCCATTTCTTGCTTGGTCAAGGCGTTGTGACTGACTGTAAAATTAGGATTAATCACAACAGGCTTATTCTTAGGTATCGCATTTAGCGTATACCATGCTTCGCTGGTCCATAATTCGTTGTCATTTTCACTCACAAAAGGCTGTTTGATCCTAAAGTACACAACATGATTTGGTTTTATACCAGGTAGTTTGAATTGCGCCTTTGTACGGTCGTCAGACAGCGAAAATGCCTTGACCTCTAGTGGTCTTAAATCTAGCTTTGGACCGCCATATTCTGCAGAAGGTTTGTAATACCATTGCAAAATTTCAAAGTCTTCACTGCTAATATTTTGTCCATTAGCTATGGCTTCGGTAAAGGTAATTTCAAAGCCATCACTGCGAGCGCTAACCGAGAGCATTTCAAACACGCTGTTCCCGTTATATTCCATGCGTTGTAGCCCATACCACTCTTTACCAGAGTGCGCCCAGTTTCCGGGATTACCAACACCGCCTACTATTAAGTTAGTTTCGTCGCTCCATGCAATACGGTTTACGCCTGCTTCAAAGCCTTGGCTAAAGCGAAATACTGCGCCTTGTAAACGTCCATCTATACGCTCAGCAAATACTCGCTTTAAGCCGCCGTGGGTGACTTCGCCGTGGATCATTTGGTTTTGATAAGGGCCAATGTTTAGTGGAGCAGGCTGGCTAGGCGAATTACCAATTTCATCTTGCGGTAGCCATACCACAGGCAAAGTTTCTTTAAGACCGGCTGTGCCTTCAAAATCAACTGACCGAGAGCCATAAAACGCATTGGGTGTGACTTCGACGATTTTGCTAGATGGTAACCAATCGCCTTGGTTATCTGCAATAAACAAACCACCATCAATGCCAAAACCAATGCCGTTTGGTGTGCGCAGGCCATGTGCGATAAATTCAACATCGCCAGTGTCTTTATTGATTTTTAGTACTTTACCTCGGTCGGGCGCTTGAGGTTGCGTGCTTGCACCTCCTGGGTTTATTGCGGTTGCTAATGCTGCATAAAAATAACCCTCTGCATATTCTAAACCAAAGGCGAACTCATGAAAGTTATCACTCACGGTCCAGTCTTTTGCGAGCGCTTCGTATCGGTCTATTAAGCCGTCGTTATTTGTATCAACAAGCTTGGTTAACTCTTGCTTTTGTAACACATAAATATTGCCGTCAACGACTTGTATGCCAAGCGGCTCAGCTAATCCTTTTGCAATACGTTTTACTGAAATGTTATCAGGGCTGGCACTGTAATTACTGATAATATATACCGAGCCTTCGCTATCCCACGTCGATACCACCATATCTCCATTTGGCATAAAGGCGATTCCGCCCACCATCGGCTCAAAATCGTCTGGTCTTGCTTGGTGTAAATTAAAAGCAGGATGCACGCCTGATACTTCCGACTTATCGCCCGGAATATTACGTTTCGCACTCGGGTCTTTTTTGACCACATCCATTACATCATCTTCAGTCACTTTGAGCATACTTGGCGGAATAACTTCAAACGCGTTAGTACTTGGATTAAACCATTGCAGCGACAAAGATGCGCCGCCAAGGCCTTGCATATAAATGATTTCAATTGGATAGGTGCCGGCCGGTAAGTCTATTTGGGCATCTACTGCTACATCGCCATGAAAGCCCCAATTATCAATTAACTGATCGCCGTTTAAATAAAGATACGAGCCATCATCACTGACCAAACGCAAAGTTGTGTTAAGCGCTTCGGTAAGGACTAAGTTAGTCTTTATCTTCAAGGAAATCATTTCTGCAAATGCACCATAAGCGCTAGAATTTGGCAGATGTATTTTTTCAGCGTGCCCACCGTATTCAGGGACAGACGCCAAAATACCTTCGAGAGTCGGCTCTTCCCCGCGTGGCAGTCTAGATAGGTAAACATAAGCACCGGCTTTATCAGCATCGTGCACAATAGGACTTTGGCTAACGCTTAAAGGCACGGCTTTTTCACCTGCAAACAAATCGGCACCGGCGCTTTGACTACTATTTGCTGAGTCGTTTGCGGCTAACGATAATATGTACTTGATCATCTCGTTAGCATCTTGAAGCATTAAATCGGGGTGCGCATTCATTGCTACTTGGCCCCAATTGCCGCTGCCGCCATCAATGACCTTTTGACTTAGCATTTGCACTGCATTTGGGGTATTAGCGTATCGAGTAGCAATATCAATATAGGCAGGCCCCACGGTTTTCTTGTCTTTGTTGTGACAGGCTACGCAATCGCTATTTTGAATAAGCGCAAGTCCTGCTGGTACCTCTTCCACTTTGTTAAGGCTAAGCATTTGAATAACTTCAGAATGTCGCGTGACGAGCGTAGAAGAACCATTATTGAGTAACATCGAGCGAGCTTCACTAAGTGAAGCATCACCACTTATTACGCTATTTGTATCGATATCAGTATTTTTTAAGCCTAGGCTAATGCCTGCTGGTAAACCGCTCACCTCAAAAGAACGCGTAATGACCAATTCTTCTTTATCACGCTCGGCGCTAATTTTCTCTTGTACTTCTGCTTGCCATTCACCGTTACTAGCCTGGTAAAAAAGCACGCTTTGATTAGTGTCTGGATAATATTGATACGCTTTATACTCAACACCGATATTATTGTCGTTTACCCACTGCTCCTGAGTATTCTGCATATAGCTAACACCTTCAGAACTAGGCTGTGGACCGTGACGACCATTAAATACCGCACCTTCAAGCGTCAAATTACCTTGCCAAACTTTATATAATGTTGCCGAGTCAGTGTCATAAGCAACATTGATATCGTTGTCCAACTTTAGGGTAAGGATCCTTGCTTTGCCATCGAGCGTCGATCTAAATGCGTTTGATGTTACTGAGGTATTAAACGATTGTTCTCGATTCTCTATCTCTTCTTGTTTTGGGTTACAAGCGGCAATAAAACAAGTAACGACCAACAATAAAACGGCTTTTTGGGTAAATGCTTTATAAGACGAAGGTAATGTGTGCATGGCAAAATTCATATATGTCTCTTTAAGGGCGAACTTTTGAACTATTCAAAACAAAAAGTTAAGGACTTACATTAATATTTTTCATCAAAACTCTGTCATATAAAGACATGCTCTTCAAGCCCAAAAGCAATATATAGCCATGAGTGTGATAGAAATGCGACGTAAACATAGTTCTTTCGCAGTATTTTTTTCAAGACTTTACTTCTATTGCATTACCATCGCCGGTCAAAATTCATTATGCGCAAAAAATGAGCTTCTCCCCTCATTTTTTTAAGCTTTCAAAGTATACGTTAAGGATGTATTAGATGTTGTACCCAAAATCCAAAGGTTTACCTAAAAAATTTGACATGGCGCTTGTTGCACTTACTTGTATTGGAATATCAGCATGTGGAAGTTCTGATGATAACGATACTACTATTGACCCGCCAGTAACCGTCGCACCGACCGCGACCATCTCACTCAATGATAGTATCACCGATGATGACGTAATTAGCCGTGCTGAAATTAACGCCAATCAACAAGTGTCTGTGACTGGCACCACCGGCGGCGATGTCGAAGATGGCGATACAGTAACCTTAACCATAAATAATATGCAGTTTACAGGCCCGGTTACTAACAGCGCTTTTGCTATTCAAGTGGGCGCAAACGAGCTTGCACAAGACAGTGACAGTTCAATAGAAGCGTCTGTTACAACGTCAACAGGAAATCCGTTGGGCGAGGCAAGCGCAACAGATAATGAATCTTACACTGTCGAACCGGCCATTACGGCGACTATAGACTTAGAAGCAAATATTACTGCCGACGATATTATTAGTCAGGCTGAGATAGACGCGGGAACCGCAATTGCAATATCGGGTAGCGTTGGAGGTGATGTCGCTGATGGTGACACTGTCACGATCAGCGTTAATGGCGTTGATTCTCAGGGCTTAGTATCAAATGCTGCGTTTAGCATTAATGTCGCGGTCTCAGATCTCGCAAACGATACAGATTTAACAGTACAAGCTAGCGTCACAACAAGCACAGGAAATACTGCCGGAGAACAAACGGCGACTGATTCAGAAACGTATCAGTTGGAAGCGTCGGCATCAGTCGGCGAGTTGGTAGACCCTAGTCCTGGTTTTAGCAACCAATTTGGCACCTCAGTTATTGCGCTGCCCAATGGAAATATAATTGTGACTTCGCCGGGTGACTCAAGTAACGAAGCAACAGGGGGAGCCATCCACTTATATAATGGTCAAACACGTAGCTTGATCCAAAGTATTTATGGAGAGACTAGCGGTGAAGAGCTCGGCAGCAATGCTGATAAAAATATTGTGGTTTTAGATAATAATAATTTTGCGCTTGCTTCTCCTTTGGCCGACAGAAATGCCTTATCAGATGCAGGAAATATTCGAGTGTTCAGCAGCGTCACTGGTCTACAAGTTGGCAGCACAGTATGGGGCGAGAATGCTCAAGATAATATAGGCTCGGGCGGTTTAACAGCGGTAGGCAACAATAATTTTGTCGTAAGCTCGCCTTCAGCCTTAAATAATGCACCAAATGCGTTACTGCCTTTTGAAGACGCTGGCGCATATCAACTAATATCTGGAGTAAGCGGACAAAGACTTGGCACAAGAGTGTTAGGTGAAAAGCCAGGCACATCCCTATCTAGTGGAGGCATTTACGTACTTGAGAATGGGGATTACGTAGTGTCATCGCCACTGTTTGCGACTGGAACGGGCAGTCGCCAAGGTAAAGTTCAGGTATATGATTCTGAGACAGGTCTAGCGCTTGGCGCGCCGATTATTGGTAGCAACAATGAAAGGCTTAGTGAAAACGGTTTTGTGGTGTTGCAAAATAGTCACTTCGCCTTTGTGTCATCAAGAGATGGCGATACGACTTTGCCGTTAGCGGGTAGCTTAATCATTGTTAATGGTACTAACCAGACAATACAACACACGATCCGCGGAGCTGCCCAAGAGCAATTCGGTATTGGTGGTGTAATCATACTTGAAAATAATAACCTTTTGGTGATTTCAGATAACGCTTCAAGTAATGGTTTAAATGCCAACGGGAAAGTTTCTCTTATCAACGCAGACAGTGGCAGCGTTATTGCTGAGATTGTTGGGAATGAAAGTAATCAGAACTATGCTGGCAAAACCGTTGATTCTGTCGTAACGATGCAAAACGGTAACTTTGTTATTGCGACGCCTTCAGAGCGAGTTGGAGGTCTGGCCGATGCAGGTGCCATTCGTTTGTACAATGGGTCAACTGGTGCTCAAATAGGCATGGGCATATTTGGCGATACGGAAGGCGACTTTATGGGTAATAAGGGCGTTCAGATCTTTAGTTATGGCACAAACACTGTTGTTGAGAGGTTTATTATTTCATCGACTATGGATGATGTTAACGGCCTCGTAAATGCAGGTTCTTCCATTCTGGTAGATTCAGATGGTAACGTTGTAAAAACAAATGTTGGCCCAACTGCATTTTATAGTTTGGGGCAACAAGGAACGGTCGTCAATTCTCAGGGTGTGTATGCCATCGCCACCAGTAATGTGGAAGTTGACTTTGTGCAAAATGCCGGGTCGATTCAGTTTTTTAGTGCAGTAAACGGCCAACCTATCGGCAACGCAATAAGCTCAACAAAACGCAATGCTTATACAGGAAGACACGGCACATTTGCCACCAGCAATGGTAATTTCGTTATTGTTCAGGCCAATGAAGATGTAAATGGCGTGGTGCGCGGCGGATTGCTTACTATCTACGATGACAATTCAGGTACAGCGACTTCTAGCGTAATAGAGGGACCATTTTCTGACTTTTTTGACAATACTTCTGGGAATCTAGGCGTTAATGTTATCGAAATAAGCGATAGCAAAGTCATTATTGCTGTGCCAAGCGCACCAAGAGACGATGGTTTGGAACCTAACACTGGGTTTGTGCAAATTATCGAATCGAATCCGAACGATGTGATTGTGCCCTTATTATAATCTCTTAACATGGCTCCTTAACATGGCTCCTTAACATAGCTCCTTAATATTTCACTCGTCTTATATTAAAG
>CAYURD010000026.1:39207-43120 GCA_964446865.1 uncultured Glaciecola sp.
CTTAACATGGCTCCTTAACATAGCTCCTTAATATTTCACTCGTCTTATATTAAAGAGCATGTTTTAACACTTGATAGATGCCTACCTTGCTAACTACGAGGCATCTATTAGATCATGTCATGCTCTTCTGCTTTTTTGACACATTCCGTTCTGTTTTTAACTTGTAGTATTTTGAAAGTGGCTCTTAAGTGAGATTTTACCGTCAATTCGCTGATAAAAAGTGCAGAAGCAATGTCTTTATTGCTTAAGCCGTTTCTGACCAAATTTAATATTTCAAGCTGCCGCTTGCTTAACATTGAATCTGTGTTTTCTTTTGAGAACTTTGTCATGAGCCTTAACGAGGCTGCATAATTAGCCGGAATGTAGGTTTCTCCTCTATAAAGCGTTTGTATAGCGTCAATAATTTCTTCAGGAGTACTTGTTTTGGGGATAATACCCATTGCCCCAAGTGACAAAGCCTCACTGTATAAATGCAAGTCTTGAGCCGCACTCATAACTGCCACTGGGACAAAAAGCTGTATCTCATTGATATTTTTTATCATAGATAAACCGTCAATTCCCGGCATATTAAGATCGATAATAATCAAATCTACATCAGGTTTTGTCATCAAATAGGACATTGCCTTGATAGGGTCGCTCTCAAAGCTCACTTCGAATTGATCAGAATATGCAGAAATAGCTTGTTTAAGACCGATACCAAAAACAAAATGGTCATCAATGCTTAATATTTTTATCAAACGTTGTTTTTCCTTGCTAAGTTGATTTTGGCGAATAATACGCCTTTTTATAGAGTGCTAGAGTAAAAATAGTTCTAAAGAACTATTTTTTTTGGTTTATGCTGTTTTTAGTGCACCTACAAATATTGGTGTTTACAATAAGCAGAAAAAGACTAAAGAATATAATACAAGTGACTTTTAGCAGTAAAAACGACGACATAAAACTAGAAAGTATAGATACCGCTGTCTTTGAAAAATATGAGACAGCAATTTTACCGCATTTGATTGGCGGTGTGCTGACCTCTTTGCCATTACTGTATTTTATATATAGAGATCAATATATTGAAAGCCTAATAAACCTTTGGTTTGTCGCCTACGGTTTGTTTCTTATGTCTGTTGTATTAACTGTTTTTATTTACGTTAAGGGTCGACAGAGAATCGATTATCAATTGCGTGAGAAGTTGAGTCTGCTCCCTGTAGTTCTTTACACAGCATGCCTTTCAGTTGCGCCATTCGTTTTTATGCGCGATGTGAACGAAATGTTCGTCATAATGATGATGTTATATTTAATCGCACTAACTGGGACAACGGCCTACGCCCTGTGCTACTACATAAAACGACAAGCGCTCTTTATCATAGCGCCCATGACGTGCCTAATAATAGTTTTGTCTTATTCGTGTAGTTGTTTAAAGGTATATATTCCCTCATCGGCATTTTTAGCCCTTTGCGCAATGATTTTTTCGGTACATATATACAAGAATCTGATCGAAGGTGTTGAGTTAAAGCTGCAAAGTGATATTCAAAAGCAACTTGCGCAAACGGCAAATGAAGAAAAGACTAAATTTGTTGCTGTTGCTAGCCATGACCTAAGACAACCGATCCAAGCCATACGTTATTTGGTAAACGCATTGCAGCACGAGCCTCTTAATGCTTCTCAGAAACAAATGATTGACTATATTGAAGAGAGCACCGACGGCATCTCTGTTTTGGTTGATAACTTACTTGATGTCTCTCGTCTTGAAGCAAATAATATTAAGCCCGTCATACAGCATTTTTCACTAAAGGAAATATTTGATGCCGTTCACAAGCGATTTACTCCCTTAGCCGAAACTAAGAATTTAACGCTTATTGCAGATATGAATAACCTTGATTCTTGCATTGTAAAAGCTGACCGTATGCTGCTAGAGCAAGTGCTTTCCAATCTACTTTCAAATGCAATTAAGTATTCGCAAAAAGGTACAATCACTTTACATGCGTCTGTGCAGAACAAAAGCGTAAAAATAAGCGTGACAGATGAGGGAATAGGAATTGCTCAGGATAAAATGCCCGACATTTTTAGGGCATTTTTTCAAATAGACAATACAGAACGAAATTCAAAAAATGGACTGGGTCTTGGCCTTACGATTGTTAAAAAGATCTGTCAACTTCAAAAATGGCCGTTGAATATTGCGTCTGAACATAAAAAGGGTAGTCTTTTTTCTATCGAGGTGTCTTTAGGTGATCCACAAGAAGTCCTAACCTTGAATTTATCACCAGTAATTCATTCACTTAAGCACAAATCTATTCTTGTCATAGACGATAACGAAGCAGTGTTAGCAGGCATTAATAATATGCTCTTGTCGTGGGGATGCAAGGTTCTGTGTTTCTCGTCGCTACACAAAGCCTTGTCATTTATGCAAAAAGAAGAGCCGAGTATAGATCTTATTATTTGTGACTACTGCTTAAGTAACGGCGATAACGGCTTAGATGCCATTAATGAAATGAGAGCACTTCACAAAAAAGAAACGCCTGCGCTAATTATTACAGGCGATACTGCCTTGAAAAATATCGGTGAAATTGAAGCGGCGAACATCAGCCTTCAATATAAACCAATAAAACCACATAAGCTTAGAATTGCACTCAATTCCTTGCTTATGTGATTGTTTAAAACACTGATTATTACGCAACGGTTTTACGGCGTTTGTGGCGTAACACCAAACCACAAAACGCGATTGAGGCTAAGGAAAACATAGCCGGCGCATTTACATCAACAACGTCTATGGGTTCAAAATCATCTCTGAATTCGTAAGACAAAATTTCGTGTAAACCACCGCCTGACCCTGTGCCTGACGTAAAACCAAAGAACGCAAGGTTGCTTCCTAGTGCGTTAACAAGGTCTACTGTTGCACTCAGGCCAGCCTGTTGGCTTCGCTGCCCATTGTTTGACCATCTTACTTCTAGTAAATCTGTCACACCATTATAATCAATCCACGCCGACCATATGCCGCCGATATTGAAAAGCGTTGCTTCATTGGCTTGTGCTATTGAAAACATGTCAGCATTAGTATTTATGCCAACGTGATTGCCATTTCCACTATCTACTTGGTTACCGTTAGACATTAAGTTTTCATTGTCCCAAGTATCAAATTCGACAGCCAAACTATTTTGAATGCCATTAGGGCCACCATAGCCAAGAAAACCACCTGTACCGCCTACTGAATTTGTTTGAGTTTGTACAACAAAAGCAAGGCCATCGGCGCCTACTTGACCATCTGTATCTGTTTGGCCAGATGGGTTACTCATTTCAAACGTAAAAAATGCACTAAATGAAAGGTTGTTTTGTAAATTAACCGCATTGGTTAAAAACGCGCTACCACCTTGATTTACCGTTTGAGTTAACGCAAGCCTATTGTTTTGCTGAACAGTGTTTCCGTTTAAAGTCCAATTTGAGACATTAGAAAAATCAGTCTGCGCGGATATTAATCCCGCTTGACTGCACATAGAAGCTGCAAGCAGTGCAGTTGTAATCGCAAATTTTTTCATCATTACTACCTTAATGTTATGTTGGATGTCCATATTGTTCAGATTTAGCAACTCGGCTATTTCCGAAGAACAATCCGACTATTCAAGTAGCATGCCAACGCTATAAACCTCTATTACAAGTGCTGTTAAGGTGCTTTATATAGGTTATCTGTAAGAATTTTGAACAGTTCAAAAGTAGCATTAAAATTGATAGGGTGAACACATGTTATTGAATTTACTGAATTCTTAAAATTGCTCAGAGCTTGAAAGATCAAAAAAATAGTTTAATTTCTCGACACTTCAATTTATGGTGTTATACATCTTTGATTAAATTTAATTAAGCAGAAACAGACATGGCAACATTCAAAGCCGTCATTTTCGATTTTGATGGCACCTTAGTCGATTCAGAGCTCTTA
>CAYURD010000027.1:0-39345 GCA_964446865.1 uncultured Glaciecola sp.
GCATTTGACGCATGAAGAAAATCCACACACCAATCAATAATAACATCGGGAACCAAGATACAAATATAGTACCGAGCAAGGATGGCTCTTCTGGCTCTTTACCAAACGCACGCACGTCCTTTTTATATAACTGGTCTATTAAGTCGCGGTCATAGATAGGCATATACGTTGTAAACGCTTCGTTGTTGTTGCGCAACACCCCTGAAATTTTGTTGCCGTCAACAACAATTTCACGCACGTTACCGTCTTCAACGTCTTTTAAGAATGAAACATAGTCTATTTGTGCTTTAGGTGAACTGGTGTTATTGAAACCGTTAAACACCATCATTAGCACAACTGCAATGACTAACCATAAAATGAGATTTTTCGCCATGTCGCTCAACGCAATGACCCTCTGAAATAAAAATTAATAAACCTTAGCTGATGTCACGATGCAATCACTGCGCATCATCTAAAATAAGCGTACTATACTTTTACATGCTTCGCCACTTCAGCACTGTTACAAAATACTACTAAATACTAGTCTTGTAGTGTATTCAAACTAAATTTGATAACAACTAAAAAGCCATAGTCAATTAGTCACACATTCATATACTCATTACGTCACTTTTCATGAAGTTGTTCATCAAAAATCAAAAATCATTTGATTACGCGATATAACATGTAACAAATACATGACACGTTTTAACGTTGGCGGGATCAACACTCTATTAAAAGTGCGCAAAACGCCTCAGCAAAAGACAGTTGCAAACAAAACAATAAAAATTGTTATAATTAAGACCAATTAAGCGCAAAAGTTATTTCAACTATCGCTTATATGAGTAAGTGTAGGTAGAATGCGCGAAATCAAGTCGACATATGTAAAAATAGGCAAAAAACTTTTTATGACATTATCAAATAAGCAAAAACAATATTTAAAAGGCTTAGCACATCCGCTAAAGCCAATCGTTCAACTGGGCAACAATGGCTTAACTGTGAGCGTTATTGCTGAAATTGAAAATGCACTTGCTCATCATGAGCTAATCAAAGTAAAAATACCAAGTGATGACCGCGATGAAAAAGCCTTAATAATGGACGCTATTATCGGCGAGACAAAGGCATTAAAAGTACAAAACATCGGACATACGCTAGTTCTATACAAGCCTAGTACTGAGCCACAAATTACCTTACCTAAAAAATAGCCTATTATTTACGTACTTTCTCAATATTAATGTGGTTTACAGGAACGCAACATGACCAATATAGACGCAACAACCGTCACGCAAGATAATACACACGCTTTTGCAATCGTCACCGGCGGCGCTTCTGGTTTAGGGCATGCGACAACCCTTGCACTAATAAATAGTGGCTGGACAGTTTGCATCTTCGATATGAATGAAGCAGTAGGCAAACAAGTTGCTGATGACTTAAACAAAAGCGCATGTAGTACTCAGTGTTTGTTTGAAAAAGTTGATGTCACTAATGCGCAAAACGTTGAACAAGCAATTGCCAAATATCAAGACCACCACATTCGCTTATTAGTAAATTGTGCGGGCATAGCACCAGCCAAACGAACCTTAAACCGTGATGGCGAAGCAATGCCTCTGGATGATTTTGCTAAGGTAATCAATATCAATTTAATTGGCTCATTTAATACAGCGCGCGTGACAGCATCCGCCATGGCTAAAAACCCTGTTTTAGATAAGGATGGTAATCGTGGGGTCATCATAAACACTGCGTCGGTTGCTGGGTATGATGGTCAAATTGGTCAAACCGCTTACGCGGCAAGCAAAGCAGGCCTTATTGGCCTAAGCCTGCCAATGGCAAGAGATTTAGCACCCTTAGGTATTCGTGTAAATGCCATTGCACCGGGCGTAATGGGCACGCCCATGTTACTTGCTATGCCAGAAAAAGTGCAAGACGCATTAGCAGCCAATGTACAACATCCTAAACGCTTGGGCTTTCCTGAAGAGTTTGCAAAATTAGTGCTGCACATTGCAGATAATCCATATATTAATGGTGAAGCTATTCGATTAGATGGTGGCTTGAGGATGCCACCAAAATAAGGCTATTGCTTATTCGCTATCACCACCATTTACGACATTGGCGATGGCGAATAACCTCGAAATAGCGACGTAATGAACAGTATGTTTCGGATAGGTTCCTCGCTTACTCATCACCCCGGCAGCATGTCCCATCATAATTTCTATCGCTTGGTCCACGTCACTCACGGCATAAATAGTAAACTGTCCTTGCTTAACAGCGTCTATAACATCGTTACTTAGCATTAGATTTACATGATTAGATTTAGGGATCACAACGCCCTGCTCGCCTGTTAACCCTCTGCTTTTACACAGCGTAAAATAGCCTTCTATTTTTTCGTTGATACCGCCTACCGCTTGCACCTCTCCTAACTGATTAATTGACCCAGTAATGGCAATGCCTTGCTTAAGTGGTATGTCGGTTAACGATGAAATTAGCGCAATTAGCTCGGCCAACGAAGCGCTGTCGCCATCTATGTAACCATATGATTGCTCTAAAGCAATGTTAGCACTTAGCGTTAGCGGAAAACTCTTAGCATATTTGTTACCTAAATACCCCGTAAGCAACAACACGCCTTTGGAATGAATTGATTGACCCAGCTCGACCTCTCGCTCTATATCAACCACGCCATTTGACCCAGCATATACGGTAGCAGTAACCCTAGCAGGCGTGCCAAATACGGTGCCGCCGACTTCCAACACGGTTAGACCATTTAGCGTGCCAACCGCACCGCCACTGGTACTGATCAAGACATGCCCTTCTTCGATGTCTAATAAAAAGGTATCACTGACCCTGCTCGAACGATGTTTTTTTGCCTCTAAAGCTTGCTGAATATGTTGTTTTGATAGCACGGTGTTACAATCTTGCTTGGCAAAATAATTGGCTTCGTTAAGTAATTCCATGACATCAGCAAACTTTGCACTTAACTTACTTTGGTGCTCGGCTTGACGCAAGCTATAGCGCACAAATTCAGACATCGCTGAAGTGTCTATATCTTCTAAACCAATATGCTTAGCCTGTTTTCTAATACGTGACACAAAATGGTTAATATGCGTCTGGTTTAAATCAATTTCATGATCAAAATCGACAAGCACTCTAACTAACTCTGAAAACTCAGGATCGTAGTCTTGCAATGTGTAATAAAGCTCACGTGAACCCAACAATATTAGCTTTATGTTGAGCGGTATCGCTTGCGGCATTTGGGTAATATTATTGACCATGCCAACGTCTTGCTGCGGTAACTCTAATCTAATTTGACCAAATTTAAGCGCGAGTTTTAATGCCTCCCACACATGAGGATATTCGAGCACTTTGTCTGCATCTAGCACTAAATAGCCTGAATTGGCTTTATGCAACGCCCCAGCGGTGATCATCCGGTAATTTGTATATACGCTTCCTTGAACACTAGTGTATTCGATTTTACCAAATAGATTTTGATAAGTAGGATTGGGTTCATATACCAATGGTGCAGACGCGTTTTGCGTATTACTTACCAGCACATTTGGCGAATAAGTGTCGATAAATAGAGAACGTTTGTCGTATTCGTCCGCTTTCTCTTCTTTTGTTTCTGGTGATAAGGTCTCTATGACCATATCGATTAAATGGTGCTTGAGTTGACGCAGGTATTTTAAAATGGCGAGATTATCTGAATACTTTCGCTCTAGCGCCTTGAGCAGTGGTCTAAGACCTTGCTCAACGGTTTCTTGCTTAAGTGTTTTGAGCTGTTCAGCGCTCATCCTCTGCCATATCGGCAGCTCTAAAAGCGCTTCACTTAAATGAGCCTCAAGTTGGTCGATAATATCGTAATAATGTTGTCGGTCTACATCTGTTCTGCTAGTAAACTCAGCGTCGTTCAGTGGTTTCCCATCAATAATGGGTGAAAAGCTAATATTATTGCCGTCTTCTATTAATGCAACATCACACTCTAATGCTAGTTTTTCTACCTTATCTATGGCAGCGTCATACTGATGCTCAAAATGACGAGTAATGGCGGCGCGCTTTCGCTGAAAACCGGGGTTTTCAAACACCGCAGGAAAGGTTGCTAATATCTCATCAATTAAAGATTCAATATCATCGACTAAAGGCTTCGCTTCACCCGCAGGCAGGCTAAGCGCAATTGGCTCTCGTTCATTTTCAACATTATTTAAATATAACCAATCAGACAGCGTATGATCTGCTTTGGTCAAACTTTTTATGTGCTCACTAACTAAGGTATATCGGCCCGTTGCCTGTTCACCCATCACATACAAATTATAACCGGGAGCATCTAAGCCCAATCCAAACGATAGTGCGTTTTTAGCTCGGTCTTGACCAATCAAAGAATGACTTTGAAAATTTTCAGCATATGCCTCATTTAGCATTTGCTCAGAAATATCAACATCCAATTGATTAACCGCTAGGGCATATGACTGACAAGCTAAGGCGTTTTTATCGGCTCTCGAGAGAAGTTTGGGCATGTATTTTACGTCTGTCTTTATTATTTTTTTCGCTAACACGTAGTGTACAGTAAAATTAAAAATCTAACATCGCAAAAATCACGCACAAAAATAGTGCTTTTTATGTAATTAGTCGTATTTGTATCTTGTTTACGCCTAGTGATAAAGGGTATTCTATAGCGATTAAGATAGTGCTTGAAATCACGCTCAAAAAAATGCACAAAGCAATGCTAAACAAGTATTCTAGCCATCATATAATTTTAGCAAAAATGTAATATGCGAAATATCAACAGAGCAAAAAATAGAGAATATACAGTACATGCCCACAGCAGATAGCAATACTAATAACAATACAAATAGCAGCGCTGACACGATGCAGCACGAATACGATCCAAAAACAATTGAAGCAAAGGCTCAACAGCACTGGATCAAGAATAAAATATTCGAAGTTGAAGCAAATCCAGAGCAAGACAAATTTTATTGCCTATGCATGTTTCCGTATCCCAGTGGCAGACTGCATATGGGTCATGTGCGCAATTATACCATCGGCGATGTAGTCAGCCGCTTTCAGCGTATGCAAGGCAAAAATGTATTACAGCCAATGGGATGGGACGCGTTTGGCTTACCTGCTGAAAATGCAGCAATCGATAACAACAGCGCACCTGCCAAGTGGACCCTTGGTAACATTGATTACATGAAAAACCAGCTAAACGCATTAGGTTTTGGCTATGATTGGAGACGAGAAGTCACCACCTGTCAGCCTGAATATTATAAGTGGGAGCAATGGTTTTTTACGCGTTTATTTGATAAAGGCCTCGTTTACAAAAAAAATGCAACGGTAAACTGGGATCCTATTGATCAAACCGTATTGGCTAATGAGCAAGTCATCGACGGTAAAGGTTGGCGCTCGGGCGCGGTAATTGAACAAAAAGAAATCCCGCAGTGGTTTATTAAAATTACTGACTATGCAGACGAACTACTTAACGACTTAGACCAATTACCTGATTGGCCCGCGCAAGTAAAAACAGCCCAGCGCAATTGGATTGGTCGCTCTGAAGGCGTCGATATCAAGTTTGACATTAGTTATGACAACGCTTTGCCTGTTGCTGGTTATGAGCAAATAGAGGTTTACACTACGCGCCCTGATACACTTTTCGGCGCAACATATTTGGCCCTAGCAGCCGGTCATCCAATTGTGCAAGACATTGCCAAACGCAATCCTGAGATTGCTGCTTTTGCAGAAAAATGTAAAAACACCAAGACAACTGAAGCCGAATTAGCCACCATGGAAAAATTGGGTATGCATACTGGCTTGTATGCAATCCATCCGCTAAGCGGCGATAAGCTTCCCATATGGATAGCCAATTTTGTATTAATGGGTTATGGCTCAGGTGCGGTAATGTCGGTGCCAGCGCACGACCAACGTGACTGGGAGTTTGCCACAAAATATCAGCTTCCAATTGTGCAAGTAGTCGAGTTTTTAGCAGACGACAAAGACGCTGACATCAGCCAAGGCGCATACGCAGAAAAAAACACAGTGATAAATTCTGGTGAATATTCTGGCTTGGGTTTTCAAGAGGCCTTTGACGCAATCGCCGACAAACTTGTCCAGTTAGGCCGCGGCAAGAAAACAGTTAATTATCGCCTACGTGATTGGGGCGTTTCTAGGCAACGCTATTGGGGCGCACCTATCCCTATTGTTAACGACGAAGACGGAAACTCTTACCCGGTCGCAATAGATGACTTACCTGTGAAGCTTCCTGTCGACGTGGTGATGGATGGTGTTAATTCGCCAATTAAAGCCGACAAAGAATGGGCGAAAACCACGCACAATGGCAAAGACATGCTTAGGGAAACCGATACCTTCGACACATTTATGGAGTCCTCGTGGTACTACGCTCGATATGCATCCGCGCCAAACGACGCCATGTTAAATCCGAGCGAGGCAAATTATTGGCTGCCTGCTGACCAATACATTGGCGGCATAGAACATGCTATTTTACACCTTTTATACGCTCGCTTTTTTCACAAATTATTACGCGACGAAGGCTTAGTCGACAGTGACGAACCCTTTAAACGCTTATTATGCCAAGGTATGGTATTAGCCAATGCGTTTTACACAAAAGCAGAAAATGGTAAAGAAATATGGCATAAACCAGATGACGTTACCGTTGTCCGTGATGATAAAGGTCGTATAGATAAAGCATTTTTAAGCGAAACGAACGAAGCGGTCGAGTTTGCTGGCATGATTAAAATGTCAAAGTCAAAAAACAACGGCATTGACCCTCAGTCAGTCATTGACTTGTACGGCGCAGATACTATTCGTTTATATACCATGTTTGCTTCGCCGCCTGAACAAGATTTAGAATGGACCGAATCGGCCGTTGAAGGTGCAAATAGATTTTTACGACGTTTCTATCGCCTTGCACATGAGCATTTACACAGTGCTTTAGCTGAGCAAGCTAAAGACTTCACACTAAATGTAAAAAACCTAAGTAAAGCCCAAAAAGAACTGCGCTTTGAACTGCATAGCGCCATTGAAAAAGTGACTGATGATATTAAACGTCGACAAACCTTTAATACCGCCATCGCCAAAATGATGGAATTGCTTAATGCATTACAAAAATATGAGGTAAAAGACCAAAGCGATTACAGCATCATGCAAGAAGCAATAGTCGCGATGATCAAAATGTTAAACCCTGTTACTCCCCATGTTTGTGAATCTCTTTACGCTGACTTTGGATTTGAAGATGAATTGCAATTTTCTTCATGGCCAGTGGTTGATAAATCAGCGTTAGTAGAAGATGAAAAACTCATCATCGTACAGGTAAATGGCAAACTTCGTGCTAAAATAACAGTCAGTGCAGATATCAGCAAAGACGCGCTTGAAGCAGAAGCTTTGGCGCACGAGCACGTCAAAACCTTTACCGAAGGTAAGCAAGTTCGCAAGGTCATTGTGGTACCCGGCAGACTTGTCAATATTGTGGCTAATTAATTGAGATATATAAACGATTTGAAACTGAGTAAACGGCAGTCAAACAGCACACTACAGTTCTTTATACTGACTGTTGCGCTGCTGTGCCTAAGTGCCTGTGGATTTACGCTTAGAGGCTCTCAAGCGTTGCCATCTAGTTTAAGTCGTGTGGCAATTAACGCCCCATTGCAGTATTCGCCTTTATCTCAGGCCTTAGCTGAACGATTGCCCGTCTATCAACTCGTTGGCATTGTTAACCAAGGCGCAGAGAGCTCTGGCGCTCAGTCTGGAAATCAGCTACTTGGTCAAGATGATGCATTAAGTGAGCAGACCGTGGTACTCATATTGCAACCCGAAAAGTTTGAACGTCGTTTACTTTCGGTTTTTAGTACGGGCCAGGTCGCAGAGTATGAATTAGTTTATACAATCGATTATGAGGTGATTTTCCCTAATAAGCTTGGCATCAGAAATAGTTTAACAGTGAGCCGCGAATATCAAGATGATCCCGACCAAATTTTGGCTAAATCTCGCGAACTAAACTTAATACTGGGTGAGCTGCGCACCGAATCTGCCGACCGCCTAATTCGCTTGTTATCTAGTCAATATAATCAATCGGTTGTTGTAAGCAGTAATAATCAAGGTTCTATCAACATATCGTCCAACAACGGTACGGATAGTTAGATGCAAGTACAAGCCCACGATTTTTCTAGGCATTTAGCGCAAAACGAACTCCCTCCTTTTATATTGGTGTTTGGCGACGAACCCCAACAAAAGCTAGATATTATTGATGAGATACGGGCAAAAGCCAAAGCGAGCGGCTTTGATGAACGTCAAAACTTTACCCTAGACAGTGATTTTGAATGGTCACAATTGATTGAAGCTATGCAAAGCATGTCTTTGTTTGCAGATAAGCAATATATTGAGTTAACGCTCCCGTCTTCAAAGCCCGGTGCAGCTGCATCCAAACAATTTTTAGATATTGCTGAAATGGCTCAACAAGGCGGCGACGTTGTCTTAGTCATTCAAGGTCCCAAAGCGGGCAAAGACGTCCAAAAAACAAAGTGGTTTAGTGCGCTTAATAATAAAGGATGGTTTAGCCACGTATACGAATTGCAAAGCCAACAACTTCAAAAGTGGCTAGGTATTCGAGCTAAGAACATTGGTGTAAATATTGCGCCTCAAGCGCTAGCGATGATAACCGACCTGTGTGAAGGCAATTTGATGGCGGGTAGACAAGAGCTAGAAAAATTAGCCTTGCAATTTGATGCTAGTCAAATAATAGATGCCAACGATATTGCTAGAGTCATGGTGCAGCAATCACGTTATTCGGTATTTCAGTTTACAGACGAAATTTTGCGTGGCGATATGCAAAAAGCCATCAAAATGCTCACACAACTCGAAGACGAAGGCATTGAACCCGTGGTCATTTTATGGAGCTTGGTCAACGAAGCACAAACGCTAACAAGCTTATTAGAAAATCGCCAATTGACCGGCAAGCTCGATTTTAAAGCGATGCGAATATGGCCAAACAAACAAAATCTCTATAGCCAAGCCATTAATAGACTCACCTTATCGCAATTGTTCACCTTAAATGAAGAACTTAGTCATGCTGATGTAATGTTTAAGTCGACCTACGTTGCCAAGCCTTTTGTGGTACTGAGCCATTTAGCGCTGCTGTTTTTACCAACAAAACTGCCTGAGTTTAGCCTTGCCAAACTATAAATCTGCAGGTGAGCTTTATGCTATTTTTGGCGGTACTTTTGACCCACCCCATTACGGCCACCTGCGCGCGCGGCAGCAGTGTGCAGATATATGCGAAATCAACAAAATTGCTCTTTTACCAGCCTTTATTCCTGCCTTAAAAACGGATGTAAGTGCAGCCAAGCACAGAGTCGCCATGACCACACTATTATGTGAACTTGATGATCGCTTTGACATTGATTTAAGCGAAGTCGATGCAAATGAAGCAAGTTTCACTGCGAACACACTTGCCCAGATGGCGCACGATAAGCCGCATCAAAAAAGAATTTTTATTATTGGGCTCGACTCTTTGTTGAATATTGACAAGTGGTACAAGTGGCAAACGATATTTGATTATGCGCATGTTTTAGTCATGGCTCGCCCCCTACAAGCCAACATATCAGAAGTAGCACAGCTTAACTTAGACAGCGCTCGAGTTCCTGAGCATCACGGCTCGAACAATGAAGAACTGGCATTAAATTTGTATAACTTTTATACAAACCAAGCCCAGTTTGACAAAATTGTGGGGACAAAGATGGATGTACCGACCCGGCAATGGCTGTTGTCAAAACTCGCCCGTGCTGAAAGTGGCCTTCGGTGTATTAATCTGCATCGCTTTAAGGATATAATAAATACCTCAGCTACGGGCAACCTTTGGTTTGTTAATAATCAGACCATTGCTTTATCATCTAGCGCTATTCGCACTCATTTGATGACGACAACGAGCAAAAAAGATAACTCATTATTAGAAAAACTGTTGCCCAGTAGTATTTTACACTACATTAATAAGCATAAGCTTTACAAAGCAAGCTAGTTAGGAAAACCTTTGAACGAAAAAGAATTTATTAGTTTTATAGTCGACAAAGTCGATGATATGAAAGCAAAAGATATAAAAATCATAGACGTAAGTGAAAAGTCGGATATAACCAGTACGCTGGTGATTTGTTCGGGTAATTCAAAACGACATGTCGCCTCTATCGCTGAAAATGCAATTGTTGAATGCAAACAGATTGAAAGAGCCCCCCTTAGTGTTGAAGGTAAATCAGAAGGTGAATGGGTATTGGTAGATTTGGGTGAATTAGTATTGCACGTGATGCAAAACGAGACCCGTGATTTTTATCAACTCGAAAAACTGTGGCAATAAACTGTGGCAATTAATAAAGCATGAAAGTGCAAATTATTGCCGTAGGGAACAAAATGCCCAGTTGGGTAGTCGAAGGCACTAAAGAATACCTTAGAAGGTTTCCCGCGGAATTTTCGGTTAATTTTACTGAAATTGCGCCGCTAAAACGTTCGAAAACAACCGATTTAACCAAAGTAAAGGAACTTGAGGGTGAAAAGACGCTTGCCGCCGTCCCTCAAGGAAACAAAATTATCGCGCTTGAAGTATTTGGTAAAGCATGGACAACGACTGACTTGGCTAAACAAATTGAAAGTTGGAAAATGGACGGCCGCAACATCAGTTTGTTGATTGGCGGCCCCGAAGGTTTGTCAGCGCAGTGTCGTGAGTCAGCCGAGCAGCAATGGTCTTTGTCAGCACTAACCTTACCTCATCCTATGGTTAGAGTGATTGTGACAGAGGCCTTGTATCGCGCTTGGTCAGTGACACAAAATCATCCATATCATCGAGAATAAACAAATATGGCCTTGGCAAAACAAACGATAAGAGATCACACCGCAGAAGCGAACCTGTTTGCCCGGCGTGCCTTTGTATCGATGTTGTTTGTCATCACATTGATGTCATTGTTGTTTTATAACCTTTATGATTTACAAGTAAATCAATACGAGACATATCAAACACAATCAAATGGAAACCGCATAAGAGTTGTCCCCGTCGCGCCAAATCGAGGGCTTATTTATGATCGCAATGGCGTAATTTTAGCTGAAAACCGTCCGGTGTTTAGTTTGGAACTTATTCCTGAAGATGTAGACGATTTGGATGCAACATTAGCTGAAATTGGTGAATTAATGTCAATTACACCAGCTGAATTCAAACGTTTTGAACGTGAGCGAAAACAGCAAAGTAGACGTTTTAAACCCGTTGCCCTGCGCCGACAACTCACTCATGACGAAGTTGCCCTATTTTCAGCTAGCCAACATCGATTCCCAGGCGTATCAATTCAAGCGCGTTTATCACGTTATTATCCATTTAAAGATACCCTGACGCATATGCTTGGCTACGTTGCACGTATTAATAAACGTGACCAACAAAAACTTGAAGACGAAGGTTTAGCTGCCGACTACAAAGCAACACATGATATCGGCAAACAAGGTGTAGAGAAATTTCACGAACGCATATTGCATGGCAAAGTAGGCTATCAACAAGTTGAAGTGAATAATATGGGCCGTATCATTCGTGTGTTAAGCTTCCAGCCACCAGAGCCTGGCCAAGATATTGTGCTCAACATTGATATAGAGCTACAAAAGAAAGCATCACAAGAACTTGCCGGCAGGCGTGGCTCGGTAGTAATCACCGATGTAAAAACAGGTGGCGTGTTAGCGCTATATTCGAGTCCAAGTTACGACCCGAACCTATTTGTGCATGGGATTAGTCAAACAGAATATAACAAGCTATTAGCATCCAATTACAGCCCTTTATTAAACAGAGCCACGCAAGGTCGATATCCACCCGCATCAACCATTAAACCTCACTTAGCGCTACTGGGCCTAGAAGCCGAAGTCATCACGCCAGAAACTGAGATACGAGACCGAGGTACTTATCGTTTACGCAACGTGGCGCATGTATGGCGAGATTGGAAAAAACAAGGCCACGGCATGGTTGACGTGACTAAATCGGTCGAAGTATCGTGCGATATTTTTTATTATGACCTCGCATATAAACTCGGCATAGACCGTATCCATGACGGCATGCGCGAATTTGGATTTGGTGTGTTAACTGGCATCGACTTGTTTGAAGAATCGACCGCTATTATGCCCAGTCGTGGCTGGAAACGAGCAAAATTTAATGAGCCTTGGTACATCGGTGACACTATTTCTGTGGGCATTGGGCAAAGTTATTGGAACGCAACCCCTCTACAAATAGCTAATTCTCTAAACATCCTCGTTAATAAAGGAAGGCGTTTTACTCCCAAACTACTGCGTGGTTATTTGGTAGAAGGCGAAGTCGACGTCATCCCGCTTGAAGAAAAGCCTCCTTTGATGGTTAACAATGAAAACAATTGGGATATCGTTTTAGACTCTCTATATGGCACCGTTAACCGAGAGCATGGGACTGCAAAAACAGCCTTTAGAGGCACCGAGTATATTTCAGCCGGTAAAACAGGTACCGCGCAGCTATTCTCTATTGCGCAAGACGAAGAATATGATGAAGAAAACACTGATGAATACCTGCGCGATAACGCAATGTACATCGGCTACGCGCCTTACGACAAACCCGAAATTAGTATTGCTGTGGCGATTGAAAATGCTGGCGGTGGTAGTTCAAACGCTGCACCATTAGCCCGCCGTGTGATGGATTTTTATTTTGAAGAAGTGAAAGATATTTCTGTAGCAAAATTAGACAAGCTTAATGCTGCGCCCGATATCATCAATGATCCAAACGAACAATCTCAACAATAAGCCAGATGAAAAAAACTAAATTTACAACAAACAAAACAAGCTGGCTGGAGAAAATCCATATAGACGGTTTTTTGTTGATATCCTTGTGTTCACTGATGTTTGTTGGCTTGTTAACTATCTATTCGTCGGGCGGACAAGACATGGATTTAATCCAACGTCAGATTATTAGGCTTGCCGTTGGCTTAGGGATCATGGCCGCGTTAGCACAACTCCCCATCATGGCTTACCGGCGACTGGCCATTTACTTTTATATCGTTGGAGTGTTGATGCTGGTGGGCGTGCTACTTTTTGGCGTAATTGGTAAGGGCGCACAGCGCTGGCTCGATTTAGGCTTTTTCCGTTTTCAACCTTCAGAAATAATGAAGCTTGCAATGCCTATGATGATTGCTTGGTATTTAAGTCGCCATAGCATCCCTGCCCGATTAAAAGATATTTTTGTTGGTTTTATTTTAGTGTTTATTCCCACTATATTAATAGCCAAACAACCTGATTTGGGCACATCACTACTCGTTGCGTCTAGCGGTATTTTCGTATTATTTTTGGCCGGTATGACATGGCGCTTAATGAGTTTTATTGCCGCGCTTGGCGGTATGTTTGCGCCTATCATGTGGTTCTTTTTGATGAAAGAGTATCAAAAACAACGCGTCATCACATTTTTAGATCCTGAAAGCGACCCTTGGGGCACCGGTTATCATATTATTCAATCTAAAATAGCGATTGGTTCTGGTGGTGTTGATGGAAAAGGATGGTTACAAGGCACCCAGTCACAGCTTGAGTTTTTACCCGAGCGACACACCGATTTTATTTTTTCTGTCTATAGCGAAGAATTTGGACTAGTCGGCGTTTTGGGCCTGTTAGTGATGTATTTATGCATTATTTTAAGAGGCCTATATATTGCTAACAAAGCACAAGATAACTTCAGCAAATTACTAGCAGGTAGTATTACCCTCACCTTTTTTGTTTATGTTTTTGTGAACATGGGCATGGTGTCTGGTTTACTGCCGGTAGTTGGTGTACCGCTACCACTGATTAGCTATGGCGGTACCTCTATGGTGACATTAATGGCTGGTTTTGGAATATTAATGGCAATTAGTACGCAAAAACGGCTATTATCTAGGTAGCAGTAAATAAAAAACGACATTTATAATAATAAAATTATCACTGTGTGAAGGAATAACACAATGACTTGCGCTAAAGCTAAGCTATTTTTTCTACCTTGCTCGCGATCTTTATTTGCTAGCAAATACACCATTGCTGTTTTTTGTGCGTGCTTGATATTAAGTGCTTGTTCAAGTAAACCAACCGGACGATACAGTATCGAACAAGATATTGCGCCCGATTTTGATTATGGCGAAATTGAATATCAATACGTCACCCCCACTCGCGAAACCTATAATAAATGGACAGCCAAACCTTATTCTATCGCAGGCATTCCCTATGTGCCTATGCTGAGCGCGCGTGGTTTTGAAGATGAAGGGCAAGCATCATGGTATGGACAGAAGTTTCATGGTCACAAAACCGCAAACGGTGAAATCTTTGATATGTTTGCCCTAACGGCGGCTCATAAAACACTGCCCTTACCATCGTATGTTAAAGTGACCAACTTGCAAAATGACAAACATGTGATTGTGCGCGTGAATGATAGAGGCCCATTTCACGGCAATCGTATTTTGGATTTGTCATATGGTGCGGCTAAAAAACTTGGCTACCATAGTAATGGGGTAACCGAAATAAAAATGGAAGTTGTCTATGTAGAAGAAAATGGCGACATTAAACTTGGCAAAGACGACACTGTATATGAGCACAAAAATGGAAAATTGTTAGCGAAAGCAAAGCCTAAACCTAGACCAGTGCTTAGCGCCCAAACATCCACCTCTTCCGATAAAACAACATTAGCTGATGACACCGTCATCCCAGGCATGTTTGTGCAAGTAATGGCGATGCAAAACGGTGAAAAAGCCAAGTCATTGGCGCAAGGCTTATCTAATTTATTGCAAGTACCAAACAATGTGCCAAAAGTCGCTAATGTGTATCGATTGCAATTAGGACCACTTGAAAGTGAACAAAAAGTAAAAAATGTTATCAAAGAGCTTAAGAAGATAGGCTTTGGACAAGCTTTTAAAGTAGAAGTCACTTTATAAGTCGACTAAAACGCTGTTTCGCGCTTTGTCTGTCGACTTTACGTGTAAAGCAGGTAAAATATAGCCCAGAAAAGTATGAGCACTTTATATCAAGCGCGCTCATCGAAAACAAAAGATCTAAATACCGTGATTTTGCATAAACGTAGACAGTTTATAAAAATTCACCTTATATTTATTAACCGTTTATTCAGGATAAAAAATGCGTTTTTCCCTTGTTGTTAGTTTTGTTGCGGCACTTGTGTCATTTAGTGCCAGTGCAGCGATTGTTATTCCACCGCCGCCAACCGTTGCCGCAGGTGGTTTTTTATTGATTGATCATAGCACTGGTCACGTCATTGCCGAGAAAAATATAGACCAACAATTAGCACCAGCCAGCTTGACCAAAATCATGACAATGTACGTGATTGGCAAAGAAATTCAAGCGGGTAACATCAGCTTAACTGACGAAGTCACAATATCAGAAAATGCATGGGCTAAAAACTTCCCTGATTCATCAAAAATGTTCATTGAAGTGGGCACAAAAGTGCTTGTTAGCGATTTATTAATGGGTATTGTCGTGCAATCTGGAAACGATGCATGCGTTGCTATGGCCGAGCACATCGCCGGCAGCGAGTCTGCGTTTGCGAGCATGATGAACGCACATGCTCAAAACTTAGGTATGACAGCAACTAATTTTGTCAATAGCCACGGTTTACATGATGCAGACCATTATACCTCGCCTCGCGACATGGCAACACTTTCATCGGCACTGATAAAAGAAACGCCCGACATGTATGCCATTTATAGCGAAAAAGAATTCACTTACAACGGTATCAAGCAATTTAACCGTAATAGCTTACTATGGGACAAGAGCCTAAACGTAGACGGCATTAAAACAGGCCACACTTCAGACGCTGGCTACAGTTTAATTACCTCTGCCACACAAAATGACATGCGTCTAATTTCAGTGGTAATGGGCACCGATAGTGAACGCTCGCGAAAAGCAGAAAATAAGAAGCTCCTTCGTTACGGCTTTCGATTTTTTGAGACCGTTGTACCATTTGAAGCGGGTCATAGCTTTGCAAATCATCGCATTTTCATGGGCGATAAAGAAACCGTTAATTTAGGCATCAATAAAACAACAGCAATGACCATTCCTCGCGGACAGGCCAGTCAACTTGAAGCTAGCTTTGAGTTAAGTACACAACTGTCAGCGCCAATTGATAAAGGCACCGAAGTCGGCGTGTTATATTTGCAGCTTGATGGCGAGAATGTGGCAACCTATCCTCTGGTGACGCTTGAAGAAGTCAAAGAAGGTGGCATATTTTCAAGAGCTATGGACTGGGTAACCTTACAATTAGGCTTGGAGTAAGCATGGAAACACGTTTTGATGAACTCTTAGAGTTTCCTTGTATGCAAACCTTTAAAGTGATGGGTATCGCTAGTGACGCCTTGCCTGATCAAGTTATTTCAAGACTACAGGAACTTGCTCCAGGTGACTATTCACCCACTATAAAGCCTAGTAGCAAAGGCAACTATCATGCACTTTCATTGCCCGTGCGCGTGACCAGTAAAGAGCATATGGAAAGCATATACACTGAATTATCAAAGCTTGAGCTTGTACGGGTTGTGCTATAAGCGTGAGAACGCACAAGCCAAGCAGTGCCATTTTGCGCGATTTAGGTGTACAAGCTTATGAGCCTATCTGGCAAGCAATGCAAGATTTTACCAACAATCGAGACGCAAATAGTCTAGATGAAATTTGGCTTTGTGAGCATTTGCCTGTATTTACGCAAGGCCAAGCTGGCAAACAAGAGCACATTTTGGCCCCTGGTGACATTCCCGTTGTCCCAGTGGATAGGGGCGGACAAGTGACTTACCATGGTCCTGGCCAACTCATGATGTACATTTTATTAGACATTAGGCGCAGAAAGCTTGGGGTACGTGAACTGGTATCTGCACTAGAACAGTGTATCGTGTTAACATTAGCCGAATTTGATGTGATTGCGTATCCAAAGGCTGATGCGCCCGGTGTATACGTTAACGAACAAAAGATTTGTTCGGTTGGATTGCGAATCAGAAGGGGCTCGTCTTTTCATGGGCTCGCCTTCAATGTTGACATGGATCTATCGCCTTTCACACGAATTAATCCTTGTGGATACCAAGGCTTAGAGATGGTCGATAGTGCTACACTTAAAGGAGTAGCAGATATGATCCAAGCAAAAACACTAGTAGTTAAACATTTTTGTAATTTGTTGAGCATCGCTCCACTAATAATTAAAGAAGGTTTTGATGAGTAATTCTCGAGCCCAAGCGGGTGTTAAACTTCGTGACGAAGATAAAGTTAAGCATATTCCAATTACGATTGTCCCGACTGAAAAAGCAGAAATGCTTCGTAAACCATCGTGGATAAAAGTAAAGTTACCGCCTCGTACCGATCGCATCGATCACATTAAAAAGACCTTGCGCAAAAATAAATTGCATTCTGTATGTGAAGAAGCAAGCTGCCCTAACCTTGCAGAGTGTTTTAATCATGGTACTGCTACCTTTATGATTTTAGGCGATATTTGTACACGTCGCTGTCCATTTTGCGACGTTGCTCACGGTAAACCACTTCCGCCAAGTGCAGAAGAACCCATTAAATTAGCCAAGACTATCGCTGAAATGGGCTTAAGTTACGTGGTTATCACGTCGGTTGACAGAGATGATTTGCGCGATGGAGGCGCTCAACATTTTGTTGATTGTATTAACGCAATACGTGAACACAGCCCAACAACAAAAATTGAGGTATTAGTCCCAGATTTTAGAGGTCGAATGGACAGAGCCCTCGATATTTTTAAACAAGGCGTACCCGACGTTTTCAACCACAACCTTGAGACTATTCCAAGACTTTACAGAGAATGTCGTCCGGGGGCTAACTATCAGTGGTCCTTAGATCTCTTGAAAAAATTTAAAGAACAACATCCCGATATCCCAACAAAATCAGGCTTAATGATGGGTATGGGCGAAGAAAACGACGAAATGAAAACGGTATTAGACGATCTTCGTGCACACAACGTCGATATGTTAACCCTTGGACAATACTTACAACCTAGTAAGCACCACTTTCCAGTGAAGCGCTATGTGCCACCTGCAGAGTTTGATGCGCTAGGTGATTACGCCAACAGTATTGGCTTTAGTCATGCAGCGTGCGGGCCAATGGTTCGTTCAAGTTATCACGCCGACCAACAAGCAGCGGGTGTGAAGGTTAAATAGCGTTTACTTAGTGGGTTTGATTTAAGGTATAAAAGACCTTGTGGTTCGCAGCTTTTCGGCCGCTATCACTTATCAAGCCCCTAAAGTCGACCTCAATTACTTTGCCCGCTTCCAAGGGTAATTGTATGTCTATCACTTTTCTGTCTGCTGACAACTTGACACGCTTTACGGGAACGCTTGCTAAATCAATTCGATCTGAGCCATACTTTTGATGATAAAGATAATGCCATTGTTGAACGGCAAGGTTGCCAATGTTTACAGAAGCTTTATCGAGCGCTTCGGTAAACGTCAGTCGAAAACCCTCTTTGCTTAGCGTTATGTTCACCAGCTCAAACGGTAATGTGCCATCCCATACTACCTTTTGTAAACCAAAGGGCTCAGGGCCTTCAGCGCCCCACCCACGAGCAGTTTGACCTATCCAAAGTGCACCGTCGTTATCAAATTTAGCGCGAATATTACCGCTTTGAAAACCGTCCATAAAACGTATCACCGCCCCTTGGTATTCCCCTTTTACTTTTTCAAGCATGACTCTAGATAGACTAGATGTTGTCAAATCGGGTATAAACATTTGCCCTGCAAATGGCCCAAATTTACCTTTTGTGAGATCCCATTCTGGATTACCCGGTGATTTTGCAATATGGTTGTGCGGCAGGTGCACGCTTGGCTTTTCGCGCATAGCGTCTAAGTCTTCAACACTGTATTTATCACGCCAATTGTTTGAATGATTGCTTAAGTCTCTAAGTGAGCTAGGGTGACCATAAAACTTGCCTTCTTTAAGATGGTGTAACTTAGATGTTCCTACCCATCCACCTTGATTATCGGTATAAAAAATATCGCCTATGGGGCTAATGCCTATACCTGCTGGCGAGCGCAACCCCCATGAATATGGCGTAAATTCACCTTTTGGACTCACTTTATAAGCAAAGCCACGATAACCGCCAGACCCGCCCTGAAAGCCAAGGTTTAAGGTGCCGTGCAAATAACCTTGCTTATCCTTTACAGGCCCAAAATTAAATTCGTGATAGTCATTGTGAAACTCCCATTCACTGGCGATGTTGATGTACTCATCTGCCTTGCCATCATTGTCTGTATCGACTAAGCGAGTAAGCGCAGGCTTATGAGCCACTAAAATGGAGTAGTTATTATCAATTGCATCACCTTGTGCATACTCTATTAATAGCCCCGCAGGCTCATGAAGCCCTGTGGCGAATCTATTCCAAGTCTCACCTTGGCGCCTCCAAACCTCACCTAGTCTTGTTGCGACATATAGGTCTCCGTTTTTATTCACATCTACACCGGTAATATGAAAACGCACATTTTCTGGTGTTTTGATCGTCTCGATAGAGTAACCATCTGGTTTTATTGATGCTTGCGCATTATTGACGCCAAGCATAGTTATGCCGACATATGCGAATATCAGTGTTGCATATACATACTTCATCATTGTGCGTTTACCCATTGCATCTTGATTGAAAAAACTTCATGTTGCTGAATATTGACTTCTAGGCTTTCCCCGATATCCATGCTTGGTGTACTGCTAATATTGAGATTATCGAGGTCTGGCAAATTAACACTTAACACCTCAAGCTTGTCAGGGTTATCTAGCACTGTATATTGAAAGATGACTTGATTACTAGCCGTGATATCGCTTGTCATTCGCAATTTAACGCCATCCACCGTAAACCAAAACGTTGGCGCTGCACCGCCCGTAACATACTTCTCGAATTGGCAATCGCCCTCACCTTTTATCTCGATACTCAGTTGAGATGGAAAATGATATAACCAGTCGCCCATTGGTATGCTGGCATCTTTCCCACGCCCACCAATGTTAGGACCTAAATCAAGCAAGTCACCCGACCATAAGCCATTTACCGCACAACTTTTTGTGTTAAATGCATAATTAACTTTTTGAGGGGCGCCCACGGCAATTGAGTAAGGTGGCAGTTTAACTATCTTTTTTTGTGCAACTACGTAGCCGTCGGTCGCTTTGAGCTCAAATTGGGATATTTTACTGACGATTCGTGCTTTTGTTGATACTGGGAACAACTTTATAGACCCATCTTGGTTTGTGACATAAATAGGGATATCGCGAAGATAGTCTTTCGAATTTGCCGAAATATAGGTGAATGTTAAGCGTTGTTTACCCTTTAAAAGCGGCCAACGATGAACGTGCCCCCATGTTTCAGGCTTAATTTTTTGACTATTAATTTCGAGTGTAAGATTAAAATTAGCCGTTGGCTCTGCATAAAAAAATGTTTTTTCATCTTTAGATGTATAAAACGTGCCATCAAATACAAAGGCATAATCAGCCACTTCCGATGAACTAAAATCCATATAATTGTTTTTTATTGGACCACTTTTAATGACGTCTTTTTGGGTAAAGCTCAAATCATCACGGCTGTCTTGTTGATACAAAGTAAAATGTAAATCTTCAAAGCCTTCACGCTTGGATAAAATAAACGCCAGTAAGGATGCTTGTTGCGAAGGCGATAAGACATTTGCAAAACTGGGCATACCTGAGACATCAAAACCGTTTTGTATACTGCTTAAAATTTGACTTGGCGCTGAACCATGCAGCCATTCGCCGTCTTTTAAATTAGGACCAACAGAACCTTTTAAATCGCGTCGATGACATGCTGCGCAGTAACGCTGATAAATGCTAGCGCCTTGCAATATGGCTTTAGGATCACTTTGCAGTGCAGTCATATTGGTGTTGAGATTCTCTGCGCTTAACGAGAACGAAAACAATAAAAGTAACTTTGTCACTATTACAAAGCGAAAATATACACAAAAGTTATGCAAATAACCTCCCACGTTAATTAGTTATTTAATCATACTCAATACATCCTAACATATCATATATAAATTTATTTTTTTGAATATAAATCTAAGTTGTGAGTAATTTTGTTGTTGAGCAGAGGGTTAGCTGCATAAGAGATTGTTAATGGCAGGGCTTTGTTGCTTAATAAGCGTATGTCAAAACGATACAAACACAAACGACATACTGGATACAAAGGTTAAAGTAAATATCAACCAAGGTGCGCGGGTGTTTAGGTTTTGTGTTGAAGGCGCAAATAAACTGGCCTTAATACCAGTTACCTGGCGTGATGAAGTGGTTTAATCTCGTATTCCTAACCAACGGGATTACTTTTTATGCTTAAAATAACCATCACTGAAATAGACCAAGATTTTAAATTTTATACAACTGAACAACTTGCTCATATTATTGAGCAAGCTGAAAATATTATCGAACAACTCATTAGCGAAACCGACATAGAAGAAGATGACACCGTGCTCGACCGTTTAAACCGTGTTTCTTCTCTTTTGTTTGAGGCGCAATTTAGACTTCACGACACTTTAGACGCAGCAGACATGCATAACATGAATTAATAAGCAATTTAATTCATATTAAATTCAACAAGTTAATAGTAACTCACTAATTTCAGTGTACAAGTGTACGCTGAAATATGTATCATGTGCGCGAATTAATCATACGCGCTTGTAATATGCTACCTAAAAAGACTCAACAACAACTCAATGACAATATATATTCTGGGGCAGAAGAGCTTGCTAGCGCGGGTAGTCATGCCATTGGTTTTGTATTGGCAATTGTGGGCTTATTTGCCCTAATAATGAAAACAAACAGTGTATACGAATCGTCGATTGTGACTATTTATGGGCTAAGTTTGGCAGGGATGTTTTTGTCATCAACTCTCTATCATGTTAGTAAAAATCCTAAGCAAAAATTAACTCTCCGTAAAATTGATCATATTGCGATTTATTTGCTTATTGCCGGCACTTACACGCCATTTTTGCTGATAGGTGTACAAACAGATACGGCTAGTATAGGCACTATTGTTGTTTGGTCTATTGCGGCACTCGGTGTGTTTTTTAAACTCGTATTTGGACACAAATACCCTAAGCTCTCTATAACGACCTATGGGATCATGGGCTGGCTGGCCCTATTTTTAATATATCCCATTTATCAAAGCTTGAGCGGTGCAGGTTTTGCGCTACTGCTTGTAGGCGGCTTATGTTATAGCGCTGGCATTCCTTTATACCTGTTAAAATCTCGCCATTATTCTCACGCTCTTTGGCATGTGTGTGTTGTTGCCGGTGCAGCATGTCACTTTTTCGCTATCTATTTTTACGTGATTTAGCCCAAACGATAAATAACAATTTATGGGTAAAAATTTGTCAACACTACTCCCTTAATTTTTCGCCACATACAAACAAAATTCAAATGTAGAAACGATCCACAACATTGGCATATTCATCAAGTTATTCGATGTAAAACTCAATTAAATCAGTATATTCATGACATTCAATTTTCAATAAACTACTCCTGATTAAAACTATAATTAGGAATTAAACATGAAACTAAAACGTAAGGTAAGTCGTGGTATCACTGCTTTGGGATTAGCGGCTTTTGGTCTTGCTTCAACAGCAAACTTGGCGATGGCGCAAAGCACCTTTACATTTGCGAATAAGGCTGACGCTAACCAAAAATCCCACGTTGTCTTACTAAACGACGCAAAAAATTTAAGCGGTATCGCAAAAGCACTCGACTCTCAATCTGATGGACAGTTGAGTAAGCTAATTTCTTTAAACGAGTTTAGCGCCGACAAGGGCAAGGTACTTCACTTGCAAATGGTTGGTCCAGCGCAGAGCTTATGGCTAGTAGGCACGCGTGACAACGATGGTATTGATGCACCCGAATTACAAGATTTAGGCGGTAAAATTGCTTCTACTCTAAAGGCGACTACCGAAAATGTGGATTTTGCCATTCACATGGATAGTATCGATACCGACGTAACTGCACCAAGCGCGCATATTGCTTATGGTTACGCTCTACGTGACTACAGTTACGACCGCTATAAAAGTGAAAAAACAAACGGTTCTTCACAAGTCACCTTAGTCACGCCTGCTGCCAATCAGGCTAAAACAAGCTATGAAAAAGACTTAGCACATCTTGTTACCGGCGTGCATATGGCAAGAGACCTTGCTACTGAGCCCGGCAAAAACATGTATCCACAAACCTTTGTCGATATGGTTAAAAACAAATTTAAAGGCATAAAAAACGTTGATATTGATGTATTAGATTTAGACGATATCGAAAAATTAGGCATGGGTGCACTTGCTGGTGTTGGTCAAGGCTCTATTCACGACCCAAGGTTATTGGTTATAAACTACACAGGCACTAACAAGTCTGAAGCCCCAATTGCTTTAGTTGGTAAAGGGATTACCTTTGACACTGGCGGCATCAGTTTAAAACCAAATACAAACATGTGGTATATGAAGTCTGACTTAGCGGGCGCAGCAGCGGTGGCTGGAACAATGTATGCCACCGCAAAGCGCGGTGAAAATATAAACGTAGTCGGTTTAATGCCTTTGGCTGAAAATATGCCAAGCCAAGATGCTATTCGCCCCGGCGATGTGCTTGAAACAATGAAAGGCGTCAGCATAGAAATTATGAGCACAGATGCCGAAGGACGTCTAATACTCGCCGATGCTGTGTATTATGCACAGCAAGAATTCAAACCCAAATTGTTGCTAAATATCGCGACTTTAACGGGCTCTGCGGTACGCGCTTTAAGCGATGAATACGCTGCAGTAGTCACCAGAGAATTTGAACTTTCAACCCAAATGATGGATGTCGGTAAGCGCGCTGGTGAGAATGTATGGCCTTTGCCACTACATCCTAATCATTTCAAACAAATAGAGTCACCTATTGCCGATATTAAAAATTCTGGGGCGGGCAATCCAGGCGCAAGTATTGGCGCTGCGGTTGTTGCTAAGTTTATTGATGAAGACTTACCATGGGTGCATCTTGATATAGCCGGTGTTGATTGGCTTGAAGCCGATATTGATGTCGCGCCTAAAGGCAGCCAAGGATGGGGCGTAAGATTTATGGACCAACTGGTTCGTGATCACGCTAAGTAGATGAAAAACCATGCCTTCTGTTTTGAACTAAGCAGAAGGTATGACCTCAAGCTCACTATTTCAATTGCAATTTTTATCACTCATGAGCTCAATATTATTGAGCTAGATCATTCTTTAGTTGTATAGCATTACATATATCATAATGCTTGTTTGCATTCTCACATTTCGCGTGTAGCATGAAAAAGTTGCGCGTCAAAACACAAAAAATATAACGACAGACCAAAACCATAAAATGTTAGCGCGCAGCCTACTATGTTAACTAATGGGAAATCGCAATGTCTGTAATAGGAACACCAAAAGAAAGCTTTAAAGGGGAAGCTCGCGTCGCGATGACGCCTGATTCAGCCCGTCAAATTCAAAAATTAGGGCACACGTGCATTATTCAAACTGGCGCAGGTCAACTTGCTGGTTTTTCGGATACTATGTACAAAGACGCTGGCGTTGAAGTCGTAAAAACTGCAAAGGCGCTATGGGCACAAGCGGATGTGATTGCTAAGGTAAGAGAGCCTTCTAAGAAAGAGCTTAGTCACTTTAGTAAAGAAAAAACACTTATTAGTTTTTTTAGTCCTGGCGGTAATGAAGCTGGCATGCAAGCTGCCAAAGACGCTGGTGCAGCGGTCATCGCAATGGAAATGGTGCCACGCATATCTCGCGCGCAAAAAATGGACGCCTTAAGTTCGATGGCTAATATAGCGGGCTATCGTGCAGTTATTGAAGCAGGTAATAATTTTGGTCGTTTTTTCACGGGTCAAATCACCGCAGCAGGAAAAGTCCCCCCCGCAAAAGTCCTTGTTGTAGGTGCTGGTGTAGCCGGTCTTGCCGCCATTGGTGCATCTACTTCATTAGGCGCAATCACCTATGCATTTGACGTTCGCCCTGAAGTGGCTGAACAAGTCGAAAGCATGGGCGCAGAGTTTGTATATTTAGATTTTGAAGAAGAGCAAAAAGATGGCGCCGAAAGTGGCGGATATGCAAGTGTCTCGTCACCTGAATTTAGAGAAGCTCAGCTAGCTAAGTTCAGAGAGCTAGCGCCTGAAATTGACATCGTTATTACCACGGCGTTAATACCTAACCGTGAAGCGCCAAAACTATGGCTAAAAGACATGGTTGCGGCAATGAAAACTGGCTCAGTCATTGTTGACTTAGCTGCAGAACGAGGCGGTAATGCTGAGGGCACCGTTGCTGACGAGAAAGTAGTTACTGATAACGGCGTCACCATTATTGGTTACACTGATTTCCCTTCTCGTATGGCTTCTCAAGCGAGTAGTCTTTATGCGACTAACATTCGACATATGCTGAGCGATTTAACGCCTGAAAAAGACGGCAACATTAATCACGATATGCAAGACGATGTCATTCGCGGTGCAACCGTAACTTTTGAAGGTGAAATTACCTTCCCACCACCTCCGCCAAAAGTAAAAGCGATAGCTGCGCAAAAGAAACCTGAAATAAAAGAGCTAACGCCAGAAGAAATAAAAGCCAAAGAAACGGCTGACTTTAAAAAAGCGACGCGCAATCAAGTGACCTTGCTTGGTGTTGGTACCGCATTACTACTTGCCGTGGGCAGTGTCGCGCCCGCTAGCTTTATGCAGCACTTTATTGTTTTTGTGCTTGCCGTGTTTGTGGGCTTTCAAGTAATTTGGAATGTAAGTCACTCATTGCACACTCCTTTAATGGCTGTTACTAACGCCATCTCATCAATCATCATTTTAGGCGCGCTTATGCAAGTGGGCTCAGGATCTTGGTTGGTCATTGTATTGGCCAGTCTTGCTATTTTCATGGCAGGCATCAATATATTTGGTGGTTTTTTAGTCACACGTCGCATGCTTGCCATGTTTCAAAAGTCTTAAGGAGAATAGCAAATGGATTATGGATTAACGACCGCAGCATACGTAGCTGCCGCTGTTCTTTTTATACTGTCTTTGGGTGGATTATCAGGACAAGAAAGCGCAAAACGCGCTGTATGGTATGGCATAGCCGGCATGACACTGGCCGTAATTGCCACGCTTATTGGCCCTGGCACAGGTCTTTGGATGGTGTCGCTAGTACTGATTACCGCAGGCGGTATTATTGGCTTTTATGTGGCTAAAAAAGTACAAATGACCGAGATGCCTCAATTGGTTGCTGCGATGCATTCACTCGTGGGTCTAGCTGCCGTATTTGTTGGTTTTAATGCCTTTATAGAGCTAGAGCGCGTGTTAGCAATGAGCGGGTTTGACCAGCGCTCTTTAGAAGGCTTTGCAGCGTTGCTTGCAAAAAAGAGTGAAGTTGAACAAAGTATTTTAAAAGTCGAAGTCTTTTTAGGTATTTTCATTGGTGCAGTAACCTTTACCGGTTCTGTTGTGGCCTTTGGAAAATTAGCCGGCAAGTTAAGTTCTAAAGCTGAAAAATTGCCTGGTGGTCATTTTCTCAATGCAGCGGCAGCAATATTAAGTTTTATTCTGTTAATCAACTTTATTAATGGCGCAGGGATATGGTCTTTGATAGTGGTCACTTTGTTAGCCTTTTTTATTGGTTATCATTTGATTATGGGGATAGGCGGAGCCGACATGCCCGTTGTTGTATCTATGCTGAATAGCTACTCAGGATGGGCTGCCGCGGCGATAGGTTTCTCGTTAGGTAACGATTTGCTTATTGTAGTAGGCGCACTTGTGGGTTCGTCTGGCGCTATTTTGTCGTACATCATGTGTAAAGCCATGAATCGCTCGTTTGTATCGGTTATTTTAGGTGGATTTGGTAACACCACCGGCCCTGCCCTTGAAGTTGAAGGCGAACAAATTGCTATTGATACCGATGGTGTAGCAAGCGCACTTGATGAAGCCGATAGCGTAGTCATTGTGCCAGGTTACGGGATGGCTGTTGCGCAAGCGCAGCAATCGGTGAGCGAGCTAAGCAAGCGATTACGAGCAAAGGGCAAAGAAGTACGTTTTGCTATTCACCCTGTTGCGGGCCGCCTACCGGGACATATGAATGTCTTACTCGCTGAAGCCAAAGTACCATATGATATTGTGTTAGAAATGGACGAAATTAATGATGACTTTGCTCAAACCGATGTCGTCATTGTTATTGGCTCTAACGATATTGTAAACCCAGCTGCGCAAGAAGATCCTAATTCGCCTATCGCAGGCATGCCGGTATTGGAAGTATGGAAAGCGAAGCAGGTCTTTGTGTCCAAGCGCGGACAAGGTACTGGTTACTCTGGTATCGAAAATCCACTGTTTTATAAAGACAACACGCGCATGTATTATGGCGATGCGAAGGCGAGTATTGATAAGTTGTTATCACAACTAGCGCCTTAAAAAGGTAAGCACCGCCAACTTAAGTCGGCGGTGCTTAAACGCACTACTGGGTTTTTAAAGGAAAAACGATGGGCAATACGAGGTATCAGCAAGCATAGCCTTTGTCATATTTGGTGTGACTAAGCTGGCATTCGGATTTGTTAACTTTAAAGGCTTTACGCCAAGCTATTAAGAATAGCGAGCAAGATCAATAGATATGGGTGTAGAGAAAAGTAGTTGGTCGGTGTGAGAGGATTTGAACCTCCGACCCCTGACACCCCATGACAGTGCGCTACCAAGCTGCGCCACACACCGACCGAGTGGCGTATTATATGGATATGGTTGTAAATATCTACTGTTTTTATTTCTTTCTTCAGTAAGCGCACAGTAATTAGTCGATAACGCATCGATTAAGATTATATATCGCTACACCCAAACTAGTTTAGACTCATCTAAGACTTGCTCACCATCAAAACGATAAGCTGCCAAAACGCCCTCTTTTTGCACGACAGACCAATCTAAGCAAGCGATATTATCTTTCATCAAGGTTGGGGTGTTTTGCATCCAGTAATGGCCAAAGAAAATAGGTCTATTACCTTTAATCGTTGGCAATGAAGAAAGCGCAATTGGCTCATCGGGTAGTTGCTCTGGATTAGGCACTGAAGTGCAAGCATTTCGATAGGTAGGTGCTTTGGTTAAATCCCACCATTTGAGTCTTATTTTAGTACGCTCTCGGCCAGCAGAATCAGTAAAAGAAGCGCCGTCTGGCAAATTAAGTTTGGGGCCGTTAATACAATACTCAAGCGACTTAAAGAAAGAAAAATCAACGCTATTTGGATAATCCCAAAGAGATTGTTTGAGTACGCCTCTCTCATCAGTATATTGCATTAAGCGGTCGACATGACGCTCATCCCACGCAGCATGTATGCACCGTAATTCATCATTTTGATAAAAAAGTGGCAGCGTTTTAAACCAGTTAATCGCCGCTTTGTACCAAGCTGAGCCAGACACTGCTTGCTCCAAAAAAGCGCGGTGTTCATTAAAGTTTTTTTCGGTATGTGGGCGCAGGGGTTTGCCTTTGGCATCACGCAAATGCCAGGCAATCGCGTAAAACTCGTGGTTACCCATGATAACAACCGCTTTACCGTGCTCTTGCATGGTTTTTAAAATATCCACAACGCGTTTTTGACCCGGTCCACGGTCAATCAAATCGCCCAAGGATATTAAGGTTCGGCTAGGATGCTGCCAAACGCCGTCAACGGGTGCATAACCCAGTTTATCCAATAATTCGACAAAGGGTTCATCAAAACCATGAATATCGCCAACTAAGTCATACATAGTCGCTGGCTCTCAAACACAAATTAAACGAATTAAACCGAATCCTATAAAAGAGTAAAATACTAATCTCCCGAGCCTATTCTGCTAGCAACCGCGCCATCTTGCCCTTTATACTTAGCGTCGTTACGAGCGTTATACGGTTTTTCTGCATGATCAGACAGTAGTTCAAAACTCAGCGCCCCTATTTTCATCAACGGACTAAGTGCAAGTGGTAATTTGCCAGAATTATAAAACTCCAGCACAATATTGCCAGACCAACCCGGATCTATCCGATGTGCAGTCACGTGCACCATTAAGCCCAAACGTGCTAGCGATGAGCGGCCATCAAGCCATCCCACCATATTACTTGGCAAGGTGATAGATTCATGTGTTACCGCAATGGCTAACTCTTTTGGGTGAAGAAAGAAAGATTTATCAGGGGCTATCTCTATCTCATCACTCATCACATTATCAAGCGCCGCTTGTACTTCTTGCTTCGGTCCGCTTAAATCAATATATGGGGCTTGATGGTCGTTAAAAACTCGAAATTTATTGCCTAAGCGCACATCAACCGTCAAGCCGCTAATATTAGCTTCGGGCGGGGTGGGTGAAATGGCAATTTCGCCATTCTCTAAGTACTTCTTTATATCCTTATCACATAAACGCATTTGTTTTACTTCTTATCAATTTTGGAGAAATTTAGGTTCAAATTGACAGGTGCTGTTAGCAGATACAATTTGAAATGACTGTTGCTAGAGGCATTCACCAGCAGCGCACAAGCGGACTGTATTAATTACTCTGGGTTTATCACTCTTGGTTCATCACTCTTGGTTCATCACTCTTGTAAATTTTGAGTGTGTTTTGCTTGGCAACATTATGCGACCACTTACTCATCCATGCAAGCAGCGGCCGCGTTTAATTGCGCCTTAGTCTAATCGAGTAATCTCAATGGCATCGCTTAAATTTGATGCAACAGGCAGCACATCAACTTCTGTGTACAAAAAGCGCGTCATATCGATTGCCGCTTGTTTGTAGGTGATAGAGATATCGTGCTCAGCTTGCTCATCAACAAGCGATTTTCCATCATCTGCATATTCCCTAATGATGGGGTCAAGCGGCACTTGCGCTAACAAAGGCAAGGCATATTTTTCAGATAGCTCCTTTGCCCCTTTTTCAGAAAATATCGCCGTTTTATGGTGACACTGACCACATTCAAAGTAACTCATGTTCTCAACAATCCCTAGTATGGGTATATTGAGCTTCTCAAACATGGCAATCCCTTTGGCCGCATCACTCAATGCAATGTCTTGAGGAGTTGTTACCACCACAGCAGCAGTTAAGGGCAACATCTGACACATTGTTAGCTGAATATCGCCTGTGCCTGGTGGCATGTCTACAATTAAATAATCGAGCATAGGCCACTTCGTTTCGTTTAATAATTGATTAAGTGCTTTACTTGCCATGGGCCCGCGCCATATAGACGCATGGTCATTTTTGACCAAATACCCTATTGAGTTAGATGCTAGACCATGCGCAACAATGGGATACATCAATTTATTATCCGGACTATCTGGGCTTTGGTCTTGTGTACCAAGCATAATAGGAATAGACGGGCCGTATATATCGGCATCTAGTATTCCAACACGCGCGCCTTCATTTTTTAGCGCTAATGCGATGTTAAGTGCGCTCGCAGATTTACCCACGCCGCCTTTACCAGAGGCCACGGCTATAATGTTCTTAACATTATTCACGGGTGGTTTGGCTGCACTAAATATTGGTATGTTGTAGTGTTTGTTAAATACAATCTGAGCACCAAAAGTGTCATTAAGTTGTACTTTAAGCGCATGCCATATGGAATCTAGTACAAATGGAAAAAAGATATCAACCTTATTATGGTGCGTTAATTTGATATCAATCGTTTCATTTTCTTGTAGCGAAAACTGCTTTTGTAGATACTTTTGTACTGATGATATTAATTCGTCACCAGCGGGTAAATCGCCGCCTCGCTTGGTGCTATTATCAGCAGAGGGCTCGGCACTTTTCTTGTTTACTGCATTTTTATCTGCTTTAAAATGACTAAAAAACTTCACTCATGCCTCTTATATATTTACTAAACAGTCAAATTTTCTTTGATTATCGTATTTGTTTATCAATTACTACTAATTTGACGTCTATTATGCTCATTTCAAGGTGCAAATAATACCAGTTTCCGATAGTATTCTGCCCCAGAGAAAAAACACGAAAAAGAGCGTTTAGATACATGCAAAATAGTCAGCGTCGCATATTGGTTACCAGTGCCTTACCTTATGCCAATGGTTCTATCCATTTAGGACATTTACTCGAACATATTCAAACCGATATATGGGTGAGATTCCAGCGCCTACGCGGTCATCAATGTTATAGCGTCTGTGCTGACGACGCACATGGCACGCCCGTCATGCTAAAAGCACAAGAGTTAGGCATTACCCCTGAACAAATGGTCGAACAAACACGCGCCGAACATCATCAAGATTTACAAGACTTTTTGGTTGAGTACGATAATTACTACGTTACGCATTCACCCGAGAACAAAGAGCTTTGTGAGCTTGTATACAATCGCTTAAATGAGAATGGTTATATTTCTAAGCGCGTCATTAGCCAATTATACGACCCTGAAAAAGAAATGTTTTTACCAGACCGTTTTGTGAAAGGCACCTGCCCCAAATGCGGTAGCGAAGACCAAAATGGCGATAATTGCGATGCTTGCGGTGCAACGTACAGCCCGACTGAAGTTAAAAATCCGCGCTCCGTCGTATCGGGAGCAAGGCCTGTATTAAAAGACTCTGAGCATTTTTTCTTTGACCTACCTAAATTTGAAAGCATGCTAAAAGAATGGATACGCTCTGGCGCTATTCAAAACGAAATGGCTAACAAACTTGAAGAGTGGTTTGAGCAAGGTTTACAGCAATGGGATATTAGCCGAGACGCCCCTTATTTTGGCTTTGAAATTCCCAACGCACCAGGCAAGTTCTTTTACGTGTGGGTTGATGCACCAGTTGGCTACATGGCAAGTTTCAAAAACTACGCTGCCAAACATGGTATCAACGACGAAGAATTTTGGGCTAAGGGCAACGACACCGAGCTGTACCATTTTATTGGTAAAGACATTACTTATTTTCATTGCTTATTTTGGCCAGCGATGCTTGAAGGTGCAGGTTTTAGAAAGCCGACAGGCGTAAATATTCATGGCTTTGTGACGGTCAACGGCGCCAAGATGTCAAAAACTAAAGGGACATTTATTAAAGGCAGAACGTATTTAGAGCATTTGAATCCTGAATATTTGCGCTATTACTTTGCTAGTAAGATTAATGATTCGGTTACCGACATTGACCTAAACTTTGAAGATTTTGTACAAAAGGTCAATTCTGATCTTGTTGGTAAAGTGGTGAATATTGCCTCTCGTTGTGCAGGCTTTATTACCAAAAAATTTGACGGTAAGTTATCACAAAACGTTGAAAATCCTGACTTGCTAGCGCAATTTCAAAGCGCAAGTGAGAGTATTGCAGATGCCATTGAGTCTCGTCACTACCATAAAGCGATACGCGATATTATGGCCCTTGCAGACTTAGCCAATCAATATATTGACGCCCAAGCACCATGGGTCACCATTAAAGACGAAGCTAAACAAGCACTTACCCATGATGTATGTTCAATGGGTATTCATTTGTTTAGAATCTTGATGATCTATTTAACCCCTGTGTTACCTAAATTATCTAAACAATCACAAGCCTTTTTAAATGATGAGTTTACGTGGGACAGCATTCACGATGTCAAAACGGGCCATGAAATCAATAAATTTAAAGCATTGTTGCAACGAGTTGATGCCGATAAAGTCACCGCCATGGTCGAAGCATCAACAGAGCACTTAAAAGCAACACAAGACAATAGTAAATCACCGACTATCCCCTCAAGCGATGTCGAACCTATTGCAGAAATGATCAACTTTGATGAATTTGCAAAAATCGATTTGCGCGTGGCAAAAATCGTACATGCAGAGGCCGTTGAAAAAGCAGACAAGCTGCTTAGACTTGAGCTAGACATAGGCAATGAAAAACGCCAAGTGTTTGCTGGCATAAAATCAGCGTACAAGGCACAAGACCTTATTGGCAAACATACTGTGATGGTCGCAAACTTAGCGCCTCGTAAAATGCGTTTTGGCATGTCAGAAGGCATGGTGCTGGCTGCAGGCCCGGGTGGTGATGACCTTTATATACTAGAGCCACATGCTGGAGCGAAGCCCGGCATGCGCGTTAAGTAGAGTTAGTGCAACTAAGTCTTTTAAGGCATTTTAAGGCCGTTTAGTGTCTATTTTTAGCCGCGTGAGTGTCGGGTATTGACCTCGCCGTTGCCGGCGAAGAAGCACTGCTAAATTTAGGCGATAATTTCCATATAGGTTTAATGGGCGAAAGCGGGATTTCTCGCTTGCGCGCTTCAATGATATACATAGAAGAAAACCAAGGTAAATAGCGTTTTAACAACTTTTGAATGCGGCTTTGGCTGTTTAGATGCTTACTAAACATTGACGAATAAATTAAATTTTCGTGCTGTACAATTTCGAAGTTTAATAGTTGAAGCCAATCTTTAATTCGCATTGACGTAAAAAATCTCCCTTTGTGCAGTATATTCTTTCGGTTAATGGGCAAATATTTTAGCACGCCTGCAATGCTAAAAGGATTGAAGCCTGCAATAATCACGCTGCCATCAGGGGTAATCGCTCGGTCAATTTCTCGTAATATTTGATGAGGATCTTGCGCAAAATCAAGCTCACCTAGTAATACAAAAGCATCGACGCTGTTGTTTTGAAAAGGTAGTTTTGCAGACACCGCGCAAAGTTGATTATGCTTATTGGAATGAGGCGCACAGCTGTATTGATGTTTTATTTGGCAAGCGTCTAGCGATATTTGGCTACTTAAACTGCCAATTTTTACTAAGTAATAACCGAACACGCGTTCAATGATGGGTTTAAGGGCTTTTTCTAATTCGTCACGAGCAAGCTCGCCCTGACTCAATTGCAGCCACTGTTTAGGATACTCAGGTACTTTATCTGTATGTGCGCTGCGCATGACCATGTGATGCCCCTATTGCAAACTAAGCTTGTTTAATACACTTAAAAAACCATGTCTTTGTGATAATATTACACCTTATTCACAAATTAAACAGACATATTGAGTGCACTAGTCAATGGCCGACGTTAACAAGCAGCATAAATATAAGATTGCCCCCATAAAAGCCTTCACCGATAACTACATTTGGGCGATGCATAATGAAGCTGAGCTTTTGGTAGTTGACCCTGGTGATGCCAAGCCTGTTATTGAGTTTATAAGCAATAAGGGCTTGACTCTTACAACTATTTTAATTACTCATCATCATTATGACCACACGGGCGGTGTCGCTGAATTATTAGCCTTATATCCCAATGTTGACATATACGGCCCTCGTAATCCTAAAATTGCAAACATCAAACATCGTTTACAAGAAGGCGATACTGTCGCTCTGTCATGCTTTGACGTCGAGTTTTATGTTTTGGAAACCCCTGGACATACGCTCGATCACATTGTTTTTGTCAATCAGGACTTTGTATTTTGCGGTGATACTTTATTTTCAGCAGGCTGTGGTCGTATGTTTGAAGGGACGCCAGAAGTATTTTACGCTTCTTTACAAAAGTTGGCTAACTTACCTAGTCAGACTAAGGTTTATTGTACTCACGAATATACACAAGCGAACATTGATTTTGCATTGCATGTTGATGCACAAAATGAAGCATTATTACAGTATTCGAGTTGGGTAAAACAACAGCGTGATAACGATTTAATAACGCTGCCTAGTACAATCGAAAAAGAACGTGCAATTAATCCCTTTTTACGTTGTCATACGAATGACATTAAAACTGCTGATGCAATGATGGATAAAAAACAGGATATTTCTAATAAAAATAGTAACATTCAAACATTTGCAAGCCTGCGTCGTTTGAAAGATAATTTCTAATTTGGCGTAAGAATTGCTGGTAATAATTGCTAAAGGAAAGAGTAATTAATTACATTGCTGAAAATAGTGCAAGAAACAGTGCAAGAAACAGTGCAAGAAAGAATAAAAACACGACTGCAAACGCTTGCCGTATTGCAGCTAATGCCCAAATACACATTAATGAGAATTAGTGAGCAACACTCTCACAAAATGCTTATACAAAGGATTTTAATGAAGTTTTTACTACCCTTAGGATTAATTTTTACCTTAAGCGCTTGCCAATTGGCGCCTAATGAGAAATCTGCCGACATATCAAATAGTACGAAAAATGACCCGGCTAACAATGATACTTCTGCAAATAATAATAGTTCAGGCCTAGATGTCAGTCAGCAACACAATAATTTGCTCTTACTCGACAATATTAAACCGTGCCCAGCAACAAGCGAGAATGAATCATCAACGCACGAAGGTGAATGTGAAATAGCCCAAGAAGGTGTTGCTAAAGTAATTCACCCCACTGAGCCCGTTGAAGTTCCTTTATTAGAAGATGATCCCATTGACCCCAATTCTCTAAATGACGTGTGGGATAAAATTAAATATCAACTCAATATGCATATACCACAAGATCAAGCAAGACTAGACGCACAACGTAAATGGTATTTGCGTCACCCGGCATATATGCAGCGAGTATCTAAACGCGCTAAGCCATTTTTGTATTATATTGTTGAGCGGCTTGAAGAAGAAAATATGCCGCTTGAACTCGCGTTATTACCTATTGTAGAAAGTGCTTTTGACCCCTTTGCTTATAGCCACGGAAGAGCGTCGGGCATGTGGCAGTTTATTCCTAGCACTGGAAAACGCTTTGGCATGAAACAAACGTGGTGGTATGACGGTCGCCGAGACGTTGTTGCCTCCACCGATGGCGCAATTAAGTATCTAAAGTATTTACATAAAATGTTTGATGGCAACTGGCTGCATGCCCTAGCTGCGTATAATAGTGGCGAAGGCCGCGTCATGCGAGCAATAAAGAAAAACAAACGAGAAAATAAACCGACTGACTTTTGGTCACTGGGCTTACCACGAGAAACCAGAGCTTATGTGCCTAAATTACTCGCACTGGTCGATATCCTCAAGAATCAAGAACAGTATAATTTTGCATGGCCAAGTATTCCTAATGCTCCTGTGATACAGATTGTAGATGTCGGGAGTCAAATAGACTTAGCACTAGCGGCAAGTATGGCAAACCTTACCATTTCAGAATTACAGGCACTTAACCCTGGTTATAATCGTTGGGCAACCGATCCTAACGGCCCGCATTCATTGCTTTTACCGATTGCTAAAGTCGATAACTTTACCGAAACCCTTGCTAAAACCAGCAAAAAAGACAGACTAAATTGGGTGCGTCATCAGGTAAAAAGCGGTCAAAGTTTAGGGGTAATCGCGAATAAATATTCCAGTAGCATAAGCGTAATTAAAAAGGTGAATAATCTACGAGGCAATACCATTATCGCGGGTGATTATTTGTTAGTACCTGTATCGCTAAAAGATTTAGATGCATATAGCTTATCGGTAGATCAACGTGTCGCAAAAACACAGTCAATAAAGCGGGCTAATCATAAAATAGAACATACCGTAAACAACGGCGATACACTTTGGGATATTGCCATGGCGCACAAAGTTGGTGTTAGAGAGCTCGCTAAATGGAACAAAATGGCACCAACCGATCCACTTAAAATTGGTGCAAAATTAGTAATATGGTCTGACAGCGTCCCTGTCCCTGATGCTAACTCACCCGTAATGCGTAATTTAGTCTACACAGTTCGCTCGGGCGATTCGCTAGCGCGTATTGCTAGTCGTTTTAAAGTAAAAATTGCTGATTTAACAAAATGGAATAACTTGAACCGAAGCAAATATTTACAGCCTGGCCAAAAACTCAAGATAAGAGTGGATGTGACGAGAACTTAGCAATTGCGCGCTATTAATGGGTGCTTAGTAACAAAGTCATACCTACAAAGTCATACCTAGCGAGGTATGTGCACCCAAATAACGAATAGCCAATTCGTAGCTTATTTGTTTTCTGCCTCGTGTAGCGCTTTTTGCTCTTCTCTTATTTTGAGACGTTTTTCATCGACAGTTTCAAAGGCTTCAAACGCCTCTTCGCGAGAGTCAAACTCGAAAATACTTTGTACTTGGCAAGCATCTTCGCGTGTAATAATCCGGTCTCGCCCTCGACCACAAAACTCAGCAAAGCCGCTTGAAAAGCCAACCGTCGCTGAAGTGAGAATATCTTGGCAAGAATACATGGTAGTTACTAAATAGAATTTTTTACTACCAAATGCATCAACACTCAACACATCATCATCGAGTACACCCCAGCCTCTTATTCTATCGGCTCGAATGCATGCGTTACCGTCTTGCTCGGTATGTTCTTTTAGTAAAACATCGTGATTAGGTACATTGGCGATGTAGCTAGCGCATCCTGCTAAGCCTAATACTGCGCTGAAAACGGTACCTAATAACAAGGTCTTTTTTGAAAATTTCGTCTTTGATAAATCTGTTTTTGATGAAAACATAACACCGCCTTTTATTAAGTTGCTTCGTATATACGACAAAGATAGCTTAGCGGTAGTTCAATTTTTCCAACTTTGCCTATTCTCTACCTTAAAGCTTTCGCCACGTCGTCCCTTCTTTACTTTCTTCAAGCACCACACCCAGTGCGGTTAATTCGTCTCTAACTGCATCAGCGCTTGCCCAGTCTTTATTGTTACGCGCTGATGTACGCTTTTGTATCAAGGCTTCAACACGTGATGCAAAATCGTCATCTGCGTCACCTTGTAAAAACTCATTTGGATCTTGAGCTAAAATACCCAGAATTTCTCCAAACTTTCGCAGTACCCCTGCTAAATCTTTTGCTTTTTGACTGGATGGCGCTTCTTTGTTTATGTCTTTAGCAATGTCAAACAACACTGACACTGCCACAGGCATATTAAAATCGTCATTCATTGCCGCTTCAAACTTATGAATATAATCACCATAAGCCATATCAACGCTCATGTTCGGCTCAACAGGTCGCAAAGCAGTATATAAACGCTCTAGGCTTGCCCTTGCCATAATGACATTATCTTGGGAATAACTAAGCTGACTGCGATAATGAGCCGACATTAAGAAAAACCGAAGCGTTTCTGCGTCATATAATTGCAATACGTCACGCAATGTAAAAAAGTTGCCCAGTGACTTTGACATCTTCTCATTGTCTACTTGCACCATACCTGCGTGCATCCACGTATTCACGTATTGTGTATCAAATGCACAGCAAGACTGCGCCACTTCATTTTCGTGATGCGGAAATATTAAATCAGAGCCACCACCGTGTATATCGAAGTGTTCACCTAAATGCTTGTGATTCATCGCCGAACATTCGATATGCCAACCCGGACGACCGTCTCCCCATGGCGACGACCAAGATACTTCGCCAGGTTTCGCCATTTTCCACAACACGAAATCAAGCGGATCTTTCTTATCTTGCGATGTTTCGACGCGGATACCCGTCACGAGCTGTTCAAGGTCTTGTTTACTAAGTTTGCCATACTCGTTGTATGCGCTGACCTTAAACAACACATCCCCTGAATCAGCCTGGTAAGCATAGCCTTTGTCCACTAAACGACTTATCACATCTACGATTTCTGGTATGTGCGTAGTCACACGTGGCTCTATGTCAGGTTCAATAAGGTTGATTGCAGCAAAATCTTGATGCATATCAGCGATTGTGCGCGCGGTTAGCTGCTCAGGCGTTTCGCCGTTTTCATGCGCACGTGCAATAATCTTGTCGTCAACATCGGTAATATTACGCACGTATTTAACTTGGTAACCTAAATGACGTAAATATCTAACAACAATGTCAAAACTTAGGTAAGTGCGAGCATGACCGACGTGGCATAAGTCATAAACCGTGATGCCACAAACGTAGACCCCGACTTCGTTTTTATTGATGGGTGTAAAGGTTTGTTTTTGCTTTGTGAGCGTATTATAAATTTGCAACATAAATAAAAATGACTTTAGCGGAAGATTGCTTCAAAATATGCACGAATTCTAGCACCTTGCTAGCTAGTTACGCTACTCTTAACGCGTTTATTTGCGCAAATACTTGCGCTAACATTTACATTAGCAATTGACATAAAAGGAAAAAACATGGTTGTTCTAAAGACAAATTTTGGCGAGATAAAAATAAAGTTATTTGAAGAAGCGGCGCCTAAAACAGTAGAAAACTTTTTAAGCTACGTAAATGACGGTTTTTACGACAACACTATTTTTCACCGCGTGATCAGCAACTTCATGATCCAAGGCGGCGGTTTTGAGTCGGGACTTGAACAAAAACCAACAAAAGATCCTATCGAAAACGAAGCTGATAATGGCCTGAGCAATAAAACAGGCACATTAGCCATGGCTCGAACAAATGACCCACACTCTGCAACTTGTCAGTTTTTTATTAACGTAAAAGACAATGACTTTTTAGATTTCAGTGCGCCAAATGCTAACGGTTTTGGCTATTGTGTATTTGCTGAAGTTGTTGAAGGCATGGACGTTGTAGAGAGTATTCGTAACGTAGATACTGGCAACGCTGGTATGCATCAAGACGTACCTGTTGAAGACGTTGTGATTGAATCAGCGAGTGTTGTTGA